>NZ_CP062231.1:681785-1363571 GCF_024707525.1 Rhizobium sp. TH2 | reverse complement strand
TGGCGCGCATCACCATTTCGGCGAAATAGCCGCGGTCGAGCGCCAGCAAATCCAGGCTCTCGCGCGGAATGTTGGGCAGGAAGAAGGGGTTGGCCCAGGTCATGCCGGCGGAATATTCGAGGCCCTGCTGCGGCGGCTGCCGGTAGAGAAAATCATGGCACATCGCATCGAGGGCCGCCACATCGGAAACCGACGATATCGCGTGCAGGAAAGAACCGAATTCCTGTGCCTGATCGTCTTTTCTCGCCAGATTGTCCATGCCGTCTCATCCCTTTCAATGAACCAATATCCCGAATTCTATGGCCCGAGCCTTTCCCCAGACTGGCGCTTGGCCGATGCCCGGAATCGGCAGGCGTCAATCGCCGATCAGCGGCGAAATATCTTCCTCGTCGCGATAGTAGCCTGCGGTCTTGAGGATGATCTCCCGCACCGATTCCGGCATCTCACGACCGCGGCCGGCGACCCCCTTGTTGAAGCGCCGCGCATCGGCGTCACGCTTATCCTCGAAGGCGTCGGCAAGCTTCACTGGGTCGGCGAATTCGGTGCCGAGATGGCGGCTCACCCGCGCGGCCAGCACCGCCTTGTCGCCGAGGAAATCCTGCTCATAGGAAATCCAGAGCGGCTTGATCAGCCCGGCCCGTTCGCATTTCTTCCAGCTTACGAAGAACTGGATGAACCATGCGGCGTTGCGCTGCGCGAGGATCGTCAGCCGGTCCTCGACGTCGAGGCGTGCGTAATTCGCCGGAAGGCCGTCGCCGAAATACTTCTGGGCGTCCAGCGCTTCGCCAGTTCTGTTGGTCATGACCATGTCGTCGAGTGAGACGATCGTGTCGAACAGGTTGCGGTGCGTGACGATCGGACGGATATTATAGATACCCATCATCTGGGCGAAGTAGGGCGTGCAGCGCATGTGATGCTGGGCGACATAGCCGAGGCCATTCAGGCCAGACCGTATCAGCGCGAGCTCGTCGGCTTCCTGCTCACGCAGGTTGGCGCCAAGGGTCGTGCCCGCAAATGCCGTGGGCGTGGCTGTGAAAAGGCTGACCGACGGCAGGCCGAGCGCCTTTCTGAGCGCATTCTCGATGAAAGTCGAGGCCGATTTCGGCGCGCAGGCGACCAGTACGTTAAGCTGCCTTGCCCGGCTCGCGGTCAACTTGGCGCGCATGACGAATTCGGCGAACTGATCAAGATTGAGCTTGAGCTTTTGCGCCGCCTCAACAGGAATATCGGCGAGGAAAAACGGATTCGACCAAGTCAGCACGGAGGCGATTTCAAGCCTGCGCTGCGGCGGAAAACGACCGAGAAATCCATTGCCCAGCGACTTCAGTTCGGCAGCATCGCTCACAAGCGCGAACTCTCCCAGGAACGGAACGATCTCTTCGTCGAGCGCGTCTTTCCTAGCCAGATTGTTCATGGATGAGCCTATCATAATGGACGGTGCGGCCAGATTAGTGCCCAAGCCTTTCCCGGGACTGGCGCGACGGGCTTGCGTCGTTACAGCCCACCGCTCTCACCCAAGAATTTGGCGCCAGTCCGCCAGGTCGCTATAGGCTTCGAACGTATCGACAACTCGCTTGCGCGCCGCGCCCTGGATCACGCTTCCGCGCCCGGCAACGCCCTTGTTGAAATGCGTTCCGGCGTCGCCTTTTCCGTGCTCGAAGGCCATCGACAGTCGCTCGGCCACATCCGCACCATAGCCGAGCCACGTGCTGAGGCGTGTCGCCAGTTCCGCCTTGTCGCCGATCAGCTCATTTTCGTAGGAAATCCAGAATGGCTTGATCAGGCCAGCCCGTTCCAGCAGCGCCCATGACACGTGGTAATGGACATACGTCATCAGCGAACGGTCGAGCAGATGATTCATCCGCTCTTCGAATTCCATCTTCGACCAGTATCGCGGCAGGCTGAGTTCGGTATAAGCCGATACATTGCTGCCATCGACTTCACCGAGATTCTTGAGGCAGAAATCGTCCAGCGAGATCAGGCAATCGAAGATATTGCGCTTCATCAGCACGAATTTGAGGTTGTAGAGTTCCGCCTGCCGCGCCAGGAACGGCGTGCACACCATGTGGTGATGCGCCACGAAGCCATTGGGGGTCAGGCAGGCGTTAAGCAGCGCCAGCTCATCGATTTCGTGCGGCCGCGCGGCAGCGCCCAGAACGGCATAATCGTAGGGCCTGGCGAGCAGCATCAGAAGGCTCATCTTCGGCAGCTGCAAGGCATGGCCCAGCGCGGCCGAAATGAAGGTCGAGCCGGATTTCATCGGCGCGGATACGATCACGCGCTCCGAGTTCGTCTGCGCTGCCGAGGCGCGCGCCTGGGCGAGGAAATATTGCAGCTGAAGCGTATTGAGCTGCATCTGCCCCGGCGCCTTGGCGCTTGGCACGAAGAACGGGCTCGCGAGACTCCCGAGAGCCACCGTGCGGCGCTGTGCGGTCACATCCTTCATTGCCAGCGCGTCGTCGGCCATGCTGCGGACGGCGGCAAGATTCGGCGCCGTGATCAGCGTATCGATGAATGCATCCGGGTTTTGCTGCGTCATGGGAGGCTCCTGTTTGGGCAGGAACGCTATGCGGCAGCGCTTGTCCGAGGCTGGTTGGCCCGACCAGCACATCATCGACCGACTGCCCGCAATTGCCGGCGAAGCGCCCGTTAGCCGTCGCGCCGGAAGGTCGAGAACTGGAACTTCTGGATACTGCCCCACGGCGTGGCGTGTTGGTGGCGCCGGTGATCGATCAGCGCAAACCCCGGGCCAAGCAGCCCGCCAAGCGAGGCCGCGTCGTGCCGGGCCACAGGCAGGCCGCTGCATTTCTCGGGTCCATCGGGTGCAAAGGTTCCGATGATCGCATGGCCGCCCATCCGGAGCCCGCGTGTCAGCCGTTCGATATACGCGGCCTGATCCTCCGGCTCGGTGAGGAAGTGGAAGGCCGCCCGGTCGTGCCAGATGTCATAGGCAGCCTCGCTCGGCTCCCACGCCGTCGCATCGGCGGCGATCCACTCGACGGCGTCGCCCTTCTTGCCCAGCCGTGCCCGCGCCGCGGCAAGGGCCGCCTCCGAGAGATCGAGAACGGCGAGATCGGTGAAACCCTTGTCCAGCAGGCTATCGACCAGCCTCGACGCCCCGCCGCCGACATCGATGACCGCATTTTCGGGCCTCGCATCCGCGAGTGCCAGCAGTTCAAGCGATATCGCCGGCGTCTCCTGGAACCAGCTGACATCGGCCTCGCCCTTGGTCGAGTAGACATTTTCCCAATGCGTGTGGCGTTCGCTGCTCATCCTGTCCTTCCCGGTAGCGTGTCGTACGGCCCGTTCAAGCCTTCTGCTTCGCCCGCGCACTCTCCGGCACCTCGCCCGGCCAGGCCACTTCGTGATCCTCGTAGTCGTCCCAATCCACATCGGTCTCATCCACCGTCCGGTCGCGCACCGAGATGCCGGCGGCATGTACCGTGTCAGGATCGCCGGAGAGCAGCGGGTGCCACCAGTAGAGGTCGCGGCCTTCCTTCACCAGCCGGTAGCCGCAGGTCGGCGGCAGCCAGGTCAGCGTCTCGACCTCCTCGACGGTCAGCCGGATACAATCGGGCACGAAGTCCTTGCGGTTGGGATAGTTGGTGCAGCGACAGCTGTCGCCGTCGAGCAGCTTGCAGCGGATGTCGGTCCAGACGATCTCGCCTGTATCCTCGTATTCGAGCTTGTTGAGACAGCAACGGCCGCAGCCGTCGCACAGGCTCTCCCATTCCGCGTCACTCATCTCGCGAAGCGTCTTTTGTTTCCAGAATGGAACAGGTTCAATCATATCGCGAATTCGTGTCCTGCGTGAAACGTCTTCTTCTTGCTGTTTGGGCGAAAATCGGCAAACATCTGGCAAGGCCGCAGCGTTTATACCCAAGCGCCGACTTTGGCCAGTATTACCTGGGATTCTGCAATGGCCGACGACGGCGAAGACCTGAAGAACAAGCGTCTCAAGAGCCATTTCTTCCTGCGGCTCGATGCCTGGCTCGACTCCACGCTCTGGGCCGCCGGCTTTCGTTTCCTCGACTTATGGGAAGAGATCACCATCTTTTTCCGGCGTTTCCGCGTCAAGGGCTGGAAGCGCATCCCGGTCGAACTCGCGGGCGAAGCGCTGACCTGGGGCGCCGTCGGCATGATCGCCATGCTGGCGCTCGCCAAGCCCGCCTTCGAGATCGCCAAGAGCGACTGGCGCAAGAAATCGGATTTCGCCGTCACCTTCCTTGATCGCTACGGCAATGTCATCGGCCATCGCGGCATCATCCATGAGGATTCCGTGCCGATCGACGAGCTGCCGGATCATCTGGTCAAGGCGGTGCTGGCGACCGAGGACCGTCGTTTCTTCGAGCATTTCGGCATCGATTTCCTCGGCCTGTTCCGCGCGGTCAGCGAAAACGCCCGCGCCGGCGGCGTCGTCCAGGGTGGTTCGACGCTGACACAGCAGCTCGCCAAGAACCTGTTCCTCTCCAACGAGCGCTCCTTCGACCGCAAGATCAAGGAAGCCTTCCTGGCGCTGTGGATCGAGACGCATATGACGAAGAAGGAGATTCTCTCGCTTTATCTCGACCGCGCCTATATGGGCGGCGGCACGTTTGGCGCGGCGGCTGCCGCGCGGTTCTATTTCAACAAGGAACTCCCCGACCTCACGCTCGCCGAGTCGGCCATGATCGCCGGCCTGTTCAAGGCCCCGGCGAAATACGCCCCCCACGTCAACCTGCCCGCTGCCCGCGCCCGCGCCAACGAGGTGCTGACCAACCTCGTCCAGGGTGGCCTGATGACCGAGGGCGAGGTGATCGATGCCCGCCGCCATCCCGCAACCGCCGTCGATCGCAGCACCAAGGAGGCGCCCGATTTCTTCCTCGACTGGGCCTATGAGCAGACGCTGGATGTGGCCCGCAGCCAAGACTTCTCCGACCATACGCTTGTTGTGCGCACCACGCTTGATGCCGGGCTGCAACATGCGGCCGAGCAGGCCGTCGAGACGGGCCTGCGCCAGTACGGCGAGACCTACCGTGTCAAGCAGGGCGCGATGGTGGTGATCGAGAACGGCGGCGCCGTGCGCGCCATGGTGGGCGGCCGCGACTATGGCGAGAACCAGTTTAACCGCGCCACCAAGGCGCTGCGCCAGCCCGGCTCGTCGTTCAAGGTCTATACCTATTCGCTGGCGATGGAAAAAGGCCTGACACCCACGACGCCGATCGTCGATGCGCCGATCTGCTGGGGCAACTGGTGCCCGGGCAATTACGGCAACAGCTATGCCGGCCGGATCGACATCCAGACGGCGATCGCGAAATCGATCAACACCATTCCCGTGCGCCTCACCAAGGAAAAATTCGGCAAGAAGCCGATGGACCAGATCGTGGCGCTGGCGAAAAAGTTCGGCGTCGAGACACCGCTGCGCAACGACGTGACGATCCCGCTCGGTTCGTCCGAGGTCACCGTCATGGATCAGGCCACGGCCTATGCCGTCTTTCCGGCAGGCGGCCTGGAGTCGCGCCGTCACGGCATCAGCCAGATCACCGATTACGGTGGCAACGTGCTCTACGATTTCGACCGTGACGCCCCACCCGCCAAACGGGTGCTCACGCAGCAGGCCGCCGACTACATGAACCACATGCTGACCCGCATTCCCTATGTCGGCACCGCCCGCAAGGCGGCCGTCGATGGCGTGCTGACCGGCGGCAAGACGGGCACGACGCAAGGCTATCGCGACGCCTGGTTCTGTGGCTATACCGGCAATTTCGCCGCCGCCGTCTGGTTCGGCAACGACGACTATACGTCCTCCAACAACATGACCGGCGGCTCGCTGCCGGCGATGACCTTCAAGCTGGTCATGGACTACGCCCATCAGGGCCTGCCTATCCGCGAGATTCCCGGCGCCGATCCCGCCCCCGAGATCGCCGAGCAGGTGAACAAGGAAAAGCCCGTTGTCGAGAAGACCGAAGAAACCGCCGACGCCGCGCCGGTGTTCGTCCGCCCGCGCATGCTGACCGTGGCGAGCACCAGGGTCGTGAAGGATATCGGGGAGCGGTTGAAGGGTGCCAAGCCGCTGAAGAGGCTGGAGAAGGTGGCGAGCGTGGAGTAGTTCAGCCGACCTTCAAATCATTCTTCCGGCGCCCGCTTTACTTGACCATATTTGCCAGTATTGTGCTTTTTATATTAGCTCGACGTCAAAACCTGACGCCGAAGAGTCACGACACTTCAACTTACGCCTGCCAATTTTTCTGGAACTCGATTTCCGGTAGATGATGGCTGTGCAATCGCGCCGGCATTCCGCTCTGCGCGCATAATTTTATGTTTTCGCGGGGAATCGACATGGTAATGCACATTTTCAACTCGGATTCAATCGGCGCCGGCATCCGGGCCTATCTCGGCCAAGATGATGCCCTCTTCGTCAAATCAGGAGTCCTGGTGGCTTCGACGGACGGAAGTACCACCATCAGGGCCGGCGGCTTCGGAACCGTCTTGCATATCGATGGCCAGGTCATTTCTGAAAACCTCTGCCTCGATATCGGCACGACCGCCCCATCGCTGTACATGAGCATCTATCTCGGCGAATCCAGCGTGGTCCGAAGCTATCTCGGTACAGCGATTGCTCTACACTTCGCCGAACACACGATCGAAATGCACGGAAAGGTCTTCGCGACTTTGGACGGGCTTCAACTTTCCTTGGGAGATGGTGCGGAGAGCTACATTGCCAACGCAGGTACGATCGATGCGGACCTCCGCGGAATTTTCCTCGAAACCCTTGACGATGTCTTCCTTGAAAACACCGGAATGATAAACGGTGATACTGCAGGGATTTGGGTGCAAGGGACGAGTGGTGACGTATGGATCACCAACAGCGGCACCATCAAGAGCAGCACGTCGGGCATCACAAACATCGGCGATGGTGCGCTCCACATCGAAAATTCGGGCCTGATACGGCTTGGCGCCTTTCTAGGCGACCAGTCCGACATCTATGACGGACGCCTCGGACGCATCACCGGCACGCTCGTGGCGGGGGCCGGTGACGACACAGTAAAGGGCGGCACCAGCGACGAGAGCTTCCAGGGCGGCGCGGGCCGGGACCTCCTGAGCGGCGGCGGCGGCGCGGACCAGTTCATCTATGTCAATGCCGGCGATTCCACGCTGGAGGTGAGCGGCCGCGACCTGATCAGCGACTTCTCCCATAAAGGCCGTGATATCATCGACTTTTCCACCCTCATCCCAGGCGAACTGGATTTCGTCGGCAAGTCGCACTTTTCCGGAGCGGACGAAATCCGCTATCAGATTTCGGGCAAATCGACCTTCGTCTACCTCAATCTCGACGCCGATCCGGAGGCGGAAATGGCCATCCAGTTTGCCGGCAAGATCAAGTTCGTTGAGTCCGATTTTTCGATTTGAGATGATGCGGATGTTCTGCGCGACCCATTCCGAGTCTCTGTCCATCGGCAGGAATGGCCCGCGCCAATGGTTGAGTGGGAGGGTGCGGAGATTTTCCGCCGCACCCGCGCACAGATCCGACGGCGGGATGGCTCAATCGCCGCAGGCGATGGCGGGCATTGTCCAGGTCGACCAGCTTGCGGTGTTGGTCCTGTCGTAGGTTCTTCCATCGACAACTTCGCCGTCATCTTCCACATGCGCCGTATAGACGCCCGACGATCCGTTGTCCCAGTCGATGGTGAACTTGAACCGGCCGTTGGCCGAAATCGAGCCGTCCAGATCGCCTCGTCCGCCGCTGAACTTCGCGGAGGCGCTGAGTTTCCTGCCCTCCCTTTGGATATTCTTGACGGTCACGACAGCACCATTGCCCTGCGAAAGGGTAAAGGAGCGGCCGAGGTCCCAATTTTCGCAAGCCGAGGCGATGCCGGGCAGACCGAAAACAGTGAGAATTGCTGCATATGCGACTTTGCTATTCTTGATATTCAGCATTTTCATTCTCCGTTGCTTGAAGAAATAGTTGATGATCTTCGATTTTGTCTCTCGCAGAAACTATATCGCTCTGTATTACTCATTATTTGGTTTTGATAATGAACGCGGCATGAATATAAATCCATTAGAACATGATAATATCAGAGTTCACTGATATTCATAAATAATTTTCTGTATTTCCTTTTGCGTTCAACTCTTGCCGCCACAATTTTTGCGATTTTCCCCGGATTTTTCCGCCTGTTTTCGTGGTGTGGGGCAGGATTGCGGTCATCGAGTCGCATCGAGATCGTTGGCCATCCGCTCAGCAAGCAGGATCAGGCAGCCCGTGCCAAATAATATCCGGCGCAGCGCTCTACTTGTCGCTTGCAGGTCGTCGGCAAATCGACGTTCATCTATCTCACCTTGGACGCCGCCCCTATCACCGAGATGGCGATCGAATTGAGGGGTAAGATCAATCTGGTCGAGGGGATTTCGATCTGTGAGACGGGGGTGGCTTCTGACACCCTGACGGCGACATGCGGCTTTCCTCAGCCCGCCTTGAGCGCCGCGACCACCCGATCGGCCATCGCCACGCAACGCATACCATCGAACGGGAAAAGTGCGGCGAACGAACCAGTGAGTTCCTTTTCGATCGCCTCGCGCATCAGCTTGCGGGCGCGGAACAGGCGTGTCTTGACCGTCTCCGGCTTGAGGTCGAGTAGCGACGCGGTCTCCTCGATGTTCATGCCGTGGACGTCGCGCAGGATGAATACCGGGCGGAAGGTGAGCGGCAGGCTGTCGACCGCGCGTTCCAGCAGGCGCCGCGCCTGGTTGCGCGCCGCCTCGGCTTCCGGATCGGGCGCGGAAATCGCCAAAGGGAACTGAATGAGATTGGCGCTGCGGCTGCCTGACGGCATGTCGAGTTCCTCCAGTGCCGTGGTGCGACGCGCCTTGCGCAGGCGGCCGAGCGCCTCGTTGAGCGCGATCCGCGTGAGCCAGGTCGCGAGTTGGGATTGATTGCGGAAAGAGGCAAGGTTGGTGAAGGCGCTGACATAGGTCGCCTGCACGACGTCCTCGGCCTCGGAATCGTTGCGGAGAACGGCACGCGCGAGGCGAAACAATTGCTGGTTATGACGCCGCACGATGACCCGCATCGCGGTCTCGTCCCCTTCCCGCGCCATCGCCATGAGTTCGGCATCGGAAAGTGCCGCCGCTTCCGCCCCCCGTTCCGTCGCCGCTGTCATACGCATTTACGTCTCCGCATTCCTATCTCACAAGGGAACGCCCGGCTATTGCCGGACGTCGAGTTTTCCCACCATGGCGGGATGGAAACGGCAGTAGTAATCCACCATGCCCGCCTTGCTGATCGTCATCCGCACCTCCGCCTTCGGCGGCAGGTCGACATCGAAGCTCTTGTCGCGCGCCGTGGCGGTGTGGCGGAATATATCATCGTTTCGCCAGACGATCACATCGCCGACCTTGAGTTCCGCAGGCGTGGGGCCGAACTTCATCTTCGCGATGGCGATCTCGTAGTCCGCAGCCGACGCGACACCGCTGCTCGCAGCGGTAAGGATGACGAGTATCGACACGCGCCTCAGATTGGTGATCAGCCCCATCATGCCGGCCTATTTCACGCTTGAGGCGAGATGTTCGGCATGCTCTTGATGCTGCTTGAACAGCGTCAGGCCGGTTTCCAGCAGCACCTTGAGCTCGGCATTGTCGGCGGATGGGATAAGCGTCGTCTCAAGCGCGCCGTTGACGGCCTTGTGGTAGGCGACCTCGTTTTCGACATAGGCCTTGTCGAACGCATCGCCCTCCAGCGCGCCGAGCGCGTCGTGCTTCTTCTGGGCATCCGCCGTCAGCGACTTGCTGATATCGTTGTCCTCGGGCGTGACATTGAGCTTCTTGACCAGCGCCAAAGCCTGGTCGTTCACAGCCTTGTGGTCGCGCTCCATGGTCGTGGCGAATTCGATGACGGCGGGGTTCTTCGATTTGGCCAGCGCCTGCTGCGCGGCAGTCACATCGATCTGTCCGGCGGTGTAGGCGATATGGGCGATCTGCGGGTCCGTCACATCGGCGGCGCCAGCGCTTGCCGCCATGCCCAGCATGGCAGCGATGGCGGTGGCGGCGAAAACTTGTTTCAACATTTCATTCTCCATGGGTCCAAGCGCTTCAGTCCCATCCGGCAGCGACCCGGCCGACCGGGATGGTGCGCATTGGATGAAAATGTCTGGAGAAAGTTCCCGGAAAAATTCGGCCGTTCGATTTGGCTGGCACGCGGCGCTACCTATTTCTAGGTAGTTAATATTCACTGCCGGCCAATAACCCTTCATTAACCATATCTTGACACGCTTTCCTCACGTCTTGGAGTCGGACAAAGGAAGCGCCTGGTATGCCCGTGATCACTGTCGCCAACACCAAGGGTGGGGCGGGTAAGACAACAGCCGCGGCGCTGATTGCCACCGAGCTTGCCCAGATGGGCCTGAACGTCACCGTCTTCGACAGCGATCCGCAACACTGGTTCAGCCAGTGGTTCGAGACCGCGAAGCCGCGGGGGCCGATCTCGCTGGTCAACCATGTGACGGCATCGGCGCTCGAAGGCCATATGCGCCGCATGGACCGTGCCCGCGACTATTACCTCATCGACCTCGCCGGCGAGCGCAACCAGCTTACCGCTACCGCCCTGGCCTTTTCCAACCATGTGCTGATCCCCGTGCAGGGTGCGGGCATGGACGCCAAGGGGGCCGCCAAGATCCTCGACATCCTCGCCCGGATCAAGGCGGAGACCGGCGTCGATATCCCCCATTCCGTGCTGCTCTCCCGCGTCAACCCGATGGTCACCACCCATTCGCTGCTGGCGATCAAGGGCCTGCTCGCCCAGCGCGGCGTCGATGTGATGGCGACCCCGGTGATCGAGCGCGCCGCCTTCCGCGAAATGTTCGACAAAGGCGTGACGCTCTACGACATGGAGGCCTCGAAGGTCTCCAACCTCGACAAGGCGGTGCTCAATGCCAAGGCGCTGGCCGACGAGGTGATGCGGCTGCTGCCGGTCCGCGTGGTCTCCTCGCCGTCGCGCAAGCGCCCCTGGGGCTGGGGCCGGGCTGCTTGAGGCCCTGACGGGACTGGCGCCGGCCGGTCCCGGGATGTAAGGGGTGGCGCAAAGCCGCCCTCATCTTCCGAAAGCCTTGCCATGCAGCCTTGGGAACTCCTCGACGAAGCGAAAATTCCCGGTAGCGGCGAGACGCTCAGGCTGAAGCGGCGCGGGACGGAATATTCGATCATGCTCGGCGCCAACGAGCTGATGAACAGCCGGCTGAGCGGCTCGGAAAAGGCGCTGGCGACGCTGTCGCTGGAAAAACTCGGTGGGCGCAAGTCTTCCAATATCCTGATCGGCGGGCTCGGCATGGGTTTCACGCTGCGCGCGGCACTGGAAGCCGCTGGCGATACGGCACGGATCACGGTCGCCGAACTGGTGCCGGCCGTCATCGCCTGGGCCAGAGGCCCGATGGCCGACCTGCACGGGACATCGCTTGCCGATCCGCGCGTGACGTTTTTTGAAGGCGATGTCGGCGCCGCCATCCGCGTCGAAATAGCCGGCTACGATGCGATCCTGCTCGATGTCGACAACGGTCCGGATGGCTTGAGCCGCCCGTCCAATGACGCGCTCTACAATGCCAAGGGGCTGGGCGAGGCCAGGGCGGCGCTGACCCCCGGCGGCGTGCTCGCCGTCTGGTCCTCGGCACCAGATGCAGCCTTCACCCGCCGGCTGAAGCAGGCAGGTTTTATGACCGAAGAGAAGCCAGTGCGGGCGCGCGGCAAATCCGGCGCGCGGCATATGATATGGTTGGCGGTGAGGCCGGCTTGATCGGAGGCGTATCTTTCCACCGGTCGTGGTTGCGCATTCGTTCGGTTGGAGCTGACGACGTCGCCGACACCAATCCAGTCCAAACGGAAGGGAGCGCTCACCGCGCTCCCTCTTTCTGTCGGCAATCTGGTTGTCCGCAGGGAAGCATCTGGCCGTTGCCACGTGCTCCCCATCCGTGCGTCACCTAGACCCTCTTGCATTGAATTTGACCCGGTTCTGCCGGAGCAGGTTTTCGTCTGGGCAGAGGCGATTGGCGAAGGGCATATCCAGATATACGTCCGAGCCGATCGCCTCTGATCCAGGCGGAAAGATGCCCGGCCCACCGGGTTGGCTGAAGCGGGCCGCCTATTCGTTCGGCCGGCTTGGCCGTAGAGCTGGGCTACGACGCGCGCCGGCCGAACGAATATCCGACTCCGCCTCAGCCAACAGAACCGGGTCAAATTCAATGCAAGAGGGTCTAATACGGCGAATAACAAATGCGGCGGCCGCCATTGTAGGGCTGCCAGGTGTTATCCGACCGGCGATAGCTGGCATAGTGGTCGCGGCACCAGCGGACGTGGGCGCTGCCTCTACGCACGACTGGCCCGTTGGTCACGACGAAAGCTGCCGCCGGATACCAGTACCCGCCCCAACGACGATAGCCCGGGCGATAGTAGCCGTAGCCCCGATAGCCGCCGTAATAGTGGTGACCTTTGCGGTAATAATGGCCATGGCGCTTGTGGTAATTCCGATTGTGGTATTTACCATTATGACGGTTGCCGTGATGTCGAGCACTGTGATTTCGGCCGCCGCGATGGCGATAAATTTTGCCCTTTGAGCGGACAAATTCGATCTGCGATCCGTTTTCCGCGGTTTGCGAGGGCATTGGAGGAAACGCCGCAGCGGGAATCACGGGCGAGAAACTCAATATCGCGCTTAATCCCAAGGCTACGCACAAAGACTTCATTTTCATGACACACTCCTGCAAAAGGACGATATCACCCAAGACGCGCAGGCGGCCAAAGAGTTCCACTTATGATGCGCACCTGCAGACAGCGTGCGCGGCAGGTGACAGTGCCGGCGCGCGTGGTGCTCAGAGTTCCAGCAGGAAATGCGACCGGTCGATATCGCCCATGAATTCCGGGCCATAGGGCGTGCTGCTGCCGCATTTGACCACGAACCAGCTGTCGGTCGAATTGTTGTAGGTCTTGTCGATGTGGCCGTTTTCCATGAAGTCGAGCTTGGCGCCCGGTTCCATGAGGTAGAAGCCCTTGTCTTCGAAGATCTTCTCGCGGCCCGTCACGATACGCTCGATGCCGATTGAGGTCAGATCGATCGTGTCGTCGGCCGAGAGATCGGTGAACCGGAAACGCGCCGTCAGGCCCTTGCCGTCGAGCACCTGCGAGGGATCGACGCCGCTCAACTCTATTTGGATCGTGTCGGCGCCGTCGCCGGTCTTGATCACGATCGGCGTCTTCTGCAGCTTGTTGATGGTGAGCGTCAGGTTGTCGTCGCCATCCGAAAGCGTGAAGACGTCGAACTGGTTGAGTATCACCGAAACGTTGCCTGAAGCATCGCCCGCCAACTCGAACTTCTCGACATTCTTGATGTTGAAGACCGGACGTGACGCATACACGATGACGGTATCGGTGCCGGCATGACCGGCTTCGCTAATGGCATCATTGTTGTTGCCGCCGATCAGCGAGGGACTGGACGGGTTTTCGGAACCGCCGACCTCGTTGGACGCGTCGTCGGTGAGGAAATAGGTGTCGTTGCCTTTGCCACCGACCAACTGGTCACCAGAACTGCCGCCGCCCCAGAGCCGGTCGTTGCCGTCTCCTCCGATCAGGACATCGACGCCGAGCCCTCCATAGAGCCGGTCATTGCCATCGCCGCCCAACAACCGGTCGGCCTGGGAACCGGTAAAAAGATCGGTATCGCCCAGGATCACATCATTGCCGGCCCCGCCGTCGATCGTGTTGGATCCGTCGGTGCCGACGATCAGGTCATCGTCGTTCTTCCGGCTGTTGAGCTTGTCGCCCTTCTGATCTCCAAAAAATTCACCACCGGCACGCAGGTTGACGAAAAGCAGCTCCTCCATGCGACCTATATCGATGCCGTAGAAGTCGGCAACGCTTCTCATCGCCGGCTGGAGGTGATCGACGATCGTATCTGAGCCGCCGTTGCCCAGCCCGATCTTCGACGGGTCGAAATCGTTCTCGTATTTCAGGATGTATTTCCGGTTCCGGGCATAGGCCGCGCCGACATCTTCCGCCTCATCGATATCGACGAAATCCGGGTCGTTGTAGAGTTCGAAAACATCCGACTGAAAATAGCGGCGGGCGGCCGTCGCGTTATTCACCGTTTCCGCCTCGCGATCCATGTACCGGATGCCGAACCACGCGCCCGCGCGGTCGCCGTTGAAAAGCAGGTCGTCCATGACGTCGCCGATATCCGCGCCCTGCTGCAGCATAGAGGCGAGCACCGCTCGTTCTTCGGATTCAGGCAAGCCGACGTCGCCCCAGGACGCGAGCAGGTCCTCGGTGGAGGCCATCGCCATTTCAACGAACTGCTTCACATGGTCCGAATTTCCAAACTCAAACGTCGTCGGGAAACTCGGATCATTGGTTTCCAGCGCCCATTGCTCAAGGACATCGTCGAGCTTGTTGCGCAAGCCGGCGGCAGTGCCGTTATGGCTGTCCACGACATTAAAAAGACGCCCCAGGAGTGTCGATTCACTTGACCCGGTAATGGTCAGCATCGCCTCGAAGAGATAGGCCTGGAGCTCGAAATTGGGTCCGATACGCGCATTGCCCGACTTGTCCATGTAGGGCTTGAAGTTCTCGCCCCAGATCTTCGTCAGGACTTCGCCGTAGCGGAAGTTGTCATAACCGGTAGGGTCCCCAACTGGATCGAACTCGTCGTATACTGGAAATACCATCAGAGACCCCAAGATACCTATGGCCGCAAAACACGCGGCACTCTTCAAGGCCGCACATACTTGACGCTTTGCTACAAAATTGCGGTCAAACTTGGAAGCCCCCGCTGGAGCGGGTGTCGTCTGCGTGAAACAATACTGCGCAGCCGATGAACCCGCCCCGAATGATCCCTCGGCATTCCCATTTCCCGAAAGCGGAATCAATGCTAACGCTCTCACCAGACAACCAGCTCGAAAGCCTGAACCCACCTGATGCTACGCCTGCCTTTCCTTGTCGCGCTTGCGCTTCTGACGGCTTTCGGTCTCGGCATCGGCTCGGCCGTGGGCATGCTGGATGCGTCCTCCGGTTTCGGGGCGATCCGGCTCGGGCCATGGGCGGCTTTTCCCGAGGCACAGACATCCGCCGCCGACCCCTATGCGCGCTCGCACCGGGCGCGCGCCGGCAAGCTGCTGCTCGCTACGGCCGAAGGGCTGCAATTCCAGGCCGATGTCGATGAGGACGGCGCGCGGCTGTCGCCACGCTGCACCTATGCGATGGACGGACTGACGCCCCCTGCCCGCTTCTGGACGCTTTACGCGGCCAACCGCGACATGGAGCCGCTGACGCCCGCCGAGAACCTGCCCGCCGCTTTCAACGCCTGGAACGTGCTGCGCCGGCCGGACGGCAGTTTCCGCGTTCTGATCTCGGCCGAGGCACAGCCCGGCAACTGGCTGGCGATCCGCCGCGATACCGCCTTTCGGCTGGTGCTGACGCTGCTCGATACGCCGACCGCCGGCTCCTCCGGCGTGCTGGAGATCAAGATGCCGAAGCTCACGCGCGTGAGCTGCTCATGATCCGCGCCGGTCTTTTCGCCATACTGACCGGCCTTGTGGGCGCCGCCGTGCTGCATCTCGTCATCATCCTGGCGCTGCCCTCCTTCACCGGGCTCGATTCCTACACCAGGCTCGCGACCTACGACGCACCCAATCGCTTCATCATCTTCGGCGACAAGGCCGACGAGATGGGCTTCTCCAACGGCGACCCCTATCTCAGGACCGCAGCCTGCGTCTTCGACGTCGGCGAACGGCCGATGCACCTGATGGCAGCGGGTTCGGTGCCGTTCTGGTCGTTCGCGGTCTACGATTCCTCGTCCAACGAAGTGTTTTCGATGAACGACCGCTCCGCCGCCGGCGGCGAACTCGACGCCATCATCGCCTCGCCGCAACAACTCGCCGCGATCCGCAAGACCAATCCGGATGTGATCAGTGAAAGCGTGCTGATCGAGATGCCGCGGCCCGAGGGCTATGTGGTGCTGCGCGCGCTCAGCCCCGCGCCCAGCTTCGAGGAGCCGGCGAAGGAGTTTTTGATGGAGGCGAGTTGCGAGGTGTATGAGGGGTGACAATCTTCACCCGCTCCACTTCTATTCCAGATTGAAACTTGCTAACCTTGATAGAACTTTTTCGAGGCACCTCACGTATTGCTAAACGAGTGATTACATGCAGAGATTCTTAGGTGGGGAAACCGTCGTCGTCGGACATCCCGATCTTCCTAACTATTCCACACCCAGCATATTCGAACTTCCCGAGGGAGGATGGGTTTCAACGTGGTTTGAATATTACCCTACGCCCGTCACTCGACAGCAGCGGTTCGACCAGAGTGGCAACAAGGTCGGCGATGTTATCACCATTGCCAATTACGGCTACGTCACGGTTGGGCTGGCGAATGGTGGGTGGGTTATTGGCTGGACTGGGGGGCGGAACGATGACGTGAGCGGGGCGCAGGGTATTGAAGCCAGAATCAGCCTCTATGACGCCAATGGCACTCCTTTGGTCTCCCAATTGCCGGTTAACAGTGGCTCTATTACGTACGACGCACTACCGTCGATCGCTGGCCTCGCGGATGGAGGTTGGATCGTGACATGGGCGGGCTATCCCGAGGGCGACCACAACTACGAACCCGATGTCTACCAGCAGCGATACAGCGCCTCCGGCGTGGCCTTGGGGTCCAATCAGCGTGTCAACACGAGCGAAGCGTTCGAACATGAGCTTGCAAGCGTAACTGCGCTCAGCGACGGTGGCTGGATCGTTGCCTGGGGCGGCGGCGAGAATCATAGCACGGGGGGCGGATACCAGAACGTCCTGCTACAGCGCTATGACAAGGACGGCAATGCGGTGGGAGGCGAAGTCCGGGTCAGTGATCCGGACAAGAAGACCTATGAGCCGCCATCGATCACCGAACTTGAGGATGGCGGCTGGGTGGTCGCATGGTGGAATGGCAGCCGGATATTCCAGCAGCGCTACGACAAGGACGGAAGTGCCCTAGGCGAACAAGCCTCACTCTACGGTGCATCGAGCCCGCCACAAGTCGATGCGCTTGCCGACGGCGGATGGGTGATGAGCTACTTCGCCTATTATGGCGACGATCTGGAACTTCGTGTGCAACCCTTCGCGGCCGACGGCGGTGCCGTGGGCGCCGAACTGGTCATTGATGCCGTTTCCGTCTATGAGCGCCACTCAATAGAAACACTCGATGACGGTCGATTTGTCGTCACTTTTGTATCCGACTCGGGAGGCGAAGTGCGACAGCAGATCTTCTCGATGGGTGAAAATGCCGTGCCGGTCTCGACGGATGATCAAGGCGCCATGCACGAAGATGATGCCCTGTTCGTCGATGTCCTCGCCAATGACACGGACGGTGACGGCGACAGGTTGACAATCGAATCTGCCACTGTCGTTCATGGTAGTGCCACCGTAGCGATCGATTTTGGTCAGCTAGTCGTGTACGACAAGAGCTATTACCTCACTAAGGGCGACACCGGGACGCTTGTCATCGAATATACGATGACTGACGGCTTCGAGACGGAGACCGGGCAGGTCACTATCCAAATCACAGGCGAACACTCGGATGGTGACCAGATCATGGGCAGTGGGGAAACGGACGCGCTTCGCGGCACGGAATCCTTCGATGAAAGCTATTTCGCACACGGCGGCAATGACTTAATTCAAGCCATGGGCGGCGACGATTTCCTTTGGGGCGAAGGTGGCAAAGACTGGCTCATGGGCGGAGATGACGACGATATTCTCGTCGGCGGCAAGGGCAACGACTTGCTCGAGGGCGGAGACGGCAAAGACGTTTACGTGTTTTTCCGAGGCGGCGGACGCGACAGAGTTCAGCTGGATTATGGCAAGACCGACATCATCGACCTCTCCGACTACGGCTTCAAGTCGTATAACCAACTCGACAAACTCGTGAAGCAGAAGGGCGGTGACTTCGTCATCAATCTGCCAGGCAAGGACTGGCTCTATATTGAAGACGGCGCCTATCACGGGGTGGATGCCATCATCTGAGCTGTCCCGAGGGCCTCTCTCTCGGAATTTCCTTTTGACATCAATCAGATAGCTTTTTATCACTATTCAAGGGCATACGATGACAAAGTTCATTGCCGATGAAATCACCACTCTCTCCACATCCGGCTCCCATCATTTCTCCAAGACATCCATCGACGAACTCGCAGATGGCGGATGGATTGTGACATGGGTGGTGGATGAGGGGGGTACAACGGGCGTTCGGATGCAGCGCTACGATGCGAGCGGATCCGAGGTGGGCGGCGAGCAGAATCTCGGACTCTTGTCCTCACCTGCGGTCACGACGCTGTCTGATGGCGGCTGGCTGATCACTGGCTGGGACTGGGACGCGACTACAAACACTTCAGTGGAAACTGCCTGGCGTTTCGACGCGTCCGGCCAGCGGGTCGAGTTGAACGATGCGATGGACGGAGGCTCCGAACGCATTGCGGGCCTGCCGGACGGGGGCTGGGTCGGCGTAGACCTGCAACAAGCCGGTGCGCAATGGGACCTCGTCCAACAGCGGTACGATGCCGATGGACAGCCTGTGGGTTCCAGCGTCACTCTATCAACCTTACCCTATTCCGGGATCTATGACAGCGACGTGACCGTGCTCGAAGACGGAGGTTGGGTCGCCACATGGAAGACGCTTGACACCTGGTATCAGCAGCACTTCACCAGCGACGGCATTGCGTCAGGCGCCATATCGACATATCCCGCGACCTATTTCTACACACCGATGATAGCGGCGATGAAGGACGGAGGCTGGATCACGCTCTACCAGCAGGGAGGTCTCCGCTATACCCAGCGCTATGACGCAAATGGAACAAAAGTCGGCGACGGTGCCGTCATCGGTGACGTGCCTGACGGCGGCACTCCGCTGACTATTGCCGGCCTGAGCAACGGCGGCTGGGCTATTGCGTGGTCGCATCTCTCAGACGAGGTTTTCCATTACTACGACACAGTGGTGCAGGTCTACGACGCCGATGGAACATCGGTGGGCCGCCCTTACGTCGTTCACGACCTGGTCGGCGTCGATACGAGGATCGAGGCACTGGATGGCGGTGCGTTTGTAGTGAACTGGGAGTGGAATGACGGTCAGTATACCCATGTAAAGCAGCGGATCTACCGCCCGACGGATAGCAACGATCCGCCCGTTGCCGTCGATGACGGCGGGACCGTGGCCGAAGGCGAACAGGTTCAGATTGATGTCTTGCAAAACGATGTTGTCGCCGATTGGGGCGACGTGCTCAGCGTCGAATCCGCAAGCGTCGTACAAGGGGAAGGCAGCGTAACGATTACCGAAAGCGGCCAATTGCTGGTGACGGACGCACATGACGACCTAGTCAATGGCCAGCAGGCAACGCTCGTCATCGAATATACCATGACCGACGGCTTTCATACGGCGACCGGTGAACTCGTTGTAACCGTCAACGGCGTCACACGTGCTGGCGATGTCGTCATGGGGACCCAAGGCGCCGATAGTTATCGAGGCATCAGCGGGTCGGAAACATATTACGGTCTCGGCGGCAATGACAACGTTCATACTAAAGGCGGAGACGATTTCCTCTTCGGCGGAGATGGCAATGACAAGCTCTTTGGCGACCGCGGCGACGACACACTTGTCGGAAGCAAAGGCGACGATGTGCTGGCGGGCGGCGATGGCTTCAACGAGTTTGTGATTTTTCGCGGCGATGGGCGCGACCGGATCCAACTCGGTAGAGATGGCTACGGCTACGGCAATACTTTGGATCTCACTGATTTCAACTTCAGATCAACTAACCAGCTCCACAAACTGGTGAAGGAAAGAGGCAACGACCTTATCATCGATCTGCCTGGCAACGGTTTGCTCTACATCGAAGACGGCGCAAATCGCGCCATATACGCCGACATCTGAGTAATCCTGCAAACGTCTTGCATCGCCGTCCTCAAATATCATAACTCACCGCCGTATTCAGCGAGGCGATAAACCGCTTCGTCCGTTCGCGCTCCGGCGTCTGGAAAATGTCCCTCGGCGCGCCGCTTTCCACCACAACGCCGGCATCGAGGAAGACGACGTGGTCGGCGACGCGGGAGGCCAGCCGCAGGTCGTGGGTGGCCATGACCATGGTCGTGCCTTCGCGGGCTAGGCGCGAGAGCACTTCGACGACTTCTTCCGCCAGTTCCGGATCGAGCGCCGAGGTGGGCTCGTCGCAGAGCAGCACGCGGGGCGATGGCGCGAGCGCGCGGGCAATGGCGACGCGCTGCTGCTGGCCGCCCGAGAGCGTCGAGGGCCAGGCGTCGGCCTTGTGCGCCATGCCGACCTTTTCGAGCAATTCGAGAGCGCGGGCCTTCGCCTTGTCTGCCGGCCATTTCAGCACTGTCAGCAGGCCTTCCATGACATTGCCGATCGCCGTCCGATGCGGGAAGAGCTGGAAATTCTGGAACACCATGCCGGTCTGGCGGCGGAGCTTTTGCACCTCGGTCCAGCCCGGCTTGCGGCCGGGGGTGAACTCGAGCTTCGCCTCGCCGAGGCGGATGGTGCCGGATGTCGGGATTTCCAAGAGATTGATCGAGCGCAGCAGCGTACTCTTGCCGCCGCCGGAGGGGCCGACCAGTGCGGTGACACTGCCCTCGGCAAGCGTCAGGCTGATATCCTTGAGCACATGGTTATCGCCGAACTTCTTTTCGATATGGCTGAGCTCGATCATGTCCGCGCCTCCAGATAGCCGCCATAGCGTTCGAAGCGCTTCTCCAGCCGCTCCTGCAGGGCCGAGAGCACCGAGCTCAACGCAAGATAGATCAGCGCGGCCTCGATATAGAGGATCAACGGCTCGTAGGTTGTGGCGACGATGCGCTGGGCGGTCTGGAACAGTTCCGGCACGGTGATGGCGGCGGCGAGCGAGGTGTCCTTGACCAGCGAGATGAAGGTGTTGGACAGCGGCGGCACCGAGACGCGGGTCGCCTGCGGCAGGATGGTGCGGCGCATGGCCTGGCTCCAGCTCATGCCGATCGAATAGGCCGCCTCCCACTGGCCGCGCGGCACCGACGAGATCGCGGCGCGAATGATCTCCGACGTATAGGCGCCGACATTGAGCGTGAAGCCGATCAGCGCCGCCGAAAACGCATCGAGCACGATGCCGGTACTCGTCGGCAGGCCGTAGAATATCACGAAGAGCTGGACGAGCAGCGGCGTGCCGCGAAAAATCCAGACGTAGAAGCGGGCGAGCCACACAAGTGGCTTCGGCGCAAAGAGGCGCGTGACGGCCGTGACCAGGCCGAGCGACAGGCCGAGCACGAAGGACAGCAGTGTCAGCGGGATGGTGAAGATCAGGCCGGCCCAGAGGAGTGACGGCAGCGAATCCAGCATCAGTTGGAGCCAGGGTGGCACGGTGGTGTCCTTCTGTTGATGGCGTGTAGGAAGAAAGTCCCCGCCCCAACCCCTCCCCACAAGGGGGAGGGGCTAACCCGTGGCGATGCCTTGCCCCTTCTAACCCTCGTCATATGTTGCTCTGGAGATTTGAGCAAAAGAGGTGCGGCTTGGTTAAGCCCCTCCCCCTTGTGGGGAGGGGTTTGGGGCGGGGTCTTTCTTACTATCTCTACTTACTTCGAAACATCCTGCCCAAAGTACTTATCCGCGATCTTCTGATACGTCCCATCCGCCTTGATATCCACCAGCGCCTTGTCGATCGCGGCCTTCAGGTCCGCATCGCCCTTGCGGAAGATGATGCCGGAATAATCCGCGTCCGCCTGTTCGGCGGCGATCTTCACCGGGGCGTCGGGCTTGTGCTTCTTGAAATCGAGGAAGGACAGGCTGTCGTTGATGGTCGCATCGGCGCGGCCGGTGAGCACCAACTGGATCGCCTGGTCGAACCCGTCGGTGCCGACCAGTTCGGCGCCGGAGGCTTCCGCCAGCTTGCCGAAACTCGAGGTCAGTGATTGCGCCGACTTCTTGCCCTTGAGATCGGCGAAACCCTTGATGCCGTCATCGTCGGCGCGCACGATCAGCACGGCCTTGGAGGCGATATAGGGTTCGGAGAAATCGTATTTCTGCTTGCGCTGATCGGTGATGCCGACCTGGTTGACGACCACGTCATAGCGGGTGGCATCGAGGCCGGCGATCAGGCCGTCCCACTTGCCTTCGAGGAACTCCGCCTTGACGCCGAGCTTCTCGGCGACGGCCTCGCCGATCTCGACATCGAAGCCGACCAGCTTGCCATCCGGGTCATGGAAGGTGAACGGGGCGTAGGTGCCCTCGGTGCCGATCTTCAGCACGCCAGCGGATTTGATCGCGTCGAGGTTCTCGCCGGCCTGGGCGGGTGCGAGCAGTACCACTTGCAGAAGTGCGGCGCCCGCGATGATTTTCAGCCAATTCATTGTCATTCTCCATTCTCACGTCTTGGGGTGGCGGGAGAATAACAAATCGAACGCGCCAACGTTCAGCAGCGCATTGCGCAAAAATGCGGCAGATGCGGAATATTATTGCGCGTTTTGCGGAAAGACTGTCGCGACGTTCGGGCCGAGGCGATTTCGGCGATTTTCAACCGGAGGCGTGGAATCGCAAACCATCCGCGTTGGCGAAGCGGGTCGGACCGCTCGCATCATGCGACCATTCATAGCCCGGGCTCAGCGCCCGTCGACCGCCAGTTCGGCCTCGCGGGCGGCGAGCAGCAGCGCGCGGCGGGCATGGATGACGGGGCGGCGGCCATCAAGCACGGCGGCGCAGGCGCGCAACGCCTTCATGAAGGCGGAACCATCGAGCCTCGGCCATTTCTCGGCCAGGAACCAGGCTGCCTCGCCAGCGCTTCTGATGGTGATTTTTCGGGCGCCGCCCGAACTCAGGGTTACCGGTATGCTGAAAAATTTGTCGTCTGTCATGCTCATTCTCCGGCGCATCAAACGCAATGAGCGGGAAAAGGTTCCACTGAAAATCCGATAACATTGCAATCACTTACCGGTGATCAGTGTTGCTTCCCCTGGCAATGGCGGCCGCTTGCGCTCCAGCCCCCGCAAACTAAGACGCAAAGGCTGTGCCAGGCTGGATTATCAGAGGATTCTAATGGTTCAGACGTTGTCCGGAGGCGGGACGGCGGCAACGGAAACTTAAGGCGCCGTTAAGGGTGCCAAGCGATGCGGCCGTAAGAAGCGCAATAAGCACTTTAGGTTGATTGCATATTGCCGATCTTTTTGAAATAAAACCCGCAAATCTTACGAAACTGATTCGCAATGAGAGAGAGATAGCAGCATGGCAACGATTACCGGAACCAACAAGAGCGACATTCTCAACGCCGCGGACGGTGTGACCGATCTTCAGGATTTCCTGTTCGGCAAACAGGGCAAGGACCAGCTTTTCGGCCTTGACGGTGACGATTTCCTCAACGGCGGCCAGGGCAAGGACCAGCTGACCGGCGGCGAAGGGGCGGACACGTTCGTGTTCACCAAGGGTTCCGGCAAGGACACGATCACGGATTTCGAGTTCGGCGTCGATATGATCCACATATCCAAGGGCGGCTTCAAGGGCATCAAGGATGCCGACGACGTGGCCAAGCACGCCAAGGAGCTGAAGAACGGCGACGTCGAGATCAATCTCGGCAAAGGCACCAAGATCGTGCTCAAAGGCGTCGATATCGACCACGTCAAGCAGCACGCGGACGAGTATTTCGACGTCGTGTGATCTTTTCCGGCGGATTGCGAGACATGCTAGGCGGCCGGTCGCAAGAACCGGCTGCGGCCGCCGACAAACGCTTCCACGGCATCCTCGGGCTTGTCCCGAGCATCTGGTAGCGGAAGATAAATACGTTATTTCAATTACTTACAGCACTTGAAACGGTTTGAAGACATATAAGTAGGACGGCGCGAGCCGCCCTTCTTATCGGGAAGCTGAGTGGACATCGTCGCTTTCGCCATGCGGTTCAGTGGAGAGATGAGGCTCTCAAGCTTTCGGCAACAAGTCGCGCCGCTCACGCGCGGTCCTGTGGATGATATCCGCGATTTCGGTATTGCTGCTCGACAGAATCTGGAAGTCGATTGCGTGTAGCGACAGTAACGAGACCTCGGTTGCGGCACTGACCGTCGCCGAACGGGGCTGGCCGCTGACGAGCGCCATCTCGCCGAAGAAGCCGCCAGGTCCGAGCTCCACCGGGCTCGGGGTCGTGACCGTGACACGGCCCTCGACGATGAAGAACATCTGTTCTCCCGTCTCACCCTTGCGGCAGATAACGGTGCCAGCCGGCACAATGCGTGGCCTGAGCGCGCGGACGACCTCGATGAGCGCAGCCGGCCCAAGCTTCTGGAACAGCGGCACGGCCGCAACCAGTTGCCAATTGCGCACGAAGTCCTGACGGCGGACTTCTTGGTAGAAACCGGTGGCGAGGATGCCGGCCCAGAGCGCAAAGATGCCGATGCCACTCATCATCACCAATCCGGCAAGGACGCGACCGGCGAAACTCTGAGGAGTCGCATCGCCATAGCCGGTTGTGGTCAGCGTCGCCACCGCCCACCACATCGCCTGGGGAATGCTACCGAAGTCGTCCGGCTGAGCGTCACGCTCGATGAGATATGCGGCAAGCGCAGTGCCGAACAGGACGATGCCGAAAATCGAGGTGACACCGATCAGATTGCGCGCCTCGTTGGCCAGGACCCTGCCCAGCAGCCGGAAGTAGGTGGAATGGCGCAGGGGCTTCAGCAGCCAGATTGCACAATAGAGATATCGATCACGCGTGCCTATCAAAAGGAACGCAGCAAGCGGGATCAGAACAGCGAGCACATCGATGGTCAGCGCAGGCAGGTTTATGCTGTCCCCGCTTGTCCGCTGCACGATCAGCGTCCCGATAAGTTGCAGTCCATAGACGGTCCAGATGCCGGCGAGCAGGATCTGCAGCAAGTAGCCAGTTTGTGCGGAAATGTCCGGCGTCGTCAGTGCAGCAACCGCCAGCAATCCGATAGCAGCGAGAAGCGCGTTCAGCCGCGCGGAAATCCTGGAGAAAGGCAATGCCGACATTCGATCTCCCCCAGAACAGCCCGACACTCCGCTCACGATAAGATACATTCAGGCCAGGCGCAAACCGTGCAGGGGCGCAGCCTTCGGCCCACCAATTTCCAGACACAGCTACTACCGATCGAGGCACTGTCCGTGGGCCGCGGGGGGCCGCCTCACATACGGCCCCGGACATCTTTCCGCCAGGATCAGAGGCGATCGCCTTGGCCGCTCGCCCATGTACGACGCTTGCCGATCGCTTGAGCCCCGACGAAAACCTGCTCTGGCAGAACGTTTCAATTTGACCATGAAAGGCTCGCCGATCCTCGGGGCAAGCCCGAGGAACACGTCGTGGGTTGTGCGAAGTCTGTCAACAAGCGAACCCGGCTGCAACGACAGCCGGCTTTTTGTTTGCCCAAAGGTAGGAACGAGACTTTGTTCCCCTCAATCCTCCAGCCCGCCGCCCTTCTTCCGCTTGGCCTGCGACAATTCCCGGCTGGCGATCTTCATCAGGTTGTCGGTCCGGCGCACGAAGCGCCTGGTGATGCGGGTGACGATCGTGCCCTCGGCGGGAGCGGTAACCTTCACGTCGCCCGCGGCGTCGCCCGGCGTGGTGACGATGGTGGCGAGATGGTCGCCCTTTTCCACGACCTCGCCGTATTCGCGCTCGAACAGCACCATGCCGGTGACCGGTGCATCGACCATCTGGACATAGTCGAGGCCGGCGACGACGCCTTCGAAGCTTTCCTTGCGGATCGGCTCGCCTTTGAGCACGCCGCGGCGCTGCAGGAAGGCGTAGAGGCCCTCGGCGTCCATGCGGCCGAGGACGGGATCGACATCGGCGAGGCCGCGAAACTCCATGGTCAGCGAGATGCGGCCTTCGTGCCAGGCCTTGCGGTTGCCGAGCGGGCCGTGCTGCCAGGCATGCGTGACTGCGTCTTCAAAGGCGGATGACTTGCCGTCGGAGAGCAGCACGGCTTCGAGGCCGATGCTCTCTGCGAGATCGGTCGCCTCAGGCCACCAGACCTCATGCAGATAGGCGTAGAGCTGGCTTTCGTCGTCGCAATGAAGGTCGAGCATCAGGTCGGCGCCCGACGCCATATGCAGCAGATGGTGCTTGAGCTGTTCGGCGGCGAGCAGTTCTTCGACGCCGTCGAGCAGGCTGTCGCGCTCATCGCCCGACAGCAGCGGATAGTCGCGGTTGAAATTGGTGCGGCTGCCAAGATCGAAACGGCCTTCGTTGGCGCCGTTGACATATTGGCTGGCGCCGACCGGGTTGGCCTTGGGCACGATGGTGATGCTGCCCAGGATATCGCCGCGCTTTTCGGCGGCTTCCAGCATGGGGATCAGGAAATGCAGGGCCGCGACGCCGGGCAGTTCCTCGGCATGGAGTGCCGCCTGCATATAGGTCTTCGGCGCGGAGGCGTCGGCCCCCGGAAATTTGACGACGGGCAGGCGGAATTCGACACCTGATGTGTCGCCAGCGATAGCGATCTCGGACTTTTGCATGATGATGATTCCAGAATGAGGCTCTGGAACTGTCCTAGCGCATCGAGGCGCAAAGCCGCAATCACGCGGAGGAAATAAAGGGAAGCGTCCCGCAGACCGGGTCGTCAGACACGCCGCCTGGCGTGAAAATCCCGGGTGGCGGCCCGGAGGGTCAATTTGCCATTCAAATCAATGCTTCTTCCGCTTTGTGCCGGTCGACCGCGTCTCGGGACGGTGGCCTTCATCGGTCCAGCGCTCGTAACGGACGCCGGTGAAAAGCAAAATCCTGGCTTCGCAAGGCTCACTCGGCCGCTTGGGCTGTTTGTCGAGCCTTTCCTGTAATCGTATCACTTCTGCCATTCTCTCGTCTCCTGATTAGGATTTGAGACGGATGAACTTGAGATCGATCTCATCCTGCCGATGGCCGGCAGACGCTTTCCCTCAACCTGAATCGGGATCGGGACAGTCGCGTCTTTCTCCTTTCTTCAGCCGTCGGGGTAACTTTTACCTCAGCCCAGGCGGCCAGTCTGTTACGCATGAAACACGTTGGGCGCCAAACATTAACGCCCCCTTAGCACTCGTGATCACAACATGGCATAGTTAACACTCCATAAACAGTTTGCATATAATTTTCAGAACGACCTCTTGTTTATGCGTATTGCAGGTAACTTTCGCGTGTCTGACCGATTTAGAGAATTGGAAACCCCGCTCATGCGGATGAAAGATGTGGTGCTGATGGCGACTGTGTCGAGCTTCGAGAACATGGCGCAGCCGGGCCGCCACGAGCTGAGGCAGTTTTCCGAACTCTTCGAGCCGGTCTTCAAGGCATCGCGTGTGGAAGCCAAGCGCAACGCCATCGCTGCAATCTCGCGCTGCGCCACCGTGCCCGATCAGGTCGCCTGGTTCATTGCGACACAACCGATCGCGCTCGCCGCGATCTTCATCACCACCAGCCCGGCGATATCCGACGAAATGCTGATCCAGATCGCCCGCACCCAGGGTCCGCTCCATGCCAAGGCGGTTGCCGCGCGCGAAAACCTCTCCGTTGATGTGGTGGATGCGCTGGTCTCGCTGCATACCGCGCTCGAAAAGCACCGGGGCGAGGACGAAGCCGCGCCACGCGATGCGGAAACCGCGCTGATCGAGGAACAGGGTTTCGCGGTGACGCGCGAGGAGCAACTGCGCCAGCAGCTCAAGGCGCTGGTCCATCGCGACACGCTGGCGCGCGACGCCGAGACGGCGGAAAGCATCGACGATACGCGCACCAGCCTGCTGATCCGCTTCGCGCGGTTGAAGGAAGCGCGCCGCTTTTCCTTCACGCTGGCCGATGCGCTGGGTTCCAGCCGCTGGCTCTCCGAACGCATCATGCTCGACCTCTCGGGCCAGCAGTTGGGCACCGCGCTGATGGCGCTGGGGCTCGACGAGGCCGACGGGTGCTTCATGCTCACCCAGTTCTACCCGCATCTCAAGGAGATGGCAGGCACCGAGAGCCGCGCAGCCACGCTGTGGTCCGGCCTCGATCCGGAACGTTGTGACGACCGCATGCGCGCATGGCTGCGCGCCGACGACTATGCCGAAGGCCGGACGCCAGAGGACGAACAGGCCGCCAACGCCAACGACGCCCCTGCCCTGCCGCAGACGGCGGAACGGCCGGTATTTGGACGCAGACGGGCCGTGGGGGCGAAGCGGTAGGTCGCTTCACCCGAACAGGAAATCGCCCTTGTCGAAGTCGCCGATCACTTGCTTCTCGACCAGGATGAAATCGGTGACGTTCTCGGCGGCGAAGGAGATGCGGACGTCATTGCCCGATTTGACGAAGTCAAGATCGCCAAAGCTGTCGTAGAGCGTGAAGCCTTCGATGCGGATACGATCCTGGCCCTGCTTGAAATCGGTGATCGTGTCGCCGCCATCCAGCATGGCGTAGCGGAAGAGATCCCGGCCGCCGCCGCCGGTGAGGGTATCGTCGCCCAGCCCGCCCTCCAGGTCGTTATTGCCGCCATTGCCCCTGAGCGTGTTGGCGCCGTCGCTGCCGGTCAGGCTGGCGTTCTTGCCGCCCGTCAGAATGAGGTTCTCGAGTCCGCTGGCGAGCGTGTAGGAAACGCCGGTCCGCACGGTGTCGATGCCCCCACCGTCGGTGATAACGATATCGGCCGATTTCACGACGAAAAGATCGTCGCCGATGCCGCTGTTGATCTGGCCGACGAATTTTCCTTTGTCGATGAACCTGTTGTTGCCGGCGCCGAAGAAGATATCGCCGTAGATGGTCCCGCGATTGGCGAAGCTGTCCTCTCCATCGCCACCGTAATAGGCGGCGCCGGCGCGCGCGGAAATCAGCCCTGCATTGGTGATCCTGGCTATGTCGCCAGCACCGGACACGACCTGGACGGCGTTGACGGCGAGAATCTCGCTTGCCCTGCCGAGCGTGATCGTGATGTCAGGCGCTTCGAGGCGTATTGCGCCATAACCGGTGATGACGCCATGATTTTCGAATTCGAACGCGCCCGCCGTCGCATTCTGGCGCACGGCGAAGCCATTGAAGACTGCGGAGATCTCGCCATAGTTGACGAGACTGCCGGCGGACTCCTGGAGGTGGATGCCGACATTGCTCGCGTCGATATGGCCCCGGTTGACGATATCGGAGGATACCGCGGTGAGGCTTATGACATTGGTGCCGGTGAGATAGCCGCCTTTGTCGACGGTGACCCTGGTGCCCTCGGCATCGATGTCGAGCACGGGGTCGGTGCCGAATGAGCCAAGCGTGCCCCGGATGCGAAGCTCGTTTCCGTGGGCCTGGGTACCAAGATACACTGCGGGGCCGCTGTTGGTGAGTATCCATGAGCTGGGATCGAGAATATAGATACTGTCGCTCAGCGCGGGGATCTGCGTGGAATTGCTGCTGGAAAAGTAATGGGTGGCCAATGCGACTCCTCCAATGGTTGGACGGCAACAACTGCGCGGCGACATTACCATCTGCAGGCGAGAAAAGAAGAGGCGATCACGCACCTGACTGGTGGCGAAGAAATCCCCCTTTTCGCAATCGCTGACTTCTGGTTCGAGACGAGGGTCAAGGTGACGGCGAAGCTGCAACCTGCATGACGGGTTTTACCTTGCGGGCGTGTATCCGATGCGTCATCTTCCGCGGCAGGCTGGATCGCGGCATTGGTGCAGGCGGCGGCCGAGGGGACGGGACATGGCATCATACAGTTTCAACGCGGATAGCATCGGCGACAACATCCAGGCCGATCTCGGGGGATTCGGATTCGCCTATGTTGGTGAGAACGTGACCGTCGCAAGCCTTCTCTCCTTCACGATCCAGGGTTCGGGTTCCCTTCATTCGGTCTTTGTCGAGGGTACGGTCGTGGGCGTCAGCGCGATCTTGCTGGGCGACGACCCGGATGTCGACGCGGGCCAGCAGCTGTTCATCGGCGAGCAGGGATCGGTGATAGGGATGGTGCCGAATTTCAACGCGATTCAACTCACGGGAAGCGGCTCGCGGATCGACAATCGCGGTGAAATCCACAGCGCCTTCCAGGGCGTCACCGTGATCGGCAACGACGCCGGCGGCAGCGTATCCAGGCTCGACAATCACGGCACGATCGAGGCGACCAGCTGGGCGGTCGCGCACCAGGGATCGGAGAGGTTCGTCGTCCGGAACTGGGGTCTGATTTCGTCGTTCGACGGTAATGCAATCACGGGCGCGTTCGGCAGCGCGGTCGAGGAAATCGTCAATCTGGGCGAGATCGTGGGCAGCGTCTATCTCGACGGCGGGAACGACCAGTTCGACGGGCGAAAGGGCATCCAGTCATTGGTCGATGCCGGCAGCGGCGACGATGCCGTTCTCGGCGGGACCGGCAACGAGATCCTTGCCGGCGGCGCGGGAAAGGACATTCTCTCTGGCGGCGGCGGTCGCGATACCTTCGTTTTCGACGCAGCTCCCATAGCCGCCAACGCGGACCGGATCACGGATTTCAACACGAAATTCGACCTGATCCGGCTGGACAGTATCGACTTTGCCGGCCTCGCCGCCGGCGCGCTCGCAGTCGATGCGTTCATCGCCAACAGAGGCGGCAAGGCGCAGGATGCCGAGGACCGCATCATCTACGAGACCGATACCGGCCGCCTGCTTTACGACGCGGACGGCAAAGGCGGCGACGCCGCCGAACTGGTCGTCACGCTCTCCAAGGCACTTAGATTGACTGCCGCGGACTTTTTCGTGATCTGACGCCGAAAACGGCGGAACGTCGTTCCGCGGTACGCGGTGGCGAAACCGTCTCAGCCGAAAAGGAAATCGGCTTTGTCGAAGTCGCCGATCTTCTGGTTTTCCACCAGGATGAAATCGGCACCGTTCTCGTCGGCGAAGGAAATCCGGACGTTGTTGCCCGACTTGATGAAGTCGAGGTCGGCGAAACTGTTGAACTGGGTGAAGCCCTCGATGCGGATGCGGTCCTGGCCCTGCTTGAAATCGGTGATCGTGTCGCCGCCATCGAACTTGGCGTAGATGAAGGTGTCCCTACCGCCGCCGCCGGACAGTGTGTCGGCAGCGGTGCCGCCCGCGATCCGGTTGTCGCCCGCATTGCCGATCATGATATTGGCATCGGCGTTGCCGGTCGCGTTGGCGTTCCTGCTGCCCGTCAAGCGCAGGTTTTCCACCTCTTCGGGCAATGTGAAGGTCACGCCGATGCGGATGCTGTCGGTGCCACCGCCGATGTTCTCATCGACCAATATCCCCTTCCTGAGCACGAAGAGGTCGTCGCCGGTACCGCCGCTGATATAACCTTCGAACCTGCCCTTGTCGATGAACCGGTCGTCGCCGCCCCCGAAGTTGATGTCACCAAATATGGTCCCGCGATTGGTGAACGTGTCCCGGCCGGCGCCGCTGTTGTAGGCGTAACCCGCTGCGTTCGACATCAGGCCATGGTTGACCACTTCAGCGGTGTCACCCGACTGGGAGCTTACCAGCATCCCGATGACACCGTAGATCCTGCTGGACCTGCCGAGAGTCACCGTCAACTCGCCCGCTTCCAGCGCCAGCCCGCCATATCCCGAGATCACGCCATGGTTCTCGAGGTGGAAGTCACCGCTGGCCGTACTCTGGCTGACCGCATAGCTGCTGGCGGATGCCGCTGCGATCTGGCCATTGTTGATCAGCCGGCCCACCGATCCATCCAGCAGGATGCCGGTCAAATCGCCGCTGATGAAACCGTTGTTGATGATGTCGGCGGACACATCCTCCAGCCCGATCCCTATCTGTGCTGTGATGTTGCCGCTCTTCTCGATCACGATCCGGGTATCCTCGGCATCGACATCGAGGGCAGGATCGCTGCCGCTGGCCGAACCAATCGTGCCCCTGATGCGCAGGACGTTGCCGCCCGCCGCCCCGGTGACGTGCACCGCTGGATCGGAGGCCGTGTAGACCCAGGAGTCGGGCAAGAAGATATAGATGTTGCCGCTCTGGTTGATCGTGAATGTGGTGAACTGCTGAACACCGACAAGGATCGTATCGACCATGGATCTTGCTCCTCTTGCGGTCGCCGCCAATGTCCCGGTTCAACCCTACACCGAATTTCCCGTATTGGCGATTGTGGAACGCGTCAGGTTCCGCGCTTCCGAGCCGACGCCTTGACGAAATCGGTCACCGGTACGGAACGTATCGCCTCCGCCACCGCGTCGAGATCGAGCTTGTCGAGGGATTTGAACCGGACGCAGGCGGCACCCATGTCAAGCTTGAGCTCGTTTTCGCGATAGCGCCGCTCGAAACTCTCCTTGACGCCGGGGACACCGCAATAGAGGCCGCAGAGATAGACCGCCATATGGTTTTTCTGGCTGGCCAAAGCCGCCAGCATCAAGGGCTGGCCGTTATAGGTCTTCGGCTGGATCGCGAGCGGCACCTCGTAGACGATCATGCCCCAGTTCATCGATTCCTCGTATCCCTCGGGCAGGTTTTCGAGAATGATGGCGCGGACGCGTTCGAGGGCTTCGCGCCTGGTGGGCGCAAGCTCGGCGAGATAATCCTCGACGGTAGTGGAAGTCGATCGCATGAAGGCAGTCTAGATCGCTTCATTGTTAAATGGAATCATTCTGTTGGCCGAGACGGAGTCGGATATTCGTTCGGTCGGCGCGCGTCGTAGCCCAGTTCTACGGCCAAGGCGACCGAACGAATAGGCGGCCCGTATCGGCCAACCCTCCCGCAGATTTGCTAAAGCAAATCTGCAAGACATTAGAATCGCCGATCGTCGCGAAGCGCGACCGGTGGGGCCGGGCATCTTTCCGCCAGGATCAGAGGCGATCGGCTCGGACGTACATCGGGGTATGCCCTTCGCCAATCGCCTCTGCCCTGACGAAAACCTGCTCCGGCAGAATGCTTCCATTTAACAATGAAACGATCTAGCGGGAAAACGCGGTCGGCCAAGCAACAAAAAAATCCCGGAACAGCGCAGGGGAACGCCATTCCGGGACTGGGGGTCAAAAGCCTGGGGGGAGGCTTCAGAAAATCGAAAGACGGCGTTCCTGATCTTCGCGGGCCTCGCGGCTCGAAGCGATGATCGAGGATGCAAACGTGGCCACGAACATGGCCGAAATCAGTGTGGCGAACAGGCCGAGCGCAAATGTCATTGTCTCATCCTCTTGGCTTGGAGCACCTTTTGCATTGTGCGGAGGCTCCGTTACTTGGCTGGTAAACGATTGTCAGGCGCCGTTTATTCGGCCTCGCTAATCATTTCCTTGCCCATGAACGTAACATCTCACGCTTTTGTTTCATCGGAGTGTCGAGACAGGGTGAATTTTGTTTCAACATCAGCAAGGAGCCGGTTTGGCCGGCGATGTGGGAGCCCGAACCGGCGGAGTACACTCCATCTTCACCATCAATCAATGCAAGGGTGACAGATGCCGCGTCGCAGGCGTGAAACAAAGCCGCCCCGAACGGACCGGGGCGTCTTGCTCGAAATCGAGAGCGGGATTCAGGCGAAATAGGCGTAGGTGATATTGCTCTTCAATGTATCTTCGATGATCAACCGGTCGCCACCACCGAATTTGATCACCACATCGCCGTTCACCTGGACGATATCGAGATTGTCGAACTGCAGCTGGCTCTGGACCATCGGGGCTTCTAGGAGATCGCCACCATCCTCAAAATCCGAGATGCGATCGACACCGTCGCCCTGTTGGAAATGGAAGATGTCGTTCGCCAGTCCGCCGGTCATGACGTCATTGCCCTTCGCGCCATAGAGATTGTCTTCGCCGTTCAGGCCCTTGAGGTGATTGTTGCCGCGGTTGCCGGTCAGGTCATTGTCGAGCACGCTGCCGGTGGCATCAATGTTCTTCCTGCCCTTGAGGTCGAGCGCCTCGACATGCAGGCCGATCTTGTAGGACACGGACGAACTCACGCGGTCGTAATCGGAATCATTGCCGTCAGTGAACTTGACCTTGCTGGCGACCAGGATCGTCTCGTCGCCGGCGCCGCCCTCGATCGTGCCCTTGATCTCGCCCTTTCTTGTGTCGATGAAGTTGTTACCGCCGGCGAGCACCACGTCGCCCAAGACCTTGCCCTTGTTGACGAAATGCAGGTTGCCGAGATCAAGCTCGATGGCCACCTCGCCGCCATCGATCGTGCCCCGGTTGAGGATTTGGGCGTCGCCCGCTCCATTCAGCAGAATGGCCTTGAGCGGCCCCAATATTCGGGCGCCGGCATCGTTGAAGATATAGGTGCCATTGGCGCCGGCCGAAATGCCGTAGTTCGAACCGTCGAGCAGGCCGTTATTGTGAATCTGGCTGCCGTCACCTTCGAAATGGACCGCGATATGGCCGCCTATGGTGCCGAAATTCGTCAAGTCAGCCCATATGGCACCGTGGAAACCCGCCTCGACGCCCCTCATGATACCGCGGTTGACGACGTCCGATCCGGCGCCGTCAGCCGAGATGCCGTAATAGGCATGTTTGCAGTTGATGAAGGAATCCTTGCCGACTTCGACGGAGGATGTCGAGCCATCGAACCTGATGCCCGCCCTGCCGATACCGACGACCTTGATATCGCCCCTGATGATGATCTCGCTGTTGAAAGCGCCCTCAAAGATCGCGTCCTCATTAGAGGTGGTGATCTTGGCGTTCTTGGTCAGGGTCCAGGTTTCGTTCGGAAGATTGAGAAGCCACTGCGTATTGCGGTCGGTGTTTTGGACAGGCATTTTCAGTTCTCCTAAAAGGTTGGCTGATCGAATGCATGAACGGCGACTGTGAGCCCGTTACGACTCGATCGCAAGCGGCGAATCCGGGGCCATGGCGAGTCACCACGCCTTGAGGATACGCGACAGCACATTCTAATATTCATATCCGGTGACCGGCCGGATGAAACGCAAAAGCCCCGGCGGTGAACCCGCCGGGGCGCCCTGTTCGCGGCACCTGATTTCACAGGTCGGCGTCAGATGGTGAAGAAGTCGCTCTCGTCGAGCTCGGCCAAGGTCACGCCCTTGATGAAGAGCGAGTCGTCGCCGTAGGTAAGCAGCACGCCGCCGTTTTTCTGGGTCAGATGATTGGCAAGGAGATCGGCTTCGTTGCCGGCGAAGGGCGTGTAGATGACGTCCTCGCCATCGACGAAGTCCTCGACCACGTCGTGGCCGCTCCCCTTGCGGAAGTCGAACATGTCCTGGTCGGCGCCGCCGAAGAGCCTGTCGTCGCCCTTGCCGCCCTTCAGGTAATCCTCGCCGGCCATGCCTTTGAGCACGTTGTCGCCCTTGTTGCCGGTCAGCACGTTGTCGCCTTCATTGCCGGTGGCGCTGGCGTTCTTGTTGCCCTGCAGGATCAGGTCCTCGAGGTTTTCACCCAGCGTGAAGGACACAGTGGACTTGACCTTGTCGTAGCCGAAACCGGGCTGCTCGACGATATCAGTGTGGGAGTCGCCGATGATGTAGATGTCGTTGCCGTCACCGCCATTCACCTGGCCATCGAAATTGCCCTTGCGGGTGTTGAAGACGTCTTCGCCGGCGCCGAGATTGACGTTGCCGTCGATCGTGCCCTTGTTGATGACGGTCGTATCGGCAGCACCGTCGTTGATCGCCGTCTGGGCTTTGATCAGACCGGAATTGTGAAGCACGGCGGTCCCGTCACCGATGAGGTGCACGGCAGTCGTATCGGCGGTGATCTTGCCACCCTTGAGGTTTTCGATCACGGCTCCATCCGCGTTGGCGAGGACACCGAAGACATCGCCGGCAATGCGGCCGCTATTGGTGAGATCAAGCCCATCGCCTGCCATCAGGCCGATCTGGCCGCTGAGCATCAGGCCGCTGTTGACGACCTGCGCATAGTCACCGACCGCAACGGCCGACGACGAGCCGGTGATGCCGCCCGCATTGTTCAGCGAGAAGTTCGCGCCGGTGGCGTTGAGGCCGACATTGGCACCGAGGCCGTTGATATGTCCGCCGAGCAGGACGTCGACATGGGTGTTGTTGCCGGCAACACGGACGACGCTGGTCGTGTCGGTGGCTGTCGCTTCACCCTTGAGTATCAGCGTGTTGTTGTTGAAGCCGGCGGCGACGTCGATCGCGAACTCTCCCGACGTCTCGATAAGGGCGTTCGCGCCCAGGATGTAGGTGTCGTTCGAGGTGTCGATCATCCAGGTCGTTTCGAGATCCTGGTTCTGCTTTATCGTTCCCATGGTGGTTTTCCTTTGTAGGTTTAGTTTCGGTTTCAGGATGCCGGGTGGCTTCCTTGAAACAAAAGCTACAGGAAAAACTCGGGAGCGAAGTTACATGAGGAACAGGTAAATTGATAAAATTTAATTGATTCAATTACTTATTTTTTAGAACTGCTTTCGCCCGAGACCGTCGTTGCGGCCTCGGGGCAGGGCTCATAGCGGCGAAACCTCTCCATGGCGGCTTTCGGCCCTGTGGAGCGTTCGTTTCATGGTTCGAAGAAATCGACGGACCGGCAGACGGGATTATTCCCGACGGTCGGAAGCCGTGTTACCTCTGAAACAAGCGTATGAATGAGATTGGGAAACGCATGCGCGATGCGGACGGGGCGGCGGGTCGGCATGGGACAGACCAGAAAAATAACGCGCCCCGGCAGTGTGTGGTCCGCCTTGCCGGGGCGCATCTGATCACCAGATACTGAACGCCGGTGTCAGAAGGAGATATTGATGTGAGGTATGCGGATTGGACGAAACCGGCCGCCGGATATTCGGCGGGCAATTGAAATCAGATGGTGAAATCGTCCATCCAGCCAAAATCGGCGGCGGCCATGCCCTTTACCAGGATCTCGCCGCCCTGGTATTCGATCAGCGCACCGCCCTTGACATCAGTGATGTCCAGATCGTCGAAACCGGACTGGCTGATGACGCCATCGATCCGGATCCTGTCGAAATGATCCTCGAAGTCGATGATCGTATCACGTCCACCCTTAAGAGTGAAAAAGAACGTGTCGCCCTCGGAACCACCGACGAGCGTGTCCCTGCCCGCGCCGCCGGCGATGTAATCGCTGCCACCGCGCCCCTTGATCACGTTGTCTCCGATGTTGCCGATCAGGCGGTTACCGCCCAATTCACCTGATGCATCGATGTCCTTCTTGCCGAGGAGTTGCAGCGACTCGACATTGGCGGTCAGCTTGTAACTCACGGTCGAGAGCGCGTAGTCGTAACCCTCGCTGAGCACCTCGACGACCTTCACGGACGACTTGCCGATGTAATAGGTGTCGCCGTCATCGCCGCCGTAGACCGAGCCGGTGATCGAGCCGCGCCGTCCGTCGAACGTATCGCTGCCGTCGCCCATATAGACATTGCCTGATATGCGGCCGGAATTGATGATCTCGATATTGCCGATGCCGTCGATGATCGCGGCACTCGGCGCCTTGATCAGGCCGTGGTTCTCGATCGTGCCGCCGCCGGCGCCCATCAATTCGATCCCAACCTCATGGAGAGACCTGAGCACCCCGCCCTTTTCGTTGACGATGGAGGAACCCGCGAGATAGCCGCTGACCGCGTCGGAATTGCCGCCGCGGATCAGGCCCTCGTTGATCACCTCGAAGCCGCCTTCCGAGAAATAGACGCCATTCTCCGCTTTGATCACGCCATAATTCGCCAACCTGCCTGCGCCTGTGCCATAGACACCCGAGGAGTCGCCCTGGATCAGGCCATGGTTCACCAGTTCCGTGCCAGTGCCATCCATCATCACGCCGCCGAAGGCATCGCGGCCGTCGAGATGGCCGGTCTTGCCGACATAGACCCTGGAGCCATCATCCTGGAACCGGACAGCGAACATGCCGCCGCCGGAAGCCGTCACGTCGCCGAGAATGCGAATGTTGGAATTCTGGATGCCGGCGCCTTCAACGATGCCGGAAAAGCCGGAGGTCTCGACCTCGGCATTCCTGGTGAGAATCCAGGTGTCGTTGCTCGTCGTCATCACCCACGAGGTGTCACGGTCGGTCTTCTGGAAATGCGTTGCCACTGGCTGTCCCTAACGTCTGCTTCAAATTTCAAGGGGAAGACGCTGGTGTTGGCCGGTTTATTCCCGTTTGTATGCAAATGAATTTCCTGGCGCCGCAGCGTGACGCGGGCGTGAAACATTTGGATTGGATATCTGCCCCCGGCAGCAGAGGTCCGCCCTGCCGGGGCGCTCCGGCAATCGCCGCCATGCCGGTGCCGGAGAAGATCGAGATAGACCCTGCTGAAAGTTTCCCGCAGGGCCTCGATTGGAAATTCAAGCGATCAGAAGCCGAGGATGAAGTCGTCATTGCCGAGGTCATCGAGGTCCATGCCCTTGATGAACATCGAGTTTTTGCCGTATTCGATCAGCACGCCGCCCTGGGTTTCGGTCGCATGGTTGTCCAGCATGTTCTGAACATCCGCCTCTGACGTGATGAAGTTGGAGAAGATGACATCCGATCCGTCCTGGAAGTCCTTGATCGTGTCGTGGCCGTTCTTCGTGTTGAACTCGAAGATATCGCTGTCGGCGCCGCCGATCATCAGGTCGTTGCCGCGTCCGGAACCGAGGTAATCCTCGCCATTCATACCCCGCAGGACGTTGTCGCCCTTGTTGCCATAAATCGAGTTGTTGCCCTCGTTGCCGGTGCCGTTGAGGTCCTTGCCGCCAAGAAGGGTGAGGCTTTCGATGTTTTCGCCGAGCGTGTAGCTAAACTTGGCGAAGACTTCATCCATGCCTTCGTCGAAGAGCTCCGCGATGGCGCCCGACTTGTGGGAGAGGATATACGTGTCATTATCCTCGCCGCCAAAGACCGTGCCTTTCAACGTGCCGCCAAGAATCTGGAACGTGTCCTCGCCGGCTCCCAGTTTCACGTCGCCATCGATCGTGCCGCCCTTGCGGTTGCTGATGGCGGCATCGCCTTCAGCGTCGGCGATCGCGGTCGGCCCCTTGATCAGGCCGTGGTTGATCACGACAAACGTACCCTCGCCCGTGCTGTTGACGGCGGTGTCGCCGCCCTTGATGACGCCGTCCGTCTCGTTTCTGACGCCGGAGCCTTGAGCAACCGCGTTGACGCCATAGGTATCGCCAAGGAGCTTTCCGGAGTTGACGACCTCAAGGCCGCTCTCGTTGCCGGCGACCGCGCGGTCAGCCGAGATCCTGCCGCTATTGTATACCGTGGTGAACTCCCCGCCGACGATGCCCGAAAGGCTGGCATTGATCGTGCCGGCATTGTGGATTTCAGCTGCGCTACCCGTCACATGGATGCCGACATTGACGAATGGCGCATCGATGACCGAGTTCTTGCCGATGAGAAGTTTGGTGTCCTCGGCATCGATCCGTATCGCCCGCATCACGGGCCCGGCGACACTGATATCGCCAAGGAGCTTGATCGTGTTGCCGGTGAATTCGGCACCAAGGTCGATCGCCTCGGTGCCGTTGGTGGTGATCGACGCATTGCCGGCGAGTATCCAAGTGTCGTCGCTCGTATCGATATTCCAGGTGCCGGTGAGATCGTTCTTTTGCGTGTGCGTTGTCATCTTGTTGGTCCCGCTTGTTCGTTTTGTTTCAGTCTCACAGGTTGGGACGGCGCCGGGGGATGGATTATTCCCTTGAGCAATTTGATGTGTTCCACGCGGAACTCGCGCTGCTTGAGGCAGATAGCAGCCTTCGACATGGTCCATTCGACTGTTTTGATTGTTTCAGAGTTCGAGGCCGGGGATTACGCGTCGGCGAAGTTCGTCGTCGCGAGGTTGTACAGGTCGCCCTGAATGCCATCGATCTTGACTGTATCAGCCATGGCACTCTCCACCGGGCGCGAGGCCTCCAAGACCGCCGCAAGCGCGGGCCCGGCCGAAACGCCGGGCCCCCTGCTTCATCGTCGCGCCAAGATAGACAAGCACTCAAACGAAGGAGAAGAAGATGTCGAGAAGATCGGCCTTGTGATAATCTTCGATGGTCAGGCTGTCGTTGCCTGAGGTGATGACGACATCGGTGCCCTTGTCCTTGGCGTTTGCCAGCACGTCGGCGAAATCGTCGAATGCCTTCCAGGCAGAGAGATTGATGAGATCGACCGCGCCGGATACGAAGTCGGTGATGGTGTCGTTGCCGTCCTTGGTTCCGAAGAAAAATGTATCGGAGCCTGAAGAACCCGTCAGCTCGTCGTCTCCACGGTGACCATAAATGGAATCGTCGCCCATATCGCCATTCAGCGTGTTGTCGCCGGCATTTCCGTGCAGGATGTTGTTTTCGCTGTTGCCGGTGCCATCGATGTTCTTCTTGCCGAGCAGGGTCAGGTTTTCGACATTCAGGTCGAGTGTGTAGGATATCGCGGATTTGATCGTATCGGTTCCCTCGCCGATTTCCTCGCTCAGACCGAGATCGGCGCTGTCGACGAACATCGTATCGTTGCCGAGGCCGCCAATGACAAAACCTCGGACCATCGTGCCGCCGAGACCGTTGAACACATCGTCGCCCTCGCCGAGATCGACGCCGCCGGAAATGGTGCCCTTGTTGCGGATGTTGATATTGCCTTCGGCATCAACGATGGACGTGGTGGAACTTCCCGTAACATTGATCAAGCCCAGGTTGACGATCCTGTTGGCGTCACCAGTCTGGAGGTCGATCGTTATCGCTATGTTATTCCCGGAAATTATGCCGTTCCTGCCGTTGGTGATGCTCAGTCCGTCACCCTGGGCAACGTCGATTGCATATTGACTGCCCAGGATCTTGCCGTTGTTGACGATCTTGCCATCGGTGCTCGCCTGGACGAAAACACCGATGCCGCCGCCGCCGACAATCAACCCGTTATTGACCAGGACCTGCTCCAGCCCGGACATGCCCGCGCCCCAGCCGCCCTGGAGAAAGCCGGTCTCTCCAACATGGATTTCGGATCCCTCCCCGCCGATAAAGGCTGCGAATTCCATACCGATGACGCTGCCATCGATGTTGAAAATGTTATTCTTGGCAAGATCGCTGTCCCCGACCGTCGCATTGGGTTCGCCCATATCGGGCGTATCCGTGATTACCATGCCGGTCCTGGTGATATTGATGATGTTATTGTTGTCCTCAATGAAGACTTCATCGGTCAAAATCTTCCTGATCGTGGTGGTCTTGGCCATCCGTCGCTCTCTTTTCTAAAAAGTGTTTCAGCAATGATTTTGTCCCAAGATCATCTGCAATGAAACGTATGATTTAATCAAGAGAGCATGCAGTCAGAAGTGGAAGTGTTTCGCGCGGCCCGCTACAGTTCCCTGACCACTTGGCTTTGTTGACGGCCACGGAGGTATCAATAACAGACCATTGAATACGCCGCTGGCGGGCTGATCAGCTGCCGCGATAAGTCGCATAGCCGAAAGCTGAAATCAGCAGCGGCACGTGGTAATGCGCCTCGGGATCGGTGACGCCGAAGCGGATCGGCACGACATCGAGGAAGGGCGGATCGCTGAGCTTGTGGCCGTGGAAGCGGAGATACGGCCCGGCATGGAAGACCAGTTCGTAGATGCCCTTGCGGAAATTCTCGCCCTGAAGGATCGGGCCGCCATCGATGCGGCCATCGGCATTGGTGTGCACGGTCCTGATATATTCGCGAACTTCGTCATTGATGCGGAAGATATCGATCATCACGCCCTTGGCGGGCTGGCCGAGACCGGTATCGAGAACATGGGTTGTGAGACCGCTCATCGGGAAATCTCCAGAATGACATATGGTGCAGAATAGAAATATTCTTCCAGATTGTTGCCCGGCCCGCTACGGTCGATAACGAGAAAATCACTGATTTCTTCGAGCGCCATCAAGGGATGATGCCAGACATTCGCGCGGTAGTTGACGCCCTGCCGACCGCTCGCAAGAAATACCCGCGGGACGCCGGGCCTGCCGCCTTCGTCCTCGGCCACCACCACCAGCCAGGGCCTTTCCTGCAGCGGATGGAAGCTCTGGCTGCCGAAGGGATGGCGCTCCATCATATCGACTGTATAGGGCAACCTGCGCGGCTGGCCGCGGAACAGATTGATGATGACCTCCGCCCCCTCGCCGAGTGCCTGGGCGTGACCCAGCGCATGGAACCGCTCGGTCGTGCCGCCATTGATCAGCCGCATGGTGGCGGGATCGGCCTCGATGAGATCGCCGAACGCCGCGAAGGCGGATTTGGTGAGCGGATGGATAGCGAGGGTATGGGGCATGGCAGATGATTAGCGCATCAGGGTGCTAAGTGTGAAGTGTCGCGTATTGGTTTGAAGGACGGCATGTGCAATATTTGACAGACTGCCGTTGACAATGTATACCATATGATATGAAGATTCAAATCTTATGGTGAACTCATGGCAATCGCTACCAAGCCCCAACCGGTCCCGGCAGTCGAAGTCGCCACTGTCGTCAAGGCGGTGACGCGAACGGCCGATCTCTGGAAACTCAGGAACGCCGACGCGGCGGCGCTGTTCGACGTGCCGATTGCCACCTGGAACCGGATGAAGGCGGGGCAGTATCGCGGTACGCTGGATCGCGACAAGGCCATGCGGGCGAGCCTGATCATCGGCATATTCAAGGGCTTGCGCCTGCTTTTCAATGGGCCACTCGAATATGGCTGGCCGGCGCTGAAGAACAGCGGTCCGCTCTATGAGGGCCGGACGCCGGTCGGGTTGATGATCTCCGGCGGCATACCGGCAATGATGCGCGTGCGCGATCATATCGATGCCATGCGGGGTGGATTGTGACGGCATCAATCCCCGTCAGCGAGATCGCCGAGCCCTCAACCGTCCGGCTGATTTCGACCGCCTATATCACCGAACCTGCACTCTCGCCGCTTTACGACACGGACGAGGAGCGGCAGGTGCTGGAAGCGCTGGAGGGACGCTCCTCGGCGCGCCTCGCGCCCGTGCGGATGCCGCCGGACGTCGATCCCTCAGAACTGCTCACGCCCGCCGCCGGCTTCGGCTACACCTATGTCAACGCCGCCTTCTGCTATGTGAAGCCCGATGGCAACCGCTTCAACGATGGCAGGCGCGGCGCCTGGTATGCGGCGATCGGCAAGGATGCGGCAAAGACCTCGCAGGCCGAAGTGATCTTCCACCTGACTCGTGAACTCGACCATGTCGGCATCTATGACAACATCACCGCCTATCGCGAGCTTCTCGCCGGGATCATCGGGCCGTTCCATGATCTGCGCGGAATGGATGGCGAGCCGGCACTCTCACCGGATATCGCAACGGCCTACCCCGCCGGTCAGGCGCTGGCGCGCCGGATATTCGAGGGCGGTGGCAACGGCGTGCTCTACCCCTCGGCTCGGCGAAGGGCCGGAACCTGCCTCGCGGCGTTCCGGCCGCATCTGATCCAGAATATCAGGCTGGGCGAGACAATCACATTCGAATGGAAGGGTGAAAGGGAGCCGGAGGTGCTCGCCAGTTAGCCGTCCTCCGTTTACCGGTCACGGTTCGGCCAGTTCTTCCGGCCATTCGCGAGCGCCGTGCTGGACGAAGAGGATTTCTATCCCGTCATCACCAACGCGATAGGCAACGACATAGGGTCTTCGTGGAATCACGAGTTCCCGCGTGCCCTTGATCTCGCCCTTGCGTCGGATGAACGGATTGGAGGACAGTAATCGTTTCGTCGTTGAGTGGATTTCGTTGACGACATTGGCCGCAGCGCGCGGATTTTCCTTCGCGATATAGTCGCCGATCTCGACAAGCTCCCGGAGATATCGTCGCGTCCAGACGATACGCAAATTCGCTATGCCTCGCCGTATTTGTTGAGTACGGCGGCGATCTCTTCATCGGACGCGAATTCGCCACGGCCGGCTTCGTCCAGGCCTTGCTGAACGCCGGCAACCCACTTCTCCTGCCAAGCGAGCGAACGCCCGTGGGCAAGTGCGTCCTCGATGATCTGCTCGCGTGTCAGCGTCGAGCGCGACGCAAGCATGTCGATGCGGCGGCTCAAATCGTCAGATATCTCGATCGTGTTTTCCATCACGTCATTCTGCCAGCGGACAGACTGTCCATGATAAAATCCTCCCCGGAGCCCTTTGCCCCCGACAGCGGCGGTCAATCGCGCCGCCATTGCGACGCATGGCATCGCGGATATGGGTGACCATCACATCCCGGAAAAATCCATCGCTTCGACCCTCAGCCGCGCGATCTTCTCGACCTCGTGGCACGCGGCGGCGAGTTCCTCCGGCCGCGTGTGATGAATACGGTTTTCGAAGACATGCAGGATTTCCTGCTTGGTAAGCCCTTTGACCGCGATGATGAAGGGAAAGCCGAAGCGCGCGTGATAGCGGGTGTTGAGATCGGTGAAGCGGGCGAACTCGACCTCTGTCAGCCGGTCGAGCCCGGCGCCCGCCTGTTCCTGCAGGCTGTCCTCGGTGAGGACGCCCGCGATGGCCAGCCTGCCCGCAAGATCGGGATGGGCGCGCAATACGGCCAGGCGCTCATCGTCCGTGGCGGCACGGAATTCCTGGGAAAGCACCGCGTGCAGCCAGTCGACGTCCAGTCGCGAGGGAGGTGCAGCCCTGTCGAACGCCCGTTCGGCGATCCAGGCGGAGTGCTCGAAAACGCCGCCGAAACGCGCTACGAAATCCGCCCTGTCCATGGCTCCACCCGGTCTGGTTCGTGTTCTTGTTACGTCACGGTCTAGCGCGGCAATGGGGTAAAGTCGAGGCGCATAGGACGCGCCCGCACGAGCGAGACTCAGTTGATCGCTATGAAGTCATCATCGAACGTCACGTGGGATTTCCGTACGTCCAGAAGCCGGATGATGTCGCCCTCGCCATAGATCACCAGCGTGTCCCTGCCATCCTTGACGATATCGACTTCGGGGACAGTCGCGACATTGATGAAGTCCTGATGACCCTCTCCGCCGTCGGCATCGAAATCGACGATTGTGTCCTTGCCATCGCCGGGGAAGAAGATGAAGTAGTCGGAGCCCTTGCCGCCCGTGAGCCGGTCGCGTCCCTCGCTACCCAGGATCCAGTCATGGCCACCGCGGCCATCGATGCGGTCGTTGCCATCATAGCCGTCGATCCATTCGCCCTGGTTGGCGCCCTTGATCGTATCCTTGCCCGCCAGAAGGGTCTCGACGACGGCGCGGATGCCGCCATCGTTCCAAGCGGTGGAAAGCGCGGCCGCATCGGCATCGAGGCCGGTGATCCGCGCTTCCTTCTCGCCATCGGGGTTCCTGAAAACCAGTTCGTGGATCGTGCCGCCGGTCATGGCGCCGGCATCGTATTCGATGCCCTCGCCGAGAAAGGCGAGATATTCACCGCCGGTGCTGTCGAACAGCAGTGCCTGGCTCTTCCATTCCACGACGATCGCCGTGTCGCCGCTGAAGAACGTATAGAGCGGATTGAGCCGCGCATATTCCGAGGTATAGGTGAGCTTCACCATGGACGATCCCGTTTCCCGTGCGATATCGACTGCCGGCTGAAATTGCGCGGCGGCAACATTGTCGGCATCGGGATGAATATGTCAAATACGATCACGGTTAATGCGCGTCCCTCTCACAGTGGCATATCGACCCCCAAAATTCGGGGCGGCATGGTTACCATTTGTTAAGAGGAATTACTGCAATCTTAGCGGCATAGGCAGGAGCCCGGTCCGTTTCCCGGGGCTTCCGCCGCCCGCGCGAATGCGGGAGGCGCCGCCTCAATACTGAACAGGCACGGCAGGGAATGCTGCCTGGACCAGAAAATCAGCACGAATTCGGCGGCCCTGACATGGGGCCGCCGCTTTTGTTTCAGGCGGCCGGCGTGGATATGCGGCTGCGTTCGCTGCTCAGAAATCGAACAGACGGTTGATCTGATCGTCTGGCTGCTGACGCCAAATGTCAGAGCGGCATATGAAAATCGTTCTCTTTGATGTCGGATTTGTCGGTGTCGAGCAGCGTCAGCGTATTGCCATCCCCGAAGTTCAGCACCACGTCATCGCCGACCTGCTTTATCGACAGCATATCGTCGAACTGTGCGGCGATGTAATCCTGGTTGTCGCCGCCGCCCTTGGCGTCGAAATCGGTGATGATATCCTTGCCGCCCTTGTCATCGAGCAGGAAGAAGAAATAATCCCGGCCCGCGCCGCCCGTCATCTTATCGTCGCCCAGTTCGCCGTTGATAGTGTCGTTGCCGGCCAGCCCGTTCAAACGGTCGTTGCCCTTGCCGGCCCAGACGAAGTCGTCGTTGGAGCTGCCGGTGAACCGGTCCTTGCCGCCATAGACCTTTTCGAGGAACTGCGACAGGTTGCTGCCCTCGGACAGGAGATTGTCGAGCTGCTTGGCCTTGAAATCGGCGCCCGACACGCGAGACGTCGTGTTGCCGTTTTCGTCCTTGAAGATGATGGTATCGACGCTTCCCGTCAGCAGCTTGCCATCGAGATAGGCGAAGCCTTCGCCCTTGAGGATGATTTTCTCGCCGCCATCGGTGTCGAGATAGACAGCCTTGTTGGCGCCGCTCTCGTCCATCAGTGTGTGCATGTCGTCGGGCGTGTAATCCCAGTAAAGCGAGCCGAGGTCGCCGAGAAAGTCAGTGTGCTTGATCTTCGCCATTTGTCGTTCCCATCCGTTGTTTTTGTTACGATGCAGGAACGACGCATCAAACTCCCGGACTATTCGGTTCAGGAATCAAGAGTGTTACGCGGGAGACAGGAGGCGGAGCCGGCTTTCAGCTGAAGTCGGATTGTCAGAACTCAACCCGGCCTGTGATGCTCATGCCAGTGCCGGGCGATGTCGATGCGCCTGGGCACCCACACATTATCGTGCTTGAGCACATATTCGATGAAGCGCCTCAGCGCGGCGGCGCGGGCGGGGCGGCCGACGAGGCGGCAGTGGAGGCCGACCGACATCATCTTGGGCGACCCCTCCCTACCCTCTTCGTAGAGCGCGTCGAAGGCATCCTTGAGATAGGTGTAGAACTGGTCGCCGGAATTGAAGCCCTGGGGCGTGGCGAAGCGCATGTCGTTGGTATCGAGCGTATAGGGGATGATCAGGAACGGCTTGCCATCGGCGCCGGGCACCCAGAACGGCAGGTCGTCAGAATAGTTGTCTGAGGAATAGAGGAAGCCGCCCTCCTCCATGACCAGCCTGAGCGTGTTGATCGAGGGCTTGCCCTGATACATGCCGAGCGGGCGGGTGCCGGCCACTTCGGTGTGCAGGCGCACGGCTTCCAGTATATGCTGGCGCTCGAGGTCTTCAGCGTAATCCTTGTATTCATGCCAGCGGTAGCCGTGGCTGGCGATTTCCCAGCCGGCCTCGTTCATGGCGGCCACCGCCTCCGGATTGCGCGCCATGGCAACCGTGACGCCATAGACGGTGACCGGCACGTCGAGCGTGGTGAACATGCGGTGGAGCCGCCAGAAGCCCGCGCGGGAACCGTATTCGTAGATGCTCTCCATGTTGAGATTGCGCTGGCCGGGCCAGGCGGGTCCGCCAACGATCTCCGACAACAGGTTCTCGGACGCCGGGTCGCCGTCGAGAACACAGCTTTCACCGCCCTCCTCGTAGTTCAGCACGAACTGCACCGCGATCTTGGCGCCGCCGGGCCATTTCGGATCGGGGATATTGCGGCCGTAGCCAACGAGATCGCGGGGAGTCTTGATATCGAGCATGCTTGTCACCTTTGTCCGTTCGGGCAAAGGCTAGAAAAGCGCGAGCGGTTTGTCGAGGGCAGAATGCGTCCGCGCCATCCCAGGCGTCAGGCATGCCGGGACTGCGCGGGTGCGCTTCAGATCACCAGGAAGTCGTTCGCGTTCAGGGTCAGTCCCGCTTCCAGGTCGGCAATCAGCATGGATTTGCCCTTGCCGCTGCCGTTTGCGTCATAGAAGAGCCGGCCGGTATCGGTGTCGTAAATGATGCGGTCCTCGCGGTCCTGCGCCTTGCCGCTGGCATTGGCGGCGAAGGCGTCACTGGCGAGCTTGCCGTCGCGGCCGATGGCCTTGAAGGCGCGGTTGTCGAACAGGATCCGGTCGTCGGCCGCGCTGAAGTCGATGATCAGATCGATGTCCAGGCGATTTTGCGGCAGGGCAGAGAAGACGAAGCTGTCACGCCCCTCGCCGCCGGTGAGCTGGTCGGCGCCCGTTCCACCGCCGAGCCTGTCATTGCCGCCGCCGGTAGCGATGACATCGTCGCTGGCGCCGCCATCGACCGAATCCGTGCCCGCATGACCAATGTAGCTGTCCTCGCCATCGAGCAGCCTTATGCCTACCTTGGACATCGTCAGTTGCTGGATGCCGCTCAGGTCGAAGATGTCGTCGCCTATCGAGCCGGACAGCTTGAAGCCGTTCGCATCGAACTGTTCGACGCCGGCCGTGATATCGATCGTGAGGAACTGCCGGCTGGTGTCGTTCATCAGCCGCACCGCATCCGTGCCGGCGCCGCCGACGAAGGTATCCATGTCGATATCGCCGATCCAGAAGATGTCGTCGCCTTCGCCGCCATCGAGCAGGTCGCGGCCGGTGCCGCCGTAAAGCTGGTCATTGCCGCCGCCGCCCTGGAGCGTGTCGTTGGAATTGCCGCCATCGACGACATCCACACCTGCATGACCGGTGAAAATGTCGTTACCGTTGCCGAGTTCGATCGCGCCGGATCGGTTGATGATGGAGGTCACGCCGCTGAAATCGTAGAGATCGCTGCCGGCGCTGCCGAGAAGGGCGAAATTGCCGAGATCCAAGACTTCCACGCCGGCCGCGACGTCCAGGACGATTTCGCTGCGGGTGAGGTCGCTGAAAAGCCGCACCGTATCGGTGCCCGATCCACCCAGGAACGTATCGATGCCGGTGCTGTTGCCGCCGATCCAGAATGTGTCGTTGCCTTCGCCGCCATCGAGATAGTCGTCGCCGCGGTCGCCATAGAGATGATCGTCGCCGTTCTGGCCGAAAAGCGTGTCGTTGAGATCGCCGCCGTTGAGCGTATCGTTGCCGCCTCCGCCATAGATGTTGTCGCGGCCATCGCCGCCGGACAGCACATCATTGCCGGTTTCGAGGTTCGGGTCCGCGCCCTGCTCATAACCGAAGATGTTGTCGCTGCCGATGCTTCCCTGGCGCGTGTCGTTGCCGCTGGTACCGTAGATATCTGACATGAGCTTTTCCCAACTTGATGATCACAGGCGGGCGGCATGTGCCGCAAGGTTGCTTGCCCTGTCAGGTGATTGTCATGATTTGGCGCGGGGATCAGTTATCAGATTTGCGTATTTTGACCGGCTAATGCAGATTTTGTCGCGGAACAGCCGACACTTAGAGCATGATGTGGCGGCGCTGCAGGGCGAGCGCCACGGCAGCCAGCGTGCTCGAAACGCCATAGGCTTCGCGCACATTCTGCAGATGTTTGCGCACTGTCGCGGTGGAGATCACGAGGATGTCGCCGATCTCGTCGGCGGTCTTGCCCATGGCGGCCCAGAGCAGGACCTCACGTTCGCGCGGACTGAGCAGGCGGTCGCGATCCTCCTCGCTCCTCAGTGCCTCGACGCTGCTGATCGTCACCATCGACATGAGGTTGACGGCGATCCGTTCGCGCTTGCTGAGCACCAGTGTTCTCTCGGGCGATGCGAAGGACATCAGGGCATGCCAGTGCCGACGCGAATAGGCGGGCACGATATAGCCGCTGCGGAGCCCGAAATCCGTCGCTTCATTGACGACCCGGCTTGCCTGGGCGGTCGTGAAATAGGGTTCCGGCACCTCGCTCCAGAAGAAGGGGCGCACCGTTTCGCGGCTGTAGCGGCAGACGCCATCGATGTCGGCATAGTTGCCGCCCACATAGCGCTCGAACCAGCCCTGCGGCCATCCATTGAGTTCCACCAGCGGCTCGAGCGCATCTCCGGGCAGCGGAATGCCACTGAAGATGAAATGCTCGAAGCCCAGCTTGCGGACATTCTGCGTGAGATCGGCAAGCATCGGCCGCGTCGAACGATAGTCCGGGCATCGGTCGATGAAATCAAACATGTCCTGCTCTACGGTCATGCGCCTCCCGGGATGCCTTCACGCCAGCAAACATGTTTAGATTGCCGGAAGGGAATTTCAATTCACAATCGCACGTTTTTGTGGCGGCAGGCCATGCGTCATGCGGCGCGAAGATATCTAGCCGGGGATTTCCCGCGAAATCTGCCCCGAAAGGGTGAAATTTTCCGGCAACGGCGCCGTGCTGCGGCCAAGCAGATGGTCGAGTGCGGAATCGGCCAGCCTATGGGCCATGCCGAAGGAAATCTTGAACCCGCCGGTGAGCGCGATGATGTTTGCATGGCCGGGCACCGGGCCGACTAGCGGGTCGCGGCCGATCGCCTTGGGGCGGATGCCGGCCCAGCGTTCGACAACCTCGGCGTCGCGGAGCGCTGGGATCAGGGCACGGGCGTTCTCGATGAGGGTGTCGAGCTGGCGGTCGGTGGACAGCGGATCGTCGTACTGGTTTTCGCTGGTGGAGCCGATGGCCGCGAAGCCGCCTTCATGCGGCACAACATAGACGCCATCGAGGAAGACGACGGGAAGCGTGGGATCGAGATCGGCTTTCAGCAGGGCCGCCTGGCCTTTGACGCCTTGGCCGAGGGGTTTCGGCAGTGGGGGCATGAGGGATTGCAGGATGGGGAAGCTTGCGGCGCCGGCGGCTATGAGGGCGTGGGAGAAGGTGATGGTGGTGATTGAGGGTTCAGAAGAATACCCCCATCTGTCACTTCGTGACATCTCCGCCTCAAGGGGGGAGATTGGGGGCGTGTGTTGCGCCGCCGGTGCCACATCCGATCTCCCCCCTTGAGGGGGAGATGCCCGGCAGGGCAGAGGGGGGTGAGCCACAATCTCAGCCCTGCCCCGTCCCGCATCCAGCCGCTCCAGACTGGCATGCTCAAAAATCCGCACATTCGGCTGGCGCAGGAGCCAAGTCTTCAACACGGCCATCAACGCGCGCGGCTCGACGCGGGCGGCGAGGGTGTCGTGGATATAGCCGGCGGCGCAGGCCGTGGGGTCGATATAGGCAGGCTCCGGTTCGCCATCGCGGACATGCCAGTGGAAGCGGTATCCGCCCTGGTGCCAGTTGGTTTCCGCGTCGCGCTGGTGGCGGAGCGCGATCTCGCGCAGATGCGGTTTGGGGAGCGGGACGATGCGGCCGGCGCGGCGGAAGTTGGCGTTGAGGCCGGTGTCGTGCTCCAGCCGTGCGATCTCGTCGGGCAGCGAGACCAGCGCATCGAACTGGTACTGTTTCTTCTGATCCCAGCGGTCGGGCATCCATGGGAACAGCGCGCCGAGCAGGCCACCCGAGGCGCCGCGACCCACCTCGCCCGCATCGATCAGGATCACTGAAAAGCCCGCATCGGCTGCTTTCACCGCGCCCCACAGGCCCATGATGCCGCCGCCGATGACGAGCATGTCGGTGGAGAGCTGGCCGGAACCGGAAAGGGAATTGTCGGCTGATGCCATGGATGGGATACCGGGAACTGCGCCGCTCGCGCTGGGATGGATCGACGGCGATATGCCCTATTCGCCGGGGTTTGGCGATTGTTTTGTTGCGGAAGTAGCGGAGATCGCAATGTCTCTCCAAATCTCTTCTTGACGAACTCATAGCTCGTCGGTTATGAGTTAATCCATAGCCAGCGAGTTATTGATCCGACATGCAGAACGACCACGACATCCTCTTCCGAACCCTTGGCGATCCGACGCGCCGGGCGATCTTCGAGCGGTTGTGCCGTGAGGGTGAGCAGACAGTCGGAGCGCTGACGGCGCAGGCGGGGATCTCGCAGCCGGCGGTTTCGAAGCATCTCGGGGTGCTCAAGCAGGCGGGACTGGTACGCGACCGGCATGAGGGGCGGCAGACGCATTATAGCGCCGAACTTGGTGCGCTTGCCCCGTTGACCGCCTGGACGAGCCAGATGACCGGGTTCTGGCAGCGCCGGTTCGACGACCTCGAGGATTTGCTGAAAAGGATGGACCAATGAAGGACACATCAGCCAAGACAGGAAAGAAGGCGGCCGCCAAGTCCCGCAAGCCGCTGCAGCCGGGGCCGGACGGGGTCGTGCTGCTCTCGGGCGGTAATCCGCAGATCGCCAAGGGCTATGGTGACGCGCCGGTGCAGGCCTTTATCGCGGCGATGCCGGGCTGGAAAAGCGATGTCGGACGCCGGATCGACGATGTCATCACACGCACCATCCCTGATGTGCAGAAGGCGGTGAAGTGGAACACGCCCTTCTACGGCGTCGAACCGGATCACTATTTCCTCGGTTTCCACTGCATCACAAAATACGTCAAGGTCGCCTTCATGCGGGGCGCATCGCTCGATCCCCTGCCGCCCGGCGCCTCCAAGCAGAAGGATGTGCGTTATCTCGACATTCACGAGGACGATCCGTTCGACGAAGAGCAGTTCACGGACTGGGTGAGACAAGCCAGTCAACTGCCTGGCGAAAAAATGTAAATCAGAACGAAGAATATGCGGGAACGGAAGCCGAGCGAGCCTGCCAGTGCGGCGGACGGCCTCCGCACGCCGTGTTCAACCAACACCTCAAGTGACGAAGGATGAAACAATGAACGAACAATCGACCGAAACGCGCACCGTCGTCGTCGAGCGCGACATCCCGCATCCGCCGGAAAAGATCTGGCGTGCGCTCACCCAACCACACCTGATGGAGGAATGGCTGATGAAGAACGATTTTCTGCCTGTCGTCGGCCACCGCTTCAATCTTCGCGGCGAATGGGGCGGCGTGCTGGACTGCGAGGTGCTGACGGTCGAGCCGCACACGCAATTGTCCTACACGTGGAACTTTGTCCACGAAGACGCGGCCTACGACATGCGGAGCGTGGTGAACTTTACACTCACCCCGACGAGCACTGGCACGCATCTGCGCGTCGAGCAGGCGGGTTTCCGTCCAGACCAGAAGCAGGCCCTCGGTGGCGCCAAGGCTGGATGGCAGCAAATGCTTGGAAGCCTGGAGAAGGTGCTGGATGGGCTGGAATGAAGCCTGTCGACATTGTGCAAACGATTTGATGTTCAAAGGAGAAATAGCATGAACAGATGGATTCGGCAGATACACCGCTGGCTGGCGATTGCCTTTACGGTGGGTTTCATCGCCAATATCGTCACCATATTCGGCATGGGCCATCAGCAGCCGCCGGTGCTGGTGGGCATGATGGCGCTGGTGCCGCTGATGTTGCTGCTGCTGACCGGGCTCTACATGTTTGCCCTGCCCTATTTCGCGAGGGGTGGCGGAGGCCAATTGACCGGGGCCGGCAAGCAAACTATCCGCTAAGGCCATGGACGAGACGGATAAGAAAAATGCTCCGGTGCTGGAATGGATCGACGGCGACATGCCCTTTTCGCCAGCGTTCGGCGACCATTTCTATTGCCGCGAAGATGGCCGCGCGGAGTGCGGCCATGTGTTCCTCGCGGGCAATGGATTGCCGGAGCGGTGGAAGGCGGGCGGGGCTTTCGTGATCGGCGAACTCGGCTTCGGCACGGGGCTGAATTTCTGCGAAACGTGGCGGGTGTGGAAGAGGCAACCGGCCGGCTCGCTGCATTTCATCTCGTTCGAACTCCACCCGATGGACCGGGCTGATATCACCAAGGCGCTGTCGCGCTGGCCGGAGATCGAAGCGGAGAGGCAGGCGCTGGTGGCGGCGTGGCCGGATGATCCGCGTGGCGTGGTTCGGCTTCGAATGGCCGACGACGTGACGCTTACGGTGGTCTGCGGCGATGCCTTCACCAATCTGTCCGAGAGTACCGAGACATTCGACGCCTGGTATCTCGATGGGTTCGCGCCGTCGCGCAATCCTGCCATGTGGTCGGGGGAAATCCTCAATGCCGTGCATGACCACACGCGTCCCGGCGGTACCTTCGCGACCTATGCGGCGGCGGGCTTTGTCCGCCGCAATCTGATCGCGGCGGGATTCGAGGTCGAGCGCCGCCCGGGCTTTGCGGGCAAGCGCGAGATGCTGTGCGGCATACGTCCTTAGTAAGCGAAGTCCTCGCCGGTCAGGTTGGCGATCGTTACATTGTTGACGGTGAGGACATCATTCTTGCCGAGGTGGATTTCGACATTGGCGCCGTTCTGCACCATGGTTTTCGAGATATCCGTGAAATCATCGAGTTCCCTGTAGCGGGTCAGGTCGATGACGTCGGTGCCGTTCTGGAAGTCGGCGATGATGTCATGGCCGGATCTTGTGGTGAAGACGAAAGTGTCGGCAAGCGTGCCGCCATAGAGCAGGTCGTTGCCCCGGCCGCCGTTGATGACGTCGATGCCGCCATAGCCATAGAGCGTGTTCTGGCCGGCATTGCCGGTCATGCGGTTGGCGCTGTCATTGCCCTTGCCGGTGAGGCTGTTCTCACCGGTGAAAATGAGGTTCTCGAAGTTGTTGCCGAGCGTCCAGGTGACCGTGGAACGCACGGTGTCAGTGCCGGCATTGGTCTGCTCGCCGAGAACGATCAGCGCGTCGTCGATGATGTAAAGGTCGTCCTGCTCGCCGCCATCGACGTAGTAGGTGGTGCCGCCGCGGTCGTCGAAAATGTCGTCGCCGCCACCCAGCCAGACCTGGCTGGAAATTTCGCCGCGGTTGCGGATAATCTCGGTCGCCAGGCTGAAATTGGCCTGCAGAGCCCAGAACTTGCCGTCGATATTGCCGTGATTGACGAGCGTCGTCGAGCTTCCCGTCAGGTTGGAGAGCATGATCGTCGTGTTCTCGGTGGCACCGATATCGCCCTTGTTGACGATCTTCAGTTCTTCGCCTGCGCCGAGCAAGGAATAGATGGCATGGTCCTGCCCTGCGATCTGCCCGGTATTGACGATCTTGCCGCCCTCGAAACTCACGTCGATGCCGATATTGCCGCCGTTGATGATCCCTGAATTCTCGATCAGCATCCGCGTGCCTGATGTTTCGACGGCAGTTTCGCCGCCGATGAGGCCGGAATTCCTGAGGACTTGCCCGTCGGCGGCCAGCCTGACGCCGACCTTGCCCGAGATGGATGCGGATTTGGCGACTTCGAGCACCCCGGCGCCGGTTTCGTCCTGTGTACCGATGAAGATGCCGAATCCCTGGCTAGCGGAGATATCGCCCTTGATCAGGAAATCCCGGCCCTTGACATCCGTCATGCCGACGATACCCGCCGGATCGGCGGTGTTGATGGAGACGTTCCTTTCGAGGACGTAGGTCGTGTCGCCCTGTTTGGCCTCGAACATGGTGGTGCGATTCTTGGAAATGCTGACGATTTTCATCTGAGCCCCTGAAATTTCTCGTTTCGTGGGCTCGCTTATCGCTCAGCTTTGTTTCAGGAGAACACCGAATCTCGCGCCGAATGTTTCATATGTTTCAGAGTGTTACCCAGGTAACAGCGCCCCGCAACATGCGGGTTTCAGTCGTCGCCCTGCCGGAAAAAGGTGAAATCCACGCTTTCCAGATCCGCGATCTCAATATCCAGGATCGTCAGTTTGTCACCGAGTCCGAAATTGATCACCACGCCGGCATCGGTCTGTTTGGCGAAGTCCTCGATGGTATCGAAGTCGATGGCCGATGAAACATCGTTGAGGTTGATCCGGTCGGAGAAGTCGTAATCGGCGATCACGTCGCGACCGAAACCATCAGCGAAGACAAAGCGATCGACATCCTCTCCGCCGATCAGCCTGTCATTGCCCAGGCCACCCGTGATCTGATCGCTGCCTTCGCCGCCATTCAGTACGTTGTCACCGGCATTGCCAAGAAGCGTGTTCTTCTCGGCGTTGCCGGCGCCCCTGATGTCCTGCCTGCCGAGCAGCTCAAGACTTTCGATGCCGTCGGCGAGCTTTATCGAGATATTGGTGAAGACCTTGTCGGCGCCGCCCGAGTCAGCGCCAAGTTCGACCTTGTTATTGTAGAGGAAATATTCGTCGTCGCCCAATCCGCCGGAGACGGTGCTGCCGACCGTGCCCCGGTTGACGAAGACGTCGTCGCCGTCGCCGAGGGTGACACCGCCGTCGAAGCGGCCGAAGTTGACGACCCTCTCATTGCCATCGCGGCCGACCACCGCCGTGCTGCCGCCCTTGACTGTTCCATGATTGACGAAGAGATTCGAACTGCCGTCGAAACTGGTGAACTCGACGACCTGGACCGTGCCTCTTTGTTCGATGACGCCGTGATTGCGCACCACATTGTCACCACCGTTAAGCCGCAGGACGACGGTGTCGTCCGAGCGGATAAGGCCATAATTCTCAAGTGAAATATCACTACCCAGCAGGTCAATCGCCTGGCTCGAGGCGATGATCCTGCCGTTGTTTACGATGCTTGCTCCTGGTGTCCCGCCAGACATGCCGACCGCCGCGCGAACCAGACCATCATTGGTAAGGTTGAGGTCCGCAACTTTGAGACGGAGAGCGATGTCCTCGGCGAGAAGCACGCCCGTTTTGGCGATGCCCACATCCGCGCCGTTGGCCAAGAATCCATTATCGAAGTCACCGAGTACGAGACCGAAACTATTGATATCCGCCAGAGCCTCAACGCTGCCGCGAATGGTGATCTGGCGATTTTCCGACGCTGTCGCCGCATCGATCGCCGTCCCCGCCACCTTGCCGGTTACACCCTTGGCGATGAGCAGGATATCGTTGTCGTCAGGAACGAATATAGTCGAGGTAAAGTCGGCCGTGATTGTCTGCGATGTCATGGTGAGATCTCCGGGTGCCCATGACAGCACAGTAGATGAGTTTTGCTTTCCCGCAACCAACATAACTGGATGCAACTGTGCCAAGTCTGGGGCAGTTTACCGGTTGGAAGTCGAATGTCACACAACCGGGAACAGGAAATCGTCGGTATTGACGCCGTCCTGGTCGAGCAGGATGATCTTGTCCTTGCCGAGAAGCTCGATCACAACGTTATCGCCAACCTGGAGCATATGGAGGTCATCGACGCCGGTGATGCCTTCATATTGCTCGAAGTTGATGCGGTCGACGCCGGTTTCGAAATCGGCGATCACATCCTTTCCCCAGCCCTTCATGAAGTTGAACGTGTCGCCCGCGTCACCGCCCCAGAGGTGATCGTTGCCGCCGAAGCCCGAGATGATATCCTTGCCGCCAAGGCCGTGAAGGACGTTGTTGCCCGCATTGCCGATGACCCGGTTGGAAAGACCGTTGCCGGTGAGATCTATGTCACCCTTGCCGAGCGCTTGCAGGATTTCGATCGCGACGCTGTCGGTGAGGCTGTAGGAACGCTTGATCTGTAGCGTATCCACGCCCTCACCGAGGGCCTCATAAATCTCGATGTCGCCCGAGACAATCCGGTAGACATCGTGGCCGAGCCCGCCTTTGACGACGCCATCAACGGTACCACCATTGTTGACGAAGAGGTCGTCTCCTTCCTCGAGGACGACGTCACCCCCGAGATATCCGAGATTCCTGAGTTCGATCCCCTCGCCGCTGTGGCTGTAAACGGACATGGATTCACCGATGATCTTGCCGCGGTTGACGATGGTGCCCCCCTCCTCGGAGAGCCTCACACCGACCACGCCCCGGATAACGCCGTCCTCGGCATTCACCACATCGGCCGTGCCCTGATAATGCTTGATGCCATCACTGACCCCGCGAATGCTGCCGTGGTTTTCGATGTAGGAACCCATCGCGTTGATGTTGATGCCGGTGTCGGCTCTCACACGGCCGGTTTCAGCGACCCGTATCGTGATATCGTCGTTCTGCGCGAAAATGCCGACATGGTTGTCGAGCGAGACCGTTATCCGGCCGAGCACCTCGATGATGCTGCCAGCCGGGCCGCCAGAGCCGCCGCCGGTGAAAATACCATGGCCGTAGCCCTCCGCGCCGTCCGCATCGACATCCAATACCCCTTTCTCGCCAAGGATGTAGTGAGCCTTGTCGTCGAGGACCCAGGTTTTGGTGCTTTGCTTGTTCAGGACAATCTTGGCCATCGCGCACATCTCCGCTTCAGTTACGGATATTACGTTTCACAGCCATAAAATATGCGGACAATCTCGGAAAAATCGTGGACCGCTCAAAGAAATCCGTTGCTGCCGTCCAATTTCCGGGACGGGTGCCACTGAAGCACCGGAGCGCCCTTCATGCGCTTGGGAAACCCGGTGCTTTCCGAAATTCCAGCGGTTGGCGTATCAGGTGAAAGCGTTCAGGTCGGCGCGATCCCGCTACAACAGTGCCGAAATCGGGATAATCCCGGTTCGATAATGGAAGTTGGCTTCTTCGAGCTGGTTGAGTTTCACATCCGGCAGCTCGATTCTGGCGCCGCCATCGGTGAACATCACACCGCCCTTGATCGCGACGACGTGATTCATCACCTGCGAGAAAGTGTCGTATCCGAAGCTATCGACGTCAAGGACGTCTTCCTGCCAAGAAAAATCCATGACCCGATCCTTGCCGGAGTCACTGTAGATCATGAACGTATCCGGCCCCGTGCCACCAAAGCACTTGTCGTTGCCGCGGCCGGCGCTGAAGAGGTCGGCTCCATCAAAACCCTTCAGGAGATTGTCGCCCTTGTTGCCGTAGATATCGTTGTCTTCGGCATTGCCGCTGCCGATAAGGTCCGCCCCTCCGAGAAGGAAGAGGTTCTCGGTGAATTGCTGGAGTTTGGTATTCCGGCTGGCAAAAACAGTGTCGATGCCACCGCCATCCAGTTCGACGATGCTGATCTTTCGACTGAATATATTGTAGGTGTCGTCATCCGCACCGCCGTAGACGGAGCCATCGACAGTACCCCTCTTGCAGGAAAACTGATCGAAACCGTCGCCGAGCATAATGTCGCCCTTGACGAAGCCGTCGTTGAAAACCTGGTCGTTGCCGGCCTTGCATTCGATGGCGATGTCGGCGGAAAATATCCCGCCATTGTTGCGGCAGGTGTTGAAATTGCCGATCGCGGAGTCGAAGAAAACCGTCGGGCCGGCGCCGAGGCCCCTTATGTCGCCATAATTGAAAAGATTGTTGCCGTTTCCGGTCAGGGTGACGGTGATGTCGTCCGTGGATTTGACCAAGCCCTTGTTGGTGAAGTCGAACGCGCCACCGGTTGAGAAGAAGGCTTGCTCGACTGCGACGATGTTGCCCTTGCTGACGAGCGAGCCGCCGAAGAGGTCGCCGATAATGCCGTTCTGGCCCTTGATATTGCCGTTGATGATGATCTCGACATCCTGGATATAGGCTGCGATCACGGTGCCGGTGTCGGATGTGAGGCGCCCGCTTCCCCGCAAATTGATCTGCCCGCCGGACGAGCCCGAGGGATCCGACACGAGCCCCAGATGAAGGACGTCCGCACCATTGTTGGCGGTGACCCGGCCCCGTATGTCGAACATGCGGTTATCGGCCACCGTCTCCGCGTCGATGGCGAGAACGTCGAGAACGCCCTGGACGCCCGCGTTGATTGTCAGGATATCGTCACTACCGATCACCTGGATCGGCGTGGTGAAATCGCTGTCGATCGTCTGGCTCGTTCCCATTCGAATTCCCCCGGCCCCATCATGCGGTGAATCAAAGCCATTATGCCTGGACGGGCGCGCAGCCCGTCCATTCGGAAATTTCACGGCGTCATATTATCACATCCGAAAATAGCGGGGAAGCGTCATGAAGTTAGGCGCGCGGGAGCGGGACCATCAACTCTGTTCGGCAAGGTCAAGCAATGCCGCGACATCCTCGGCCTCAAGCTCGACCACCCAGAGATCCGGATCGAAGCGGGCTTCTCGCGCGATGATGTCGGCGACGGCGTCGGGCTCGGCGCGTTCGGCCCGCACCTCGAACAACCTGTCCTCGCCGCGCTCCTCGAAGAAGCTCTGCGGCGCCGGGCCATAGAGGGTCTCATAGCCATCGCGAAAACGCTGGCGCAGGAAGACCGCGCCGGCCTCGGTGGCGCCCTTGCGCTCGATGGCAGCAAAACCGCCGGATGAGTACACCCGGCGGATGAGAGCGGAGACGAAGAAATCGGATGTGACGCGCATGGAGGCAAGGCAATAGGGTGGCAGCCGGCGAAAGTCAAAACGCCAAAGCCGGGCGCCTCCCTTCCTCTCAGTCGAAAATGAAGTCCGCCGCGGAAAGATCGGAGACGTCCATGTTCTTGAGGATCAGCATGTCGCCGGGATAGATCGACGTGAAGTCGATGATGACATCGCCGCCCTTCTGCTTGATCAACCCGCCGAGATCTGAAAAATCGTTGATATCGACGCCATTGACGTTGAAGTCGAGTTCGATCTTGTCCTGCTTGTCGTGAAAATCCGTGATCGTATCCTTGCCCCAGGAATCCACGAAGATGAAGACGTCCTTTCCGCCGCCGCCCCTCAACACGTCGTTGCCCACATAACCGTCAAGACGGTTGGCAAATCCGTTTCCGATGATCTGGTCGTTGAACCCACTACCGGTGACATTCTCAATGTTGACATAGACGTGGCCTGCGGCGGCTCCGCCGCCCTTGCCGGTCGCAAGATTGACCTTCACCCCCGAGTTAATGTCGGAATCGTAACTGACCAGATCGGAACCTCCGCCGCCATCAAACCGGTCATTGCCTTCGCCCGCTTGAAACTCGTCGTCGCCTGCAAGGCCGAACAGTTTGTTGTCGCCTGCATTGCCGACCAGATAATTGGCGAGAGAATTTCCGCCGCCGACGAGATCGGCCTTGCCCGAGAGATAAAGCTCTTCGAAATTGCTTTGCAGCCAATAGCTGACCGACGATCTGACGCCATCGATACCGTCGCCGGAGAATTCGACCAACTCGATCGAGGCGTCATCGATTATGTAGAAATCGTTATCCTGGCCGCCATAGACCGGGCCGGTGACAGTGCCGCCGATACTCTTGAACGTGTCGTAGCCGGCGCCGAGGTCCACGCTCCCATGCACGGTGCCGCCTTCGTTGCTGAAGCGATCGCTGCCGTCACCGAGATCCACGGCACCGAAGATAAATCCGTTGTTCGTCACCGTCTGGGCGGTGTCGTCGCCGATCATGGAATAGGAGCTCAAGCAGGAGACGGTGCCCTCATTGACAAACTCGCCATAGTGCCCGGTCATGTAGACGGCCGCCTCGGTCAGCAGGCTTGTCGAAGAGGTCACCAGTCCGGAATTGACGAAGCGGAACTCATGCCCGTTGAGTTCGAGGCCGTTTGTGACGCCGCTGATCGTACCCTGGTTGACGATATCGGCATCGAGGCCGCTCGATATCAAGCCGGCGCCGTTCCACGAGGAGATGGTGCCGGCATTGATCACGTGGTTGAAATCGCCGGTCATCGACAGCCCGGCGGTGGAGCCGCTGATGTCGCCTTTGTTGACGAGTTCGAGGCCGCCGCCGTGCGACACGATTCCATAACCCTCGCCAAGGATCGAGCCGGTCGCGGAAACGTGGATGGTCGTGGAACCGCCGGATATGGCGTCAAAACCGATGAACATGCCGGAGCCGGCGCCCTCGCCGATCACATGGCCATCGATCTGGAACTTGCGGTTGGTGACGGCGGCGGTGCCGCTGATCGCCGTGCCAAGCACTGCGAGATAGACGTCCTGCTGCAGGACATAAGTGTCGCTCGCGGTATTGGCGACCCATTGGGTCACGGAATCGGCACTGAGAATATTGACGGCCATGATTGGTCCTTTCGAGTTTGCGTCATGAAAATCGGATTTGGCCCGCTGTGGCAGGAATGTGCATAGCAGCCATCGCGGACCGCCTTGCATTCGCCAACTGCGGATTGAACGGGACAAGATCAAAAATTATTCGACGTATCTTGTATTTACCCGTAAAAATAACAATCTTTTGTCTAGCATCCGTTGGAAATATGACTGCGGCCGCAAAATCAACGACAAGCCGGCAGACAGCCATGCCCCAAGCCGGAAAATATCCGGCTTGGGGTGACAATGCGGTCGTGTGGGGATTGCGGTTTAAATCGCGCCGATCGACTTCAGCTTCTTGAGCACGCGCTCGGAGGGCTCGCCGGTGACCGGCAGCCGGTAGCTCTTCTCGAAGGCGCGGATGGCGGTGCGGGTCGCGTCGCCCGGTATGCCATCGACCTTGACATCGGCATAGGCCATGCCGGACAGGCCCTTCTGGATCTGCATGACGAGCGCGGGCGATGCCGGCTTCTTCTCGGGGATCACCTTGACGGCGGGATCGTCGGACTGGGAGATCAGAGCTGCGACTTCGTCCACCGGCTTTTCGACCTTGGTGCTCGCGGTTTTTACTCCAGCGTCATCGGCGGGACTCGCGACGTGCTTCAACCGGGCCAGCAGGCCGTTGCTTGGCTCCCCGGTCTCGTCCATGCCTTCGGTCTGCTCGAAGAACAGGATCGCCGCTTCGGTCTTCGGGCCGGTCAAGCCATCAGCCGGGCCGTCATAGAGCCCGCGGCCCGCCAGCGCCACCTGGATCTCGCGGATCAGCGGCGAAGGCTCGGGCTTTTCGGCAGTCTGCGTCGGCTGTTCATCGGACTGTCGTTCGATCTTGAAGGTCGTGACGCCCGGCTCTTCGTCGGCCACTTCGGGCATGGCGCGGGAGGCCTTGGCGTCCTCGAACATGCGGGTCGCCAGCAGTGGCGCCGGATGATGGCGCGGCTGATACCAGAGCGCATTGGCGGCGACGAAGGAGAAGATCACGCCGAAGGCGATGAAGCCGCCGATGGCGCGCGGATGACGGCCGAGCGCGGTGCCTGATGCGAACACGATGCGCATGGCGCGTGAGGGCGCGGGCTGCTTGCCGCGCGCGCCGCGCTCAGGCGATTTTCGCTTGGGCTGTGAAGCCATCGCGGTTCTCTCCTGAATAGGTTTCGTTCAATCGTGGTGGGAATTCGAATGTTTCGCAGCCGGCCTCGGCTTCGCCATCGAGCGGCAGCGTGACCGTCATGACCGTGCCCTTGTGCTCTTCGCTCTCTATGCGGAGTTCGCCGCCATGCAGGCCGACGAGACCCTTGACGAGCGCGAGACCGAGACCCGTGCCTTCGTATTGACGGGTATAGTCGTTCTGCACCTGCATGAAGGGCTTGCCGATCAGTGCGAGCTTTTCCTGGGGGATGCCGATGCCGGTGTCGCTGACCGAAATGACCAGGTTGCCGCGTTCGGCCACTGCATCGATGGTGACGACGCCGCCGGTCTCGGTGAACTTTATGGCGTTGTTGGCGAGGTTGATCAGCACCTGCTTGACGGCGCGGCGGTCGGCCACGACTTCATCAAGACCGCGCGCGATGCGGGTAGTGAGAACCACGCCCTTGCGCTTGGCCTCGAGCCCAAGCATTTCATCGACAGAGCGCATGACGGCGCCGATGGCGAACGGCTCCTTGATCAGTTCATAACGGCCGGCCTCGATCTTGGACATGTCGAGCATGGTGTTGACCACGGCCAGCAGGTGGTGGCCGGACTGGTTGATCAGCTCGACATATTCCTTCTGGCGCTCGTTCTCGAACTTGCCGAAATATTCGCCGAGCAGGATGTCGGAGAAACCGAGCACGGCATTGAGGGGCGTACGCAGCTCGTGGCTGACGGCCGCGAGGAAACGCGTCTTGGCCTCGTTGGCCGAGCGCGCCTCGACCTTCCAGGTTGACACGTCCTCGCGCAACGCAACCTCGTCGGCGATATCAACGGTCTGGATGGTGAAGGCTTCAAGGCTGCCGTCACGCGCGAAGGTGCCGCTGAAATGCGCCCGGACCGGACGAAGATCGGCGCCGACGGCAAGCATGAATTCGGCACTCGCCGAGCTCGAGCCCTGGCGCAGCGCATCGATCGCGTGGAGATAGTGAAGGCGGCCCGAAACGTGGATCGCATCGAAATAGGACTGCGGCGCCATATGCCGGGAGAAGCCGAACGCAGCCCGGTCGGCACCGTTGACCGAGGTCAGCTGGCCGCTCGCGTCATGACGGGTGATGAGACCCAGCAGGCTATCGAGCGGATCGGCGGGATCGGCCTTCGCCAGTAGAGGCATTACGATCGCGCGCGGGCGGAGTTCTTCATGAGCAAGGCAGGTAAGCCAGCTTGCGGCAAAGGCGGCAAAACCGGAGGGCAGGATGGAGGACCAACTCCAGCCGGCGAGCGCCACGAGGCTGGCAGCGGACACTGCGACGAGGCCCGCGATGACGGCATGCTTCGGCGCGACGCCCCGGTTGCCCTGGTGGGTCGCGGGGGCCGAATTCCCCATCATGGGAAAAGCCTTGCCGGCAATGGTACGCAATACTTTCAACACGTCAGCCTTGTCTTGGTTTGACAGTCGAAAAATCGCATCCGCGGCTTAAGGAATGGATAAGGGCGCATGTCCGGAACCGGGCATTCACAGCTTAAATTCCAAAAAAGAGACATGTTGGTCCAACTTCGGGATTTGTGGTTAACAGGGTGTAATTGCTTGGGATTTCGGGGTTTTTTCAGCACCGTTAATAATTGTGGCGGGCGGCACTTGCCCAACTCGGTGGAGTCCTCGGGAGCCATTGCCCATATGCTTAACGCGACAGGCCATAATTTGAATCAAATGCATGTCGAATGCTGTTCAAATGCGAGAAATTACAATTTTCGACGAATACGCGGAAAAGTCTCCTGATTCCCGGAAGGGGTTATTGGCCGGGTGGCGCTAGTGTCGCTGGCAATCAGGACGGCACAGAACCGTTCACCCATGACACGCTACCGGCGGCAAGACCGGACAACGAACAGGCGACGACAATGTGGTTTTTGATCAAGGGCGCATTCTGGTTCTCACTCGTGCTGGTGATGCTGCCGATATTCGACACCGACGCAACCAACAGGCTCTCCCAGGAAAAGGGCGTCGAACTGACCGACGCGCTGGGCGCTGCGGCAGGTGTCATTTCCTACGCGACCGATCTCTGCGCCGAGAAGCCGGATGTCTGCGTCAAGGGTGCGGAGACCTTCACGACGCTCGGCACCAGGGCGCGCGAAGGCGCCCGCGTTGCCTACACCTATCTCGACACGCAATTTGCCGATGAGGCCGCAGCCAAAAAGGCTGACACGGTGCTGACCGGCACTGTCGCTGCCAAGCTGGATCCGACGAACCCGATCAAGAACATCCCCATTCCCGTGCCGCGCCCGAAGGCCTGACCGGCACGATCCCGAGTTTACCCTGCCTGTAACTATCGTCAGCTCTCTTGACGCGCCGTGAAGCCTGCTTCACGGCGTCTCTTTTTGTCCAATAAGCTTTTCTTTGGCGGTACAAATCTCTATATCCTGCGTCAAAGGAAGAACCATGGCCGCAATCGCAGACATACTCGCAGACTTCGAATATCTCGAGGAGTGGGAAGACCGCTACCGCTACGTGATCGAGCTCGGCAAGGCGCTGCCCGACCTGCCCGATGCCGACAAGACCGCTGAAAACAAGGTGCGCGGCTGCGCCAGCCAGGTATGGCTGGTGACCGAACCCGGCGACGGGCCGGACCCGGCGCTGACGCTCCGCGGCGACAGCGACGCCCATATCGTGCGCGGGCTGGTGGCGATCGTGCTCGCGATCTATTCGGGCAAGCGCGCCTCCGAGATTGCCCGGCTCGATGCGCTCGAGACGTTTCGAGGCATCGGCATGATCGAGCACCTCTCGGCCCAGCGCGCCAACGGCTTGCGCTCGATGGTCAACCGTATCCAGGCGGAAGCGGTGAGCCGGCTGCAGGCGGCATGAAAATCACGCTATCCCCGGCCGATACCCCTCCGCGCCCCAGGCATGGCTACGCCTCACCGACTGCGGCGATGGCGGATTGTAGTGGCGGTGGAGTTGCATCAATGCCGTCTTGAGCATGAGCTTGGCGGAGCGGGCCGGCCATTGGCGTTCGCGTTCGACCACCTCGAGCCCTTTTTCGAAGCAGCAGACATCGAGCACGACCCCCGACAAGTCCGGCCCCATGGCATCGACGGCGCGGGCGACGCGGGCGCGGGCGGCCACGACATTGTCCTTTAGCTCAGTACAGGCGCCCGGTCCCGGCCGGCCACTGGCGCCCGGCCTCGGCTCATAGCTCTGGGTCAGCTTGGGTTGAAGGGCTGCGAAGTGGAAATCGCGCGCCAGCCTCTCGCCAGCCAGCATGGCATCGGGCGGGAACCAGGCATCGCCTGATTTGTCCTTGAGCCGTGACAGCAGCGCGAGCGGCGATTCGGCGGCGTTGACCCTGATATGGGCGCGTTCGCCCGCTATCGTTGCCTCGGCGATCTCGATGACCCTGTGCTGGTCGAGAAAGGCCTCCTCGCGGGCCGCCATGTGGCGGCGCAGCCAGTTGCGCGCCTCGCGCGTCGCGAAGATCCGGCCCTCGCGGATGAGCACCAGTCCCACCCGCGACGCACGCGCAATCGTCTCGCGCCTCGCGGGCTGCCCGGCGCCGCCCGGCCGCAGCAGCAGGTGTTCGCCGGCCTGATCTTCCATGATGCAGCCGTGATTGCCGAGAAAGCGCAGCAGACGGGCGATCTCGCGGGCCTGTTCCTTGCTCTTGCCGCGCTCAGCCATGAACCCGCTCTCCGGCTGCGAAGACCGTGTCGACCACGCGCTCGACGGCTCCGACGAGATCGTCGAAAGCATGCTCGTCGCGCCGGTCCTCGACGCGGGCGCAGGAATGGGCGACCGTGGTGCGATCGCGCCCGAAACCCTGGGCGATGTCGGTGAAGGTCAATCTCAGCGCGACATGGCAGACATACATGGCGATCTGCTGGACATGACTGCCGGCGAATCGCTCGTCGCGGGCAAACCCGGTGCGTGGGCTGCCGAGCGAGATCATCTCGCTCGCCACCTGGCGCACGGCGTGGCAGACGTTCCGCAATCCCACCGACCGCCGGCGGTTGGGCAGCGACACCTTGCGGATCAGCCGCGCATCGCCGGTACGCGAGACGAATTGCAGGTCGCGCGGTACGGTGAGACCCCAGGGCGCGGGCGCCATGCGCCGCCTGAGGCGCTCCTTGATGGCATCGGGAATATCGAGATTGAGACCGGCAAAGGGATCGGCTTCAAACGTGTGTGAAATGAATGGATGCGTCATTAAAATACTCCCCAATTGAAATAGGAATATTTTCATATATGACGTAGAAAATGTGAGAGGTGAAGCGGAATTCGGCAATCATTCGTTGATTTCTGGAAAGCTCCTAATTCTGAAGGATAATTTTCCTACAATCAAGCGAATAAAAAAGCGGCCGCAACGGGCCGCTTCCTGTCGAAATTCATTGGTGTTGGCTCAGGCGCGCTTCTTGCGGCCCTGGCCGAGGCCCATTTCCTTGGCGAGGCGCGAACGCGCTTCGGCATAGGCGGGGGCGACCATCGGATAGTCGGATGGGAGATCCCACTTTTCGCGATATTCTTCGGGAGTCATGCCGTAATGGGTCATGAGGTGGCGCTTCAGCGACTTGAACTTCATGCCGTCTTCGAGGCAAATCAGGTAGTCGTTGTGAACCGATTTCTTGACCGGCACCGGCGGCTTCGGCTTTTCCACGGCAGGTGCCACGGCTTCCTGGCCCGATGTGCTGGACAGTGCGGAATGCACGTCCGATATAAGGGCGCCAAGATCGCCCGACGGGACGACATGGTTGCCGACATAGGCAGCCACGATTTCAGCCGTCAGTTCGACAAGGAGCTCCTTGTTGCCCACGGTAGCGAGTTCGTTCATTTTTTGATTCTCCTGAGTGATCCACTGCCCTGCTGCCGGCATCACTGCCCACAGCGACCAATAGTAGAGCGACATGCCAAGCAGGAAACTGGACTTCGCTACGAACTACCCCTAGCCTCGCAGCGAACTTCCCCGGCATGCCTGAAATCCCGATCGACTTGAACCAAATCCACATTCACCAACAGATTTGACGGGAAACTTCATATTTCCCGGAACCAGCGTCCGGATCAATGGGTATACAGCTCAATTCTGAATCAACATTCAGGCTCTACTTGTTCGGGAGTAGCACTTTTTCACGGATTGTAAACAGTTATTTTCGTCGATCAACAAAGAGTTAATTTTGCTTAAGCAGGCATCAGACCAGTGAACACAATGAATATCGAGCAAATTGACCATAATTTGGGCATATTCTCTTGTCCGAGGCCGATTGCCAACTCTATCCGCAAAGCGGATATACACTTGGTGGGTCTATGTAATCCAGGTTACTCACCGTACCCGCCGATCACACGTAAGTATAAGCAAATAAAAGAAACTTGACGTTCGTCAGTTCGTGTTCTCGCCGTCGTTGCTTGGCAATTTCGCGCCTGCCCGTACCGCCGCCTTGGCGAGCAGATGGGCCGCGACCGGGGCGGTCAGGACGAAGAAGCCTATTGTCAGGAGGCACTTTATCCACACCTCGATTTCTCCGGACTGCATGGCAACGCCGAGCAACAAAAGTCCGGAGCCGGCAGTGCCGGCCTTGGAGGATGCATGCATGCGGGTGAACAGATCGGGCAGGCGGAAGAGGCCTAGCGCGGCGACGAGCGCCAGAAACGCCCCCCCGAGCAGCAGTATAGCGATGACGATATCGAACAACGAAGCCATCATGTCCCATCCTCCCTGCCGGCCTTGACGTGGATGTAGCGCGCGAAAGCAGCAGTCGTCAGGAAGCCGACAAGGCCGAGCGCCAGCGCGATATCGATATAAAGCTCGAAGCTGGTCTTGACCGCGATCACCGCGATAAAGCCGATGGCGATGGCGACGAGCTGGTCGAGCGCCAGCACGCGATCGGCAAGCGTCGGGCCGATAATCACCCGGATCGCCGTCAGGATCAGTGCCAGCATGAGGATCGCAAGTGCGATGTGGACTGCGGTGGTGAGGATCATGCGAAGGCCTCCCGGATCAGCCGTTCGAAGCCATCGGCGATCTCCCGGCGCGCGGCGTCGGGATCAGGGCAATCGATGGCGTGGACGATGAGCGCGGTGCGATCGTCGGTCACGTCGACCGTCAATGTGCCCGGGGTGAGCGTGATGAGATTGGCGAGCAGCGTGATCTGGAAATCGCCGGTCAGCGTCAGGTCAAAGCGGAAGGCGCAGGGCGTGAACCGCATGCGCGGCGAGAGCACCAGCCAAGCGACACGGAAGACCGAGAGCGCGAACTCCCTGAGGAAAACAAGGAAAAGTTTCAATATCCGGAACGCGCGCATCATGGCCGGGGCTCCGTGAAGACACTGCGGATATAGGTCTCGGGGGCATAAAGGCCGTGGGCGGCGGATTTGGCGAGCACTGCCAGCGGTTCGGGCCAGAGGCCGGCGGCGACACTGGCTGTCGTCAGCACCGCGAGCGCGACGACCGACATGACCGGCAGGCGTGCGGGCTTGATCTCCACGGATGCGGCCCGCCAGAAGGCGAGCAGGAAGATGCGGCCTCCGGCGAACGTGATCAGGAAGCCCGATGTGAGGATCGCGGCGGCAAGCCACCAATGCGATTTCTCCAGCGCTGCGCCGACCAGCATGGCCTTCGGCCAGAAGCCGGAGAATGGCGGCAGGCCGGCCACCGACAGGATGAGGCAGAGGCCGATCGCCGAGAGCAGCGGCGATGATTTCCACAGCCCGCCCGCGCTTTTGAGATCGAAGCTGCCGGATCGCATGGCCATCAGGCCGACGAGGAAATAGAGCGCGGTCATCACCACCATGGAATGCATCATGTAGAAGACCGATGCAGCCAGCGCCTGGATGCCGCCGATGGCGAGGCCCGACAGCATGACGCCGATGCCCGCGATCACCCAATAGCCGAGCGTGCGGCGCAGGTCGCTCTGGGCGATGGCGCCGACCGAACCAGCGAGCATGGTGAGGATCGCGACGATACCGACCAGCGGCGCCAGTGTTTCGAGCGCACCGGGCATCAGCATGACCAGTACGCGGAACATGGCATAGACGCCGACCTTGGTGAGCAGGCCGGCAAACAGGGCGGACACGGTGATGCGGGGCGTGTGGTAGGAGGCCGGCAGCCAGAAGTTCACCGGAAACGCCGCGGCCTTCATGCCGAAGGCGGCGAAAAAGAGCACCGCCAGCGTCATCAGCGGCAGTGTGGACGACTGATGGCCAACTTTCGAGGCGATGTCGGCCATGTTGAGCGTGCCAAAGATCGCATAGAGATAGCCGACCGCGATCAGGAACAGGGTCGTCGCGACGAGGTTGAGCAGACCATATTTCATCGCGCCATCGATCTGCTCGCGCTCGCCGCCGAGCACGATGAGGCCGAAGCTCGAGATCAGCAGGACTTCGAACCAGACGTAGAGATTGAAGATATCGCCGGTGAGGAAGGCGCCGGAGACACCGGCCATCAGGAACAGCAGGAACGGATAGAAGCCGTAGCGCCTGCGGTTGGTGTCGATATCGGAGAGCGCAAAAATGGCACCCGCCAAGGCGACCAAAGCGGCAGTGAGTGCGAGAAGCGCACCGAGCACGTCAACAGTGAATGCGATGCCGAAGGGCGGCAGCCAGCGGCCCATCACCATGGTCATGGGGCCATCCGTCGAAACGCGATAGAGCAATGCGGCATCGATGATCGCGAGAAGCGCCAGCGTGGCAATCGCCAGCGGCGCGTGGAGATGGATGCGCTTGCGGATGGCGGCGAGTGCGGCGCCCATGGTGATGCAGAGCACGACGGGGAGGATGACCAGCCAGGCTTCGGGGGCCGGGTCGGCGACAAAGACGCGCGTGAGGTCGAGAGCGGCAGGCGCAGCCATCAATACCCCTCCGGCGGCGCAGGTTCGTCAGCGGGCTCGGCAAAGCGCATGCCCGTCGTATCGTCGGTCTTCAGCGTCTGCCAGGCGCGGTAGCCGAGCACCATCAGAAAGGCGAAGAAGGAGAAGGAGATGACGATCGCCGTCAGGATCAGGGCCTGCGGCAGCGGATTGGCGGCTGTCGCGGGGAGGACGTCCGATGTGATGACCGGCGGAATCTCCCGCGTCACCCGGCCGGCCACGAAGAGCAGCAGGTTGACGGCATTGCCGAGCAGCGCCACGCCGATGAGGATGCGTATGATGTGGCGCGACAGCATGAGATAGATGCTCGCTGCGAAGAACAGACCGTCGAGCAGGATGAGCGGGGTCTCGATCATTCGTCCTCCGTCTCCTCGAGCGTGAGCAGGATCGACGAGAAGGCGCCGACGACGACGAGATAGACGCCAATATCGAAGCTCATGACGGTGGAGAGGTCGATGCCGATGTCGAACCACAGGCCGGTCATGTAGGGCACGCCGTACAGCGCCGAGGCCATGCCGGAGAGCGCCGAGACGATGAGCCCGATTGCCGCGATGGTCAGCGGATGGAGTCGCAGCATGCGGCGTGCGGCTGCGACGCCGAAGGCCAGCGCGTAAAGCGCAACGCCGGAAGCGGCGAGCAGGCCGCCGATGAAGCCGCCGCCGGGGGAATTGTGGCCTCGCAGCGTGACGAAGACCGAAAAGACGATCATCAGCAGGGTGATGACGGGCGCAAGCGTGCGCAGGATCAGGGAGTTCATATGCGCTCCCTTTCCTCAAGATCAGGATCGTTGAACGTGCGCGTCACGGGCGCGGTCCGCAGCCGAATCAAAGCCAGGATGGCGAGACCGGTGATCGTCACGACGGCGATTTCGCCGAGTGTATCCGTGCCGCGGAAATCGACGATGATAACATTCACGACGTTGGCGCCGTGGGCGACGATTTTCGAGTATTGGCTGAAGAACTCGGTGAGTTCGGTGTTGAACGGGATTTCGACGGCGCGCAGCAGGAAGAGCGCGAAGCCCAGCCCGCAGGCGATGGCAATTGCGCCATCAAACAGGACATGGCCGAGCGGCCGGCGGTCGGTGACATCGAGCCTGAGCCGCGTCATGATCAGCGCGAGAATGACCACCGACAGCGTCTCAACCATGAACTGGGTGAAGGACAGGTCCGGCGCGCCGAACAGCAGGTAGAGCACCGCGACGGCAAAACCCTGGATGCCGAGCGCGACGATGGCCGTGATCCGGCTGCGGGCGATGAGCACCGCGACGAGGCCGATCACGGCGATCAGCATGAAGGCCGCTTCGTGGATCTGCAGGGCCGGCCAGCTTGGCCATGCGGGCAATTCGCCGAATGCGAAAAGCGGCCAGAGCAGGCTGAGCGCAATGACGATGAAGACGACGGTGAGGTAGATTTCCAGCCGCCCGGGCTGGAGGAAGCGCGTGAGATGCCAGGCGCCGCGCACAGTGCCGGAAACGAACTGGTCGAAGCCGCGGTCCGGACCCCAGCCGATGATGTCGAGCAGGCGGCTGGCTGCGGCGCGGACGCGATCGAGGAACAGGAGGATGACCGCGCCGAGCACGATCGTCAGGAGCGAGAGCAGGAACGGCAGGCTGATATGCGGGATGGCGGTGATCTCCACATGTGCCGAGGCGCCCAGCACGGCGGAGGCCATGGGCGAGGAAATGAATTGGTGAAGCTCCGTGGGTACGAGCGCCACGGCGAGGCCCATGATCGCAAGCAGGACCGGGCCCGCCATCAGCAGGACTGGGCCGTCATGGGCGTGCTTCGGTGTCTCAACCGCCGGCCCGAGAAAAACCTTGAGCGCGATGGCGAAGCCGATGGCGAACATCATGGCGTTGCCGGCGATCGCGGCAATCATCGCGAGGTTGCCTGTCGTCAGCGCCGCGTAAATCTCCTCCTTGGCCATGAAACCGGCGAAGAAGGGAATGCCGCCCATCGAGCAGGCGGCGATGAGCGCCGCGGCAAAGGTGATCGGCATGGCGCGGCCAAGACCGCCGAGCTTGGTGATGTCGCGGCTGCCGGCTTCATGATCGATGACACCAGCGATCATGAACAGCGCGCCCTTGAACAGGGCATGTGCGAAGAGATAGAGCACCGCCGCCTCGATCGCCTTTTCGTGGCCGATGCCGGTGAGCATGACCAGCAGGCCGAGCGAGGCGACCGTCGTATAGGCGAGCATCAGTTTGAGATCGGTCTGGCGGAGCGCGAGAAAGCCGCCGACCAGCAGGGTCACGCCGCCGAACAGGGGCAGTGCGGTCTGCCAAAGGTCCATCTCGCCGAAGACCGGGTAGAGCCGCATCAGGAGATAGACGCCGGCCTTCACCATGGTCGCGGAGTGCAGGAAGGCCGAGACGGGCGTCGGCGCTTCCATGGCGTTGGGCAGCCAGAAATGGAACGGGAACTGCGCCGACTTGGTGAAGGCGCCGAGCAGGACGAGTACGAGCGCAGCTTCGGCGAGATAGTGATCACGGATCGCGGCACCGCCGGCGATCAGGCCGCTGATACTATTCGCGCCGGTCAGCTGGCCGAGCATCAGCAGGCCCGCCAACAGGCAGAGGCCGCCGCCGCCGGTGACCAGCAGTGCCTGATAGGCACCGCGGCGGGCGGCCTCGCGCTCGTGATCGAAGCCGATCAGCAGGAAGGAGGTGATCGAGGTCAGCTCCCAATAGATGAACAGCATCAGCAGGTTATCGGATATGACTACGCCCAGCATGGAAAACGAGAACATCAGGATGAAGGCGATGAACCGCCCCTGCCCCGGATGGCCCTTTAGATACGCGCCGGAATAGAGCACGATCAGTGTACCGATGCCGGAGATCAGCAGCGCGAAAGTGAGCGACAGGCCGTCAAGCTTCCAGAGAAAATCGGCGCCGAATGTGGGCGCCCAGGTGAAGCCGCCGGTGATGATGCCGCCGGCCGCAACCGTATCGATATGGCCGGCGAAAACGAGAAACGGGACGAACAGGGAGAGCGCAAGAATCCAGGCAGCGTTATGACCCAGCGCCCGCACCAACAACGGCGAGAACGCGGCGCCCAAAAGCGGCGCGAACAACATGGCTGTCGTCCAGAATTCCAAAGAAGGCGCCCCCGGCGAATTGGCTTCGGGAGACTATTACGGGCTGGAAATCGGCTACGCTACCCCTGGGCGAGCAAAAATCACTCCCGCCAACAGAGGGTAATCGTATCTGGAACGACGATGCCGCTTGCTCCCTCTTCTCCCCCTGGGGAGAAGTGCCGAGCGAATGCGAGGCGATGAGGGGTTCCCTCGATACAAATTCGGCGCTTCGCGCAACCCCTCATCCGGTCCTTCGGACCACCTTCTCCCCAAGGGGAGAAGAGGGAGCAAGCCGGCTCACACCGGAAACCAAACCACGCAGGTCAGCACGGCGGCATAATGCACGCCGGCGGCGGTGACGACGAAGCCGTGCCAGATGGCGTTCTGGAAGCGCAGTTTTTCCCAGACGTGGAAAATGACCCCGACAGTGTAGATGATCCCGCCGGCCAGGATCAGCACCAGCGTCGCGAGCGACAGCACATCATAGAGGTGCGAGAAGATCACCACGCCGCTCCAGCCCATGGCGAGGTAGAGCAGGATGGTCAATTTGTCGAAGCGGCCGGGCCATATGCATTTGAGGGCAATGCCGAATGCCGCCACGCACCAGAGACCGATCAGGTTGGCGATGACGAGCGGATCGGGCCATGCTGCGACCAGGAACGGCGTGTAGGTTGCGGCGATCAGGATGAAGATCGCCGAATGATCGAGGCGGCGCAGGAACCATTTCACCGGCGAGCGCGGCCAGATGTTGTAGGCGAAGGAAATGCCGAGCGAAGCGACGAGGCCAATTCCGTAGATCCAAGAAGCGACCAGCGCGCCCGATGTGCCCCAGACCGTGGCGTAGAAGATGAGCGCCGTCACCGCGATCAGCGCCGCGACCACGCCGACACCATGCACGATACCATCAGCGATGATCTCGCTGACATCGTAACGCCGGAACATGGTCTCGAATGACGTCATCGGTTCGTCCTTGATATCAACCCATGACAACATGGGATCATGATCTCATCAAGACAATACAACGAACAAACGTTCCATCGCGTAACCGATGTGACAGCGCTTTGTAATCAGCGGTCGACGAGAACCGAACAGGTGGCGTGGCGGACCACGCGGTCGGCGGTTGAGCCGAGCAGGTAATTGGCGAGACCCGGCCGGTGCGAACCGATGATGATGAGATCGGCGTGCTCCTCCTCCCCGAGATGGAGAATTTCGCGGGCGGGCGAGCCGATCACGACCTTGACCCTGGCGCTGCCGCCATGCCCGGCATTCAACGCGGCGAGCTTGGTCTCGGCTTCGGTGACCGACTGGTTGATGAAATCCATCGGCAGTTCGATTGTGATATAGGGGGGCACGCTCTCGACCACGTTCATCAGGACGATCTCGCCGCCGGCATCGAGCAGCGTGGCGGCCTTTGCGAGGATCTTCTCGCCCTTTTCGAGCTGGCCCATTTCAACCGGTACGATGATCTTCCTGTACATGGCGGTTCTCCTTATGCGTGCTGATGCAATGTAGGCGCAAAGGCCGGGCGCCACCAGTGCGGGGCGTCGTTCCGTGCGAGGTCAGCCGTGGAATTCCACGCCCGAGGCGCGGATTTTCTCGATATCGGCGCGGTACTTCTCATCATAGGCCGCGATGAGTGCCGGCTCGCTGATTTCGAGCCGGGGATTCGGTTCGTCGAACTCGAAGGTGCGGATGACAGCGCTCAGACGCTTGAGCTCGGCCCGCGACAGATGGTCCTCGAGCTGGTTGATGACATTGAGGCCCTTGATCGTCAGTGACGGCAGAATTTCGCGCTTGAGTTCCCTCTCCGGCACTGTGAAATCGGTGCCGGGAGCAAGGAGCCGGAAGACTTGCGCCGGATTCTCGGAGAACCAGTCATAGGTCCAGACCGTGAGATTTTTGGGGCCGCAGACATTTGTGATATCACTAACGATATCGGCCCATCCCCTCCCCTCGGGCGGAAATTTCTCGAGATATTTCTCGAAGGGCGGCGCCTTGCCTTTCGAGGCCATCTGCAGCCAGGACGAGGTGAGGTAATCGGGATAGCGGCGGATGCAGAGGAAGTAATGTGCTTCGCGCGCGCCGAACAGGCTTTTGAGGATCTTCACCCGCATGCCGGCCCAGGGATAGAGCGCGCCGCGCCAGTAGTTGGCGGAGATCAGGCCGAGCAGGTTTTCGTCCGAGAGGAGAAAGGTCTCGCCCGTTTTGTTCTTGCCGATGATGCGTTCCAGACGGCGCCTGAGAATAGGCCGGGTAAGGAACCGCCAGACCGGGTCGAAAAAGCTCAGCCTGTCGAAGAGGTTGGTGAAGCGCTTGCGCACGACCCAGATGCCGGCCACGCCATAGCCCTTGCCCGAGAGCTCCGCCCTGTTGTTGGCGAGCTGGCTCTGGATAAAGGTCGTGGCGGTCTTGTGAACGCCCAGATGGACGAGAATCTTCATGCGGCGGGATGTTCCGGGTGGTGTGTGGTTCGGCGATCTATAGCGGGTGGTGGTCGGATAGGAAAGGCTCCCGGCAAAAGTGGAAAACCGAGCGCCATATTGCTTTTGAGCGCGTCCATGGATAAACGCTTCAGCCCAAGACAATCAGCGATAAATGGTAGCGGAGATCTGCTTTTGTCGTCCCGCTGACCCTGCATCATCAGGGCTCGACGGCGGCAATACAGGAATACAGGCGCTTAATGGCGAAAATCACGTTCATCATACTGGCACATGAGAATGCCGACCACGTCGCCGACCTGGCAAGCCTGCTCACCGAATGGGATCCGCATGCGAATGCCGTGATCCATTACGACCTCAATTCGCCGACCAAGCAGTTCGAACGCCTCAAGGAACGGACGGCGGCATCCTCGCGCATCCACCTGGTCAAGGACCGGATCAAATGCGGCTGGGGCAATTTCAGCCTGGTGGATTCGGTTGTCCGGGCGCTGCGCGTCGTGCGCCGGGAGAAGATCGATTGCGACCGGGTGATGCTGATATCGGGCGCCTGCATGCCGATCCGGCCACTTGCGGAGCTCTCACAATTCCTCGACGAACATCCGCAGACGGAGTTCATCGAAGCCTATGATTCGAACTGGATGATCGGCGGGCTGCGCAAGGAACGCTATCAATACTGGCATTTCTTCAATCACCAGAAATATCCGAAACTGTTCAACGGACATTTCCAGCTGCAGCGGATGTTCTGGCCGAAGCGGCGCTTTCCGCGTTCGCTCGAGCCGCGCTTCGGGTCGCAATGGTGGTGCCTGAGCTGGAAGCTCTGCGAGAAGATTCTGGATTACATCCAGAAGCACCCGATGGTGTATTTCTTCTTCTCGACGACGTGGATCCCTGACGAGATGTTCTTCCAGACCATGGCCTTCCGCTTCACGCACAATGACAATCTCGCGCGGCGGAACCTGACCTTTTTCCACTTCAACGACTGGGGCAAGCCGATCGTCCTGATGGACGACCATATGGAGATGATCCGGGACCTGCCCTTCTTCTTCGCCCGCAAGGTGAGTTCGGCGGCGAAGAAGCTGCGGGCGAGCCTGATCGATATCGCCAAGCAGCCGGTGCCTGAGAAGCCACTGAAGATCGATTTCTCGAAGCGCTACCATTTTCCCTACAAGGAGATGATCGCGGCACTTCCGAAGGCTTCGCCGCTGACGCCGGCGCTGTTCCAGCATCGTAGCCTGGGCCTATGGCCGGATGTGCTGGAAAATTGCCCACAGAGTTTTACCGTGCTCTATGGCCCGCCGCAGCTGACGCGCCGTGCCGCCGACGCGCTTCGCGGCATCAAGGGCGTGACGGTGCTCGGCCGGGTGCTGCATCCCGGCAAGGTCGATTTCGGGCCGGGTGTCGCGACATTCCGCGGGCTTCATAGCGACGACAACCTGATCCGCGACTTCGATCCACCGACCTATTTCGGCCGCATCCTGTCGCGCGTCGATGACATGGCGGTGATCGAGCTGGCGCCGGGCGACAGTCCACAGGGCGAAATGGCGCTGATGTTGAGCCGCAATGCCGTGGTGCTGCCCGTCATGCCCGAGCACGACAACGATGTGATGCGGCAGATGTACTGGACGCTGGTCGCCGGTGATGGCCAGAAGACCGGCCGTGCATCGACGCCGATCGAGAGTTTCCGCGCCATGCAGAAGGCGGTGGAGGCCAAAGTGCCGCCCGATTACCGGCTGCGCACGGAAACCTATCTCAAGACAGCCAATATGAGTGCCGAGACCTCGGCCAACGACTGGCAGGCAGCGCTCAAGTTCCGCCATGGCGAGGCCGTGATGCCGGTGACGGAAAATCTCGCGCGGATGGAAGACGCTCTCAATGCGCTCACCATCGAGGAACTGATCACCGATCTGCCCGACCATTGGAAGACCTCGGTCTCGATGCTGGGACAGCTGCACGCGCGCTGGCGGCTGCTCAAGCTGAATTTCCCGGTGGCACTGCCCGAACTCTTTACGTCCGCGCTCGAACTGCAGACAGCGGTGCGCGAAGACGCACCGAAGGACCTCACCGAGGCGCTCAGGGGGTTGGACAATTGAATCTCAACTTCAACATGTTCCTGAACCAGGTGTCGCATCACATGCGGATGCGCCGCTTCGGCAAGCAGCTGAAGCTCAAGGTCGACAACACCAAGGCGATGAAGAAGAGCGACGTGCTGCTCTTCATGTGCCTGCGCAACGAGCTGTTCCGGCTGCCTTATTTCGTCGATTACTACCGCAAGCTCGGCGTCAACCACTTCCTCATCATCGACAACAATTCCGATGACGGCTTCATGGATTGGGCGCGGCAGCAACCCGATATTTCCGTGTGGCACACCAAGGCGGGCTACAAAGCGGCGAACTTCGGCATGGAATGGTGCAATTTCCTGCTGCGGAAATACGGCACCGGCCATCTCTGCGTCACCGTCGATCCGGATGAATTCCTCGTCTATCCCTGCATGGAGACGCGGAGCCTCAAGGAACTCGGCGAATACATGAAGATGGAAAAGCGCGAGGCCTTCCATGTCGTGATGCTGGACGCATATAGCGACAAGCCGCTTGCCGAGACCATCTATCGACAGGGTGACAACCCGTGGGATGTCGCGCCCTTCTTCGACCGGGACGGATATCCGCAGATCTCGACGCACGCCATGCCGACATTCACGCGGGGCGGCCCGCGCATGCGGGTGCATAACAGGCGCGATCCGCTGAAGTCGCCGGCCCTCAACAAGATCCCGGTCGTCTGGTGGCAGTGGAATTTCCGTTATGTCAGTTCGATGCACGATATCAAGCCGATGCGGCTGATGCGGGTGCAGGACCGCTTCAATCCGACTCCCACCGGCGCGCTGTTCCACTTCAAGTTCTTCGCCAGCCTGAAGGACAAGGCCGCCGAGGAGATGCAGCGTAAGGAACACTATTACGGCGGCACCGAATATGAGCGCTATGCCAAGGAGAATCGCGAGAATCTCTACGAGGAAGGCGTCAGCGTCCGCTATGAATCGACCGAGCAACTGATCCGGCTCGGCCTGATGTGCCGCGCCAACTGGCTCTAGAACGGAACGGTACGATGTTCTGGAAGATCAAGCGCGCGAAGACCGGCACCAGGCTGACGCTGCATATCGGCATTCACCGCACGGGAACGACCGGATTGCAGCGCGGGCTGGCGGCCAATCGCGACCGGCTCTCGAAACTCGGCAAGTGCTATCCGTTCAAGGGCACCAACCACCAGGATATCGCCTGGGATCTCCATCGCGGTAAAATGACGGGCAAGGAACTGGTCAAGAAGTTGGAGCCCTATGCGGATGCCGGGCATATCATCCTCTCGGGCGAGGATTTCTGCATCCACCAGAATCTCGATTGGCTCACGCCGCTGAAGGAAATCTACGACGTCGATGCGATCGTCTATCTCAGGCGGCAGGACCACTGGCTGATGAGCTGGTATAACCAGCACATCAAGTGGCCGTTTTCGCGCAAGCACTCCGTGATGACGCCGAAGGAGTTTCTCGGCTGTCTCGATGAATTCCATTGGCTCGATTTCGAGCGCATGCTGGGCCTCTGGGAAAAGGCGCTCGGCCGCGAGAAGGTGATGGTGCTGATCATCGAGAAGGGTCAGGTCGAGGATGCGATCGGCGACTTCCTGACCCATGTCGGGATCGATCCCAAGGCGCTGAAATTCGACGCATCGGCACAGAACGACAGCCTGCCCACCGAGACGCTGGAATATGTGCGCCGCGCCGGAATGTACGACATCCCGAATCCGGAGCGAGTGGCGATCATCGGCTTTCTGCAGGAGGTCGCAAAATCGGCGGATTGCAAAGCCAGGACGCTCTACACGGCAACCGAACGGCAAGGCGTGCTCGATCGCTTCGACGCATCCAACCGGGCGACGGCTCGGCACTGGTTCGGTCGCGACGCGCTGTTTCTCGAGGACCCGCCCGATGATAAAGACCTCTATGTCGAAGGCTCGCTGGCGGCCAGGGGCAGTTTCGACGACCTGATGCGGATCGCGATTAATGCCTTGTCTGGAGAACACAAGTGAGGAATAAGCGGCGCTCTTGTATGGATCGCGAGCTTGGATTGAGGAAGACGATATGACATTGCCGGGTTTCATTGGCATCGGAACGCACAAGGCGGGCACGACATGGCTGTACCAGATGCTGGCCCAGAACCCGTCCATCTGGCTGCCACCGCTCAAGGAAGTGCACTTCTTCGATAAGCTGAACGCGACGGAGGACCAGAAACGGCGACGCGCACGGCATCTGGACAAGGCCGCGGATCGCCTCGAGAATTCCAACAGGCAAAGAGGGTCGGCTGGAGACAATGGGGCAAAGGCGGCATTTCTCCGGAGTCTCGCCGGCGACAATATCCTGTCCGACGAATGGTACCGGTCTATCTTCGCCCATCCCGATGCTGTCGGCCGGGTATCCGGCGAAATCACGCCCTCCTATCTCGACCACGCCCTGGATGCGCTGCCAAAGATCCGTGACATGCTGCCGATGACCAAGTTCATACTGAGCATCCGGGAACCGCTTTCACGCAGCCTGTCACAGATCAGGATGGCGATCACCATGGTGGGCAAGACGCCGGAGACCAGAGAAGACTGGGAGTTTTTCATCGACAGGCTCAAGCAAAATCCCCGCGGCACCTACCAGTCGGCGATCCCGCTCTGGCAATCCTTCTTCGGGTCCGACCGGTTGCTGATCCTGCCCTTCGGCAGGGTCAAGCATGATCCCGCCGGCTTCCTGCGCGACGTCGAGGACTTCATCGGCGCCGAGCGCTTCGAAAATTACGATTCCATGACGGAGCAGGTACACAAGACCAAGGATGTCGAGATACCTCAATGGGTGCGCAACGAAGTGGAGGAGATGGTCAAACCGCAGCAGGCCTATCTCATCGAGGCTTTCGGCCAGGGATTTTACGATGCGACGCGATAGAACCGGCGATCGTGCCAGAGTTCGGCAAAAAAATGTTCAGGCTGGTAGCATGGACAAATTCGGGTTGCTCCATATCGGCAAGACGGGCGGCACCGCCGCCAAGACCGTACTCAAGGCTCACAAGGAGCGTGGCGGTGGCGGGCCGGTAGCCCTCTACGGCCATAGAGTGAGCATGCAGGATGTCGCCGACGCGAACATGACCGGCAACGTTATCTTCTTCGTTCGCGAACCGGTCTCGCGCTATATCTCCGCCTTCAACAGCCGGCTGCGAAAAGGCTTTCCCCGCCACGGCAATGACTGGAATGCGCGCGAAGAGATCGCCTTCGAGCTTTTCAAGACTCCGAACCAGCTCGCGGAAGGCTTGAGTGCCGGGGATGCCGAACTTCGCCAGCACGCCGAGGATGCCATGGCCGGCATCAAACATCTCCGGCGCAACTATGGGCATTATCTCGGATCCGTCGAACTGCTCGAACAGGAGAAGGACAGGATTTATTTCATCGGCGCAACCGAGAGTTTCGATAGCGATTTCGGTTTGCTGCGCCAATTGCTCGGCGTGCCCGATGATCTGGAACTACCGACCGACGACTATGGCGCGCACAGGACGCCGGATACTTTCGAGAAGACGGTTTCCGAGCTTGGGCGCAGAAACATCGAGAATTATTACACCGACGATTACAACATCTACAGATGGTGCGCGAAGCGCCGCGAGGAGCTGCTCCCGCTGCGCCGAGCCGAAGCGGCCGAAAAGGCATCCGCGCAATGATTTTCCTCTATCCCGCCCGGCTCGTTATCCTGAGCCAGCCGAAGACCGGCACGACGGCACTCGATCACGCGCTGTCGCCCCGGGCATCGATCGCGGTCAACAATCCGCCGTCGCTGAAGCACATGCCCTACCACAAGTTCATGACCCACGTGGCGCCGTGGCTGCAGGCCCAGACCGGTCTCGAACGTTCGGAATACGAGGTCGTGTCGGTCATGCGGGAGCCGATCGACTGGCTTGGAAGCTGGTATCGCTACCGGACGCGTGAAAAGCTCAAGGAAGCAAACAACAAGAAGCGGCGTGGAAACTACACCGGCAACGTCACCTTCGACGCGTTCGTACAGGAGGTGCTGAAGCCGAAAGGCGAGCGCGCAACCTATGCCGGCCTCGGTAGCCCGTATGGCGTGGCACTCAAGACCGATGGCGGCATCGGTTGCGACCACATTTTTCCCTATGAGGATCTCTCGGGCCTGCACGAGATGATCGAGGAGCGCAGCAAGCGCCCGGTCGATCTGAAGCTTATGAACGTCTCGCCGGTCGGCGACATAACGCTGTCGGATGAAACGCGCGAGCGGCTGAAGACGGCGTGGCAATTCGCCTTCGACCTGCATGGAAGTTTGACGCGAGACGGCAAGATCGAGCCGCGTTTCCGCGCCGCGGGCGATGCGGATACCGGCGAAGATTCCGTGGTTACCGACTGAGCAGCAGTTACGGCCGGTTGCCGATAAAGGTGACGGCCGGATATTTCGCGGCGATCGCGGCGAGATCGGCTTTGTACCGCGCCTTGAGGCTCGCCTTCGCCTCCGCATCCATGGGATCAAAGGCTGGATACTGATCGCCCTTCGGCAGGTTGCGCGCGATCGGATTGACCAGTTTCTTCACCTCGTCATGCTTGAGCGCGCCGCTGAGCACTTCGATAGCCCTGATGGCGACTTCGGAAAACGACTCCCGCACCGGGCCAACCGGATTTTCGAAGATATCGGGATCGAAGCCGAGCATCGACTGGAAGACTTGTTTTTCAAAGTTGCGGAAGTCGGCGAAATCCCAGAGCGTGAGCTTGGCGCCGGGCACCGCCGCATAGATGTCGTCGATCACCGACAGCCAGCTGAAATTGGACGCCTCGAAGATCGCCCGGTACTCGGCGAACGGCAGATATTTCTGGTGCCTGATATACTCGCTGTACATGGAGACCGCGAAACCCGCATATTCCCGAAGCGACAGGAAGATTTCCGGCGTGGCCGTGTGGAACAGTTCGGCCGTGCGGGCAAGGCGCTGCCGTGCCCTTATATAATATTTGTGCTCACGCGGAAGATCGCCGGGCACACCCATGATGTTCTCCTCGGATATGAGGAGCGACATCGACTTGGCCTTGCCGTTCAAAAGCTTCACATAGTCGTTCTCGCGCGTCGTCTCTTCGTTGAGGAGCAGCGTGAAGCCCTTGCGGAAGGTTTCGAGCGGATCGTAGTGAAAGCCGCGCCGGGCAAGGAGATCGACATTGAGCGCGAGCTTCTTCTGCATGTAGGAGGTGGCGGTCTTGTGGGCACCGATATGCAAGAGAATTCGCGGCATTGAACGACCTGTCATAAGCCCGATGGGCAGAAAATCCGGCACTCCGATTAATACGCCGGCCCCACGATGGCAAGCCGGGCGAGTCGGCGGACCTCAATAACCGGTGAACCACCGCTTCAGCCGCACCAGCAGCGGCGACTTCTTCTTACGCGCCGGCCGGTTTGCCCGCGCCTGCATATCTCCGAAACTCGCATAGAGCGGGTCGCCGACAGGCACCGGTGTGGGTATCGTACCGCTCGACAAAGCCGGCAGGCCGCCGGGAAGGGCAAGCTCAGGCCACCACGTAAAAACCGGTTTACCCGACGGCGCCTGAACAGTGCGAGGCGTGGCCACCACCGCATCCGACCGATCCGGCAGCAGCAGGAAGCCGATCTCGCCGTCGCCCGCCGATGGCGCAAGCGCGCGTAGCAGGCGCAGCCCGTCAGGCAGAGCGGCAGCAAAGGCCGCGGCATCGCCTGAGACACCCGGCGTTGCGACCACGAGACGCGTTCCGGCCGTGGACATTGCCGGGATGAAGCGCAGGCCGGCCTTGAAAGAGCCCACCTTGATCAGCTCATAGCCACCGGAGAGCGGCAGGAGTTGGCGCAGCAGGTCGAGATCGGCGCCATTGCGGTAGAGCACGCTCCAGCGCCCCTGCCCCGAAGCGAGATCGGCCAGCGGCAGCGGTTGACCCCCGGTTCGGTCGAACTGCTTCATGACGCGCTTCAGGAGCCTGAAATTGCGGCCCGGCCGGAAATAGCCCTTCTCCTGGCGGCGCGGATGCCAGAGATGCACGAGATGGATGCCGGAAGCCAATAGATCGAGGCCATAAAGCGCAAAGAACGGCCGGAACCCCCAGTAATGCCTGACGCCGTTGTCCTTGTAATCGTTGAAATAATCGCGCGGGCGCGGCCCTTTCGGCGCGATCGTGGCGAGCCGGTGCAGCAGGTCGTAATCCTCCGCGCCATGGCCCGAGAAGCGCGGATCATGGCCGCCGAGCGACAGATAATGATGGCGATTGACCACCATGGCGGAGCTTCCATAGGCGACCGACTGGATCTCCGACTTGGCCGCTTCAAGCGAATCGACATCGCGCGAACCGGCGAAGGGCCTCGCATCGCCGGATGCCTCGAGCCACGCCCTCGTGCCTTCCTCGGTGAGGAAGAGCACCGGCACGCAGAAGAAATCAAAGAGATTGCGGGACAGCCCGCGTCGCGCCGCTTCGGCGTGGATCGCGCGATACATATCCCCCGTGCCGAGAAAATCGATATCGTTGAAGATGATGACCGGCGACTGGCTCATCTGCACGCCGAAATCGCGCGCCTGGCCGATGGAGAACAGCCGATGCGGCGACGGATGCGTGACGATCCTGATGCCTTCGGCGGCAAGTGCGTCGATCGGGCCGCGATGTTCGGGCGGCGTGCCGTAGTCGGAGATGACGATATCGAACAGGTCGCGTGGCACGTTGGCGCAGATGCGCCCGAGCCGCGCCGCGGCCTCATAGGTGGCGCCGGTCAGCCGCAATGGAATGATGAGTGCGATTTTGTCCGTGTTTTCCATGCCGGCTATGCTGCTGTAAATGGCGGCGCGAAAGGCGCCCAACGATCCTCTACACCAAATCGCGCATCAGGTAAGCCGGATATTATCGGTAGAAGCGACTGGGTAGTCCTTGCGGTGCGACAGGCTGCACCCGTGGTAACGAAGTGACCGTTTCTGAAATGAAAATCATATTGTTGGCACAATGGAAATATAATAGATTGGCGGCCGGCAGAGGGGCGCAAATCACTCTACGCCGTTTATTTCTTGCGCCAGGCCCAAGAAAACAATCTTAGCGTGGCGGGTCGCGGACGGCTGGCCGTTTTGACGGAATTTCACATTGGACGCTCCTTTCTCTCCGATACGACGCCCGGGCGACGACGCCTCGAACAATGAACCCGTACGCCGCGATCCGCCGCTCAACAGCGGGGAGACGCCTGCGGCGGTTCAGCGCGACGGAATTGTCGATCAAGCCCAGCCGCGCGCCGTTTTCAACGAACCACGGCCGGTTCTCGTCGAGCCGCGTCCTGTGGTCTCCGAGCCACGGCCCGTCATTCCGGAAGCGCGCCCGGTCGTGCCGGAACCGCGCTCCAGTTTCGATCCCCGCGCCACGTTCAACGATCAGCGTGCCGCCGCATATGAACCGCGCATGGCGGCGCCCGAGCAGCGCGCGGCGGTGAATGAACCGCGCGTGACAGTTCAGGAGCCGCGCCCCCAGCAGGCCCAAGCCACCATAGCCGTGCCACCGCTCGAAGGCGCGGAAGAAGCAGCACTCCGCGACATCGGCGAGGATCCCGCCATTCGTGCGCGACAGCCAAAGCCCGAGGACAAGGCGGGCAAGAGGGAACGCCCCGCCAACAAGGAGCGTCCCGCCGGCAAGGCGGACAAGCAGGACCGCCGCGCCAACAGGATGTTGCGCCGCGAGGCCAAGGGCAAAGCCGTAGCGCTGCCGGCGACCACCACCGGCCGCGCGCTGGACAACGAGTTCGAAAAGCCTGTCCGCAAGCGTGATCAGCAACCGAAGACCAAGCCGCCGCGGCAATGGACCATACCGTGGACGGCTTTGTCCTTCATCGTCATGGTGTTGATCCCGGCCGCGCTGACCACCTTCTACTATCTCTTCGTCGCCAGCCCGCAGTATCAAGTCGAGACCCAGTTCTCGGTTCGCGGAGCAAGCCAGTCCTCGATCGCCACGCTTGGCCTGCCGATGCTCGGTGGCGGCTCGGCGCAGTCGGGCGATTCCTATATCGTCGCGAGCTACGTCGAATCGCTGCAGCTCATTCGCGACGTGCAGCAGGAACTCGGCATCGACCTGAGGCAATTCTACACGCGCGACCACATCGACTGGCTCTACCGTGTCGATCCGGCAATGCCGCTCGAGAAATTCACCGAATACTGGCGCGACATGACCGATGTGAGCTTCAACGCGACGACCGGCAACACCACCCTCTTTATCTATGCCTTCACCGCCGAGGATTCCAAGGCGATTGCCGATGCGGTGCTCAAAGTGTCGGAGAGACTGGTCAACGAACTCTCCGAAGCCAATCGCCAGCAGGTCATGCAGGTTGCCTCCAAGCAGGTGGATCGCTCCGAGGAGCGGCTGCGGAAGGTGCAAGGCGAGGTGCGAAAGCTGCGCGAAGTCGAGAAGGTGCTGACGCCCGAGTCAGTGGGCGCGCAGCTGAACCAGCAGATCATGGCAGTTCAATCGCAGCTCACATCGAACAAGACGCGGTTCAACGCGCTGCTCAAGGAGGTAGACAAGAGCGCCCCACAGGCGCGCGCAATGAAGCGGACGATCGATTCGCTCGAGGGTCAGCTCGCGGAACTGCAAAGCCAGCTCGACGCCACCACGTCGACGACCAGAGACCCCGCCAAGCCGGGCGATCCAGTCAAGCAGAATGTCGCCGAAGTACTCAACAAGTTCGAGGAACTCACGGTGGAACAGGGATTTGCGACGCAGGCCTATACAACGGCACTCGCCGCATTCGAAACCTCGATCGCCGAGGCACAGAAGCAGGAGCGCTATTTCGCGACCTTCGTCTCGCCCACGCGCCCAGAGATCGCGCTCTACCCCTTGCGCTGGCTGGACAGTTTCATCGCTTTCCTGGTGCTGCTCGCGGTATGGCTGGTGAGCCAGTTCCTCTACCGATCGTTCCGTGACCATGCGATCTGATCGTTAGAGCCGAGAGATGTCCCAGGCGATCACGATAAGCGAGGGCGAAACCATTTGGCGCGGGGCCGTTATGAACGGCCGCGTGGTGGTTGCGCTTATCTTCCGGGAAGCCGCGCTTCGCTTCGGTGCCGGGCCAATCGCCTATTTCTGGACGATGGTCGAGCCGACGCTGATGGTCGGGCTCATCCTGGTCATGCGCATCTATGTGAAGAACGTTTCCGCTGCTTTCGGCGAGAGTTCGACGCTGTTCCTGCTCACCGGGCTGATCGCCTTCCGCATTACCCGCAATACGATCAACAAGGCCGGCAAGGCCATTCAGAATAACCAGAGCCTGTTCGGCTTCGGCGCCGTCAAGCCGCCCGATGTGGTGATTGCCCGAACGGTCGTGGAATTCACCATCTGGATGATCGTGCTCACCATATTTTTCGTGGGCTGCGGGCGGCTGTTGCAGATAACGATGATCACGAAATTCCAGGACTTCATCCTGGCGCTTGCCACGATGTTCTATTTCTGCCTCGCCATGAGCTTGTTCAATGCCACGTTCGGCGCGCTGATCCCGATCTGGCGGACGATCTGGAAGATCGCGACACTGCCGCTGCTGTTTGCATCCGGCGTGCTCTATGTGCCCTCCTCCATGCCGCCCGAGATCCAGGCCATCATCTGGTGGAATCCGTTCCTGCACTGCATCGAGGCGCTGAGGTCATCCTCCTATCTCGACTACATCTCGCTTTACAGTCCCTATTACCTTCTCAGCTTCACCACCGCGGTGATGATTCTCTCGCTCGCGGTCGAACGCCTGTTCCGCAAGGAGATCATCCGCTCGCGCGGCGACGACGACGACGACGAGGACCTCCTTTGATCCACTTCGACAATGTCGGGAAAGCCTACAAATCCCGCAAGGACAGGGGCGAGGTCGTCTGGCCGATCCGGAATTTCAGCGCCACGATCGTCAATGGCGAGAGCACCGCGATCCTCGTACCCGAGGGCGGCGGCAAGACGACGCTGATCGATCTCGTCGCGGGAAGCGAATTGCTGACCGAGGGCAGCATCACACGCGGCGGACACATCTCCTGGCCGGCAAGCTATCGCGGCATCATCAGCGCCAAGATGACGGGCAAACAGAACCTGCGCTTCCTCACCGATTGCTACGGCCGGAATTTCGCCGCGGCCTACGAGTTCCTGCAGGAGTTTTCCGAACTCGGCCGCTATGTCGATCTGCCGGTGCGGCAATATTCCAATGAGCAGCGCCACCGGCTGGCACTCACCTCACTGCTTGCGATGAATTTCGAATTCATCCTGATTGACGATGCGTTCGAAGCCGGCGAAAGCAGCTTCCGGCGAAGGACGGCCGAATACGTCAAGGACAATAGCGACAGCATCACCTTTTTCATGGCGACCGGCAATACGCGGCTGGTCGAGCGCTATTGCCAGCGGGCCGGCATACTCAGCGAAGGCACGGTCACCTTTTATCCCTCCGTCGCGGAGGCGATCGAGGCATTCGGAAAGATCAATGACGCCGAATATTGACAAACCGGCGGCGGCCGAATTTTGCCGAAACCGGTGAAAAGCCGGGCTCCAAAGCATCTTTTGTGAAGGAAAATCAGAACATTCGGCCTGTCCTCGAGTAGCGTATTTTCTCTCGAAAAACGCTTGCGGAAACCAGGGACGTGGTCTATAGAACCCCCGCTTGGTCATCGGAGTGTAGCGCAGCCTGGTAGCGCACCTCGTTCGGGACGAGGGGGTCGGATGTTCGAATCATCTCACTCCGACCAAGCCAATCTCCCGATCGCTCTTTCAGTACAGCATGAATTTGCCGCTCACATTGGGCCGCTCTTCAGCGATGCACCTTCCACTTGAAATCTGAAGCTTTTGGGCTCAAATAGCGCCGGCCCGGCTCGACCGGCAGGATCCGCGTTTCGAAGAAAGCCTCATGATCGTTTCTCATCAGCATAAGTTCATCTTCATCAAGCCCCGGAAAGTCGCGGGCACATCCTTTGAAATCGCGCTGTCGAAGTTCCTGTCCGAGGGCGACATCATCACGCCGATTTCCAGGAATGACGAAGAGATCCGCTCCAATCTCGGCTTCATCGGCCCACGCAATTTCAATTTCGCGCTCGTGGACCTGTTTTCGAAAGACAAGCCGGCGGAGATCTTCAAGCGGGAACTGCCGCTGAAATTCTACAATCACATTCCGGCCAAGATGGCCAAACGCCGGCTGCCGGCCAATGTCTGGCGCGACTACCGCAAGATTTCGCTGGTGCGCAATCCCTGGGATCGCGCGGTCTCGATCTTCTTCTGGAAGAACACCAAGCGCGACAGGAAGCCGAAGCTCAAGAACTTCACGCCCTATTTTGCCAAGAACCCGCATCTCATCGAGATCAACTATCCGAACTACCGGATCGACGGCGCCGAGATCGTCGATACCTATCTGCGCTACGAGCATTTCGAGCAGGATATTCTCAAGCTCGAATCCGAAATCCCCGGCATTTCAGGCCTGTGGGAGACGTTCAAGGGCATCAACGCCAAGAGCGAGACGCGCAAGAAAACGATCACCACGCAGGAGATCTTCGCCAAAAATCCCGACGTGAACGCGCAGATCGAGACGCTGAACGCCTGGGAAATCGGGAAATTCGGCTACACGCTGTGAGTCTTAATCTCACGCAGGCTTCAGGTCTCCAATCAGCGTGGGTATCAGTTCCGAAACCGTCGGGTGGATCGGCACGGCCCATTTGAGCGTGCGATAGTCGTTCTTGCCGTTCATGACGTCGAGAATGCCGTGGATCGCCTCGTCGCCCTCGATGCCGAGGATGGCGGCGCCGAGGATCTCGTGGGTTTCGGCATCCGCGACAACAGTCATCAGGCCCTTGGTCTCGTCACGCTCGACGGCGCGGCCGACGCGGTCCATCGGGCGGTCGGAAACGAGAATCTTGCGGCCGGATTTCCGTGCCTCGCGCTCGGTCATGCCGACGCGGCCGAGAGGCGGATCCATATACAGCGCATAGGCCGGAATGCGGCTTGAGACCTTGCGGTCGTCGCCATCCAGCAGGTTCGCGGCCAGGATTTCGAAATCGTTGTACGACGTGTGGGTGAAGGCGCCGCGGCCGTTGCAATCGCCCAGCGCCCAGATGCCTTTGACATTGGTTCGAAGCTGGTCGTCGACCGGGATGAAGCCGTGATCGTCAACCGTGACGCCCGCCGCATCGAGCCCGAGGTCGTCGGTGTTCGGCGTGCGGCCCATGGCAAGCAGGACGTGGCTGCCGACGACCTCGGGCGCCCCGGCCTCACAATCGACACTAACGGCGACCCCGTCCGGATGCCTGGAGAAGGCGATGCAACTTGCATTGGTGCGGAGAGCGATGCCTTCCTCTTCCATGATCCTGGCGATCGCCCTGGAGATCACCTCGTCCTCGCGCGGCAGAAGCGTCGGCTTGCGCTCGATGACGGTCACTTCGGAACCGAAGCGGCGATACATCTGGGCGAATTCCAGCCCGATATAGCTGCCGCCGACAATGACGAGATGCCGGGGCACGAAATCGAGTTCGAGGATATCGGTGCTGGTCATGTAATCGATCTCGCCGATGCCGGGCAGATCGGGCCGCGAAGGCCGCCCGCCGACATTGATAAATATTTGCGGCGCCGTGATCTCCTCGCCATTGACCGCGACGACATTGGCTGATTTGAACTTTGCCGCCGTGCGATAGATCGTGAGGCTCGGCATGCTGCCCAGCCAATCCTCGATACCCTGGCGCGAATCCAGGATGACTTTTTGCGCGCGCGCCTTCACCTTCCCCATGTCGATGCGCGGCGGGCTATCGATGATCACGCCAAAATCGGCGGCGCGATAGGCGATGTGGCCGGCACGCGCCGAGGCAACGAGTGTCTTGGTCGGCTTGCAGCCGGCATTGACGCAAGTGCCGCCGAGGAATTTTCGCTCGACGAGCGCGACCGTCTTGCCCTCGGAGGCAAGCCGGCCGGCGAGTGGGGCACCGGCCTGACCGGCACCGATAATGATCGCGTCGAAGCTTTTCATGCCAGGCTCCAGACGATGAGGAAGGCACCAATCACGGCGACGGCATCCTCGATCAGGGCGGCGGGCAGATCCCTGCCGAAGGAAATGGCGAGCCGGCCACGGACTGCGGCACCGCCATAGGTGCCGGCAACCGCGCCGACCACGCCGGCGATCAGCCCGACCGCCAGCATGCCGGCCGAAGCGCCGAGTGCTGCGCCCGACAACGCGCCCATGATGACGCGGGCCGCGAACTGCGGCGGCACTTTACGGCTCGGCGTGTTGGGAAGCTGGTCGTTGATCAGTTCGGCGATCGCCAGCACGGTGAAAATCCAGGGCGTCCAGCTATAGCCGAGGAAGGCAAGCCAGCTGTGCGAGAGATCGATCCAGCCGAGATAGGCGGCCCAACTGACCGCGGCCGGCGCCGTCATCGCGCGAAGACCCGCCACCACGCCAATGAGAAAGGACAGAACAACAACCATTGCAGACTCCCTGAAAAACCATGAGGCACGAAATGTGCCACAAATATAAAAAGCCGATGAGCCTCCGCTGGAAAAGATGGAGTCAAACAAACCCGGTCCCGGAGCGGAAACCGTGCTTCAGTTTAGTTGACCTGCAAGGCTCGTAGTTCCTCCGAACAATCCGACGTAAAGTGATCTTTGTCAAAGGGTGCCGTGGGATTTCGCAACCAACCGGATGAATCAGCCGGCAGGCACGACACAAGCGCCGGGACGATGAAAGACAGACCTCGAACGGATGCAGCGGCCGGACGACGTCTCCGAGCGCATCCAGGCATTCCACATCTACAAGCTGTCAAGATGCCGCGCGACGGACGCGCTGAAGCTATCCGAGAAGTAGCGCCGCATCTGTTCGGCCCACTTTGCGGCCGACCATCTCGCAGACCCGATCACCGATTGTTTCGATTTTAACGCCCCTTGTAGGAACCATCCCTGCCGGGCGGGGTTTGGCTGTCGTCTTAGTAACCGAAACGAAAAGGAGCTTCGAGATGAGAAAGACAATCATCCTAGCCACCTGTGTGGCCCTTACGGGTCTTGCAATCCCTGCTTACGCCGATGACGACGCGGCCATCACCACTGGTGCTGGCGGCGCGGTCGCCGGTGCCGTTGTCGGCGGTCCTGTCGGCGCCGTCATCGGTGGTGCACTTGGCTTTATTGCCGGTGCCTCGCTTGACCCGCCCCCGGCCGAGGTGGTCACCTATATCGAGGAACGGCCGGCACCTCAGCGCAAGTACGTCGTCAAGGAGAAGGTTGTCGTCGGCACCACCCTGCCGGATGACGTCGTGCTTGAAGAAGTGCCCGACAATGACGCCTATGCCTATACTGTGATCAATGACCGCCGCGTCATTGTCCAAAGGGACAATCACGCGATCGTTAAGATCATCGAATAAGCTTTGACGGAGCGAGCCAGAATGCGGCTCGCTCCGTCCTATGCTTTCTCCCTGCTTTCATACGCGTGGCTGATCGCGCTGCCTGAGCTCCAATCAGGCTCCCAGCCGAAGACGCTTCGTCCCCCGAACTCCGCCGAGTGCTCGAATTCGCCTGCGACGATCTCCTTGAGATCGGGGCCGGTGACGTAGCGCTCCAATTGCCTGGACTGGTCGTCGAGGCGTTTGAGCGCCTGCAATTCCTCGTCGAGGCCGAGACGGCCCTTGCGGACCGCCGACTTCATCACATTGATCGTCTCGTCATAGACCTTGAGCGGCACCGGAAACGGATGCCGGTCCTTGCCGCCATGGGCGAGCGAGAACCGCGCCGGATCGGCGAAGCGGCACGGCGCACCGTGCACCACTTCGGCGACCATCGCGAGGGCCTTGACGGTGCGTGCGCCGACGCCAGGCACCAGAAGCAGGTCTTCGAAATCACGCGGGCCCTGCTCGGCGGCGGCGGCGATATTGCCGTGAAGGCGGCGCATGTTGACATCCTCCTGGCGGACATCGTGGTGGGCAGGCATGACGAGATGGGGCAGCATGGCCTGCGCCGGCGGGGTCATGGAACGACCTTCGATCGCGGCGACTTCCCGGACGATGCGATCGGGACCCAAGGTTTCCAGGAGATCGAGTTGGGCGGATCGCGAATCCCCTGCCCTGATATCCGCGAGGTTGACGATCTCGCCCGTCGCCCGGCCCTCGATCGCCGCGTGCGGTGAATCGACGAAACTCTTCAGTCCCTGTGACAGCCAGTGATAGCGGCGCGCCAGCCTCGTCTCCTCGTTCATGCCCTGCTGGACGACCACCCATTTGCCATCGTCCGCGACGATGAAGCCATGCAGGTAGAGGTCGAAACCATCCTGCAGTGCAGCGCTATCGACCTTGGCGACAAGCCGGCTCGTCCGCGCCAGTGCGGCACCATCGACGCCGGTCCTGTCGCCGACATCGAGCAATTCCTGCGGCGTCCTGCGCGATTGGGCGCCGCGCCCGCCGCAGACATGGAGGCCCAGTTCGCGCGACAGCGGCGGCAGGCCGCGCTTCAGCGCGCCGAGTACCGATGTCGTGATCCCCGACGAATGCCAGTCCATGCCCATGACCGCGCCGAAAGACTGAAACCAGAAGGGATGCGCAAGCCGCGCGAGGAATTCATCCCTGCCATATTGCTGGACAATTGCTTCGGTGATGAGCGCGCCGAGACGCATCATGCGGTCGCCCAGCCATTTCGGCACACGGCCACCGTGAAGCGGAAGATCGGCACTGCCAGTGCGTTTGGTCATGTTCCATGTTTGTTCCGCGCCGCGTGCCAAGTCAAGCCGGTTGATCACGTTGTTTTGTTTCGCAACATCGACATGGCGGTGAGTGAACCAAGATTAGCGTGCAAGTGCGACTGTTTTGCTATTGATTAATCGTAACAATCAGCGTTAATGCCGCAAACCTTGCACGGTTTTGGCGAAAATTTCAGCCGCCAGCAGCCTCGCTTTTGCGGCCTGGAACGTCTGAGGTTATGAACAGATTTTGATTTGAAGAGGCTGAATTGGCGGCGGCCCCCAAGAAAAACGGCGTGGAGGAATTGCGTTCGGCTCTCAACGAGAGCCGCGCCGCGTTCTTTGCCATTGGTATTTTCTCTTTCTTCGTCAATATGTTGGTGCTGACGGGCTCGATCTACAGTCTCCAGGTCTACGACCGGGTTCTCTCCAGCCGCTCCGAGCCGACGCTTGTTGTGCTCACGGTGCTGCTTGTCGCGCTTTATGCCATCATGGGCGTTCTCGACCATATGCGGGCTCGCATTGCCGCGCGAATCGGGGCGCGGTTCCAGGCGAAACTGGAGATGCGCGTGTTCCGCATCGTGATCGACCGCACCATGCTGTCGGCGCAAGGGATCAACACAACGACGGCGCTGCGCGACCTCGATTCTGTTCAGCGCGCGCTGTCCTCGCCAGCGGTCTTCTCGGTATTCGACATTCCCTGGACGCCGGTCTTCGTCGTGATCATCTTTATCTTCCATCCGCTGATGGGGATCGTGGCGGTCATCGGCGGCCTCATTCTCATTGCGCTCACCTGGCTCAACCAGAACGGCACGAAGGAAGACCAGGAAAAGGCGCTGAACGCAGCGCGCCTGTCCGAGGAAATGACCGCCACGCTGCAGCGCGAATCCGATACGGTACGCGCGCTCGGCATGCGCGGCTCGACCGCCGAACGCTGGCAGGCGCTGCGCGAGAGCACGCTGATCAGCAACATTCATTACAGCGACAATAACGGCTTCTATTCGACGACGTCGCGCACGTTCCGCATCTTTCTCCAGTCGGCCATTCTGGGCCTTGGCGCATGGCTTGCCATCCAGGGCCACATCACCTCCGGCGCCATGCTGGCGAGCTCGATCATCATCGGCCGCGCGCTGTCGCCGATCGAGACGATGATCGCCCAGTGGTCGATCATCCAGCGTGCCATGCAGGGCTGGAAGAGCCTGTCCGAGGTGCTGCTGCGCGTGCCGCCGGAACCTGCCCGCACGACACTGCCGAAGCCCCGCGCGATCCTCGAAGTGCAGAACATCTCGGTCGTGCCGCCCGGCGAACGTGTGCCTACGCTCAGAAACCTCTCCTTCGAACTCAAGCCCGGCCAGGCGCTGGGTGTCATCGGCCAATCCGGTTCCGGCAAGTCGACGCTGGCCAAGGTGCTGACCGGCGTCTGGCCGATCCAGGCGGGGCGCGTGCGGCTGGATGGAGCCTCGATCGAGCAATATGGCGTCGACGACCTGGCCAATTATGTCGGCTACCTGCCGCAGGAAGTCGCGCTGTTCGAGGGTACGATCGCCGAGAACATCTCCCGCCTGTCGCTCGAACCGGATTCCGAGCGCGTGGTCTCGGCCGCGCAGAAGGCCGCCGCGCATGACCTCGTGCTGCGCCTCCCGAACGGTTACGACACCCGCCTGCCCGCGCAGGGCCAAAGGCTCTCCGGCGGCCAGAAACAGCGCATCGGCCTCGCCCGCGCTCTCTATGGCGAGCCGGTGTTGCTGGTGCTCGACGAGCCCAACGCCAATCTCGACGCGGAAGGCTCGATGGCGCTCAACATCGCCATCCGCAACGCCAAGAAGGAAGGCCGTTCGGTCGTCATCATGGCGCACCGTCCCGCCGCGATCGAGGAATGCGACCTGATCCTCATTCTCGAAGGCGGCAACCGCGTGGCGTTCGGTCCGCGCGACGAGGTGCTCAAGCAGCATTTGAAGAACTTCCAGCAGGTGACGCCGGGACAGGGTCCGCAATCGCCCGCAGCCGGTGCGCATCTGACGCCGCCACCCAATCCTGGCGGATCAGGCGGGGGTACCAAGGCCATCGCGGGACCGCCGACGGCGCTGCCAGGACTGCTCGGCACCGGTCTTCTGACCGGCGGCATGGGGCGGGTTCCAGGTATCGGCGGACCAAAGAAGACACCGGAAAGCCCCCAGGGCGATCCGAATGCGGGCGGCGACGCGCCGGTCGCCGAGGATGAAACCGGCAAGGATACGGCCGAAGGCGGCAACACCGCCGGCGACGGCAAGCAGGATGATTCCAAGCCCGAGGACGGAACGAAGAATTGACTGCCGAGACGAAGCCAAAAGATGCCTGGAGCATGCGCCGGTACGTGATTTCCGGCTTTCTCACCGTGTTCGTGCTGGTCTTCGGCTTCGGCGCGTGGTCGGTCTTCACCAATATCGCGGGCGCTGTCGTCGGCATCGGCGTCGTGGAGGTCGAGACCAAGCGCCAGATCGTGCAGCACGCGACCGGCGGCGTGGTCGGCAAGATCCTCGTCAAGGAAGGCCAGCAGGTTAAGGGCGGCGAAACGCTGCTCGTCTTCGATGACGCCTTCGACCGTGCCGAACTCAAGGTGATCGAGAGCCAGCTCTTCCCACTTCTCGGCTCGCGCGGCCGGCTGCTCGCCGAGCAGGACGACTCGCCCGAGCCCAAATTCGATCCCGAGCTTGTCGCGCGCGCCAAGACGAGCGCCACGGAAGCCGATATCGTCCGCAGCCAGTCGGAACTGCTGAAGGCGCGCCGGTTGACGCGCGACCAGCAGATGAACCAGCTCAAGGAACGGCAGCAGCAGACCAACCGGCAGATCGACGGGCTCAACTCCCGGATCGAAGGGCTCAACAACCAGATCGCGCTGATCGACGGTGATCTCAAGGGCCAGCGCGAGCTGCTCCGGCGCGGGCTGACGCAGCGCGCCCGCGTCACCGCGCTGGAACGCGACCGGGCCCAGGCGGTCGGCAATATCGAGGAAGCGGACGCATCGATCGCCGAAAGCAAGGCACGGATCGCCGAAGTCGAACTCGCCATCATCAATGTCGGTTCGCAGATGCGCGAGGAAGCGATCAAGGAACTCGGCGACGCCGAGGGCCGGATCGCCGAACTGCGCGAACGCCGGAACTCGACCCTCGAGACGCTCGCGCGCATCGAGGTGAAGGCGCCGATGTCAGGCCGGGTGTTCAACATGACGATACATGCGATTCGTCAGGTGGTGCGCGCCGCAGAGCCGATCCTGGAAATCGTTCCCAATGACGTGAAGCTCGTGATATCGGTGCAGGTTCCGCCTTCGCAGATCGACCAGATCCATGTCGGCCAGAAAGCGGTGATCCGCTTCAATGCCTTCGATCGCCGGCACACGCCCGACCTGCGAGGTACTGTGCGGCGCGTCTCCGCCGACGTGATCACCGACGAGCGTACCGGCCAAAGCCATTACACCGTGTCGCTGACAATCGATCCCGGCGAGGAGAAGTTCCTCGGCAACACGGCGGAGATCATCCCCGGCATGCCGGTCGATGCCTTCATCCAGACAACCGAGCGCACACCGTTCGACTACCTGGTGCGGCCGATCACCAGCTATTTCGGCAAGTCGATGCTGGAGCGCTAAAGGAAGGGCGGCTAAGGCGGCCAGTTCCGCTAGAGCGCTTCATTGTTAAATGGAATCAGTTCTGTTGGCTCAAACGAGTCGGATGGTCGACCGGCCGGCGCGTGTCGTAGCCACGATCTACGACCAAGCCGGCCGGTCGATCAGGCGGCCCGTTTCAGCCAACCCGTAGGGCCGGGCATCTTTCCGCCATGACCTGCGGCGTCGGTCTCGGCCGTACCTATGGGTACGACGCTCGCCCGCCGCCTTGGTCCTGACGAAAACCTGCTCCGGCAGAACTGCTTCCATTTAACAATGAAACGCTCTAAAGATCAAAGTCGCCTTTTACCAGCTTGTGGTTACCGTCGATGCTGAAGAGGATATCGACATCGCCGTCGCCATCCACGTCGCCGCCAGCGAAGGTGACGCCGCCAGAACGCTGGAAATGCAACTGTCCCGCGACGCCGGTCAGATCATGCTCACCGATGAACCTGAACTTGTCGTTCTTGGCGGTGTTGATATTCGCGTCGATGCTTCTGAGATCGAAGACGTCATTGCCCTTGCCGAAATCGCCGAAGACGTCCTGGCCGGCACCGCTGCTGGCACTGTCAAAGACGCCAAAAAAGCGGAATCGATCGTCGCCTTTCCCGCCCAAGACCGTGTCGGCGCCGCGACCGCCGGCAATGATATTGTCACCCTTGCTGCCGGTCAGCGTGTCCTCGCCGTCGCCGCCGAAGATGTTCTCGACGCCTGCAATCGTCATCGCAACGCCGTCGATCGTACCCGTCTTGGCTGCGAGGTTGATCGCAATGGCCGAGGTGACGGCCACGGCGTTGAGCAGATCGACGCCCCCGTTCGTGTCCGCAAGATCTATCGCATGTCCATCGCCGGCATATTCGGAAAACTCGTCGGTGTAGACGTAGCTATCGTTGCGCGTAACCTTGGCGCCGTAGATGTCGATCCTGATGTCACGCAGCAACGCTTCCTCGGTGGCGTCGTCGCTGTCGATGCGCACCTCCCATTCGCCGGCGCTGAGTTCGCCGCGAAGAGCCTGGCTGTGATAGGATACCGGGCCGTAATAACCGCGCGCGTGCGGAAGGTGGGACAGGCTGATTTCCTGGCCATCGGGCGAGGTCAGTGTGATCTCCACAGTCGCGTCTCCCAACGAAATGGCGTCGAACGTGACCACGACCCGCTCGACCGAGATCGATTGCGTGAGTTCGGCGGCGAATACCCGGCCGTCCGTGGCGTCAGCGAGGCTGGTGTTCTGCGCCAGCAAATCCAGCGAAAGATGCTGTTCGTTGCTCGACGTGGCAACACCCGCCCAGGTTTCGGCAAGCCGCACCGCCGCATGTGCGTCGACAAGGCCAAATCCATAGGCGGTGTTGAAGTGCAGACCGCCACCGTTCCAATTGGTCGCACCGTTCCACAGCCACGGATTGGACTCGGTCGCCGATGTGGTCGTGCCGTCGATTGCCGAACCGACATGCCGTGCGGAATAGGCGAGAATCGTCTGCACATCACGCCAGCCGAGATGCGGATTGGCTTCCAGCATCAGCGCGACAACGCCGCTGACCATCGGGGCGGCGGCGGACGTGCCGTTGAAATCGGGAAGATAGTCGCCTGTGGTGTAACCCTCGTTGCCCTGCCTGTCGGTGGATATCAGATCGCCGGGTATTGAAGAGCCGAAGGCGGAAATGAGCAGATGCGTGCCCTCACTCGAATAGATCGACGAGAAGCCGTCCGCCATGATCGCGCCCACGGTCACTTGCAGCGAGTTGGCATTGAGCTGGTTTCCGTTGACGCCAAATGCCGGGATCATATCATTCCAGGGATCGAGATTGCCCGCGGATCGCACCAGTATGGTGCCGAGGCCGTCCCGTCCTTCATCGACGCTTCTTTGCAACGCATCTACAAGATACATTTCGCCGATCTGGAGATTGACGTCGGACGCGTTGTTGTAATCGAAGCTCATATTGACGATGTCGGTGCCGTCCTCGCGCGCAGCATCGAGGCCTGCGATCCACTGGTTGAGGAAAACGCCGAGACCGCTTTCGTAGCTGAGACGGGCGCCCACCAGCGTGGCCCCATACGCCACGCCGACAATGCCCACGTCGTTACGCGCCGCGCCGATCAGGCCCATGACCGGCGTCCCGTGCATATCTTGATATTGAGGGGCACGCGGCGTGGGATCCCCGTCTTCGTTCGTCAAGTCGTAATCGGCAGTGTCGTCGTAGTTGGCAGCGAGATCGGGATGGGTGTAGTCGAACCCATCATCGATCACCATCACCTTCACGCCCTTGCCTGTATAGTCGTCCCACACGGCAGTAACATTGATGTCGTATTCACCGATAGTAACGTTGTAGAGGTACCATTGCTCGGAAAACAGTGTGTCTGTCGGAATGGTTGTCATGATTGCTCCCCGATACCCTGGCCAAATTGATGGCGAATTCTAGGAATTTATGAACGATCAATGCAACAGGTAAAATAAATGCCCGCCATGGAACGTGGCGGAAATATTTATCACCAACGGGGAAAATATATACCTGACTGCGGGACCCGACTATGGCGGTGAAATACCACGGCAATAAAATAAAGGGCCTCCGAAGAGGCCCTGAATGTAGACTATGTAGCTCTATTCATTTTCCTGTTCAGGCATCCAGCCCGTCGATGAGCTTGCGCACGCGGCCCGCAGTCAATCGGCGGATTTCGACTTCGTCGCGGCGGGATGCGAAGAGCGGGCTCGCCATGATCTGGTCGGCGAGATCGGCGGGCAGCGACAACAGCACGCGGGCATCGTCGCCATGGATGGTACTCACCGTGCTTCGGCGTGCGGTGATCATGCCACCGGCCACCGTGTTGTTGGTGTCCGGATCGATCAGGATGAAGGCACCGGTGGAGCGGTTCTGCTCATAGGTATCGAAGACGGCCTGTTCCTCGAACACGAGATGCACCTTGCCGATCGCGTTCATCGGCAGGCGTTCGGCGTCGTTCCAGTTGCCGGCCTTGAGGTCGAGCTGCAGCTTCGGTTCGACCAGCACGCGCTGGCGGCGTGAGCCGGATTTCAGCCAGTAGCGCTTGCCGGGCTCGATGCCTTCGGGCTGCAGCGCCACGAGATGGGCGTCGAAGCCCAGGCCCTGCATCGGCTGGCTGTCGATCGAGACGATCATGTCGCCGCGCGAGATATCGACCTGGCGGTCGAGCACCAGCGTGACGGCATCGCCGGCGACGGCCGCATTGCGGACGAGGTCGAAGGTGACGATCTTGGCGACGTTCGCCACCATGCCCGAGGGCAGGATGACGACCGAATCGCCCGGCTTGACGGCGCCGCCGGAGACGGTGCCCTGATAGCCGCGGAAGCTTTCACCCGGGCGCGAGACGCGCTGTACACTCATGCGGAAGCCAACCGTCTGAGCCGAACGGACGGTCGCCTTTTCCAGCGTCTCGACCACGGTCGGGCCGTCATACCACGGCATGTTGGCACGGCCTTCATAGACGAGGTTCTCGCCCTTCAATGCCGAAACCGGAATGGCGGTGATCTTGCTCACCCCGAGCGAGATTGCCAGCTCCTTGAACTCATGGGCGATCTCGTTGAAGCGGGTTTCCGAGTAATCGACGAGGTCGATCTTGTTGACCGCGAGCACGAACTGCCGGATGCCCATCAGCGAGGCGATCGTGGCATGGCGGCGGGTCTGTTCGAGCAGGCCGGCGCGCGCATCGACGAGAAGGATCGCGAGGTCGGCGGTCGAGGCGCCGGTCGCCATGTTGCGGGTATACTGCTCGTGTCCGGGCGTGTCGGCGACGATGAAGGAGCGCTTGGTCGTGGCGAAATAGCGGTAGGCGACATCGATGGTGATGCCCTGCTCGCGCTCGGCCTGCAGGCCATCGAGCAGCAGTGCAAAATCGGGCAGGCCGAGATCGTTCTGCTTGCCGGAATCGCGGCGCAGCGTGGCGGCCTGGTCTTCCTTGACCGCCTTGGTATCCCAGAGCAGCCGGCCGATCAGCGTCGACTTGCCGTCATCGACGGAGCCGCAGGTGATGAGCCGGAGCGGGCGGGAATCACGGGTGGCGCGCGCGGCTTCGAGTGCCGAAGCCGGTGCCTCGGCGAGATTGGATGTCACGGTCATATCAGAAGTATCCTTCGCGCTTCTTTTTCTCCATCGATCCGGACTGGTCGCGATCGATCGCGCGGCCCTGGCGTTCGGAGACGGTGGCGGTTTCGAGTTCGTCGATGATCTCGTCGAGCGTGGTCGCCGTCGAGCGGATCGCACCGGTGAGCGGGAAGCAGCCCAGCGTGCGGAAGCGGATCATTTCCATGCGCCTCGTCTCTCCCGGCAGCAGTTCGAGACGCTCGTCCTCGGCCAGGATCATCATGCCGTCGCGCTCGACGATCGGACGTTCCTCGGCGAAATAGAGTGGCACGATCGGAATGTTCTCGGCCTGGATGTAGCGCCAGATATCGACCTCGGTCCAGTTCGACAGAGGGAAGGCGCGGACGCTTTCGCCCTGGCGGATCTGGCCGTTATAGACGTTCCAGAGTTCCGGGCGCTGGTTGCGCGGGTCCCACTTATGATCGGGTGTACGGAAGGAATAAATGCGCTCCTTGGCGCGGCTGGCTTCCTCGTCGCGGCGGGCGCCACCAAAGGCAGCGTCATACTTGCCGGCGTCGAGCGCCTGCTTCAGCGCCTCGGTCTTCATAATGTCGGTGTAGAGCGCCGAGCCGTGGGTGAACGGCGTGACGTTTTCCAACGCACCGCGCGGATTGGTGTGGGCGATCAGGTCGAGATCGTATTCGGCGACGATCTTGTCGCGAAACTCGATCATTTCCTTGAACTTCCAGCCGGTGTTCACATGCAGCAGCGGAAACGGCACGCGGCCGGGATAGAAGGCCTTGCGCGCGAGATGCAGGAGGACAGAGGAGTCCTTGCCGATCGAATAGAGCATGACAGGACGCTCGAATTCGCCGGCGACTTCGCGGAAAATGTGGATGGCTTCGTTTTCCAGCGCCTTCAAATGCGGATCGAGCGGCGGGCGGCTGGTGGAGATATCCCTGGAATGGGGATCGAATTCGGACTGGTGCATTTTCGTTCTTTCTCTTTCTTCGAACCCCCTCATCCGGCGCATTCGCGCCACCTTCTCCCCGCTGGGGAGAAGAGGGAGACCGCTGAGCCGCTTCATTCAGAAGGCCAGCTCGGCGTTTCGTTGATCCAGTGATTTCGAGACTTGCATCCTCTTCTCCCCCGCGGGGAGAAGGTGGCCGAAGGCCGGATGAGGGGGAAACCACATACTCAGTTCTTAAAGTTCGCTCGACTCGAGCGACGGCAGCGCTGCTTCCGGCACATGCAGGCCGCATTCGCGCTTCTCGTCGTTCTCCCACCACCAGCGGCCGGCGCGCTCGGGCTCGCCCGGCTTGATGGCGCGGGTGCACGGCTCACAGCCGATCGAGGGATAGCCGCGGGCATGCAGCGGATTGATCGGAACCGCCTGATCGGCGACCAGCTTGTTGATGCGGTCGATATCCCAGTCGGCAAGCGGATTGATCTTGATCAGGTTGCGTTCGGCATCATATTCGGCAAAGGGCGTATCCGACCGGTTGCCGGACTGGCCGCGGCGAAGACCGGTGACCCAGATCTGCGCGCCCGATAACGCCCGCGCAAGCGGCTTGACCTTGCGGACGCCGCAACAGGCGTGGCGGGCGTCGACGCTGTCATAAAAACCGTTCAGGCCATACTGGGCGGCATAGGCGTCGATATCGGCCTTCTCGGGATAGAAGCGGCGGATATCGATGCCGTAGCGCTCTTCCGTGTCGGCGATGAGCTTGACTGTCTGAGGAAAGAGGCGACCAGTCTCCAGCGTCACCACGTCGATATCGAAGCGATGCTCGCCGATGACATGGGTGATCACCTGATCCTCGATGCCGAGGCTCGTGGTGAAGACCACACGACCACCAAGGCTGGCTGCGAGCGACAACCGGCCAGCGAGATCGAGTGCGGCCATCTGGTCGTTCAGCGACTGGGCTTCCGTGGAAAGACTGATCATGTTCATTAAAGTGTCCTGAGATTCCGAGTTCGCCGGATTATCACAGGGTACTGCGTCTTGCGACAGGAATTGCGTTCTCAGGTCCATGCGGCAGTGGAGCAAATATCTCTCCGGTGCGGCCCATCGGCAGAACACTCTTACATCTAGCCGAAAATGAGCATTTCCAGCGGGATAAGCCGCCGCAAAACAGCCTTTATTCACTGTGCATGGCAAATATGGGTTACACTTCCCGAAGAATCATGGTTTCGAGCGTTAGATGATCTCTCAAAAGGCAAAATATGCGTTGCGCGCGCTTGCGGCGCTTGCACGGGCCGAGGCCAAGCGGCCGATGCTGATTGCCGAGATCGCGGAACAGCAGAAGATCCCGAAGAAATTCCTCGAGCAGATATTGCTCGATCTCAAGCATCGCGGGCTGGTCATGTCCAAGCGCGGCAAGGAGGGCGGATACTTGTTGCTCAGGCCGCCGCACGAGATCACCTTCGGCGAGGTCCTGCGCATGATCGACGGCCCGATCGCGCCGCTGCCCTGCCTGTCGCAGACCGCCTACCGCAAATGCGACGACTGTCTCTCCGAGGCCGAATGCGAGATCCGGCACGTCTTTGCCCGGGTGGCGGATGCCACGCGCGAGGTGCTGTTCAAGTCGACGATCGCCGACACGCTCTACGAAGACGGCCGCGCCGCAGTGATGCTGGCGGGCTGATTCCCGCTTCGCCAGTTGGCTCGCAAACCATCCATTTTCCCCGCAAAAACGTAAAATCATTCGTATGAAGCGGCTTTGACTGGTGAAATTTCATACCCGGTTGAAACGTTTTCCCACGTTCCCCATTTCGTCTGCGGCGTAAAATGTCGCCCTGCGTTCCAAATTCGGCTAGGGTGTCGACGCGAATTTTGCTTTCTCCATCTACGTAATTGACATACTCTACCTACCAGATAGAGTTTAGGAATTAACAAATTACTGGAGGGTAATTCGATGTTCAACAAGCCTAAGACAAGCGTTCTGAAACGACTTGGCGGTGCCGCTCTCGGCGCGGCGCTGGCGTTTTCCACCGTCATTCCAGCATTCGCCGACGTGACCCTGCTCAACGTTTCCTACGATCCGACCCGCGAGCTCTACAAGGAATTCAACGTGGCGTTCGCCGCCAAGTGGCTCAAGGACACCGGCGAAACGGTGACTATCGAACAGTCGCATGGCGGTTCGGGCAAGCAGGCCCGCGCAGTGATCGACGGGCTCGACGCCGACGTGGTGACGCTGGCGCTCGAAGGCGACGTCGATGCCGTTGCCAAGAAGACCGGCAAGATCCCGGCCGACTGGAAGAAGCGCCTGCCGCATGATTCCGCTCCCTACACCTCGACGATCGTCTTCCTCGTCCGCAAGGGCAATCCGAAGGGCATCAAGGACTGGGGCGATCTCGTGAAGGGTGACGTCCAGATCGTCACCCCGAACCCGAAGACCTCCGGTGGTGCGCGTTGGAACTATCTCGCTGCCTGGGCTTGGGCCAACAAGGAATTCGGCGGCGACCAGGGCAAGGTCAAGGCTTACATCGCCGACCTCTTCAAGCGCGCTCCGGTGCTCGATTCCGGTGCCCGCGGTTCGCTGACCTCGTTCGCACAGCGCGAAATCGGCGACGTGCTGCTCGCCTGGGAAAACGAAGCCTATCTCGCGCAGGGCGAATTTGCCGATGCCGGCTTCGAGATCGTGACGCCGAGCCTCTCGATCCTCGCCCAGCCCTCGATCGCAGTAGTCGATGGCAATGCCGATGCCAAGGGCACCCGCAAGGTGGCGGAAGCCTATCTGAACTACCTCTACTCCGAGGAAGGCCAGACGCTCGCCGCCAAGAACCATTACCGTCCCGTCGAGCCGAAGCTGGCAAAAGACTACAAGCCGCTGCCGGAATTGAATCTCGTCACCATCGACGACCCGCTGTTCGGCGGCTGGAAAAAGGCCCAGCCCGAGCATTTCGGTGACGGCGGCGTGTTCGACCAGATCTACAAGCCCGCACAATAAGCGACTTCTTACCAACAGGCCCCTCCCCATCCCGGGGAGGGGCTTTGCATGCCGCCACCCTTTCGGCTAATAGACCTCGCCGGGTTTTCGGGCGCACAAGCGCCTGCGCTATCCGGACGACGGGTATGGACGTGGTCGAGATGGGGCGGAAATAATAAAAAACTTCGGAAGGCCAAAGGCTTTCCCGCCTCAGACACAACGGGGAATACAATGACATCACAACCTCTTGCCGAGCGTATCGGCTTCAGGAGGCATAGTGTCATACCGGGCTTCGGGCTCAGTTTTGGCATTACGATCTTCTGGCTGACGCTGATCATACTCATACCACTGGCGGCGCTCGTCATCCGTTCGGCAGGCATCGGCTTTTCCGGCTATGCCGAACTGCTGTCCGACGCCCGCACGCTGCATGCACTGCAGATCTCCTTCGGTTGCGCCTTCATCGCCGCCATCATCAACGTGATCTTCGGCGTGCCCGTGGCCTGGGTGCTGGTGCGCTATAATTTTCCCGGCAAGCGGGTGGTCGATGCCATCGTCGATCTACCTTTCGCCCTGCCGACCGCCGTCGCCGGCATCGCGCTTGCGGCACTCTATGCCAAGAACGGCTGGATCGGATCGCTCTTTGCTCCCTTCGGGATCAAGATCGCCTATTCGCCCGCCGGTATCGTCGTGGCGCTGATCTTCATCGGCCTGCCCTTCGTGGTTCGCACGGTGCAGCCAGTCATCGAGGAGATCGACAAGGAAGTCGAGGAGGCGGCCGCTACGCTCGGCGCCAACCGCCTTCAATCACTCTATCGCGTCATCCTGCCATCGCTGTTTCCGGCGATCCTGACCGGTTTTGCGCTGGCCTTTGCCCGCGCCGCCGGCGAATACGGCTCGGTGATCTTCATCGCCGGCAACATTCCATATGTCTCGGAAATCGCGCCGCTGCTGATCATCATCAAGCTCGAAGAGTTCAACTATGCGGGCGCCACGGCAATCGGTACGATCATGCTGGCGGTGGCATTCGCGATGCTTTTCGTGATCAACCTGATCCAGGCCTGGACGCGGAGATACGCCAATGTCGCTTGACGATTTCAACGCGCCCTCCACAATCCGGGAACGCGAGCGCAAATGGCGCTCGCCCGTCACAGAGCCGCTCGCCGCCAAGATATTGCTGATGGGCATGGCGGCGCTCTATCTCGTGCTGATCATCGTGCTACCGTTGATCTCGGTGCTGATCGAGGCCTTCCGCAATGGCATGGATACCTATGTCGAGGCGCTGAAGGAACGCGATGCGCTTGCCGCGATCCGGCTGACGCTGCTGGTCGCGGGCATCGCCGTGCCGCTGAACCTGATCTTCGGCGTTGCCGCCTCCTGGGCGATCGCCAAGTTCGAGTTCAAGGGCAAGGCCTTCCTGATCACGCTCATCGACCTGCCCTTCTCGGTCTCGCCGGTTATTTCGGGCCTAGTCTATGTGCTGCTGTTCGGTGCGCAATCGGCGCTCGGGCCGTGGCTCAAGCATCACGGCATCGAGATATTGTTCGCGGTGCCCGGCATCGTGCTTGCCACCGTCTTCGTGACCTTCCCCTTTGTCGCCCGCGAACTGATCCCGCTGATGCAGGAACAGGGCACGGCCGAGGAGGAAGCCGCGATCACGCTTGGCGCAAATGGCTGGCAGACCTTCTTCCGGGTGACGCTGCCCAATATCAAATGGGGCCTGCTCTATGGCGTGCTGCTTTGCAATGCACGTGCCATGGGCGAGTTCGGCGCGGTCTCCGTGGTTTCCGGCCACATCAGGGGACTGACCACGACCATGCCGCTGCATATCGAGATTCTCTATAATGAGTACAATCTCGCCGCAGCCTTCGCGGTCGCCTCGCTGCTCGCCCTCCTCGCCCTCGTTACACTCGTTGTCCGCACCGTGCTCGAGATCTGGTTCTCGCATGGCCTCGCCGGCAACAACAAGCATTAAGGACCACTTGAATGGAAATCCGCATTGAAAAGATCCGCAAGGAATTCGACCGATACCCGGCGCTGGACGAAGTCTCGCTTGGCATCCGCTCCGGCGAACTGATCGCGCTGCTCGGCCCCTCGGGCTCCGGCAAGACCACACTGCTGCGGCTCGTCGCGGGGCTGGAACGGCCCACCACCGGCCGCATCTTCTTCGGCCAGGAGGATGCCTCCTGGAAGCCGGTGCAGGAGCGCAATGTCGGCTTCGTCTTCCAGCATTATGCGCTGTTCCGGCATATGACGATCCTCGACAACATCGCTTTCGGCCTGACCGTGCGCCCGCGCGACGTGCGCCCACCGAAAGAGGAGATCCGGCGCCGGGCGCTCGAACTGCTCGACATGGTGCAACTCACCGGCCTGGAAAAGCGCTATCCCAACCAGCTCTCCGGCGGCCAGCGGCAGCGTGTTGCGCTCGCCCGCGCCATGGCGATCGAACCGCGGGTGCTGCTGCTCGACGAACCTTTTGGCGCGCTCGATGCGAAAGTCAGAAAAGAACTTAGGAAATGGCTGCGCGAATTCCACGACCGCACCGGCCATACGACGATCTTCGTCACCCACGACCAGGAAGAAGCGCTCGAACTTGCCGACCGCGTGGTGGTGATGAGCCAGGGCAAGATCGAACAGATCGGCTCCTCGGACGATGTCTATGACCGCCCCAACTCGCCCTTCGTCTTCTCCTTCATCGGCGACAGCGTCAACCTGCCGGTGACGGTATCGGGCGGCACGGTGAACTATCTCGGCATTCCCGTGGGCGTCAGCGACGAACACGAGGGCGAAGGCCAGTTCTTCTTCCGGCCGAGCGACGTGGAACTGATCTCCGAAGGCGACGGCATATCCGGCCGCGTCACCTCGCACCGGCGGCTGGCGGGCACGCGCATCATCGAGGTGGATGTGGGCACGGCGAGGGAGCCGAACCATGTCGAGATCGAGGTGCCGCTTGATGCGACAGCGGAGCGGGGCACGATGGTGAAGTTCCGGCCTGAGCGGTGGAAGATATTTGGGGCGGGGTGACGGAAGAACAACAGTAGCATCACCTTCGGGGCTCCCACAGGTGTCTGGGAGCCTCGCCGGTTTTTAGAAGCGTCCCTCGCGAGCTAGGCTTAGAATTCGCCCTCGTCTTAGCTTGAGCCCGACGCGCTCCTATACGCTATGACCAAACGCACTGCGTTGGACAATGTGGAGTTTCAATTTGGAAACTAATTCAAACAGGCAATCAAAATATTCTTTGTCTAAACTTTCATTGGGGAGCAATTCCTTGTAACCGCCACCTTCGACATATTTTTCCAAGACTCGAATGAACTCGGCTTCTCTTTCGATCGAAACCTCACCCATACGAAACAACCCGATATTTCTATCTAGTTGCTCATCCATATTATGGACCCATTCACCGTCATCGATGTTCTTTGCTGCATGATCGACGACGGCTCTCCAGATCCAGGTGGCTGCACCCCAATCGGATATGTTCTCGGAGAATGAAATTATTGCTGTCATACCACTACCCTACAGCCAATAAGGGCATCCACAACCCAGAGCTTATGCCCTCATCAACTTCTCCCCCAACAATCTCGCCCCCGGCCCTTCCCTGCCTAGCTTGTCATATGGGTTCCTGAGCGGACAGCTCGCCACCGACAGGCACCCGCAGCCGATGCAGCCGTCGAGATGGTCGCGCAGGGCTTCGAGTTCCGTGATCCGCTTGTTGAGGTCGTCGCGCCAGCGGGTGGAGAGGGATGCCCAGTCGTCGGCGGTGGGTGGGCGGTCGGGCGGCAGCGAGTCGAGGGCGGCCTTGATCTCGTCGAGCGGGATGCCGACGCGTTGCGCGGCCTTGATCACCGCGACACGCCTGAGCACGCCGCGCCGGTAGCGGCGCTGGTTGCCCTCGGAGCGTTCGGACGCGATCAGCTTCTTGCTCTCGTAGAAATGCAGCGCCGAGACCGCAACGCCGGCGCGTGTGGCCACTTCTCCCACCGACAGGGTGCGACGCGGATCGAAGCCGGAATTTTTCTTGCTCATGCCACTTGACCTAAAGTTAGGTTGAGGTTTTATGACTCTGGCTCCTTCGACAGTCAAACCCAGATCCAGGCACAGGAGCCGGCATGCGAGACAATCTCAACACCGTCATTCTTATCGGCAGCGCGCGCGAGAACCGGGTCGCCGACCGGGTGCTCAAATGGCTGCTTCGGGAGCTCGGCAAGTATCCCGATTTCTCGATCCGGCTCGCGGATGCCAGGGATTTCGATGCCGGCGGCGTCAAGCGGCGTGCTGCCGCTCGCCTGCTGGAATCCGATGTAAGTGCCGCCGACGCGGTGATCGTACTGACGCCGGAATACAATCACAGTTTTCCCGCACCGCTGAAGACCATGCTGGATTGCCTCGGTGAGCCCTGGAAGAAGAAACCCGTCGCCTTCATCTCCTATGGCGGCCTTTCGGGTGGGCTCAGGGCCGTCGAGCAGTTGCGGTTGGTCGTCGCTGAATTGGACATGGCCGATGTCAGGGAAACGGTGAGCATCCAGAACCCATGGACGAACCTGGACGAAGAGGGTGAGCCTCGCTTTCCCGAACAGTTGAACGCCTCGCTTGCGCGGCAGATGACGGCGCTTGCCTGGTGGGGCTATTCGCTGCGCGCCGCCCGCAACATCGAGATCCGAAAAGGCGATGCGGCATAGCCGCGGGGCCGTGCCGGCACGGTTGGCGATGTCCGCGCGGCCCCGTTGCCGGGGCGCATCCTATTGCAAGCTTGAGGCTATTCCGCCAGAGCGCTTCATTGTTAAATGGAATCAGTTCTGTTGGCTCAAACGGAGTCGGATGGTCGACCGGCCGGCGCGTGTCGTAGCCAAAGCGTACGGCCAAGCCGGCCGGTCGATCAGGCGGCCCGTTTCAGCCAACCCGAAGGGCCGGGCATCTTTCCGCCATGACCTGCGGCGTCGGCCTCGGCCGTACCTCAGGGTACGACGCTCGCCCGCCGCCTTGCTCCTGACGAAAACCTGCTCGGCAGAACTGCTTCCATTTAACAATGAAACGCTCTAAGCCGAGCGGCGGCATCCGCCGCTCGCAAATCCTGGAAATTTGTTTTGTCGAAAAAAACGTTTCGGAAATTATTTTTTATCCAGCCTTGAATTTTCTGCATAATCGTATAAATAGCATTCATCGATACTTGTTTGCGACCTTTGCTTGGGAGCCTTGTGCTTCCTCAGATTTCCTCCAATTTCGATGCGCCTTACCGAATGACCGTCAGGCGAAACTGCGATTGAATAAAGGAAATCGTCATGAACACTGGAACCGTTAAATTCTTCAACACCACCAAGGGCTTCGGCTTCATTCAGCCGGACAACGGCTCGACCGACGTCTTCGTGCACGTCTCGGCCGTACAGCGCGCCGGCATGCGTGACCTCGTCGAAGGCCAGAAGGTCGAGTTCGAAGTCGTCAAGGACAACCGTTCGGGCAAGAGCTCGGCCGAGAACCTTCGGGCGCTCTGATCTCGCAAGAGAATTTTGTCATTCGCCGCCGCTGACCACGGATGTACTGGCAGTCGGCAGGCAGATGACGGGCAAAGGTCGGGGCAAGCCCGGCCTTTTTGCATTATGGCCGTCCGTTTGGGACGCCGCCAGAAAGAGAGCAGCCGATGAGCAAGGCGAAATACGGCGTTGGTGATTTGATCATGCTCCGCGACGGCCCGCTCAGGAATGCCAGAACCGACGGCGAATTCAAGATTCTCGCCGTCATGCCCGACTCCGACGGACAGGTGCAGTATCGCGTCCGTTCGCAAAGTGAAGGCTTCGACCGGAGGGTTTCCTCCAGCGATATCGATACGGAACGTTCGGCCCGATCCAAGGTCGTCGTTCAGCAGACCGCAAGCGCGGTCGCCAAGGAACCGTGGTTCAAGGCGTCCTCGATCAAGGTCCGGAAATAACAGCATATAACACAGGCAAAGCGGGTGGCGCCCTGCCCTCGCGACAAGGAGGTATTTTTTGCAAGTACTCGTCAGAGACAACAATGTCGACCAGGCACTGCGCGTGCTCAAGAAGAAAATGCAGCGCGAAGGCATTTTCCGCGAAGCCAAGGCGCACACCGCCTATGAGAAGCCGTCCGAAAAGCGTGCCCGCGAGCGCGCCGAAGCCATTCGCCGCCACCGCAAGCTGGCGCGCAAGAAGATGCAGCGCGAAGGCCTGCTGCCGATGCCCAAGAAGCCGCTGAGACCGACAACGGCAGCCCGCTAAAAATTCCAAGTGCCGGCGAAAGCCGGCCTATCTCTCTCCATTACAGGAGGATTTCATGGTTGCAACCAAGGAAAAATTCTTCAGCCCGACAAAGCTGAGTGCGCAGCAGAAAGCTGCCACGACGCATGATGCTGCCATGCAGATCATCGATGCCGAAGTGAGCGCGCGCGAGAAGAAGACCCAGAAGCTCCGCCAGCTCAGGCTGGAGCAGGAAGCCGCCAAGCCGGTGGTGACCGAAGCCGCCGCCCCGAAGGGCCGCAAGCGCAAAAGCGCTGAATGACGACCGCTATGCCGCCACGGCGGCAGGCGCGCCGCCGGGCTGTTTGCGTATCCAGAGCAGATAGCTCAACGCGCTGATAAAGATCGCCAGCACCACCACCATCGGCAGCAATCCCTCATGGCCCAGCGAGAGCAGGTGGCGTGTTTGAGCCTGGATCGCTGCGATATTGGCCACCAGCGCGTCGTTGCCGGTGATCAGCCCGACATAGCCGAGAACATGAGGCGAGTTGGCGACGGTGAACGAGAATGAGTAGGACGCGGTGAAGCCCGCCACGAAATACATCACCCGCAACCCGCCTTCCGGCGACTTCTTGTAAAGTTCGACCGGGAAGCACAGGAAGATGACGAGGGCCGCGAGGAACAGCGTCTCGATCGGCATGCCGGCCAGGATCGTTCCCATGTCCACATGCGCGAACCAGAGATTGCCGAAGGTGAAGAAGAATTCCGCCGAGGTGCCGAACCAGACGAAGAATGCCAGCCCCCAGAGCGGGCTCATCTTCAGGAAGCGGATGCGCATGATGCCCGCCGCCAGCACGATGATGCCGCAGGCCACCATGCCATAGGGCCGGACCACGGCATTGAGCTTGGCCTCGAGCCCGCCGCAACTGCCGGCAAGCGAGGCGCAGCCCGATACGCGGATGGCCAGCCAGGAAACATAAAAGAAGTAAATCGCGAAGAAGACGTAAGCCATCGCCGCGAACATGTTCCACCACAAGTAACGTCCGGCAAACATGAAACACTCCCTTCCGGGCGGACAAGTCATGCGCCGCCATGAGGGAATATTAGCAAACACCAACGCTTTCGGTAAAACACCTCGTAAACTGGTTTCCGAGAATTTTACCTAACTTCGGGTTAACCAAGCCTTGGCCACTTCTGGCACAATCTCAGGCCAGAAGACCATCCACTACGCGAACGTCGCCGACTTCGATCCCCTTCCAGTTGCGTATCGTGTGGTTGGCGATCGCGGTGAGACGCTCGCTGACCTCACCGTCGAAGAAGCGCGCGAGCACGCCCGCGACCATCGCGTCGGCAGCGCGGGACGACCCATCGTCGCTTTTGAGCGCGATGGCCAGCCCGCGCTCCGGCACGACGGCGCAGAACATGCCTTCGGCGCCGGTCTTCGCGAAGATGCGGCCGGGAGCGGCCTCCATCAGGCGGGTACAGGTGCGGCCGGTGCCGGCGACGAAGAAGGGTTCTGCCATGCAGGCCCCGATGATGCGCTTCGACGCCCTGGCACGCTTCGGCCCGATGCCCACGCCCGTCGCCATCTTGGCGAAACCGTGCGCCAACGCCCTCAGCGGCACCGCATAGGTGGGGATCGAGCAGCCATCGACGCCGCTGTTTTCGCGGCCGAGCGCAGTGCCCGTCAGGTCGGCCATCGCATCGCGGATCTCCGCTTGCAGCGGATGATCATAGGTCACGTAGCCCTTGGGATCGTGCCCCTCATGGCAGCAGGCGCAGACGAAGCCGGCATGCTTGCCCGAGCAATTGTTGTGCAACTGGTTCGGCCGGTCCATGCTGCGGACCTGGTCGATCAGCACGCTTTGCTGGAACGACCAATGCGCGCCGCATTCCAGCGTCTCCTCGCCGCGTCCGGCAGCCTTCAGCATGGCGCCGGCGAGTGCGGCATGTTCCGGCTCCCCCGAATGCGACGCGCAGGCAAGCGCGATCTCACGGTTGCCAAAGCCATAGCGATCCGCGGCACCGCTCTCAAGCAGCGGCAGTGCCTGCATAGCCTTGCAGGCCGAGCGCGGAAACACCGGCGCATCGATATTGCCGAATGAAAGCACAATCCGGCCCGTCTCATCGGTGACTGCGATAGCGCCACGGTGGCGGCTTTCGACCTGATTGCCGCGCGTAACTTCGACTAGAACCGGATTGGACATGATTTTTCCCTCAATACGCCTGAATTCGCTTTGAAAATCCATCAGTTGGGGAAGACGGAATCATATTCATGCGACCAATCCGGACGATATTGGCCTTTCTGATCTGTGTCTATCTACTGCCGGGTCTTGCCGCTGCGGCGATTTGGGCCACCAAGGAACATCCAGCCAATTGGCGAGCCGCGAGATGGACCAGCAGCCACGTGCTGCCCAACCCCCAAACCAACCGCGAGGCGCGGGTGACGATCTTCGCGGCGACCACCGGCGGCCTCAAGGGCGCCTTTGCCGTGCATAGCTGGATCGTGCTCAAGAAACACGACGTGCCGCGCTATGACCGCTACGACGTGGTGGGCTGGGGGCAGCCGGTGCGCAAGAACGGCTACGAGCCGGACGGCTACTGGTATTCCAACCAGCCTCAAAAAGTATGGGAGATCACCGGCGAGCAGGCCGAAGCCCTGATTCCTGACATCGAGGACGCGATTGCCGCCTATCCGCATAATATCAAGGGCGGCTACCGGCTGTGGCCCGGGCCGAACTCCAATACATTTGTCGCCTCGATCCTGCGTGCGGTGCCCCAGATCGATGCCGTGCTACCGGCCAACGCCATCGGCCGCGACTACCTCCCCGAGGGGCGGCTCTTTTATTACGATCCGTCAGGCGATCTGCATGTGACGCTATACGGCCTGCTCGGAATCTCGGCCGGCGTGAAGAGCGGTTTCGAGATGCATATCATGGGCCTGGTGGCGGGCTTCGACTTCCGCCATCCGGGGATCAAGGTGCCGGCATTTGGAAGGGTTGGGGTTTAGGCAAGGTCCGTCGCGGCAAAATCGTTGCCCTTGTACAGGAGTGTGATGCCGCGGTTCTTCGCGCAGGCGTAGGAGAGGCAATCCGCCAGATTGAGTTGAGCCGGGTGCCCTCGCCCCTTACCATAGCGCTGAAAAGCCTGGATTGCGGTCCAGCCGTCGTTTGCATCGATCGGGCTCACTTCAATTCTCAACTGCTTCAGAAAGCTTTCAACGGATCGTTTGATCCTCTCTGGATCAAGAGAGAGTTTACTCGACAAGCGCATCGCCGCTTCGAGTACGACAAGAGGACTTGTTACCGGACCTTCAGAGTCCAATATGGATTCGGACCAATAGTCCGCATCCTCTTCCAGCGAAAGAATGGCGACAATCACCGAGGTGTCGATAAAGGTCAATCGTGACCCCACATCCTGTCAATCTCATCCTTCGTCATATCGCGTCCACCACCGGGCGATTGGCGCGCAAGATTGGCAGCGATTGCCTGAACCGACGCCAGCCGTGCTGCACGTGACGCCCCGTCATCAAATTGAAGTTGCGCTTCCAGCGCCTGAATAACGGCGTCCGTCATCGAGAGACCGCGCTTCTTGGCAAGCTTTCGGGCCAATTCGTGCGCACGTGGATCGCGTATCTGCAAATTCATGACATCATCTCGATTGATCGTCATGACGATAGCATATCTGTCATGACAAGACGAGTCTTACGTCATGCACAACAACCATGCACCTGTTGCTTCGGCTCATACTGGTCGTTCAGCCGCCACCAGCGATAAGGGTTGGTCTGGGGTGTGCCTTCTGGCGAATCCTCCCAGCTTTCCTGGCGGCCAAATGGAGTGATGTCGAGCAAGCTCCACACCGACCCAAGCTGTTCGACGCCGCGGCTGGTGGTGAAATAGGTGCGATATATCCGGCCGTGGTGCATGATGAAGACGTTGAGCCCGAAGCCGCCGCCGGAGACATCGACGTCGGCGTTGAACTCGGCGCCGGTCGAGTAGAACGGCACGGTCCAGCCGAGCCGCATCTTCAACGCTTCGATCTGGTCGAGAGGCGCCCTGGCGACCAGCGCGAGCGTCGTGTCGCGCTGGTTGAGGTGGACCAGCTTGCCGAGATTGTCGGTAAACATGCCGCAGCCGGGGCACGGTGCCGGGTCGTCCTTCTTCAGCATGTGGTGATAGACGATAAGCTGGCACCGACCTTCGAACAGGCCCGCGAGACTGGTCGTCCCGTTCGGTCCTTCGAAGGCATAGTCCTTCTCGACGAGCTCCCAGGGCTTGCGGCGGCGCTCCGCGGCGAGCGCATCTCCTGCGCGCATCATCGCCTTTTCCTTGACGATCATGGCGTTGTTAGCGGCGAGCCATTCTTCACGGCTGACGATCTCGGGTAGTTGCATGACGTCCTCCCTGGTTAGCTACTGGATCGAGCGGCCGAACAGCCCGGCCACGTAGCGCTTCAGATGTTCGATACTCTCGGCGGCCGGGTCGGCACCGTAGCGCGCCTTGGCGATGATATAGGAGCCTTGAATGACCGCCTGCATATGCAAAGCCAGGCTCTCGGTACTCCAGCTCGCGCCAGGCGCGTGTGCTGTTTTCGCAGCTTCGATATCATCGACCAGTGTCGCGACATGGCTCGAAATGCTTGCCTCGCAGGCTATGCGGATCGGCGGATTGGTGTCGTAGACTTCCTGGATCAGCGTGCCGAGCAGGCAGGTATATTCGGCGAGCGAACCGCGCAGCAGCTGCTTGCGAAATTCGATGTAACCGAGAACCCTGTCCACCGGATCGGTGGGCTTGTGGTAATCCGCGCCGTGGAAAAGCGCGCCCGTCACCTCGGTCCAGCGCCCGGCAGCGGCGATTGCAAGCTCGTCCTTGGTCTTGAAATGGTGGAAGAAGCTGCCCTTGGTCAGCCCGGCGGCGGCGCAGATATCCTCGACACGGGTGGCCGTGTAGCCCTTGGCGCGAAAGACATCGAGCGCGGCGTCGAGAAGCTTGGTGCGAGATTCGTGTTGTACTGGAGTCATGCAATGAAAATACCAACCAGTTGGTATGGAGTCAATCCCTCCTTTTCAGTATCCATGAATCGCCCTTGTCAGGGCATCAACTGACCGCCATTGACGTCGATCATCTGGCCGGTGATGTAGCCCGAAAGCGTGTTGGAGGCGAGGAACAGGAAGGTGCCGACGCAATCCTCGGCGGTTCCGACGCGGCCGAGAGGCACCGCCTTGGCGACCTGCTGCTCCTGCCCCGGCAGGGCGTAGCGATCCTGGAACGGGGTTGCGATATAACCCGGCGCGACGGAATTGACGCGGATGCCGTATTTGCCGAATTCCAGCGCCATGCCCTTGCCGACCGCCTCGACGAACGCCTTGGAGGAGCCGTAGGGACCGGAGCCCGCGGTGCCGCCGGTGCGCGCAGCGACCGAGCTTGTGTGGATGATGAAGCCTCCCTGCTTCTTGAGATGCGGCAGTGCCGCATGCGACGTGGCAAGCACTGAGCGCGCATTGAGATCCATCACCGCGTCGTAATGTTCGTCGGACATGTTCTCGTAAAGCACGCGCGCGACCATGCCGCCGGCATTGTTGATCAGCCCGTCGAGGCGGCCGAATGTCCGGGCCGTTTCATCGACCACGCGCCGCATCTCATCCGACTTGGTGGCATCCCCCTTGACCACGAAGACACTGCCGCCCGCATCCTCGATCTCCTTGGCCACCGCATGCGCGGCCTCGGTGGAGGAATTATAGTGCAAGCCGACCATGCAGCCCTGCCTGGCGAAGGCGCGAGCGAGCGCCGCACCGATGCCGGTCGAGGCGCCGGTGATGAGCACGGCAAGGCCTTTCAGATCCGGAATGACGATATCGGATAGCGACATGGAAGCCTCCCTAAGCGATTGCAATTTGTGTGATTATTGGGCCTAGAGGTAACGGACGATGGTAGCGCTGTCCAGCCCATTGCATCGGTCATTTCGTATGGCTGCTACTTCCCGAGCAGAGGCTCATACCGTTTGTCGGTCAGTGTCTTGAGGAAAGCAACCAGCGCATCGACGCGCTTGTCATCCAGGCCTGGGCCAGTCTCCAGCTTTTCCTTGTCGATATTGTCGGCGACCTCGGGATCGGCCCAGCGCTGGCCGGTTTCGGGGTTGATCTGCCGGCTCTTCTTCTTGGAATTGTACTTGTTGTAGAACAGGATGACGGTCCTCAAATCGTTGAAGACGCCGTTGTGCATGTAGGGGCCGGTGACGGCGATGTTGCGCAAGCTTGGCGTCTTGAACTTGCCGCGTTCCTTCGGATCGCCGTTGACTTCAGGGTTGGCGGCGAGGCCGGAATCGACGAAATCGGGCTTCGAACCGTTCATCTTGCGCGCATCGGGATTGGCCGGCACGCCGATGTTGAAATATTTGTAGGAAGTGAAGGTGGCGGTCTCGAACTTGCCGTCCCTGCCCTTCACGTCATGGCAGAGATTGCAATTGGTGAACTGGGTGGAGAAGAACAGCGTGCGGCCGAGTTCCTCCTGTTCGGTGAACTTCTCTTCGCCGCGCAGGTAGCGGTCGTATTTCGAGTCGAAGGGCGAGAAGGATTTGGTGCGCTCGAAGCTGGCGATGGCTTCGGTTGCGGCATGGAAGGTCTTCTTGGGGTCCTTGATCACATCAGGCCCGTAGAACGCTTCGAATGCTTTCACATAATCCTTGTTCTCGACGATACGCTCGGCAATCGCCTTGTCGTCGGGCATACCCATCTCGATCGGATTGAGCGGCGGGCCGGCCGCCTGTTCCTCAAGGGTCCTGGCGCGGCCATCCCAGAACTGCCCGCCGAGATAGAGGCCTTCGGCATTCTTCTGGAAGGGTGGCGACAGTGCCGCATAGGTCGCGGTCGGTGCGTTGCGGTCGCCGAAGCTCTTGCCGTCGTCGCCGAGCGAAACGGCATTGCCCTTGTGCACGTCATGACGATCCGAAAAGGCGCGTTCCGGCATGTGGCAGGTGGCGCAGGCCTGCTTGCGGTTCATCGACAGGTTGGTGTCGTGGAACAGTGCCTCGCCGAGCTTTTCCCTGGTGGGATAGAGATTGGTCTCGGCAAGGCCTAACCCGCCGGCCAAAGCCAGGACGAGTGAGATGGAACCGGCGATCAGATAAGCGGGGCGCATGGCAGTCGGACGATGTTCAAACGAGCGGCGGCAGAACTTGCGTCCGGCCGTCAAGTTTCGCCTTCTATACACCAAAGCCTCATGCATTTCGCGCGGAAATCCGCGCCTGCGTCAAAACTTCTTGCCGACCGTCATTGCCGCTTTGAACGCCTGATCCTCATCGACATAGACGTCTTCAGGCGTGGTTCCCACGGCATCGAAGAACCGGCTGATGAAAGCTCGAAACGACGCGCAGAGCGCGATATCGGATATCTGCGGGTCGGTGAAACCGACGGCGCGGAGCCGGTCGATATCGAACTGGGTGACCTTGGATGCGTCAATGGTGATCTTCTCGGCATAGGCCAGCATCTCGACATCGCGAGCCGGAAGGCCGGCATTGCGGAAATCCTGCTGCACCGCCAGGACGGTCTCCTTGGAGCCGAGGTCGGCCACCAGCATCCCCGAATAGACGTAGGAGCAATAGGTCGAGGGTATGTGCTTGGCTGATATCAGCGTGATGAGCCGCCATTCCCGCATGCCGAGCGAGAAGCCAGCCCGGATCCGATCCGAGAAATCAGTGTAGATTGGCAGGAGATCGGGCCGCGTCGTCATGCATTTCGCGGTTTCCATGACGAAGCCCATCGAGGCCTTCTGCTTTTCATAGATCTCGGCCACGCGGCCGGTGGCTTCGCTCTCCGCGATTGTCTTGAGATACATGCATCCGCTCCCTGATGATGGTTGGAGCGGATGATAGCAGTGGCGGCAATGTTCGCCTAGCGACGGCCTCAAGCCGCCCGGCGTCTCGCGACACGGGTCTTGATGGCCTCGACATCCACGCGCGGCGTGGCGGCGAACAGCGTCTTGGTGTAGTTGTGCTGCGGGTTGTTGAACACCTCGTCACGCGGGCCGTGCTCGACGGCTTCGCCGTAATACATCACCATCACCTCGTCGGCGATGTGACGGACGACCGAGAGGTCGTGGCTGATGAAGACATAGGTCAGGCGGAACTCGTCCTGCAGGTCTTGCAGCAGGTTCAGAACCTGCGCCTGCACCGAGAGATCGAGCGCCGAGACCGGCTCGTCCAGCACCAGCAGGCGCGGATTGAGCATCAGCGCCCGGGCGATCGCAACACGCTGCCGCTGGCCGCCGGAGAACATATGCGGGTAGCGCGTATAGTGCTTTTCCTCGAGGCCAACCTTCTTCAGCATGGTCATCGCCCGGTCGCGCCGCTCGTCGGCGGCGAATTTGCCGTTGATAACAAGCGGTTCGGTGAGAATTTCACCGATCTTCTTGCGCGGATTGAGCGAACCGTAGGGGTTCTGGAAGACGATCTGCACCTTGCTGCGCATTTCAGGCGTCAGCGGCTGGGACGCGATGTCGATCTTCTGGCCGTCGATCAGCAGTTCGCCCGACGTCGCGGGATCGATCATGGTGATGATGCGGGCGAGCGTGGACTTTCCGCAGCCGCTTTCGCCGACGATCGCCAGCGTCTTGCCTTCCTCGACGGTAAAGTTCACGCCCTTTACCGCATGGACCATCCGGCCCTTCTTGAACAAGCCGCCAGGAATATAATAATCGCGCTTGATATCGCGGCCTTCGACGACGGGGGTCATTGCGCGGCTCCCTGGAAAATCTGCTCGTCGTTGAGCAGTTCGGTGATGGTCGGCAGGCGGCCGCCGGCGGCGTTTTCGGGCAGTGCCGAGAGAAGTGCCTTGGTGTAGGCGCTCTTCGGGTTCTCGAAGAGGTCAACCACATTGGCCTCCTCGATCTTGCGGCCCTTGTATTGCACGATGACGCGATCGGCGGTCTCGGCGACGACGCCCATATTGTGGGTGATCATGATCAGGCCCATGCCGTGCTCGGCCTGGAGCCGCATCAGCAGATCGAGGATCTGCTTCTGGATGGTCACGTCGAGCGCGGTGGTCGGCTCGTCGGCGATCAGGAGTTTCGGATTGCAGGCAAGGGCGGTGGCGATCATCACGCGCTGGCACTGGCCGCCCGACATCTGGTGCGGGAAGTGACCGAAACGATCCTCGGGGTTGGGAATGCCGACCGCGTTGAAAAGCTCGATGGCGCGGTCACGCCGCGCCTTCTTGCCGAGATCGGTGTGGACCTTCAGCACTTCCTCGATCTGGTAGCCGACGGTGAAGCAAGGATTGAGGCTGGCCACCGGCTCCTGGAAGATCATCGAAATATCCTTGCCGATGATCTTGCGGCGATCGGCATCGGACATTTTCAGCATGTCGCGGCCATCAAAGGTCAATGTGTCGGCGCTCACATGCGCCGTCCATGGCAACAGACCCATCGCCGCCAGCATCGAGACCGACTTGCCGGAACCGGACTCGCCGACGATGGCGAGAACCTCGCCGGCATCGACGGAGAGCGACACGCCGTCCACCGCCCGGAATGCGCCGGCGACGGTTTCGAATTCAACGACGAGATTTTTAACTTCGAGAAGGGCCATGGTCACGACCTCTTGAGCTTGGGGTCGAGCGCATCACGCAGGCCGTCGCCCATCAGGTTGATCGCAAGCACGGTGATGAGAATCGCGAGGCCCGGGAAGGTCACGACCCACCAGGCGCGCTGGATGAATTCGCGGGCTTCGGCGAGCATCGTGCCCCATTCAGGTGTCGGCGGCTGGGCGCCCATGCCGAGGAAGCCAAGTGCGGCCGCGTCAAGGATCGCCGCCGAGAAGGCGAGCGTCGCCTGGACGATCAGCGGTGCCAGGCAATTGGGCAGGATGGTCAGAAACATCAGCCTGAGCGTGCCGGCGCCGGCGACGCGCGAGCCGACGACATAATCCTTTCCGCGCTCGGTCATTACGGCCGCGCGCGTGAGGCGCACGAAATGCGGCTGGTTGACGAGCGAGATGGCGATCATCGCGTTGAGCAGGCCCGGTCCAAGCACCGCCACCAGCACGAGGGCCAGCAGCAACGACGGGAAGGCCAGGATGATGTCCATGATCCGCATGATGACGGTATCGATCTTGCCGCCGAAATAGCCGGCAACGAGCCCGATGATCACGCCGGAAAGCACCGAAAGCGTCACGACCACGAGGCCGATGAACAGCGAGAAGCGCGCGCCATAGATCAGGCGCGAAAGGATATCGCGGCCAACGGCATCGGTGCCGAGCAGGAAGTCCGTCGTGCCGCCTTGCATCCAGAAGGGTGCAAGCAGAAGCTTGGTGCGATCCTGATCGTGCGGCAGGTGCGGCGCGATAATCGGGGCTGCGATCGCCATCACGAGGACGATTGCGAAGACCACGAGGCCGATCACCGCGCCGGTATTGCGCGAAAAGTAGAACCAGAATTCGGAGAGCACCGAAGGCGGTTCGATTTTTGTCTGGGTGTTTGCCATCGATTTGTCCTACCGGCCGATCCGCGGATTGAGGAAGCCGTAGAGAATGTCCACGATCAGGTTGACGAACATGATCACCGCCGCGATCAGCATCAATCCGCCCTGCACGACCACATAGTCACGCTTGAAGACGGCATCGACCATCCATTTGCCGATACCCGGCCAGGAGAAGATCGATTCCGTCAGGATGGCGCCCGCGAGCAGCACGCCGACCTGCAGGCCGATGGTGGTGACGACGGGGATCATCGCATTGCGCAGCGCATGGATGCCGATGACCCGGAACGGCGACAGCCCCTTGGCGCGGGCGGTGCGGACGTAATCCTCGCCCAGCACTTCGAGCATGGCCGAGCGCGTCTGCCGCGCGATGACCGCCAGCGGAATCGTGGCGAGCACGATCGACGGTAGGATGAGATAGGCAAGTGCCGAGCGAAACGCCCCGGATTGCCCCGACAGCAGGCTGTCGATCAGCATGAAGCCGGTCGTGGTCGGGAAATAATACATCAGCGAGATGCGGCCCGAGACGGGCGTCCAGCCGAGATAGCCCGAGAAGAAGATGATGAGCAGCAGGCCCCACCAGAAGATCGGCATGGAATAGCCGACCAGCGCGGCGCCCATCAGGGTTTGATCGAGCCAGGTTCCCCGCTTCAGCGCGGCAATCACACCGGCCGGGATGCCAAGACCAACCGCCAGGACGATGGCGCAGAAGGAGAGTTCCAGTGTCGCCGGAAACAGCGTGAAGAACTCGTCCAGTACCGGCCGCTTGGTGACGATCGAATTGCCGAGATCGCCTTGCAGCAGATTGCCGAAATAATCGAAGAACTGGATGTAGAACGGACGGTCCAGGCCAAGATCATGCATGACCTTGGCATAGCGCACCGGGTCCATGACCCGTTCACCCGACATCAACATGACGGGGTCGCCGGGCAGCAGACGAATGAAGGAAAAAGCAATCAGCGCGACGCCCACGAAAGTGGGGATCAGAACCGCAATCCTGCCGAGCAAGAAACGCAGCATGGTATGTTCCATATAGTTGAAAAGGCGGGGCAGCGAAAGCTACCCCGCCAGAAATGCACCGGCTTCACACCGGCCGCACGACCCTTTTACTCTGCGATATCGACGCCGTCAAAGCGATGGATACCGAGCGGGTCCATCATGTAGCCGGAGACTTTCTTGCTGATCGGGCCGAAGGCAACGGAATGGTCGATGGTTGCCCAAGGCGCTTCGCGCTTGAAGACGACCTGAGCCTCTTCATAGAGCTTGGTGCGTTCGGCGAGATCCGACGTGACCTTAGCCTTCTTCACGAGGGCGTCGAACTCTTCGTTGCACCACTGAGCGCGATTGTTGCCGCCGACGGCGGTGCAGCCCAGAAGCGTATCGAGGAAGTTGTCCGGATCGCCATTGTCGCCGGTCCAGCCGAGGATAACGGCGCCATCGCGATCCTTATCGGAGGAGCGCTTCAGGTACTCGGCCCATTCGAACGAGACGATCTCGACCTTGACGCCGACCTTCTCGAGGTCAGCCTGCATCAGTTCAGCAGCACGACGGGCGTTCAGCATGTAGGGACGCGAGACGGGCATCGCCCAGATCTTCATGCTGAGATCCTTGACGCCAGCAGCTTCGAGAGCGGCCTTGGCAGCTTCAGGATCGTACTTATCGTCGACAGTCGACTTGTTGTAGGACCACATTGTCGGCGGGATCGGGTTGACGGCAACCTGGGCGGCACCCTGGAAGACGGCATCGACGATCGCCTGCTTGTTGATCGCCTGGTTCAGCGCCCGGCGCACTTCGGCCTTATCGAAGGGCGCGATGAGCGTGTTGTAGGCGAGATAGGAGACGTTCAGGCCCGGCTGTTCGAGAACGTTGAGGTTCGGGTCCTTCTTCAGTTCCGCGACATCGGCTGCGTTCGGATACGGCATGACATGGCATTCACCGGCCTTCAGCTTCTGGGCGCGGACGGCAGCGTCGGTGGTGATCGCGAAAACGAGATCGTCGAGCTTTTCCTTGCCCTTGAAGTAGTCCGGATTGGCCTTGTAGCGGATCACGGCGTCGGTCTGGTAGGCGACGAAGGTGAACGGACCGGTGCCGAGCGGCATCTGGTTCAACTGGCCCATCTTGCCGTCGGCTTCGAGCTTGTCGGCATATTCCTTCGACATGATCGAGGCGAAGTCCATGCCCATGTTGGCGAGGAACGGCGCTTCGGGTTTGTTGAGGACGAACTTGACGGTCAGGTCATCGACCTTTTCGATCGACTTGATGAGTTCCGGAAAGCCCATGCCCGCGGAATATTCCCAGGCAGCGCCGTCGACATACTTATTCCATTTGTTATCGGCCTTGAGCTGGCGCTCGAAGGAGAAGATCACGTCGTCGGCGTTCAGTTCGCGCGTCGGCGTGAAGAATTCGGTGGTCTGGAATTTCACGCCCGGACGGAGCTTGAACGTGTATTCCTTGCCGTCGTCGGAAATGGTCCAGCTTTCGGCCACGCCCGGTTCGATTTCAGTGCCGCCGTGCTTGAATTCGACAAGACGGCTGTAAACGGTACGCGAGGAGGCGTCGAAAGTCTGGCCGCCGGTGTAGAGACCCGGGTCGAAGCCTTCCGGGGACGCTTCGGCGCAATAGACGAGCGTCTTGGCGGACGCGGCAAATGCGAAAGCCGAGACAATGGCGGTGGCGGCGAGGAGTGTCGTTATTTTTTTCATGATTTCCCCCAGGGTTGCATCCGCGCCTGAACAATTTTAGCGCGGTTGGCCGGAATGGACCGCATTTGAAGGGGAAAATCAATATGACTCCGAGGAAATTTTTTCCAAAGGGTCAAAGTTTGGGCAAAGCCACGTTCAATTTTATGCGAGCCGCAAATTCCCGGCGTTTTCTGGCCGTCGGGCCACGCGTAATGCGGGTGGCGGGAGATTGAACGGAACCTGGAAGGCCCCGCCAACCGGATGGATTTTCTACAAATGAGGGTTAACGCGGAAAAGGCTCGTTCCGCAGCCACCATTCCAACCCCGCCATAGCCTGATCGGTTAGCGTCATGACGCGTCCCTCGCCTCAGTGGACGCACTCTGAGGACGCAATCTGTCGCACCGGGGCGAAGACTGTGAAGAATTGCGTCAATGTGGCGAAAAAGTGATACCGTTTTTTCGCCAAGAGGTTTATGCGGGTTTCGACCGAAACACGTGACCTCCGGGCCTTCCCGGCGCCTATTTCAGAGGAATCCTTCCCGCATGATTTCCCGCATCGCGCTCTTGACCGTCCTTGGCCTTGCCGTCGCTGGCTGCTCGACCGTTGCCGCCGTCTCCGGCGATCCACTATCCGCCCGCTGGGTGGGCCAGGAGGCCGGCAAGTTCTTCGCCGCCTATGGTCCTCCGATTTCCGACGTGGAAAGCGGTTCCTCAACGACCTATGTCTGGCGCGGCGGATACCGCACCCGCAAGGAAGCGGCGCAATATACCGGCGAAGGCAAGGACAAGAAGCTCGTGGCGCGTGCGCGGACGGCCTACCTCGTCTGCCAGGTCAAGCTGGTCGTCGGCTCCGATTACATGATCAAGTCGATCGATGCGACCGTGGACAAGCCCGGCGCCAATGGCGGCCCGACCTGGTGCGAACAGACGCTGGACGCCGCGAAGTAAGATTTCACGGTAGAAGTTTGATGCAGCCCGCGGATTTCGATCCGCGGGTTTTTCATTTGGTAGCTACCGCCTCAATAACAGTCTTCGGACTGCGCTCGATGACGCGAAGATAGGCGAGCGCCGGTGCGTCGGGCCGCCGCCTGCCCTGCTCCCAGTTCTTTATGGTTGCCAGCGGAATTCGAAAGCTTGAAGCGAATTCGCTTTGCGACATGTGAAGCGATTCCCGGATGATCCTGACATCGGGAACATGAACCTCCGTCAACCGCATTCCATCGACCTTGTTGCCTCGCGCATGATCCAGCGCCTGGGTCATGCTCTCAATGAGTTCGTCTGCAAACCGTCCCATAATCACTCCTCACTTTCTTGAAATCGCGGCGGCGATGTTCCGCAGAATTTTCGTTTCATCCGGCGTCAAGTTTTCCTTTCGGGCTTTGGAATAAACCATCAACAAATAGAGTGGCCTCACTTCGTCGTAGAAGAAATAGATCACACGAACGCCGCCACGTTTTCCGCTTCCGCCCCGGGACCAGCGGATCTTTCGAATGCCGCCGGTGCCGGGGATCAAGTCCCCGGCCTCCGGATTGCCAGCGATGAAGTCGATGAATTCCGAGCGCTCCTCAATGGACCACACGGCTTCCGCCTGTTTGATGAAGAGCGGCATCTCCGCCACGGTGATTAGCCTCTGCATAGACGATTTATACGTCATTGGCGCCTAGCTGTCCACAGCTGGCCGCTTCTAAGCCGGAGTACTTCTTTATACCTGCGCCAAACGCGCGCATGTTCAGAATGTCGCGTTGACTCCAACAACCTTTCCAGTTCACGCTTCGTGAAAATTGAGTTACGTTCGTGATGATCCTGGACAGGGAGAATTGATGATGTGGGACAATCTCGATGCGGCGATGCTGGCGCGTCTCCAGTTTGCCTTTACGGTCTCGTTCCACATCGTGTTTCCCGCCTTTTCCATCGGGCTTGCCAGCTACCTCGCGGTGCTCGAGGGGCTTTACCTCTGGACCAAGGACAAGGTTTACGAGGAGCTTTTCGATTTCTGGAAGGCGATCTTCGCCATCGCGTTTGGGATGGGCGTCGTCTCCGGCATCGTGATGAGCTACCAGTTCGGCACCAACTGGAGCGTCTTCTCCGATAAAGCCGGGCCTGTGATCGGGCCGCTGATGGGCTACGAGGTGCTGACCGCCTTCTTCCTCGAGGCCGGCTTTCTCGGCGTCATGCTGTTCGGCAAGAAGCGCGTCGGGCCGGGCCTGCACTATTTCGCGACGCTGATGGTGGCGCTCGGCACGCTGATCTCGGCGACCTGGATCCTCTCGGTCAACAGCTGGATGCAGACCCCGCAGGGCCATGGCATGAATGCCGAGGGCCAGTTCATTCCGCTCGACTGGTGGGCGATCATCTTCAACCCGTCCTTCCCCTATCGCCTCGTGCATATGGTGCTGGCGGCCTACCTGACCACCGCGCTGGTAGTCGGCGCTGTCGGCGCCTGGCATCTCTTGAAGAAGACCGCGCCGGTGCGCTCGCGCCGCATGCTGTCGATGGCGATGTGGATGGTGACCTGCACGGCGCCGATCCAGATCATCGCCGGCGACCAGCATGGCCTCAACACGCTGGAGCACCAGCCGGTGAAGATTATGGCCATGGAGGGCCATTACGAGAGCCATCCGGACGGCGCGCCGCTCTATCTCTTCGGCATTCCCAACGACAAGGAGCAGCGGCTCGACTATGCGGTCGGTATTCCCAAGCTCGGAAGCCTGATCCTCAAGCATCACCTCGATGCGCCTATGGCCGGCCTCGACACGATCCCAGACGACAAGCAGCCGCCGGTTTTCGTCGTCTTCTGGTCTTTCCGGGTCATGGTGGGCCTTGGCTTTGCCATGCTCGGCCTGGGGCTGCTGAGCCTCTTCTGTCGCTGGCGCGGTACCTTCGAGAGCAACCGCTTCTTCCTGAGTGCCGCCACACTCATGGGTCCGGCCGGCTTCATTGCGGTGCTGGCGGGCTGGATCACCACCGAAGTCGGCCGCCAGCCCTATACGGTCTATGGCCTGCTGCTGACGGCGGAATCGCGCTCGCCGATCGCGGCGCCTGCCGTCGCCACCTCGCTGATCGCCTTCATCGTGGTCTATTTCTTCGTCTTCGGCGCCGGCATCTTCTATATCCTCCGGCTGATGGCGCGACTGCCGCGCGATCCGCTGCCCGGACTTACCGAGGGACCGATCCGCGCCGCCGGGGTCAACCCCGGTCCCGCGCAAATCCAGGAGCACGGCCATGCCCATTGATTACGCCTTCATCTGGGCCGCGCTGATTGCCTTTGCCGTGCTTGCCTATGTTGTCCTCGATGGCTTTGACCTAGGGGTCGCCCTGCTCTTCCCGTTCTTTCCGGAGAAGCATGACCGCGATGTGATGATGAATTCCGTCGCCCCGGTCTGGGATGGCAACGAGACCTGGCTGGTGCTCGGTGGCGGCGGGCTGATGGCGGTGTTTCCGCTCGCCTATGCGACGATCCTGCCCGCACTCTACGCACCCATCATCGCCATGCTGTTGGGATTGATCTTCCGGGGCGTGGCCTTCGAATACCGCTGGCGCACCAAGCGCTGGGAGAATTTCTGGAACTGGGCCTTTACCGGCGGTTCCGCCGTGGCGGGCTTCGCACAGGGCGTGGCGCTCGGCGCGCTGGTGCAGGGCATTCCGGTCGTCAATCGGGCCTATGCCGGCGGCTGGTGGGATTGGCTGACGCCCTTCTCGCTGGCCACGGGTGTCGCGCTTGTTATCGGTTACGCGCTGCTTGGCGCTACCTGGCTGGTGATGAAGACGACGGGCGAACTGCTGGAAAAGGCCCGCCGCATCGCGTTGGTCGCGGCGGTGCTGACGCTCGTATCGATGGGCATATTCAGCCTGTGGACGCCATTCCTCGAGCCGCTCTATCTCGACCGCTGGTTCGGCTGGCCGACGGCGATCTTCTCGGTCATCGTGCCGGTGCTGGTGCTCGGCTGCTTCGCGCTTCTGTTCTACGGATTGCGACAGGGTCGCGACGCCCGGCCCTTTCTCGCCGCACTCGGGCTTTTCGTGCTGGGTTTCGCCGGCATCGGCATCAGCTTCTACCCCTATATCATCCCGACATCGGTGACGATCTGGGAGGCGGCTGCACCTGAATCGAGCCTGAAATTCCTGCTCGCCGGCGCCGTGGTGCTGGTGCCGCTGATCCTCGCCTACACCGCCTATTCCTACTGGGTGTTCCGCGGCAAGATCGATCCCGAAGAGGGTTATCACTGATGGCCGAGGGCATCGGAAAGCGGCTGCTCTGGTTCGTCGGCCTCTGGGCAGCCGGCGTCCTGGCGGTGGCAGTTGTGGGGTTGGCCATCAAGCTCGTGCTGGCGTGACTATCCACAATCAATGAGCGGATACCGCCATGAAATTGGTCCGGAACGATACAGATTTCCGGCAATCCCGTGGCAAATTTCCGGCGATTAACCAAGGCTTTCAACCGACATTGCATTCCCCGCGCATAATAGCGATCTCTGACGCATGCAGACATTCGGAAAACGCCAGTACACCCATATGGAACTCGATCCGTGGGCCAGGAAACCCAAACCGCGCGAAAAAGAAGTGCGCGACCGGAGCATCCCAGTCTCCCGGATCACCGGGTACATCATCGCGCTGGCAACAATCGGCGTGATTGCGGTAGCGAGTTTCGAGATGCTTGTGCTGGCTTAATCACGCCATGGCGGTTCATCGGCGCGCTTGCACCCGCTGAGCGCCAAGAACTTCGAATTTCTCGGTCTCGAGCACGAGCTTTTTCAGTTTGCCTGGGCCACAGTGATTGGCACTGAACTCCGGCGCCTGACGCTTTATGTAATCTCCTATCCAGGAAAGCGTGGTGATCCCGTCTGTCGCCGAGGATGCCGCCAGCGCGTTCTTTATGAGCTTGGTCGCCTGAACCAGATGGGATGCGCTTTGCTTCTCCGACGCGGATAATCCGCGAGCGGCGTCGCCGATATTCACAAACTGGCCGCATGCACTCCGGAAGCATTCGGCAGCCTTGGTTGCTCCAAACCCGTAAACCATCATCCCTTGCTCTCGCAGCCTTATCGCCAGCGGCGTGAAATCGCTGTCGGAAGAAACGAGGCAGAACCCATCGACCCGATCTGTCGCCATGATATCCATCGCATCGATGACCATGGAGATGTCGGTCGCGTTCTTGCCTGTCGTCTGAACGAACTGTCGGCGCGACAAAAGCGCGAAGCGCTCGGTGGCTTCGGCCCAACCTTTCGCATCCGCCCGGGCAATATCTCCATAGACGCGGCGGATCGTCGGACTGCCCAGCGTCGCGACCTCCTCGAACAGCCGCTCCACGAATTTGGATGATATGTTGTCGGCATCAATCAGGACCGCCAGGCGCGGCGTCATCGTTGGAGCAGGCATTCGGACTCTCGAAAATTGCACTCAACTCAACTTAATGGAAGAGACCGATCCATGCACAACCAAATCTTCTAAGCCTTAACGTTGAATAAAGATCGCGCGGCCGAGCCCCGTCGCTCGGAACCAACTTCCGGGTCCACTCGCCGCTATTCGACAATCCCCGCCTTGCGCAGGCCGTCGACGCGGCGTTCGAAATCCTCGGGATTCCTGAACGGCAGAATCCGGCGGCGGCGTTCGATAGAGAAGCCGGGATTGATCTTGAAAACCTGTCCCCAGGCCGCCTTCGCCTCATCCATCCGGCCGAGATGACCGTAGCTCGATGCGAGCAGGGCGTAAGACGTCTCGGAATTCGGATTTCGATCGAGCCGCTGTTTGAGCACCTTGACCACGGTCTCATATTCACCGAGCGCGAAGCGAGCCTCGGCGATGAAATAGAGGGCGATCTCGGGACAGAGCGGATCCAGCCGCACATACGCATCAAGTATCTCGAGCGCGCCGGACGGGTCGCCGGAGAACTTCAGGACGTTGCCCATGGCAAGATGACCCTCCGCCGAGTTCGGCGAAAGTGCCAGGCAGCATCTGGCCTCGACCAGCGCCCGGTCGAGGTCGCGGCTCCAGGTTGCGGCAACGGAGAGCGCAAAATGGGCCTGAGGCTCATCCGGGTCCATCTCGACGGCCCGCGTCGCGATTTCCAACGCTCTCTCCAACGACTTGTCGGGATCGTCGGACGATGCCATGATGTATCCATTCGCATGGATGAAGGCCATTTGAGCATGAGCCGCGGCATAAAAGGGACTCAAGTGGATCGCGCGTTGCAGCAGCTCAAGCGCAAAGGCGTTGCTGCTTCTCGTATGTAGCCATGCTTGTTCCCGGGCACGCAGGAAGAGCTCATATGCCTCGACATCGATCGGCGGCCGCTGTGCACCCGATCCTGCCTTGGGGGCGATAAGCTTCAGTTTAAGCGCCTCGACAATCTCCCGCGTCAGTTCATCCTGGATCGCGAAAATGTCGGAGAGATCGCGATCGAAGCGATTAGCCCAGACATGCCCGCCGCCAATGGAGTCGATCAATTGCGCGGTGACCCGGACACGGTTGCCGGCCTTGCGGACGCTGCCCTCCAGGACATAGCGGACGCCCAATGCCCGGGCGACCTCCGGTATCGAGACCGGGCTCGCCTTATAGACGAAGGACGAATTGCGGGCGATGACATGAAGTTCGGCGAGCTTCGAGAGATCGGTGATGATGTCCTCGCTGATGCCGTCGGAGAAATATTCCTGCTCGGCGTCACCGCTCATGTTGTTGAAGGCGAGCACGGCTATCGACGGTTTCTCGGGCGGCTGCGGGTTGGCCTCCGGTACGGCCTCCGCCTGGACCGCCGGCCGAGGCCGGGCGGTTCCGCCGCAATGGACGCTATAGATGCGGATCGGTTCGGCGATGTTCTTGAGTGTGGCTTCCCCAAGATCGCTGACGGCAAGATCGAGGCGCGCCCTCACCTGCCGATAGGCATCCTCCGAAAGACAGATGTCACCGGGTGTGGCAACCCCCTCCAGCCGTGCGGCGATGTTGACGCCATCGCCCATCAGGTCGCCGTCGCTCTCCTCCACGACGTCGCCGAGGTGAATGCCGACGCGGAATTCGATGCGGCGGTTCTCCGGCAGTCCGAAATTGCGCTCGACCATCGCGCTCTGGATTTCAATGGCGCAACGCACGGCATCGACCACGCTGCGGAACTCGATGATGGCGCCATCGCCCGTGCGCTTGACAATGCGGCCTCCATGCACGGCGACGGTGGGATCGATCAGGTCGCTCCGCAGTGTCCGCAATCGCGCAAGCGTCCGGTCCTCGTCCGCGCCGGCCAGCCGGCTGAACCCGACGACATCGGCAGCTAGGATCGCCGCCAGCTTTCGCGACTCGGCCATATGCTCCCCTTACTCGATCTTGTCGATTCTCAGGATATCCGCGCCCGCCAGTCGACGCCCGGCAGCCGCCTTAAAGACAGTACGCGGAAGCGATAATATTAGCAATTAAGCGCTCTAATGGCTGTCGATCGACTGCGCCGCAATCACCGAGAGATGCGACATCGGCAGGCCCGTCTCCTCGGCCCATTGGTTGAACGCCGCCTGGATCGCCTTGCGTTCGGCCTTGCCCGCGCCGTCGCCGGTGATGGCCACGCCGGCATCCTTCAGGCAGGCCACCACATCGCGCGAGATCACAAAGTTTTCCTTGCCGATGGCGCGCAGCACATATTGGCCGGTCTGGCCGCCCAACCGGTCGCCGTGTTTCTTGAGGAATTCGAAGAGACCGACGAGATCGTTCGACGGCCAATCGAGCAGGAATTTCAACGCACTGCCATGTTCCCTCGCGAGATCGCTGACGAAGGCGGCATTCCTGCGGATCGCCTGCACCTTTGCGCCGTGGCGGATAATGCGCTTGTCGCCCAGCAGATCGTGCCAGAAGTCGTCGGGCTGGATGTTGAGAAGGTTCGGATCGAAGCCGAGGAAGGCATCCTCGATTCCCGGCCATTTGCTCTCCACGACCTTCCAGGAAATGCCCGAGGAGAAGATATACTTCGCCATCTCGGCCAGCAGCCGGTCGTCACCACCGACATCATCTCCGAACCGGCCCATATAATTCTTGAGCCGCTCTTCGATCGCGGCCTTGCCCTTGCGGGCCTCGGCCCGTTCGCGGATCTCGCCGAATGCCTTGAGTGCCATCGTCTCCCCTTCCCTCACGTGGTTCTGAAACCTTCGTGATCGCAGATGATTTATGTCGGTCGAGAGCCTATATTGGCACTATCCGAAATCAAGCAACCAGTTTGGAGGATCAATTGCCATCCTATCAGAAGAGCGCGGAAGCCATTGCCCGCCTCACGCCGGAGCAGTACCGGGTCACCCAGCAGAACGGCACCGAGCGGCCGGGCAGCGGCGAATACGAATATAACAAGAAGCCTGGCATCTATGTCGATATCGTCTCGGGCGAACCGCTGTTCGCCTCGTCGGACAAGTTCGATTCCGGCTGCGGCTGGCCGAGCTTCACCAAACCGATCGAGCCGGCGAATGTCGCCGAGTTGCGCGACGCGACGCATGGCATGGTGCGCACCGAGGTTCGGTCGAAGCACGGCGACAGCCATCTCGGCCATGTGTTTCCCGATGGGCCCCGCGATCGCGGCGGCTTGCGCTACTGCATCAATTCGGCCTCGCTCCGCTTCGTCCATCGTGACGACATGGAGAGCCAAGGCTATGCTGACTATCTCAACCAGGTGGAGAATGTGACATGACAACCGAACGCGCAGTGCTCGCCGGTGGCTGCTTCTGGGGCATGGAGCAACTGATCCGCCGGATGGATGGCGTGGTCGATACCCGCGTCGGCTATTCCGGCGGCGATGTGAAGAACGCCACCTACCGCAACCACGGCACCCATGCCGAGGCGATCGAGATCATCTTCGATCCGTCGAAGCTCAGCTATCGCAGGCTGCTGGAGTTCTTCTTCCAGATCCATGATCCCTCGACCAAGGATCGGCAGGGCAATGACCGTGGCACGGCCTACCGCTCCGCGATCTATTACGAGAGCGACGAGCAGAAGCGTGTCGCACTCGACACGATCGCCGATGTCGATGCCTCCGGCCTGTGGCCCGGCAAGGTGGTGACCGAAGTCGAGCCGGTCGGCGATTTCTGGGAAGCCGAGCCGGAGCACCAGGATTACCTGGAGCGCATCCCGAACGGCTATACTTGCCACTTCATCCGGCCGAACTGGCGTCTGCCAGTGCGCGACAAGTCGGCGGCCTGACGAAAGCGGAGCCGGTCGGCCGACGGTCGACCGGACCTCTCTTACCAAAAACACGCAGTTGTGAAGACTCGACCATAGACCACTTTAGGTATCGTAAGATAAGCTGAATGTAGTGGCTCGGCTCCGATAGCGGGCCTCGCCTGTGACTGGAGGCTATCATGCGGCGGTCTCTCCCAACTTTTCTTGCATTGCCACTCACATTCCTGTTCGTCTCCCTGGCTCCGGCGCTCGCCGCCGACGCAGTCAGGATCATTTACGTCAGTCAGATTTCGAACGACGGCGAGCGGGCGGCTATCGAGGCCAAGGCCACCAGGTCCCGCGTCGCCGCGGTGCAGGCCGACATCAATAGTGATCGGAACGCCGTGGCCCAGCTGCGCGCCAAGAACGTTCAGATCCGTAACGTCATAGGTGTGGACCGGTTCTCGAGCGGCAGGACGGTCTATTATGTTCGCTGAGGCGAGCTTGCCGTTTCGAATGCCCGGCTGACCGATCTGCTTCATCGCGAGAAATGTTGAAACGCCAAAAAACGCGCTTCAAGCCGTCCGGCAACGCGCCGGACGGCCTTTTCATGCGTGCATGCCGCCCTATCGCAGGAAGATGACCAGGCCGCCGTTCAGCGCCTGCTGGATGCCGCCGACATTGTTGATCTGCACACCCTCGGCACGCAGCGCGGCTGTTAACCCGCGATTTTCGATGATCGTGGCCTGAAGCGCCTCGACGCGATCCGGATAAACCCTCATCCAGTTGTCGATGCGGATGTATTCGTCGCTGCCCAGCGGCAGATCGTCGATGCGCCGAATGCTGTAGCGCTCGCCGCTCCACTCGAGAATGGCGTCTTGCGGGAAATAGCGGCTGTTGACAAGCGCCTCCGCATGGACGGCCACCGGCAAGAGGGCCGCAGTGCAGGTCAGCGAGGCAAGGCTGATATATGCGATTGTAGCCAGACGGTGCAGCATGGGAACCTCCTTTGCCCGCGCCCGGATTTGCTTGCGACAGGCCAGCAGCCCATGCCGGTCTGGAGGAGTTTCTCTCGTGCGACAAGTGATTTTAGCACATGGCCGTCAATCGAGCGACTGCAATTTCCAGCTTCAATCGCAGCAACTGAAAGACCCCGCAAGCGCCGGCTTGCGGGGTCTTCCTATCGTCAGATGACGACGAAGTTGTCTTCGGTGAGCGAGAGTTCCGACGCAATCGTGGCAAAGCGCTTCATCGCGCCCGCGCCGCTGCCATCGGCGTCGTAGTAGATGTCGCCATTGACGGTGTCGTAGATGATGCGCTGATCGGCGGACGTGGCCACGACGTCTTGCCCTTCCTGAACCGCAAGAAACTCGTCGGCGCCGAGCGTTCCCGTGCCGGCGAGCGCGGTGAAGATCGCGATATCGAGATGAATCAGATCCTCGGACTCGTTGAAGTCCTGGATGTTGTCGACATTGCTCACCTCGTTGAGCGCGGTGTCGAAGACGAAGATGTCCGCGTCGCCGCCGCCGACCAGTTCATCGTTTCCGGCACCACCAGAGATCGTGTCGGCGCCGTCCTCGCCGCGCAGAAAGTTGTCCTTGGCGTTGCCCGTGAGTTGGTCGTCGTAATTCGTTCCTATCACGCCTTCGATGTTGGAAACCTTGTCGGTCTTGCCAAAGCCGTCCTTCACCGTGCCGTCCGAGAGGTCGGCGGAAATGCCGATCCCCAGCCCGCCCTGGTTCTCGTCGCGGTTATAGCGGACGATGTCGAAACCGCCCTTGCCGTCGATCGTGTCGCGGCCGCCGATGCCCATGAACCTTTCGTCTCGGCCGGATCCCTTCATCGAATCGGCGAACTGCGAGCCGCGAAACTCTTCGATATTCTTGAAGGTCTCGGCATTGCCGAACGTATCGGCCACCGTGCCCTTGGCCGCGTCCAGCACGATGCCGCCCAGGGCATTCGGATTTCCGCGTGAATCGGCGAAGCTCAGCTGATCGAAAGCGCCTGCGCCGCCGTCATAGGTGTCCTTGCCCTCGCCGCCCGCGAGGAAATCGTCTCCCCCCTTGCCGTTGAGCACATCATTGCCAGCAAAGCCGAAGAGATCGTCGTTGCCATTGCTGCCATTGAGCTTGTCTGCACGATTGAACAGCCAGCTCTGCACGCCCCAGGTATCGAAGCTGGAGACGGCATCCTCGAATCCCGCCAGCGAGACATTGACCGCCAGGCTGCTGACGAGCGTAAGTCCGTCGCCCAGCATCAGCTCTATCTTGGAAATCTTGCCGCCGACCGCCTCGTCTAGCTCATAGTCGAAGCCGGTGCCGGTGAATTTGATAATAAGGCCATTCGCAAGCTCATAAGTGATGTTGGTCGGCGTATCGATGGTCCTGGTCGCTGTCGAAAGGTCGACAAGCTCACCGATCATAGGATTGAAATCTTCGAAATCGGGAATACTCGGATCATAATCAACCGGATATTTCCCATCCGGAAAGGATACTGTATAAGTCGCCACGTGTTTTCTCCCCATTGCCTGAGAATCGAAACCTAGCACGGGGACTATGTTTTTCAATTCACCCATATGGGGGATAAACTGGAAATACACTTCCAGTAACGACCGGGTTTACAAGCAACCCGGCCCATGTTGCCGGGTGGCATTTCGTTGATCCGACTTTGATCCTATCTGAGGAAGATCACCAGATTGCCGTTGAACGCCTGTTGTATGGCGACGACGTTTCTGAGCTGCACGCTGCGTGCCCGCAGCGCCGACGCAAGCGCGCGATTTTCGATGACGGCACGCTGCAGCGCCTGTACGAGATCGGGATAGGCGTCGACCCAGGCATAGATGCGTTCACGCTCCTCGCTGATGCGTCCGCCCAGTGCATCGATGCGCTTGACGGTGAAGCGTTGGCCGCTCCAGTCGAGGATGGCCTGTTCGGGGAAATAGCGGCTGTTGCTGAGCCCTTGGGCATAACCCGCCACCGGAGCGACAGCGATCGTGCCCGTCAACGCGACAAGACCCAGAAGTGCTGCTGCGGTCAATCTGTTCAACATGGAAATCTCCTTTCATGCTGGAGACAATATGGGATGTGGCGGTGGTGGAGGACAATGCCAGATGTGGGACGGGGTTATCTCCATGAGAGACGCCGCTATCCATAGTAGCAACGCCGCCCGCTCAAACCGAACGCGTCGATAGGCTCGCGGTGATCATATCAACGCCGGATGCGGGGGCACGACGGCGCTACGATGTTCGCGCGCGGCTGAGAGAATGGCAATCAGGCAGCCCAATGCAAGCGTTACAGCGCCGAGCACCGGCAAGCTGCGATAACCATATCCGCCCTCGAGCAGAACGGCTCCCACGACCGCCGCGATGGCAATGCCGATATTGAACCCTGACGGAATGAGCGAGGAAGCCAGGCTTGGCGCATCGGCGGTCCACATAAGGATACGGGCCTGAATCGGGGTGCCGATCGCGAAATTCAGAGCACCCCAAACGAAAATCGTCGCGGCCATAGGCACGGGATAGGGGCTGACCAGGTAAAGAGTGACGCTCACCGCTGCCTGGATTGCAAGCATCACGATGAGCGATGGCATCAGCTTCCAGTCCGACAGTCGGCCACCGATGAAAACACCCAGTGTCGCTCCGACGCCATTGAGCAGGAGTATCCAGGGAATAACCATGGCATCGAGCCCCGTCACCTCCCGCAAGAGAGGCGTGATATAGGTGAAAGGCACCATTTGCCCAATCATCAGAGCAAGCATGAGGATAAGCGAGGTCCAAACCTGCTGGCGACCGAGCACGCGCACCTCACGTCCCAGGTGACCGGATTGCCGGGATTCGGATTTGGTTTGCGGGATCAGAGCGAATATGGCGACCAATGCCAAGACGCCGACCAAGGCCATTGCCCAAAATGTCGCCCGCCATCCCCAAAGCCCACCGATCGCCGCACCGGCAGGCACGCCGATGATGTTGGAGACCGTCAAGCCAGCGAGAATCACGGACACTGCCCTACCCCGGAACGCCTGCGGGACAAGGCCGACGGCAACGACCATCGCAATGCCGAAGTAAGCACCGTGCGCGACGGCGGTGGCAACGCGGAAAGCGAGCATGGTGGCGAAACTGGGCGCCAGCGCACAGGCGATCTGCCCCAGGCAAAAGGCAATCGTAAGCGCTATGAGAATCGCACGCCGAGAAACGCCTCGTGTTGCCATCGTCAACAGCGGCCCGCCGACTGCAATACCCAGCGCGTAGCCGGAGACCAGATAGCCGGCAAACGGAATGGAAACACCCAATCCCACAGCCACTTCCGGCAGAATGCCCGCGATGACAAACTCGGTCGTGCCGAACGCAAACGCAGCCAGAAACAAAGCGAACAAGGGTAAGGGCAATTCCCGCTCCTGATATAGAGATATAATGATCTCTTTATATCATGCTTTGGAGGGTAACAAGGGTGGGTGGTGAACGACCGCTTCTAAAACAGATTGTGCTGGGCCCATGATCACCGAGGCCTGACAATGAAGCCGGCGGTGAAAATCGGCGGGCTTTTAATTGTCTTACTAAACATGCCGCAATGTTTAGTTGCTATTTCAGGGTTTACCTGAATTTTCAGTCGAGTGACAATGCTAGATCAAATTCGGACTTTGCTGATAAAGTGTGGCCTTGTCAAAGACACGAGGCTCGCATCCAGTCCCGCTTTCAAACACATCGCAAAGCAGATCAAAGTCGCGGGCGGTCCCGCTGCCCTATGCCAGCGATATATAGACATGGCGGGACGAGATCCAAAATTCTTCGAGTTTGGTGCGAGGGTAGACCTGTCAGATCAAATTGTCTTGTCCGTCACAGCAGTCGATTGCATTGTGAAGGCCAGAAAGAAAATCGAGGCAGGTGACAACTCGAAGGAAACCGAAGAACTGCTCGAAACCGCGAGCCAAGCTTTCATCATCTCGCACTATCTTTTCACGGACAATGAGCGTGTAGGAGTGATCTGGCGCAAATACGGCGAAGGTGAAATCGTCAACTTAGCGGAAGCCCTGGCGCCTGAAATGAAAGAAATCGCGGCAAGGGCTGAAACAAACCTTACTAAGTGGCTAACCAACGACACTTCGCGGCATCAATCACACTTCTAGCCTAAGATCCTCAACAGGATAAAAAGCACGCCACGATGGGAAGTCCTGGGCGGGCAGCGTTTCGCGAGAGGCTAACGAAGCACGAGGATCGAGGTCGGCCCTAGCTAGACGCGTTCTGCGGGCAACTTTGCAACACGCCCCACTATACTCTGCGATAGAGATAGCAATGTCCGTGATTCACCCCCGAAGGGAGTGGCAGCGGTTCAAGCATAGGATGCTCCAACGGAAGGCCACTGGCGGCAAGACCGCCTGGAGCAAGCACAGCAACAATTGACTGCGGAAGCCAGGCCAGCGTCAAAGCATCGATATCGGCAAAAAACGTGCCTATATCGACATGCGCAAGCGCAGCGCCCGCTCCAGCAAATTGCTTGATGGTTTCGCTGATCTCACCGAGAACCATGTCTTCCTCCGAAGGAGCTGACGCTGGATGCGTGTGTGCCGACCGATCGAATACGACTATTCTTTGCGCGGTAAACTTCTCGCGAAGGTGGTCGTATGTCCGCCCGTTTCCCAGGCCCACTTCCAGAACAAGGCCATCTATTGGAACCCAGCCGTTATCCGCGATGTGATTCAGAACATCGCGTTGCGCCTGCATACGAATAATGAAATTGTCCAGGCGACTCATATAGCTATGCACCATTCATTGTTAGTGGGGGTTGATAGCATGCCATCACAACCTGTGGATCGGGAAATTATCCACGGCGAGGCTCGCCGGAAAGCTATTCCGGTTGCTCGCTTGTAAAGATTCTTATCGTATTGATAATATTGATAAATATAGAACTGGCTGGGGCGCCTGGAACAAAATCCAACTTTTTCTAGACTGATGAAATCGTTCATGTAATTGCTATTGTTGACTTATTCCGAACGAACTTGTAACACATGACTGTAACACACAGACCTTCCACATGGGGCAGTCATGGCACGTTTAAGCTACCTTCTCAGGCGCGGCGCAAGCTACTATGCCCGCATCCGCGTGCCGCTCGATCTCGTAGACATCACCGGCAAGAACGAGCTTGTGAAGGCGCTCGGCACCAAAGACGAGAACGAGGCGAAGCGACTCTTGTGGCCCGTCGTGGAAGCCTGGAACCGCCAGTTCGATGATATGCGCGCCCGCCGCGTCATGACGCCAGACGACAAGGCACACGCGACCTGGCAGCACTACACTGCGACCCTCGAGCGTGACGAACAGCGCCGGCAGACAATGCCGACCCAGGCCGATATCGACGCCGCGACCGAACGCGCAGTCGAAGATATTCAGGCCCGGAAGCTCAATATCCGCGACCCGCTGGCGCTACTCGACGCCGGCCTCGAAGTCCAGATGTTGACTAACCGGCGCGCGCTCGACACCGCCGCCCGTGTCGCCAAGCTCGATGCTCTGCGCAAGCACCTGGTCGAAGGCGAGCCGGCGCTGATCTCGCATGAGGTCGAAGACTACATCGAAACGAACAAGCTCTTGATCGAGCCGATCTCGCCCGATCGCGGCGACACCGCCAGGCGCATGATGCGCGCCGAAATCCAGGCTCTTGAGCGCACCTTTGAGCGTGATCATGGCGACTACACCGGCGCGCCGACCGACCCGATCGTGAAGCCCGCCATCGGCACGGCACGCGAAACGGCAGCACCCGGCGAAACCATCATGGAACTCTTCGCGGCCTATGAGCGGGAGAACCCCAAGGGCATCACGGCCGACACCCTCAAACAGGCACGCCGCGACATTGGCACCTTTGTCGATCTCGTAGGCAGCACTTGCCCGGTGCATCGCATCGACAAGAAGGCCGTCCGCGAATGGAAGGCGCTCTTGATCCGCTACCCGGTGAAGGCGACAGAGACGAAAGCATTCACCGGCATGAAGATTGCGCAGATCGTCAAGCACAACGAAAAGGTAGGCAAGCCGGTGCTCACTCCACGCACCGTCAATCGCTACCTCTCGAGCCTGGGCGCATTCTGCAATTGGCTCGTTGCTCACGGCTACCTCGACATCAACCCGACCGCAGATATGAGCATGGCGAAAAAGAAGGACGCAAGCACCCTGCCCTTCACGTCCGATCAGTTGAACGTGCTCTTCAAGTCGCCGCTCTTCACGGGCGCTCAGAGCGCCGACGAATGGCGCAACATCGCCAAGCCTGGCAATGTCACGATCCGCGATCACCGCTATTGGGTGCCGTTGATCATGCTTTTCTCAGGCGCGCGGCCGGCAGAGATTGCCCAGATGAACGTCGCCGATGTTCGCCAGGATCGCGGCCATTGGATCATGCACATCACCGAAGAGGGAGGCGGCGACAAGAGCGTGAAGACAGGCGGATCTATGCGCGTCGTCCCGATCCATCCCGAACTGGTGAAGCTCGGCTTGCTCAAGTATCACTCCCAGGTGAAGGAAAGCGGCGAGGCTCGACTGTTTCCCGACGCCGTCCGCAATTCGCGCGGCCAGATGATTGCCGATTTCTCGAGGGAATTCGGCCGCTACCTCACCAGGCTTGGCATGAAGGAAGGGCGCGGCCTTTCCCTCTACAGCTTCCGGCATGGTGCCGTCGATGCACTTAGGCGCGCCGGCTATCTGGACGAGAACTTCGGCTTCATTCTAGGCCACTCGAAAAGCACGATGACCGGCCGCTATGGCAATCTACCCCAGGGCATGCTCGATCAGCGCGTAGAATTGGTCAACGCGATCGCCTATCCCGAACTTCGGCTTGAGCATTTGCGTGTATTGTAGTTTGATCTCCCGCAGCGGGGGAATCAAATGGAACCGATGGGATTTGAGATAGCCAAACTGGTAGTGCAAGCTGCCACGCCGATAGTCGTCGGCATTCTAGGGTGGAAGCTCAGCAAACGCCTGAAGGATATCGAGCAGGGGCAATGGGCAAATCGGAAAATAACAGAGAAGCGCATCCAAATATATGATGAAGTTTCGCCGCTTCTAAACAAGCTACTATGCTATTATACGTGGGTCGGCGACTGGCAGAGACACACACCGCAACAGATAATTGATACAAAGCGTTCGCTAGATCAAAAGATATACGTGAACAAGTATCTCCTGGAACCCGATGTTTTCGACAGGTATCAGGAGTTCATGGAGGAGCTTTTTGATCACTACTCGGGCATTGGCGAAGATGCAAAATTGAGGACGTCGTATCTCGATCGTCGCACATCGACGGCGTATAAATGGGACGATGAGTGGAAGCACAGCTTTGTGCCAAACGACATTGCGAACGAAAATACGGTGCGCAAGCTCTATGAGGCAGTGATGCTCGCTCAAAGAAATGGAATAAATGCCTAAAAGATAGGAAAATAATCACTATAGGGATTCACAAGAGCTTCCTAATGTGAGACTCTGTTTCCAAGTTAAACGGGAAGCAGATGAATGCCTTTTACTGCCATATCGAATATTGCCAAGAAGGCCTTTGGCTATGGCGTAGAACAGAAGTCTGTATCTCTCGCCGATCCTGGTATCGGTGCTCTCTTCGGCATAGTGCCCACCGCGTCCAATATTGAAGTTGGCGTCAATGGCGCTATCCGCGTTCCTGCCGTTGCTTGTGCGATCTCGCTGATCTCTGACACTATCGGCTCGTTGCCGGCGAAGGTCTATCAGCGCGACACGAAGGCGACCGCCCGCGAACACCCCGCCTACAAGCTCGTCCATGACGAGGCCAACGACTGGACCAGCGCTTCGCAGCTTCGCGTCGATCTCACCATCGACGCGCTCATGCAGAGCAATGGCTACGCGCTCGTGTCCCGCGCATCCGATGGCCGGCCGCTCGAGCTTCACCGGCTTGAGCCTGGTAAGGTCCAGTATAACCAGGAAGACGACGGCACGCCCTACTACCTTGTGTCCGTCGATCGCGGCCAGGTCCGCTACGAATACACCGACATACTTCATATCCAGCCGTTCGGCGGTGTCTCGCCGATCGTCCTGGGCCGTGAAGCCATCGCACTTTCGATCGCCTTCGAACGTCACATCGCCAGCCTCTTCGCCAACGGTGGCCGGCCGTCCGGTGTCATCACCGCGAAGAAGTCGCTCGATGCCGACGCGAAGAAGAAGCTAGCCGCAAGTTGGTTCAACACCCATGCCGGCAGTAATGCCGGCGGCACTGCCATTCTCGATGAGGAAATGGGCTATCAGCAGCTTTCTGCCACGCTCGCCGACTCTCAGTTCGCCGAGAACCGCCTCGAGCAAATCCGTGAGATCGCTAGGCTCTTCCGCGTCCCGCCGACCATGCTCTTTGAGCTAACGCGCGGCACCTGGTCGAACACCGAAGAGATGGCCCGCCAGTTCTACACCATCACCCTCAAGCCCTGGCTCACTGCCTGGGCCTGGGCCTACGCCCGCGTGTTGCTCACGCCGGAAGAGCGCGAACTGTTCTACATCGAATTCGTCACCGACGACCTTCTCACGACCGACTTCAGCAAGAAGGCAACCGCGCTCGGCCAGTATCGCAGTATGGGCGCGATGACCGGCAACGAAGTGCGCGGCATGCTCAATATGCAGCCGCACCCGGACGGCAACAGCCTTTCAAATCCTCACATCACCACGACGCCGGCAGCGCCCGCGATCGAACCTTCCAAGGAAGACGAATGAAGCACACCGCCTATTTCGGTGACGCGACCTACACCTTCGCGCTCACCGACGACATGATTCTTGAACTCGAGAACAAGACCGGCCTGGGCATCGCCGGCTTCTATTTACGCATGAGCCGCGCCGAATGGAGTTTCGAACATATGGTCGAACTCATCCGGCTTGGTCTCATCGGTGGCGGCACGTCGCCGGCTGTCGCACAGCGCCTGGTCGATACCTACGCGAAGAACCGCGTGATTGATGAGACCTTCCCGCTCGCCTTCGACATCATCGACGCACGCTGGACCGGCAAGCCCGAAGAGGTGGCGGCATGACCGAAGTCGAGAACCTCGAGATCAAGGCCGACGTGTCGATCGATGACGCCGGCACCGTCACGGGCATCGCCTGGCCGTTCGGCTCGCCCGACAGCACCGGCGACCTGATCGAGCCGACCGCCTTCAGGTTCGCGCCCAAGGTCGCAATGATCCTCGAGCACGAACAGCGCGAAGTCGTAGGCGTCTGGGAATCTATGGAAGTCACCGACAAGGGCCTTGAAGTCAAAGGCAGCTTGTTCGTGGAAGGCGTGGCACCCGCTCGCGCGGCACGCCAGCGCCTTCGCAGCGGCATCATGTCCGGTCTCTCGATCGGATATCGCCTTCACGAATACAAGGCGCGCCCCGAAGGCGGGCGCGTCCTGACTGATCTCACCATCACCGAAATTTCGCTCTGCCGTCGCCCGATGCATCCGTCCGCGCGCGTCACCGAAGTCAAATCTCTAATTGAGGAAAGCAACATGGAAAACGAAGATATCAAGAATGAACCGGAAACGAAGAGTGACCCGGTTATCAGCGCCGACGAACTGAAGGCCCTGAAGGCACGACTCGACAAGGTCGAAGCAAAGGCCAATCGTCCGCTCGCCGCCAACAATAACCAGCCGCTCGCCGACAATGACAACGGCACCGAACAGAAGGCATTCGTCGGCTTCATTCGTCGTGGCATCGAACGTCTCAGCGCCGACGAAGTCAAGGCGCTCACGGTGTCCGTTGACGCCAATGGCGGCTACCTCGCACCCGAAGCCCTCGGCAATGAAATCCTGAAGAAGATCGTGGAAATGTCGCCGATCCGGCAGTATGCCAAGGTCACGTCGATCACGGCACCGGAAGTCAAGTATCCGCGCAAGCTCACCGGCACGGCCGCGACCTGGGTATCGGAAATCGCCGCTCGCACCGAATCCGGCATGACCTTCGAACAGGCGACTTTCACCCCGCACGAGCTTTCCTGTTTCGTGCCTGTCTCCCGCCAGCTTCTTGAAGACAACGCCTACGGCCTTGAAGGCGAACTTGTCGCCGACTTCGGTGAAAGCTTCGCCAAGACTGAAGGCCTCGCCTTCGTGACTGGCGATGGCACCGGCAAGCCGAAGGGCCTTCTGGCAGCTACCGGCATCACCGAAATCAAGACCGGCAACGCCGCCACGCTCGGCACCGACCCGGCCGCGACCATCATCGCCATGTTCCACAAGCTGCCGTCCGTCATCGCACAGAACGGCGTCTGGATCATGAACCGCAACACCCTCGGCGCACTTCGCACGCTCAAGGATGGCACCGGCCGTTTCATCATGCTCGACCCGATTACCCAGGGCGCACCGGCAACCTTGCTCGGCCGTCCGATCGTGGAAGCCATCGATATGCCCGACGTTGCCGCGAACGCCTTCCCGATCATGTTCGGTGATCTCCAGGGCTATCGCATCGTTGATCGCATCGGCCTTTCGGTTCTTCGCGACCCCTATACGCTTTCCGACACCGGCCAGGTGAAGTTCACCGCTTACCGCCGCGTCGGTGCGGACGTGTCGCACCCCGACCGCTTTATCAAGCTGAAGGTTGCCGCGTAATGAGCTTGCGGCCCGCCCATGATAAAATCAGCCTTGAACGCGGTCCTTCCCGCCGCGTCCGGTTGCGTGCGTCATTGCGGGCCGCATCCGACCTCGAGCGCAACTATGGTTTCGATCGGCTCTTTCGCCAAGTCGATGAATTCCACTATGGCACCGTCCGCGACGTGATCATGATCACCGCGACCGATCGCCAGGAAGCCGCCGCTTTCCTCGAGGCATTCTCGACCGAACCCCTTACCCGTTTCATCGCAGCAGTCCGCGCGCCCGTCGCCGATATCTGCCGCGCTTTCATCCCCCAGGCCGACCAGGGCAGCAAGCCCTCGACCGGCAAGCCGATGACCTGGCAGGAAGTCTATCGCGAGCTTTACCGCACCGCTGCCGGCTGTCTCGGCTGGACGCCTGACGCCGCCTGGCGTGCGACCCCTATCGAAATCAATGAGGCGTTCACCGGCCACATCGCCATGCTCAAGATCATTCACGGCAGCGCCGACGACCAGGCCGAACAGCCTAACGACAATTACACCGCCGAACGCCTCGAGCAGATTCATGAGCTTGGCTATGACCCCGCCTTCGATCGCGCCGGCCTGGCAGCACTCAAGGCTAAGATCGCAGGTGGCGTATGACCCGCCCGCCGCGCCTTTGCATCTGTGGCAAGATCGTTCCGCATAGCACTCTCTGTCAGTGCCAGCGCGTGGCAACCCGCGCCCGTAATGCACGCCATGACGCACGCCGGCCTTCACCGCGTGACCGTGGTTATGACCATGAATGGCGCAAGGCACGGATCGCGTACCTCGATTTGCACCCGCACTGTGCCATGCTCGGATGCGGCAAGCCCGCTCGCGTCGTTGACCACAGGATTCCCCACCGTGGCGATGATCGCCTGTTTTGGGACCGCACCAACTGGCAATCGCTTTGCACGCCTTGCCATAGCCGCGTGAAGCAGCGGCAGGAGCGCGTGCTATGAGTTCTCGCCGTGTGTTAAGGCTCGATAACCCGCATGCGCTCAAGCAGGTCCGCATTGTAATCCGTGCCGTCTCGACCGAAATGCACCCGCCGATGGCAGTTCGGGCAAAGGGCAATCACGTAGCGCGGATCATCAGGGCCGCCGTCGCTCAACCTTCGGATATGATGAGGTTCCAGGTATGGCGTGCCTCTCGCAGTTTGAAATGGTGCGGGCTGCCTGCATCCTTCGCAATCACCCTGTGCACGCGCGACAACATAATCGCGGACGCGCCTGCTACGCTCCACGACACTGATCTCGCGGAGCATCACGGCCCGACCAGGCTCAATTCTAGACGCCTGAATTGCGAGTGCACGAAGTTCGGCAAGGTCCCTCAGCGGCGGCTGTTCGGCCTCCTCAACAGCTTCTTCGACCGCTTCCAATGGGCGCAGTTCGAACACTATCGCGCGCCGCAGATCTCCGTTTCGATCCGGAGCCTGCCTAAAGTGATAATCGCCATAAACCATGACGCCCTCAAATCGCAGACCCTCGGGCATTTTGCGAAAAAGCAGCAAATCTCGCCCGTTGAGCCAGTGATCTCGGACAGCGGCATTTCCGCGGACAAATTGCATGTCCCCTATCTGACCTTCGCCAAAATATTCAAACACGCCATCGGGCCGAAGACGATCAGCGTAGCCATTGGCAAGCCCCTCTTCACCAGTGATGATGATGACCAATTGATGTGCCGCAGGAGTGATGATCCCACCTTGCTGCTGACCTGCAAAGCGTGCGTGAATATCACGACGACGATTGTAGACACGGCCTCGTTCAAATCCCCAAGTCACGATCTATCCCCCTTCAACAGTTACTTCGCTCCACTACCGGGGGTAGCTCTGAACTTCGAGCCTTGCAAGGGGACCGGCGGGGGAAGGACCGCACAAGAGAGCTTGAATATAGGTTTTTATTCCCACGAGGATTTAGAATGAGCACCATCACCCTTTCACTCTTCAAGGCGCACCTCGGCAGCGACGAACTGATCGACGCCGACGCGCTCGGCGGCTTGGCAACGGCGACCGACGAACTGCTTCAGCACTACATCGACGCCGCCGAAGCTCGAGCCGCTGGGATGCTCGGCAAGCCGCTCGCCGACCTGGCACCCGTGCCGTCCGACGTGAAGCACGCCGTGCTCTTGCTGGCAGCGCACTTCTATTCGAGCCGTGAAGCGGTCCTGATAGGCACGAGCGTCAATGATTTGCCCTACGGCGTGGCCGATTTGCTGCGCAATTATCGCGAAGAGGTGACTGGTTATGTCGCCGAATGAGCCTCTTTCTGCGCAGTCCAGGCGGCTCGAGATGCGCTTGAACGCCGTCCCGGCTGAAATCCTGGCCGCACTTCGCCCCGCTTTGATCCGCAGCGGCGACGACGTGGCGCGCAATATGGCCGCGCTCGCCGAAGCATCGCGTGACACCGGCGCGCTCATCGACAGTATCGCAGTCACTGGACCTGGCGAAACGACGCCGGCCTATGCCTCGAATGGGGGCAAGCGCACCGCCGCGCCTAATCAGGTTCTCGTGACCGTGGGCAATGACGGCGTGCGCTATGGACACCTGGTCGAATTCGGCAGCGCCAAAGCCGAAGCTCAGCCTTTTATGCTTCCCGGCTGGCGGCTCGCTCGACCCAAAATCATGCCCAGGCTCGCCCGCGCCATCACGGCCGCCATCAAGAAGGTAGGCCGCAAATGATCGAACCGACGCTCGCAATCCAGACCGCTATCCGCGCCAGGCTCATCAACACGCCGGCCGTGACTGCGCTCGTGCCGGTGACGCACATCCGCGCCGGCAGCACTCGGCCGGACAAGACGCCCGCCATCATCATGAGCAACGGCAGCACCACGTTGCACGGTCACGACTACACCGCTCAGCGTGTCGCCTGGGTCTACATGGATATTCATATCTGGACCCTGGACGAAGGCGAAGAGCGTGCGAAGGAGGTCGCTTTCGCGGTTACGACCGCGCTCGACGGTGAGATCACGATCGACGGCGGCTATTGTGATCATTTCCGCGTCACCCATAGCGCGTTCCCGCGCGACCCTGACCCCGCGTATGGGCATGGCGTGCTCGGAATTGAGGCATTGGTGAGGTGGCTCGTATGAACGCTGGCAAGCTCAATCGCGTGATCTTCATCGATCGTGAAGCGACGACCCTCAACGCGGCCGGCTACCCCGTAGCGACCTGGTCGCTCATTGGCACCGTCCGCGCCGAAGTGATGCAGCACGTCACCGATGAGGCCGGCACCGGCTACGGTGAAGCCCAGACCGATGGCATCACCTTTCGCACCCGCTACTTCAGCGGCCTTACCACGGCCGATCGCATCCGCTTCCTGGGCCGCACCTACAACGTGGTCGGCCTGGCCGAACTCGGCATCCGCGCCGGCCTCGAGATCAAGGCGACGTTGACGGAATGACCCACCTTCGCGGCGTCAAGCCGGCACTTACTCCCGATCGAGACCCGCTTGCCAAGGCACCCCGCGCGCCGGAATGGATGACGCTCGAGGCGCGTGCCGAATGGAAGCGGATCATGCCGCGCCTCATCGCCGATCGCATCATCACCAAGGCCGATCTCACGGGCGTCGAAAACTATTGCGTGGCGACTGGTCGCGTCCGTGAGATCGAAGCTCAGTTCCGTCTCACCGGCCTGGAGAAGACGCTGTTCGGAATGCAGAACCGCGCAATGCAGACCGCTCGCCAGCTTGCGGCCGAATATGGATTGTCGCCGGTGTCGCGCGCCCGCGTCGGCAGCGCCGCGAATGATGATGATGGCGACGACAACCCGCTGGCGGTGAAGTGATGGCAAGCACCTTCCCTTCCTGGGTCTACGACGACAGCCCGATTGACGACCCGCTCGGCTATGGCGAGCGCGCGGTGACGTTCCTTCGCCGGCTTCGCCATCCGGCCGCCAACAGCAACGCACCGAAGGGCGCAAACGATAATCAGCACCCGAACGCTTTCCAGCTTCACGACTGGCAGGAAAGGATTGTGCGCCGGATTTATGGGCCTCGACACCTGGACGGCCGGCGCGTGGTCGAAACTGTCTTTTGGATGATTCCCCGCGGCAACCGGAAAACCAGTCTCGCCGCGGCGCTCGCCCTCTTGCACACGATCGGCCCCGAACGCGTGCCGGCCGGCCAGGTGATCTTCGCCGCATCCGATCGCGAACAGGCCGGCATCGGCTTCAAGGAAGCCGCGAACATCGTCCGGATGGATAGGCGGCTCGAGGCCGCAACGAAGATTTACACCGCGCATAACAGCGCCAAGAAGATTGTCTTCAAGGCCGAAGGTGTCGAGCTACAGGCGATCTCGAGCGACGGCGCGGCACAGCACGGCAAGACGCCGGCCTTCGTTCTGGTCGATGAGATTCACGTCTGGAAGGGCCGCGACCTTTGGGAAGCGCTCAAGTCCGGCATGGTCAAGACCAGTGGCACGCTCATGGTCATTGCCACGACGGCCGGACGCGGCAACGAGAATATCGGCTTTGACCAGTATCACTACGCCCGTCGTGTCGCGCGCGGTGAGATCGACAATCCTGCCTATCTGCCGATCATCTTTGAAGCCGACGCGACCGACGACTGGCAGAGTGAAGAAGTTTGGCACCGCGTCAACCCTGGCCTGAAGTATGGCTTCCCGAACCTGGACGCCTTGCGCACCGCTGCCAAGGAAGCCGAACACCGGCCGGCCGATCGCTTCGCCTTCAAGCAGTTCAACCTCAATATCTGGCAGGCCCATTCCCGCGACCCGCTCTTCGACATGGCGACCTACGACGCCGGCCAGGTGCCGATCGATCTCGCCGACCTCGAGGAACTGCCCTGTTACATCGGCGTCGATATGTCGGTGAATGGCGACCTCACCGCCGTTGTCGCCGCCTGGCGACATGACGACGGCCGCATTACGATTCACCCCTGGTTTTTCGTGCCTGGCGACGATCTCAAGGCCCGCGCCGATCGCGATGAAGTTCCCTATGAGCAATGGCGCGACGACGACCTGGTAACGGTGATCGACGGGCCGGTGATCGAGCCGCACGCCGTGGAAGATCAAATCCGGGAACTTTGCGCCCGCTTCGACGTGCAGGAAGTCGCCTTCGACCCGCACCTGGCACGCATGACTATGCAGCGCTTATTCGATGAAGGCATCCCGGCAATCGAAATGCGCCAGGGACCGCTCACCATGGGACCGGCAATCGGCGACCTCGAGCGCACCGTCAACGGTCGGATGATCCGCCATGACGGGCATCCGGTGCTTCGCCATCACTTCGATAGCGTCGTCGCCAGTCGAAACGATACCGGCCTCGTGCGGATGCACAAGGGCAAGAAGACGCACCGGATCGACGGCGCAGTCGCCGCCGCTATGGCCGTATCTCGTGCCGTCGCCGGCGAAAGCAATCTCTCCAGCTACAACGATCCCGACAATGACGGGATCTTCACCTTTTGAGGACTGAAGAATGAATGACGTGAATATGCCCGGCCTGGTGGTCGATATCGAAGCCCGGATCGACAAGCTCGAGAAGGGTATCATCAAGGCGAACGCCGCTCATAGGCGCGGCTCGACTGATCTCGAGAACCGTGCCCGCCAGTCGGCTAAGCGGATGGAAGACACGTATGCCAAGTCAGGCGACAAGATCGCCGGCAGCTTCGAACGCATGTTCGCCGGCTTGCCAAGAGCGGGGCGATCGTGGCCGGTGTCGGCGCGACGGTTCTCGCCCTCAAGGAGATCGCCGACAGTGTGGCCGAAGTCGATCGCGAGGCCCGCAAGGCATCCGTCTCGACCCGCGTCTGGCAGCAGTGGACCTATGTGGCGACCGCTACCGGCATGAGCATCGACGGCGTCACCGACGCGCTCAAGGAAATGAACATCCGTGGTGCTGAATTCGCACTCACCGGCAAGGGCAGCGCCGCCGACGCATTCGCGCGCCTGGGCTACAGCGCCGATGAAGTCGCCGAAAAGTTGAAAGACCCGAACCGCTTTCTCGATGACATGATCGGCCGACTTCAGAAGCTCTCCAGCGCCGAACAGGCTTTGAACCTCGATGAGCTTTTCGGCGGCACCGGCGCCGAACAGCTTTCCAAGTTGCTCGGCTTGTCCGTCACCGAAATTCAGACGCTGCGCAGCGAGGCCGCGACCTTCAGCGACGAACAGATCGCAGCCGCAAAGAAGGTAGACGCCGAATGGTCCACGATGTGGCGGAACTTCACCATCATGGCGAAGGGCGCGGCGATCGACGGTGTCGGCGTTGCCAAGTCCGTCATTGAAGCCATTCGCGGCCTGAAGACCGAAGGCGACCTTGCGATGGAAAAGCGCATGACGCCGGAAATCATGGGGAAGCGTCTCGAGGCAGAGCGCCTGAAGAACCTCACCGCCCAGCGCCTGGCGCTCGCCGACCAGATCGCAGCCGTTGAAGCTACGCCCGTTGCGTCCTATCTGGGGCAGCGTGGTATCGATGAGCGCAACGCCGCCCTGGCCGACATGCGCCGCGATCTCGCCGGCCTGGACGCCGCTATCGGCGAAGTCACTGGCGAAGGCGACAAGCTCGGCACCTCACTGAAGAATCTCGACACGACCGCGAAGGCGGTTTCGACCAGCCTCGCTAGCAACACCGCGAGCGCCGCGAACTTCAAGAAGGCGCTCACCGACCTGAAGAACCTGGTTCCGGAATTGAAGGCGGAACTCGACACCCTGGCACAGTCGAGCGCTATGGACACCGCCTACCAGAAGGCAGCACGCTCGGCGACGTCGTGGGGCGAACTTATGCAGGCGACCGACATCGCCGGCCGCGCGAAGAGCGTGGCGACGTTCGGCAAGCACGACAATATTCTCGATCTCATTGGCTCGGTCGAAAGCGGTGGCGACTACAACGCGACCCTCGACAACGGCCGCTGGACTGGCGGCGCTCAGAACCTGACCAGCATGACCTTAAGCCAGGTCCGCGACCTTCAGCGCCAGATGCTCGCCGATCCGGCGAACCGCGCCCTTTATGGTGACGGCCAGGGATCATCCGCGCTCGGCAAGTATCAGATCACCGGCCGGACCCTTGAAGGCCTCATGAGCGAGCTTGGCCTTGCCGGCGACCAGGTGTTCGACCAGAACACCCAGGATGAGCTTGCGCGGGCACTCTTGCGTCGTCGCGGCAACAATCCGGCAGAACTGCGCAACGAATGGGAAGGCCTTCGCCGCGTTGATGATTCGACCATCCGCAACGCTTACGACGGCACGCCGACCGCCCGCACGGCGCTCGATCCGTCCGACGGTCAGAAGGCCGCGACCGATCTCGCCAAGCAGCAGGACGCCGCCCGCACGAGTTTGAACCGCACCGTCCAGGAAGGGCTCGACCTGGCACGGTTCGAACAGTCGATCTCGAGCATGTCGGCATCACAGCAGAAGATTGAGCTTCAGCTTTACCAGGCCCAGGCCGAAGCGAAGCGCAATGGCATTACCTTGTCAGACGCCGAACTCGCGAAGATGCGGGAGAAGATCAGCCTCACCCAGCAGCTTGACTCGAAAAACCAGTCCGTTGCCGCCTCAAGCGAGGGATTGCAGAATGCCCAGAAGTTCTTCGCGGAAGGCTTCACGTCTTCATTGTCGGGCTTGCTCACCGGCACCCAGACTCTCCAGGGCGCACTTCAGGGCCTCTTGAACAGCCTGGTCGATGCTGCCTTACAAGCGGCGTTGCTTGGCAAGGGACCGCTCGCCGGCCTGTTCGGCGGTGCAGCGGGCGGCAGCGGCATCTTCGGCGCGCTCCTCGGATTCAGTGAAGGCGGCTACACCGGAAACGGCGGCAAGCTCCAGCCGGCCGGCATTGTCCACCGTGGCGAGTATGTCATGAGCGCTGTGGCGACCCGTCGCTTGGGCGCGGCTAACCTCGAGGCGCTCCACACTGGCGCGCTCAAGGGTTATGCGTCCGGCGGCTATGTCGGCAACGCGCCGGCCGTCCGCAGGCCCGATCTCAAGGCCGGCAGCGACAATGCGACCCAGGCGATTTCTATCTCGGCACCGATCACGGTCAACGGCTCGGCTGGCACGCCGGCACAGAACGACGACCTGGCAAAGAAAATGCGCCGGGAGATGGAGGGCACCATGCGCGGCCTCATCGTATCTGAGATCATGAAGCAGCGCCGCCCCGGCAACATGCTCAGCCGGTAGTGCCTTTGACTCGAGGATGGTTCATGGCGCGCTCGATGCACCTTGCGGTCATCTTTCATCATGCCGGCCAGGAAGACGCTCAGTGACTCTCTATGTGGATTCAGCGGCACGACTCCCAATTCACCGGGGCTATGTCTGGCACGGGCGCGGAGCGGCCGGCCGGACCATGCCGGTAGTGAACGGGATAGTTGGTTCTCTCCCATGCCGGGAACGTGAACTTTTGCACGTTACTTTCTACTCTCTTATAAGATGTAGTAATACAAAATACATTTCTATGATAAAGATAATAGATAATACGTGCAAAAGTTCACGCTCCCGGGAGGGTGTTCGCGTAACGTGCGAAAGTTCATGAAAATTGGTTCGGCTTCTATCAACGTCCCGGCATGGCGTTACGTGCAAAAGTTCACGAAACTAAGCGTAAGCCTCCATTGACATATTACTAGAATACTGGTATTCCTAATCATCGCAATAGGAGATACCATGAACCCGACTAACTTGAAGCTTCCGCCCCGCCGCCTCGACCAGTTGAAAGCCATTGGCGACAAGCTCGGCTTGTCCGTCGCCGACACCGTCGCACACTTGATCCGCAAGGAGATTGCCGCCGGCACGATCCCCGACACTATTCCTGGCATCCTTGTCGAGAAGGTGAAGGATGGCGTGAAGGTCGCGATCGATAACGGCGAGGCCCGCACCTTCCCCAAGGAAGCAGCGGTGTCTTTTGCTCAGACGATCCGTGGCGTCGTAGATGGCAATCAGCCCACCACGATCGGCCTGAACAAGGGGAGTGACTATGCGGTGATCCGGCGCGGCACCGGATACAAGATCATGGTTCCGTTTCCTGGGAAGGATAACAGCTTCTCCGGCGATCTCGCACGCGACTTCGCCGACCTCATCGAAAGGGCAGCGGCCTGAATAGATGAAGGCCCGACGGTGTGCATACGTCGAGCCTTCTGGAGCAATGCCGCTAAACATTGATAACCGAAAGTAGCAAAATGGACGAAGATTGTCAACAGGCATTGAACGATGACGACATGTGCATCATCATCCGTGAACCTGTGAAGATGACCGCCTACGACCGCCGCTTCACCGAATTGAGGGCGCTCCAGGCCAAGCGTGATCGGCTAATCGAATGTGAACCCATTAACCCGCAGGTTCTCGCCGTTGTCGAGCGCCAAATCGAGAAGGCGCAAGAGCGTTTTGAGATCGAGGGCAAGCGCGGCCTGGAGGATATCTGGCGCAAGCGCCACGGCATAGACGAATGGCGCGCCGGTCCCGGCAAGGAAGAATATAATGCATCACGTCGCACCGTGCGGGCCACGCCGAACGAAAAGCTCACCGGCTGGACCCTCGAGCAGAAGGAGCGGCGGAAGGCCGACAAGCGGTCCGACAACGGGTGGATCAAGCGAAGGCAGGAAAAGGGCTGGACCGAAGACCAGATCAAGTGCGGGCTTATCGTAAGGCAGGGTGAGCGCGCGGCGACCCGCAAGGGTCAAGAGCAGACGACCTTGGACCAGGCCACTATGGAGCAACTGCCGGGCTACGGATCGTTTTGACAATCGTCTGCATCCGACCGCCATCTTGCTATAATGAAATCACCGGCCAGAAACTCGTCCTTCCTGGCCGTCGCCTCGCAGCGAACCCGCACCGGCCGGTCATCCGGTGCGGGGATGTGTCCTGAAGCGAAGTAAGTAAGCGCTTATTTATCACGTAAAATCAATTACTTGGGTAGTTTTTCTGATTGACATCACGATTCCCGACGTGCGACTCTTCAGCCGCAAACTGACCTCAAGGGAACATCATGGACATCCAGCCGACCTACCGCCCGGACGACAACTATCACCACATGCTCGACCGCCTCGAGCATATCGCCAGGAATTTCGACCAGGCCGCGCCTGACGATCTCCGCACACAGATCATCATCGCCGTGGGCGAGATCGGAAACGTCTGGCCGGTGTCGTGCCAAGGCGATTCGTCCGGTTGCGAGATTTGACACTGCGATCACACGGTGCAACGATACGGATTAGGACGGAGGATCAAATGGACGCTGGCGAGCAATATGCCTTACTCGGGAATCTTCTCCAAGATCAGCCGGATTGGGAACCGGCCTCTGTATTGCAATGGATGGGTCGCGTTTACGCGGCAGTCAAATTCATTTCAAATGTCGATGCCGCCAGAATTGAGGTCATCATGGCAACGGCGCACGTCGCTGAGAACTATTCTTTGGTCACGCAGACCAATTCGATTCTCTACAAACTAATCGCCGTAGCAGAGATGAAGGCGCCGGCACCTGTTCGAGGCGCATTTATTGCGGCAGCAAGCCCTCTCGACGCGCTTAACGCAGTAAGCAAGGTATTGTCCACGGCGGCCACCACCGTGAGGATTGTTGACCCTTACATGGACGACAAGGTGCTTACAGATTTTGCTGTCCTCGCGCGGGAGGGTGTGAAGATCGAACTGTTAACCGATGTGCATACGGTAAAGCCCTCATTCGTGCCGGCTGTGGTTCGTTTTTCGGCACAGTTCGGCGCGAAACGGCCTGTAGAGGCCCGCGAGTCACTTCCGCGTCAACTGCACGACAGACTGTTCATCTTGGACCAGAAAGAAGTCTTCGTTCTCAGCCAGTCTTTGAATGGGCTGGCGGTTCGGTCTCATGCTTCGGTCATTCGAGCCGACCCGGAAACCGCGAGCCTGAAAGTGGCCGCATATGAAGCCATCTGGCAGGGAGCAACTTTGGTCCCCTGACCAGGGACATGTCGAGAAGTAATGATTCAGCCGAAATTCTAAACCCTGGAGCGTGAGGACAACTCCCTGTGAAATATGCGAGAGAGAAGCAAGTAAGTTCGCTCCGGAGTTTTGTTGACGGCGCTTTTTGGACCACGATCGTGTTCCTTACGGTTTTTATGCTCTTAGACTTCAAGCTTTCTGAAGCGGCCTGGATTGGCATGCTTGGAAGCATCGTCGTCGCAATATTTACGATTGCGGCGGCTTGGTTTGCGCTAGCCGGCAGTCGTGCTCAGATCAACCAGAATTACGACCTGGAGGAAGAGCGCAGATTGAATTCTCTGATCGCCGCTCGCGCGGTCTTACCAGCGATACTGTCTGAGATGATAACGGCGGCCCAAAACAATATCAGGCTGAGCTTCGAACCTGGTCACGGGCCAATTGGAAGCAAACTGCCAGACGCAACGTTTTTCATGCCCATTCCCACCGACCTCATTCCCCCATACAAGCAGTGCATTGAGCATGCCGACCCTTGTTCACAAGAGCGCCTGGCTAACGTTCTCCGCTATTTTCAAGTGGAACAGGCCCGGCATCGTTCGCGTGAAATACAACAACTACAACCTGCCCTGCAGAAAGTGGCCTATACAGTCCAGATGCACGATGCCATTTCAAGTGCGATTGGATGGGCGGTGATTCATGCACTTATCGGTGACATCTTTAAATATGCTAGGGGCTCTCAGCCCTCAATACCCATGTCGCTAGACGCAAACAAAGTCCGCGAAGCGTTTCTTCTAGCCGAAATAACGTTGGAAATGTATCCAAACCTAGTTGAGATCCTTGAGGGTAGAATTAACGCCGGAAGCATTGAGCGCAATTGGGCTTCTGGGTGAATTTCGGCGCAATTTGAGAGTGTGCCACCACTGGTTTTTCACTCGAGCATTTAGCCGTGCTCGATACGCCGCGATATATTTATAAGCGTTAACGTCGATAGGGTTCTCAACCCACGCGAGCAGCGCCTTGCCGTCGTCCCCATATATGAACTTGACCTGGCTCTCGACAAAGTCATTTGCAAACTCGCGTGAGAGGCCTCTAAGAGAACCGGCCACAAGAATTGCGGCATACCCTTCAACCAAGTTGAGATACGGCTCGTGCCAGTCATCGGGATTTTCTCCCGCTCGCAATGCTTTAGCTTCAGCGATAGAGGCGGAGATTCGGTCATGCAAGCCCAAAACCAATTCGGCGTGGGTGAGCTTAGATGTGCGAATATATTGATAGAGGCCAGCGCCGCCGAGAAGCACGGTCGCTGCCGTCATGACAATGTTTGTCCAGTCTGAAACTGACAGTTCCAGATACCAGGGCAAAGCCTCGGGTATTTTTTGCAACGCGCCTGAGATTGCCCGAAGCACCGCACCGATTTGGTGAAGTGCAAACTCAATCATTTCTTCGGGGAATTGCTATTGCCGGTTTGATTTGTGTTTTGCGATGGGGTTCCGCCGGACGGGGCGGGCCGCAAGCCCGTTGCACTATAACCGTTTTGGATAATCACACGCGGCGGACGAATCTTGCTGCCATCGCTCATTTTCGATTCCTTTAAAAATTGAATTCCTGTTTAGCATAAACGCAAGCGATTCAGAAGCCGGCATTGTTCCAACTGTATCAACCACAAGATTGTAACACTTAGCAGTCTCTAAAATATCGTAAGTTATTGTTTTTGTTGATTAATGCGTTGATGGCTGGGGCGCCTGGATTCGAACCAGGGGTGCCGGTACCAAAAACCAGTGCCTTACCGCTTGGCTACGCCCCAACTGATGTGCCGGGAAAATCAACCATCCCGGCGCGAGTATGGCCGCCTCATAGCAAATGCGTTTTGCGCAGGCAACGGCTATTGCGGAAAAAGCGGCAGGGATGTCGGGCAGGCCGATCGCCGCACGCTATGTGGCCGTTTGTGATCCGCGCGTGGCCGGCGACCGCATCTTTTCCATCACGGGCCGCAATGCGGTCACAAGAATTTGTGACTTTACCCGACACGCCAAAGCCCTAAAGTCGAGGTCACGATTTGGAGTGCCACATGCCCGGTTTCAAAGCCCGCCCGCCTGCCGAACCCACCATTCTTCTCGATGACGCCGTTGTGCGCGTGACGCGCTGGGATTTCGTGCCCGGCGCCGATACCGGCCACCATGTGCATGGCATGGGCTATGTCGTGGTGCCGATGACCGACTGCAAATTCCTGCTGGAGGAAGAGGCCGGCGAGCGCCGCGTCGATATGGCCAGGGGCCAGGTCTACCGCCGCGAGGCTGGCGTGGCGCACAATGTCGTCAATGGGGGGACGGAATTCATGTCCTTCATCGAGATCGAATACAAGTGAGCGAAGAGCTGGAATTTTCATTGGATTTTACCCCTGCCCATGGCGAGGCCGTGCCGGTCGCGCCGCTTGTCGAACGCATCACCGCGCCGAATGCCAGCCCGTTCACCTTCCACGGCACCAATACCTACATCGTCGGCGGCAAATCAGTCTGCGTGATCGATCCGGGGCCTGACAACCCCGCTCATTGGCAGGCGCTGATGAAGGCGCTGAGAGGCCGCAAGGTCACCCATATCGCGGTCAGCCATACCCATACCGATCATTCGCCGCTGGCGAAGAAGCTGAAGGAAATGACCGGCGCCAGGACCGTCGCCGAAGGGCCGCACCGCCCTGCCCGGCCCTTGTTCCACGGCGAGGTCAATCCTTTCGCCGAGAGTTCCGACACCGATTTCCGGCCCGACATCAGGGTGATGCATGGCGACAGGATTTCCGGCGACGGCTGGGTGCTGGAAACGCTTCTCACCCCCGGCCACTGCGCCAACCATGCCGCCTTCGCGCTCGACGGCACCGGCATCGTCTTTTCGGCCGATCATGTCATGGCGTGGTCGACCTCGATCGTGGCGCCGCCGGATGGTTCGATGGCCGACTATATGGCATCGCTCGATATGCTGCTCGGCCGCGACGACCGGATCTATTTCCCCGGTCATGGCGGCCCGGTCGAGGATCCGCCCGCTTTCCTCCGGGGCCTGCGCACCCATAGAAGGATGCGCGAACGCGCCATTCTCGAACGGATCCGGGGCGGCGACCGCAAGATCACCGAAATGGTGGCCGCGATCTACCGCGCAACCGATCCGCGCCTGCATGGTGCAGCGGCACTTTCGGTGCTGGCGCATATCGAGGATCTTTCGGCGCGCGGCGAGATTCTTTCCGCCGGGCCGCCGTCGCTGGATGGGGAATATGAAGCGGCCTGAGGACGGCCTGCGTGATCTCGCGGCAGCCGCCTGACGTCAATCAGCAGCCCGACCCCGTTCTTAAGTTAACGGCAGTCGCGTCCTGCGGGTCTTCTGACAGACTGGCTGGGTTTCGTCTACCACTGTGATCGGACGAACCGGGACAATTCTTTCTCACGAAGCCCCGCCGAATGTTGTACGGAATGATTGCTCTTCTTCCGCCGAAATGTCCTAAAGACTCTCCAGAAGTCATTGCCGCAGCGGATGGTCAGGATGCTTTATTACAAGACAGCTTATGTCTTAGCGATATTCCTGGTCGGGTTCGGCAGCGGTGTCGCATCGGTATATTATCAACCCGGTGACGACATCATCATTATTGCCATGGGGCAGTTGATCGTCTCCGTGCTGACATTTCCGTTGGGTTTCATCGCCACCGCGATAGGGTACGCCGGTGTGTTCACGGGATTCATCACGCCCTTGGAGGCATTGCTTGTCACGACGCCGGTTCATGCCGTGCTGGGTTATGTCCAGTGGTGGCGGCTGTTCCCGTGGCTCTATCGCAGCCGCGTATAGTCCCCATCAAGCCTCGCGAAAGACCTCGCCACTATCATCGGCAAGTCATGACCGTGCCCACCCTTTCCATCTGCGTGCCGTCGCGCAACCGCCAACGCTATTTCAAGGAGACGGTTCGTTTTCTCCTCGAAAATCCGCGCCCGGACGTGGAATTCGTCTTGGCCGATAATTCCGATGATCCCGGGATCATGAACAGGTTCATGGCGGGTATTTCCGATATCAGGGTGAAATACCTGCCCGCCGGTCCACGCGCCTATTCCATGCAGGAAAACTGGGAGCGGACGGTGGCGGCCTCGACCGGCGCCTGGGTCAGCGTGATCGGCGATGATGATTTGATCGATCCCGATCTCGTGGATGCGCTCAATATCGCCCGGGCCTTGAAACCCGGGCTGGAGGCCTTCGCCTGGTCGAACCTGAAATACGACTGGGCTACACCGGACAAGCGGCCGGGCAATGTGCAGGTGCCGCTGGAGGCGACCTTCCACGACATGCCGCAGCAGTTGATCTTCCGCCGCGCCTATCGCTGGGACGATGCCGGCGTCACGCTGACCTGTGGTTTCTCGGTCTACCACTCGGCGATCTCGCGCGATCTGCTGGACCGGGTCATGGCACGCTTCGGCGGCCGCTATTTCGAGCATCCGACGATCGATTACGACAATGCCCTGAAGAACGCGGCGCTGGGGAAAAACTTCGTCTATTGCCGGCGGCCGTTCTCGATCTTCGGCACCTGTCCGGAAAGCAATACGGCGGCGGCCTGGAACCCGAAGCTGTTCAGCGAGGCGATCGAACGGTTCAAGACGGAGGTCGGTCGCGATTACGATCGCGATCCGTGGATGAAGGATTTTCCCTTCCATACTATGCTCGGCATGCCGGCCAGCGTCGCCCAGGTGCAGCAGTTCATGCGCGTGAAACACGGCATCGGCCTGCTGGACTGGGAGCCGAATTTCGCCCGCGCCTGCGCCGCCTATTGCGGAAAATTCGGCGAGCGGGACAATTTCGACCTGATCGCAAAGGGCTTCCACGATGCGTTTGCGGGCTGGAGAGGAGCCAAGTTTCTCAGGTATTTCCAGCCGGAATTCGTGGGCCGACGCGAGGGCTATGTCTATACAGGACTCGTTGGCAGCGACCTCTATGTCGAAGACAATGTCGGCGGCGCAGGCTCGCCGACAGAATTCTATCGGGCAATCAATGGCCTGCTTGAGCGGCCGGCAAATCTCGTTGCGGAACTGCGCACGGCGACCAAGGATTCCACGGTGATTTCAAGGCTTGCCGCCTAGTCTCCCGCGATACCGAGCAACTCGGCGTCGAGTGCCCGGAGATATTTCTCGATGAAAGCAACGCCGGAACCGAGATCGTGGTCGCCGTAGCGCGATGCGACCCGGACATCGACCAGCGTGGTTTCCGTCTCTTCGTGCAGCCTGATCAGCACATCCTGGCGGAAGCCGAAGACGAGGGTACGTTTTTCGCCCTGGATCGAGGGTTCGCCCCGCGGCAGGGCGTTTTCATCCACGCCGAAGTTTTCGGGGCGCGGCAGGGGAACCGGTACATCGAGTGCATCGGGCACCACGTCATCGGTCTTTGCCTGCTGGTCGGCGGGCAGTTCCTGCAGCGCCAATTCAGGCGCGCCGCGCTCGAACTTGATCGCAAGGCCCTGATCCACCGCCACCTTGCGCGCTGCCGTGTAGACGCGGTCGAGTGCGCCTTCGTAGCGGCGGCCGGTCAGGTCGCGCCATTTGGCGAGTTGCGCCTGGCGGTCGGCGGCGCTGACCGGCTTGCGCGGGCCGAGCCATGACATGTCCTCGGGCGGTGCTTCGATCCATTGCGGCGGGTTGGCGAGATCGGTCGAGGCATCGTAGATCTGCGGCAGGTTGAGGTAATTGAACCCCGCGATGCAGAAGCACGAAAGCGGCAGAATGGAAAAGAAGAGTGCGGTGGTGGCCGCCTTCCCGCCGCGCGCGCCCTTGAACCAGAGTGCCGCGATGCCGATCAGCGCCATATAGACCGCCAGCGCCGCGATGACACCCGCGGCCACCGCCACGGCCAGGAAGGACGGCGTGTCGAACGGGCCGAAGCGGTGCATGCCCCAGGCGGCAATGAACATGAGGAAGGCGAAGACGGCGAGCCTGCGGGAGAGGAAAGCTGCCCGCGACACGGGGCGCTCAAAGCGGACGGTCATGCATGCCTCGTCAGAGCGTTTCATTGTTACATGGAATCAGTTCTGTTGGCTGAAACGGAGTCGAATGGTCGACCGGCCCGTTTCAGCCAACCCTCCCGCAGATTTGCTGAAGCAAATCTGCAAGACATTAGAATCGCCGGTCGTCGCGATGCGCGACCGGTGGGCCGGGCATCTTTCCGCCAGTCCCTGCGGCGCCGGTCTCGGTCGTACCTATGGGTACGACGCTCGCCCGCCGCCTTGGTCCTGACGAAAACCTGTTCCGGCAGAACTGCTTCCATGTAACAATGAAGCGCTCTAGCCCGGACTCTCGATCATGCCGAGATACGCTGCTTCCAGATTACGGGCAATGGCGGCTGTGGAAAAGAGCGCGCAGGACGGGATGTTTTCCTGGAGTCGCTGCTTCAGTGTGACAGAGGCACCCTCGGTCGATCCGATGGCGACGGCCCGCTCGACATAATCCGCGATACTCTCCGTCACCAGATCCGGCAAGCCCGCCGCCGTGACGATACTTGCGCCGACGCGCCTGGCGAACGTATCGCCGCGCAGGGTTAGCACCGGCAACCCGGCCCACAGCGCGTCGCTGGCGGTAGTGTGGGCGCCATAGGCGAATGTGTCGAGGAACAGGTCGGCCAGCCGGTGGCGCGCAAGATGTTTCGCCTTCGGCAGCCGGTCGGCAAAGATGAGACGCGAGGGGTCCAGCCCACGCTTTTCGGCTTCTCTCGCGATGTTCTCGGCCGCCGCGGCATCGGTGCGGAACAGCCAGAGCACCGAACGGGGCACGCGATTCAGGATCGCGACCCAGCCATCCAGTACCGCAGCATCGATCTTGTAATTCATCGAGAAGGAGCAGAACACGAAGGCATCATCGGGCAGGCCGAATTCCGCCCTTGACACCGGCCCGGGATCGATAGGCGCCTGATCGTCATTGGCCTGGTAGCAATCCGGCAGACGAATGATTTTCTCGCTGAAATCGGCCTCCGAACCAACGGGCGCAACAATCGGATCGACGATCACGAAATCCATGAAGGGCGAGCCCATCGAGCCGGGATAGCCGAGATAATTGACCTGCACCGGCGCGACGCGAAGTGCCAGCACTTCCGGCCGTGCATGTGCCGTATAGCCGGCGAGATCGACGACGATATCAAGCTCGGCCTCGCGCATCAGCCGCGCCGATGCCGCGACGTCCAGGTCCCTTATGTCCTCGAAGCGATTGGAGCCCGTGACAATGCGCCTGCGGTAGGCGCTCGCGTCATCCGGGCCGAGCGACCAGCTTGAAATCTCGAACCGTGTGCGATCGTGGCTCTCGATGACGCCGGCCATCAATTGCGCGATCGGATGCTCGCGGAAATCCGGCGACAGATAGCCGATACGGATTCGGCCGCCTGCCGGCTTCGAGACCGGCACATGGTCTCCGGCATCGATCGCCCAGCTCTCCGCCTTCTTCAAGGTCTGCCGTCCATGCGCTTCGGCGGCCCGCAATTGCGTCGCGCCATCCACCATCAGGCTGAGCAGGCCGAAGGGCGGCGGGCCATCGTCCATATTATCGACGAACGCCGGGGCCATGACCAGTTGCCGCAACGTCTCTACCTGCCAGTCGATGCCATCCCAATCGCAAAGTTTGCGGCGGATCGAGATGAGTGCCGAGAGCGTCCTGGCGCTGGCGGACCGCAGAGTGTGGCATCGGGAAATGGCATCACGCGCGCCGGTGAGATCACCGGTCTTCTCCCTCGCATTGCCGAGATTGAACCAGGCGTCCGCCAGGTTCGGCCGCATTTTCGTCGCCTGCTGATAAAGCGCCAGCGCTTCTTTATGCTGCCCGCGCTCCTCGACAAGCGTGCCGAGATTGTTGGCGGCATCACCATTGCCGGGGTCCAGGGCCAGCGCCTTGCGGAATGCCGCCTCGGCCACATCCCGCTGCCTCAGATCCATCAGTATCCGACCGATACTGGCGTGAAAACCGCTATGGCCGGGAAAGCGTTCGGCGGCCTCACGCGACACAGCCAATGCTGCCTGGACATCACCGGACTTGTGCAACGCCGATGCCAACCCCTGCCATGCCGGGGCGAGTTGCGGCGCGAGCATGGTGACTTCACGGTACGCGCGCGCGGCGGCGGCATGATCACCGGATTCGTTGAATGCATGCGCCAGATTGTTGCGCGCCTCGCCGAATTTCGGGGCGAGCTTCACCGCCCTCTCGAGCGCGGCGATTCCCTCGGCAACCTTGCCCGATCGGCAGAGCGCGACACCGAGATGATTGAGGATCGCAACATTGGCGGGCGCCAGCATGACTGCTTTCTTGAGTGCCTCGATGCCTGCGGCGAGGTTTCCGGCCTGCAAATGGCAGACCCCAAGCATATGCGCCGCCTCGGGATTAGCCCGCGCCAGGGCTACGGCCTTCTCGACGATCGGCAACGCCTCGGCCCCTTTGCCCGCGGAGAGCAACCGGCCCGCCTGATCGAGCAACGACCGCACGGGCGACGGCACAACCACGCCCTGCCTGAGCGGCGGCATAACTCGGTTTTTTGCCATCAAAAGCCGCTCCCCATGCGCCGAAAACAAGGCGAACCAACATGCTTCCGTGGGCCCTGTCAACGCGCCAAATCGGGGGCGCCGCAATTTCGCCAATCTTTCCAATGACTCTCCCCTCGCGCGGGGGCGTTGAGCAGGAGTTTTTGTTATGCAGACGACACCCGAGAACCAGGCAATTGTCCCTTCAACAGCCAAGGGCACGCCTTCGGCTGGCAAATCGACACCGGTCGAATTCATCGAACTGGGCCTCGGCCTCGAAATGCTGCTCGAAACCCATCCTGTCTTTGCCGATGCCGTCAAGGCCGCGCTGATGCCGCTCGACGGTGAATTCCTGTTCGAACTGCCGCATGGCGACAAGCCCGAAGGCAAGGGCCGCGTTGCCGCAATCCGGCTCGCTTATGCCGGCGCCGACGAACAGCGCCTCGCTTTTGTGATCCTCGCCGATGACGGCATCGAGACCTCCGTGGAAGCCGCCGACGGCCAGCCTGAGCATCTCACCAGTTTTGCCGAAGCCTTTGTCGACGTGCTGGAGCGCCTGGAAAAGGCCGGCGCGCACTAGCACGCCGAACCTCCGTTTTAGATCCTACCAGCCAAGTTTGCCATTGTGATTGAGGAAGGCGGCGGTGACGCCGTTCATCTTGTTGTTGGCGAGCGCAATGGGAATTTCCGCCGCCTGCGCCACACTGCGATAGCCTTGTCCGCCATTCATATCAGTGGCCGTAAAGCCGGGATCGACGGCGTTTACCTTGATGCCATGCGGCTCGAGCGCCTTCGCGAACGAGATCGTGGCGGCATTGAGCGCCGTCTTCGAGCTGTTGTAACCCAGCGCATTGACGCCATGGAACTCGCTGCCGCTATCGAGCAAGGCGGAGATGGAGCCGAGTTCGCTGCTGATCATCACGACCTGTGCGCCTGATGCTGCCTTGAGCAGCGGGACGAAGGCCTGTGTTACGCGGATCGGCCCGAAGACATTCACCTCATAGACCTGCTTCACGTTGGCGATCGGCTCTTCATCGGGGGTATAGGTAAAGCCCTCGGCGATACCGGCATTGTTGACCAGCACGTCGAGCTTGCCGGTCTGGGCTGCGAGTGATTTCGCGGCCTTCGCCACACTCGCATCGTCGGTTACGTCGAGCGGCAGTACATGCACCTTGTGGCCCTTCGCCCGAAGCTTTGCCGCGGCCTCCTCGCCGCGCTTCTCGTCGCGGCTGCCAAGCCACACTTCGTGACCCGCCTCGGCAAGCTGGCGGGCGATTTCGTGGCCAATGCCCCTGTTGGCTCCGGTAACCAGGGCTGTTTTCGTCGTTGTCATTGCTGCGTCTCCTGTTGAACACGGAGCGGAAAATGGTGTGTGATGGCGCCGGGGCGTGAGCCGGATCGTGGCGGATTCCTGCCCAATCCTGTCAAATCTTCGCCCAAGAAACGGGTGGCGCTTGACTGGTAAAACTGCGATTGCCATGTGATGGTGATGCAAGACACGATCATGGAAATGCGCCAGCTGGCGCTCACCCATTCGAAAAGCCGCGAAACGGAAACAGCGATTCCGCGCGTCGTCATTTCCCGCTGCGAGCACTGCGAGGCCCCGACTGGTCCGATGCCTGCCTTCTGTGAGCCGATGATCTGCCTGATCCTGCAAGGCGCCAAATGCATCCTGATCGGCGATAAGGCGCTGCATTACGACCAACCGAGTTACTTTATCTCCACGATCGACGTACCGGCGACCGGCGAAATCTATCGTGCCGGGCCTGACCGGCCCTATCTTTCGATCACGCTGAGGTTCGACCCAACTGTTATCTCCGACGTCCTGCTCAGCATGAAAGACAATGTGCCTCCAGCATCGACCGATCCCGGCTCCGGCTTCGGCCTTGCGCCCGTGACGCCTGATTTGCTCGATTCATGGCTGCGGCTGCTGCGCCTGCTCGATAGGCCGAAGGATATTGCCGTGCTCGGGCCGCTGATCGAGCGCGAGATCATCTATCGCCTCCTCGGCGGGCCCTGCGGCGGCATGCTGCGCCAGCTCGCTACCGGCGACAGCCGCCTCGGCCAGGTGCGCTGCGCGATCGGCTGGATTCGCGACAATCTGGCCCAACCCTTCCAGGTCGAGGATCTCGCCGCCCGCGCCGGCATGAGCGCCTCGGCCTTCCATCGCCATTTCAAAGCGGTGACGGCGATGAGCCCGGTCCAGTACCAGAAGCGGCTGCGTTTGCATGTGGCACGACGTCGGTTGATCGCCGAGGCCGGCGATGTGGCGCGCGTCGCGTTTTCGGTCGGCTATGAAAGCGCCACCCAGTTCGGCCGCGAATATGCAAGGGAGTTCGGCATGTCGCCTGCACGCGATGCGGCGCGACTGCGGAGACTGGATGCCGGGGATAGTGCGGAGATGGCGCGGGTCGCCTGAGTGGCGACAGAGCCAGTTCCTCGCCCGGCGGGCTTGCATTGCTTGATGTGACCGCTATGGAAGGCACTGCATTTTTCTCCCAGGTCCTTCCGATCAAGCAATGTCCCAACTCTCAGAAGCCTCCCCTCAAAGCCGTTCCACGTTCATCGTCAGCATGCTCGCTTTGCTCGGCGCCGCACTCGCAATGAGCATATCGCCGAGCCTGGTGCGCTTTGCCGATGTCGGACCGCTTTCAAGCGCCTTCTGGCGCGTGTTTCTGGCCGTGCCGGTTCTCTGGATGTGGATGAGGGCGGAGGAGAGCCAACCCGGCCAAAGCAAGGGCAAGAGCTGGTCGCTGCCGATCCTGTTGACGGGGCTGTTCTTTGCCGGCGACCTGTTGCTCTGGCACCTCGCCATCATGAAGACCAGCATTGCCAATGCCACCTTCTTCGCCACGATGGCGCCGATCTGGGTGGTCATTTTCGGCTGGCTGGTCCTGAAGCAGAGAGTCTCGCGCTCGACGCTCGTGGGGCTCGGCCTTTGCCTAGTCGGCGGCACCACGTTGATCTCCCAGAGCCTCGGACTCGATGCCGCCCGCGCGGTCGGCGATGCGCTGGCAATCGGCACCGGCGTGTTCTTCGGCCTCTATTTCCTCGCTGTCGGCGCGGCGCGCAAGGATACGGGTGCCGCCCGCGTAACCTTCGAGATGAGCCTGATCACCATCGCGATCCTGCTTGTCGCGGCGCTGGTGGTCGAGGGCGATATCATGCCGCACTCGGCCAAGGGCTGGGGCGTGCTGCTGGCGCTCGCGCTGGTCAGCCATGCTGGTGGACAGGGCCTGCTTTCCGTCGCGCTCGGCCGGCTGCCGACGGTGTTTTCGTCGCTGGTCATCTTCCTCGAAGCCGTCGCGGCTGCGGGTTTCGCCTGGGTGCTGCAGAACGAGCCGGTGTCAGTGCTGCAGGCGATTGGCGGCGCGATCATCCTCGGCGGGATATGGATTGCACGGCCGAGGGGATGATTTAGCTGCACGAGGGCGGCATGCATGACCGAATGCTCAGGCTTAGCGGCGCATTTCAAATCTTCTCAATGATAAGACCCATTATGTGCCAATAGACATCGATATTGGACAGTTCCAGGTTCGTCAGGTCATCGGCGCCACCGAGAAACAGAGGCACCTTGTATCCGGCGCACTCGTCATACTTCGGAGCCGGATTACCCTCCGTACGCCATGCCTCAAAGAACTTGCTGGCAAGCGCGGCATCATGGTCGTCGATTAGCTCGACCTCGTGGAATGTCCGAAGGTTGGAGGGCACTTCCAACGCCTCTCCGGTGCCCGGCTCGAGCATTACGACCGCTGGCTCTCCGTCGACAAGCCGGTCTTGCTCAAGCACGAAAAGACGCCCGAGCCAGTCATAGGCAAACGGAATTGCGTCTTGATGCGCCGGAAAAGCGAGTTTCAGCCGACCACGCCAGTCTTCCATCTCGGCAGGAATGATGACCCGATATATCCCTTCGCCGAACGAGGCCCCGCCAAACTCTCGAAAAAAATCAGGGAGCCCGGCAATTGCCGGCGTGCCCGCCATTTCTGCGCCGGAAGCACGTTGCCATGGATCCTTCGAATAGTTCGCGCGGAAGACGGGAAACATATCTACGCTCTTCCCACTCTTATAGTGGCCTGCGCCGCCGCGAGCTTGGCAATCGGCACGCGGAAGGGCGAACACGACACATAATCCAGCCCCGATTCCTCGCAGAAGGCGATCGAGCTTGGGTCACCGCCGTGTTCGCCGCAGATGCCGAGCTTGAGGCCGGGGCGTGTGCGGCGGCCGCGTTCGGCGGCGATCTTGATCAACTCGCCGACGCCGTCGAAATCGAGGTTGACGAAGGGGTCGCGCTCGATGATGCCCTTCTGGATATAGGTCGGCAGGAAGGCCGAGGCGTCGTCGCGCGACATGCCGAACGTGGTCTGGGTCAGGTCGTTGGTGCCGTACGAAAAGAATTCGGCGACCTCGGCGATGACATGGGCGCGAAGAGCGGCGCGCGGCAATTCGATCATCGTGCCGACGAGGTATTCGATCACCATGCCGGTTTCGGCCATAACGGCTGTGGCGACCTCGTCGATGCGGGCCTTGACGTAATCGAGTTCGGTCTTCAGGCCGACGACGGGCACCATGATCTCCGGTACAACAGCGGCACCCGTCTTGAGCGCGGCCTCGACGGCGGCCTCGAAGATGGCGCGGGCCTGCATCTCGACGATCTCGGGATGCGAGATATGCAGCCGGCAGCCGCGATGGCCGAGCATCGGGTTGAACTCGTGCAGCGCATCGATGCGCTCGCGGAAGGTGGTCGGGTCCATGCCGATGCGCCTGGCAACCTCGTCGATCTCGTCGTCGGCCTTCGGCAGGAATTCATGCAGCGGCGGGTCGAGCAGCCGGATGGTCACCGGCGTGCCGTGCATGATCTCAAAGAGCTCGACAAAGTCGGCCCGCTGCATCGGCAGCAGCTTGGCGAGCGCGGTGCGGCGATCCTCGACATTGTCCGCAACGATCATCTCGCGCATCACATCGATGCGGTCGCCCTCGAAGAACATGTGCTCGGTGCGGCAGAGCCCGATGCCTTCGGCGCCGAAGGAGCGGGCGGCGCGGGCATCGGACGGCGTCTCGGCATTGGTGCGCACCCGCATGCGGCGGATCTTGTCGGCCCAGCCCATGATGCGCTCGAAATCGCGGGAAAGTTCGGGCTGCAGCATGGGCTGCGCGCCCTTGAGCACATGACCCGACGAGCCGTCGATCGAGATGATATCGCCCTCGCTGAGCTTCATGCCCTTGGTGACGAGTTCGCGGTTGCGCATGTCGACCCGGAGCGCACCCGCGCCGCAGACACAAGGCAGGCCCATGCCGCGGGCAACCACCGCCGCATGGCTGGTCATGCCGCCGCGGGTGGTGAGAATACCTTGGGCGGCGTGCATGCCGTGGATGTCCTCAGGGCTGGTCTCGGTGCGGACGAGGATGACCTTGCGGCCTTCCTTCTTCGCCGCGATCGCGCCTTCCGAGGTGAAGACGATCTCCCCCGTCGCGGCACCCGGCGAGGCCGGCAGACCCTGGCCAATGATATCGCGGCGGGCATTCGGGTCGATGGTCGGATGCAGCAACTGGTCGAGGCTCGCCGGATCGATGCGATCGACAGCATCGAGCTCACTGATCAGCTTCTCCTCGACCATGTCGACGGCGATCCTGAGAGCCGCGCGCGCCGTGCGCTTGCCCGGACGGACCTGCAGCATCCAGAGCTTGCCGCGCTCGATTGTGAATTCGAGGTCGAGCATGTCCTTGTAGTGCGCTTCGAGACGGTTGCAGACGGCCATGAACTCGGCGAAGGCCTCCGGCATCAGCTTTTCGAGCGAGGGCTTGTCGGAGCCGGTCTCGATGCGGGCGGCTTCGGTGATGCTCTGCGGCGTGCGGATGCCGGCCACGACATCCTCGCCCTGCGCATTGACCAGAAACTCACCGTAGAGTTCGCGGACACCGGTCGAGGGATTGCGGGTGAAGGCGACGCCAGTGGCCGATGAATTGCCGAGATTGCCGAACACCATGGCCTGGATGCTGACGGCCGTGCCCCAATCCGACGGGATGTTGTGCATGGCACGGAAGGCTACGGCGCGCGAATTGCTCCAGCTCGAAAAGATCGCACCGATCGCGCCCCAGAGCTGCGCCATCGGATCTTCGGGAAAGCTCGCGCCCGCCTCTTCCGCAAGCATGTCCTTGTAGCGTACCACAAGCCCCTGCCATTCCTCGGCGGTCACATCCGGGTCGAGTTCTCGGCCGAGCCGGGCCTTCTCGTCTTCAAGGATCTCCTCGAACACATCCTGGCCGAGGCCCATCACCACGCCGCCATACATTTCAATGAAGCGACGATAGGAATCCCAGGCGAAGCGCGCATCGCCCGTGTCCTCGGCGAGTGCCGCGACCGTCTCGTCGTTGAGGCCGAGATTGAGCACCGTGTCCATCATCCCAGGCATGGACACCCGACTACCGGACCTGACCGATAGCAGAAGTGGCCGGGATTTGCCGCCGAACTTGCGGCCTGTCAAATCCTCGAGCTTGCCGAGAGCCTCGACCACGGCGCCCTTAAGGCCATCGGGGAAGGACTTGTTGTGCTGGAAGTAATGCGTGCAAGCCTCGGTGACGATGGTCAGGCCGGGCGGCACGGGCAGGCCGAGACTGCTCATCTCGGCAAGGTTCGCGCCCTTGCCGCCGAGCTTCTCGTAGAGGTCGGCGCGCCCTTCGGCCTTGCCACCCCCGAATGCATAGACCCATCTGGTCATTCCGGCCTCTCTCCCCGCACGGAATTATGACAACTTCGAGAAAGGCTTATCGTATTGCAGGGACTTTGAAAACAGACGCAGAGGGATAAAATGTTGCAACGCAGCGAAATGCACCATTTGGCTAGATGGAATGGTCAATGACCTCGACGCGGACGATCATGCCGGCATGGTTGAAAGTCACGATCTCCTCGCCGGCACGGATCAGCTTTTCGCCCGTCAGGCGATGGGTGGCGACAAGTTTCCAGACGGAACGGATCGCACGCTCTCCAACGGCTTCGATAATTGTGTCCTCGGAAACCTGATCCGGATAGAGGTCGAAATAGCTGCGGAAGCCGGCCATGATGGGTCCGCGACCTTCCACGACACCGCCGAGGCCGCCTGAATCATAGACGGCATTGTCGGCGAACATAGCCTCGATGGTGGCAAAATCGAGCGCGTTGATGGCGTCGTGATAGGCGATCAGCCGCGCCATGGCATCGAAATCGGGCATCAGAGCAATCCGTAGTTCTTCAAATCCGCGTCGAGTTTTTCCGGGCCGGTGTAGAGCACGGCATTCCAGCCATAGGCGTTGGCCGCATCGACATTGGCCGGGGCGTCGTCGATGAAGAAAGTTCTCGCCGGGTCGAGGTCGAACGCCTTCGTGTGCGCGTCGTAGATCGCGGGATCGGGTTTGATCAGCCGGACGCGGGCCGAGACTGTCACGCCACGCGGCTTCTTCAGGAACGGGAAGATCTGCGAAGCCTGGTCGAACGTGTCGTCGGCGAAGTTGGTGAGCAGCGTCACGTCGCGGCCTTCAGCGATGAGCCGCTCGAGATGATCGACACTGTGCTGGTAGGGATGCGGCACCATTTCGTGCCAATATTTGCGGAATCCGCGAATGTTGAGTTCCTGATCGGGAAACTTGGCGATCAGCAGCGCCTCGGCTTCTTCCCAGGTGCGGCCGCGATCCTGCTCGACATTCCAGTCATGGGTGCAGACATTTTCGAAGAACCATTTGCGCTCGGTCGCATCCGGAATGAGCCGAGAGAACGGGATATCGGGATCGTAGTGGATGAGGACTTTGCCGATGTCGAAAACAATGTGACGAATCTCTGCAGTCATGAATATTCTTTCGCTTCTATTTTTTGAACGCGTCGGGAATAGCGGCGCTGATTGCTTTTTTCATGACAGTTGGCAAGGCCTCGCCGTCAAGATTTGTGACGGGCTCCCACCAGCCGTTATCTTTGTCGCGGGTGCCAGTCAGATCGGCGCGATAGACCGAGAGCCTGAGTTCGAAATGGGTGAAGACGTGGACGACGGCGCCCCGTGGACGCCAGTCGGCGGCGAATGGGGCGTGATCTGTGCTCGTCCCGCCATCGCGGTTGGAGTTCCATTCCGTCGTCGGCACTTCGGTCATGCCGCCGAGCAGGCCGGACTCGATGCGTTTGCGCAGCAGCACCCTACCCTCGCCGTCCACCGCTACGAAAGCCGCGCCTTGTCTGACCGGCCTCGCCTTCTTCTCCGCCTTGACAGGATAGAATTCCGGATCGCTCTCGTGAAAGGCGCGACAATGGTCGCGCCAGGGACAGAGCGCACAGGCGGGGCGCCGTGGTGTGCAGATCGTGGCGCCGAGATCCATCATCGCCTGGGCGAAGTCGCCGGGCCGGCTTTTGGGCGTCAGCGTGGCGAGATGCGACCTCATAACTGGTTTTGCGGCCGGAAGCGCGTCCTCGACCATGAAGATGCGGGAAATGACGCGCTCGACATTGCCATCCATGACCGGTGCCGCTTCATCGAAAGCGATCGCCGCGATGGCGGCGGACGTGTAGTCGCCGATGCCGGGGAGCATCTTGAGCGCCTCCGCCGTTTCAGGGAACCTGCCGCCATGCTCGGCGACGACCGCTTCGGCACATTTCTTCAGGTTGCGCACCCGGGCATAATAGCCCAGCCCCGCCCAAGCCTTCATGACGTCCTCGGTGTCGGCGCTCGCGAGATCCTGAACCGTCGGCCACAGGCGCACGAACTTTTCGAAATAGGCCTTCACCGCCTGCACGGTGGTCTGCTGCAGCATGATCTCTGACAGCCAGACATGGTAGGGATCGGCGATCACGCCCGCCACCCGCATGTCGGGCGTCACCCGCCACGGCAATTCGCGGCGATGGCGGTCATACCAGGCGAGGAGATCGGCGGGCTTGGGCGGGGAAATCGTCATCCATTGCCGCATACGGGGAACACGGCTATGATTCAAGCATAACCGGGCAGCACATTTCGATGAATGACTTCAAACGCAAAGGCGCGATGCAGATCGCCGAGGCCGCCAACCGGCTGATGGATCCCGTCCTGCAGCGCAAGGCGGGCATCAACACGGCGCTGCTCGGCAGCTGGGACGAGATTGCCGGCGCGGATTTCGCCGATTGTTCGCGGCCGGAAAAAATCACCTGGCCACGCCGCAATTCCGAGATGTCGGGCGATACCGGCGGCATGGAGCCCGGCGTGCTGACCATTGCCTGCGAGGGTGCCCGCGCGCTGTTTCTCGCCCACGCCCAGGGCGAGCTGATCCAGCGGATCAACGGCTTCTTCGGCTTTCCGGCCATAAGACAGATACGCATCGTCCAGAAACCCGTCACACCTCATGCCCGCCTCCGCCCACGGCTGAGGGCACTCTCGGCCGGCGAGAAAAGCCATCTCGACGAACTGACATCCGGCATCGAGAGCGAACCGCTGAAAGCCGCCGTCGAACGGCTCGGCAAGGCGGTGTACGGGAGCAAGAAACGGTGAGAAGTCACTGTTTATCAAATGGACTTGATCGGCCATCCGGCAGTCACAATTCTTTGAACAGATCGCAATAGCAACAACTTGCGGGAGCCCGGCGCAAAGTATATCCCGGCTCTCAGCCCATCCGCCTGTCCCCAAGGAGACGACATGCATCTCACCCGCAAAGAATTCCTCAAGTTCCTGGCCGCCGGTACCGCCGCCGCGGCGTTCGCCTCCGTGCCGATGGCAACCGCATTCGCCCAGGAAGCGCCGGCGCCCGAGGGTTCGGTCGATGTCGCAACCCTGATGGCACCCGGTCCGCTGCCCGATGTCTCCATCGGCAAGGCGGATGCTCCCGTCACCATCGTCGAATATATGTCGATGACCTGCCCGCATTGCGCCGCCTTCCACAATGAGACCTTCGACGCGATCAAGGAAAAGTATGTCGATACCGGCAAGGTTCGTTTCGTGCTCCGCGAATTCCCGCTCGATGCGCGCGGCATGGCGGCGATCATGCTGGCCCGCTGTGCGCCCGAAGGACAGTATTTCCCCATGGTTTCCGCACTGTTCAAGAGCCAGGGCACCTGGGCCGTGGCACCCGACGGCCGCGCCGCATTGCTGCAAATGTCGAAACTTGCCGGTTTTACACAGGAGAGCTTCGAGGCCTGCTTGACGAACCAGAAGCTTCTGGATGATGTGACCAAGGTGCGGGAACAGGGATCGAAGGAATTCGGGGTCGATTCCACGCCCACATTCTTCATCAACGGGCAGCGTTATGCCGGGGGAATGAGCGTTGCAGAAATGTCGGCCATCATCGACGCCGCAGCAAAGTAATTCACCTACCATCATATCCATGGGCGGCAGCATTATGCTGTCGCCTTTTTGCGTTCTCATGAGCTGCCTCTCATGAAGTTCAACAAGCTCCGCCTCACCGGCTTCAAGTCCTTCGTCGAGCCATCGGAATTCCTGATCGAACCCGGCCTGACCGGCGTCGTCGGCCCCAACGGCTGCGGCAAGTCGAACCTGGTCGAGGCGCTGCGCTGGGTGATGGGCGAGAATTCCTACAAGAACATGCGCGCATCCGGCATGGATGACGTGATCTTCTCCGGCTCTGGCCAGCGCCCGGGGCGCAATTCCGCTGAAGTCGGCCTCTTCCTCGACAATTCCGACCGCACCGCGCCCGCCGCATTCAACGATGCCGATGAATTGCAGGTGACCCGCCGCATCGAGCGCGAACAGGGTTCCGTCTATCGCATCAACGGCAAGGAAGCCCGCGCGAGAGACGTGCAATTGCTGTTCGCCGATGCCTCTACCGGCGCGCGCTCGCCCGCCATGGTCGGCCAGGGACGGATCGGCGAGCTGATCCAGGCCAAGCCCCAGGCACGCCGGCAGTTGCTGGAAGAAGCGGCCGGCATTTCCGGCCTGCATTCGCGTCGGCACGAGGCGGAACTCAGGCTCAAGGCCGCCGAGACCAATCTCGAACGGCTGGAAGACGTCACCACCACGCTGTCGACCCAGATCGAAAGCCTCAAGCGCCAGGCGCGGCAGGCCAATCGCTACAAGCAGCTTTCCGCCTCGATCCGCGCCGAGGAAGCCAAGCTCCTCCACATCCGCTGGGCACAGGCGAAAAGCGCCGAGGGTGAGGCCGAAAGCGCGCTGAACCAGGCCACCAATCTCGTCGCCGAAAAGGCGCAGGCGCAAATGGAAGCAGCGAAGGATCAGGCCGTCCACGGCCTCAAGCTGCCGGAACTGCGCGAGGCCGAGGCACAGGCTGCCGCCGGATTGCAGCGCCTGACGATCGCGCGCGGCCAGCTTGAGGAAGACATGCGCCGGCTGGAGACCCGGCGGCAGGAACTCGAACGCCGGATCACCCAGCTCGCCGCCGATATCGAGCGCGAGCGGCAGATGATCTCGGGCAATGCCTCGATCGTCACCCGCCTCGACGAGGAGGAGCAGGAACTCCGCGAAGGCTTGGAGAATGCCGCCGAACGCGCCGCCGAACTGGCGGAGGCCTTGGCTGGCGCCACGGCCGAGGTGACCGAGGCCGAAGCCATCATGCAGGCGCTGACAGCCGAACGCGCCGAAGCCGCCGCCACCCGCCAGCAGCTCGAACGCTTCCTTGCCGACCTCGCGCAGCGCCGGCTCAGGCTCGAACGGCAGATCTCCGATGCTCGCGAGGAACTGACGGCGGTCGAAGCCAAGCTCTCCGCCCTGCCCGATCCCGCCGAGAAAGAGGCTGAGCTTGAGGCCGCCGAGCTCGCACACGACGATGGCGAGAAGGCGCAGGCGCATGCCGAGCGCGCGCTGAACGAGGCTCGTGTCGCGCAGCAGGAGGCGCGAAAACCGGTGGAAGATGCGCGTGGCAGGCTGCGCGCTGTCGAGACCGAGGCGGCGACGATCGAGCGGATGCTGACCGCCGGCGGCACTGGCGCACATACGCCGGTTTCCGAGCAGATATCCCCTGATCCGGGGCTGGAAGCCGCCCTCGGCGCGGTGCTGGGCGACGATCTCGACTCGGCGCTCGATCCGGCCGCGTCGGCCTTCTGGTCGATGCCAGGCAATGGCGAGAGCGATCCTGCCCTGCCCGCCGGTGCCACGCCGCTCATCGATCATGTCCGTGCGCCCGCCGAACTCCATCGCCGCCTGCGCCAGACCGGGCTTGTCGATGACGGCGATGGCGATGCGCTCCGTCTCAAGCTCTCACCGGGCCAGCGGCTGGCGTCGCGACAGGGCACCGTCTGGCGCTGGGACGGGCATGTCACCCGCGCCGGCGCGCCGAGTGCCGCGGCACTCCGTCTTCAGCAGAAGAACCGGCTGAAGGCGCTGGAATCCGAGGCCGAGGAAGCACGTATCCTGCTTGAGGACTGCGAAAGCCGGCTCGACGGCGCCACCGATCAGGTCCGCATCGGCGAGGAGCGGCTGAACTCCAACCGCGACAGGGTGCGCCTGCTCGCTCGCAAGCTGACCGAGGCCCGTGAGGCGGCACTACAGGCCGAGCGCGCCGCCGCCGATCTCATCCGCCGCAAGGACAGTGTGAGCCAGCAGATTGCGGGCTTCGACAGCCAGATGGAAGAACTCGGCATATCGGAGGAAGACGCGCGGATCACGCTGGCCGAGGCGCCTGATCTCTCGGGCCTCGAGCTGCGGCTGCGCGAACAGGGTATCCTCGTCGCCGAAAGACGCGCGGCGCTCACCGAAGCGCGCGCGCTGAACGACGCCGAAGCGCGCGAAAACGATGCCCGCCGCCGCCGGATTTCCGCCATCTCCGCCGAGCGACAGGTGTGGCGCGACCGCGAGGCGAGTGCCGCCCGCCAGATCGCCACGCTGACCGAGCGCGAGGAAGAGACCCGCATCGAACTCGAGGACCTCTTGGCAGCGCCCGAGGAATTCGAGGAAAAGCGCTTCAACCTGATGAATGCCATCGCCAAGGCCGAAGCCGCGCGCAAGGAAGCCGCCGACAAGCTGGCCGCCCAGGAAAACCAGCAGCGCGAGACCGATCGCATCGCCCGCGACGCGCTGGCGCTGCTCGCCGAAGCCCGCGAACGCCGTGGCCGCGCCGAGGAACGGCTGGTCTCGGCGCGCGACTGGCGCATCGCCCAGGAGACACGCATCCGCGAGACGCTCGATACCGAGCCGCATCTGGTGCTGCGCCTGACGGGGCTGGCGCCTGATGCCCCCCTGCCCGACACCCGCGCTATCGAGATCGAACTCGAACGGGTGAAGATGGAGCGCGAACGGCTCGGCGCCGTCAATCTGCGCGCCGAGGAAGAACAGGCCGAACTCACCAGCCAGCTCGACAATCTGGTGCGCGAGCGCGACGACATCATCGACGCCATCCGCAAGCTGCGCACCGCGATCCAGAATTTGAACCGCGAGGGCCGAGAGCGGCTGATGAACGCCTTCGACGTCGTCAATACCCAGTTCAAGCGGCTGTTCACCCACCTCTTCAACGGTGGCGAGGCCGAGCTGCAACTGATCGAAAGCGACGATCCGCTCGAAGCGGGCCTCGAAATCCTCGCCCGCCCGCCCGGCAAGAAACCGCAGACCATGACGCTGCTCTCCGGCGGCGAGCAGGCGCTGACCGCCATGGCGCTGATTTTCGCCGTGTTCCTGACCAATCCCGCGCCGATCTGCGTGCTCGACGAAGTCGACGCACCACTCGACGACCACAATGTCGAGCGCTACTGCAACCTGATGGACGAGATGGCGGCGACCACCGAAACCCGCTTCCTGATCATCACCCACAACCCCATCACCATGGCCCGCATGAACCGCCTCTACGGCGTCACCATGGCCGAACAGGGCGTCTCGACGCTGGTGAGCGTCGATCTGCAGACGGCGGAGCAGTTGCGCGAGGCGAGCTGAGGGATCCGCTCCCACCGACGGCATGCAACCAAATACAACCCCTGAAGTTTATCGTTGAAAACATCGCGTAATTGGTGTATGACCGGTGAAACTTTGGAGAATTGGCGCATGTCTCACACAATAAAAACTCTCGCGATATTCTTCCTGCTCTTTCTCGGTATCACGGTCATACAGGTGCAGGTCGCCCCGCCGGCACTGGCCGATTGCCCGAAAGCGCAGGCATGCCGGTAGAGGCGGCCGAGGTCCTCGCCAACGCGCCGGGCATCGATATTCCGCGGCTTCTGGTCGTCCTGTTGACGGCAGGCATCATATTTTTCCTGTCGATCGACCTCGTCAGGGCGAAGGGGAAGCCCTCGGTGGACTCACCGTCGAGCTTCTTCCCGCTCGACAAGGTCATATCGAAGGCCGCATTCTCGGTCGTCTACCTGTTCTTCTCCGGGACGATATCGGTTCTCTATGCAGCGGTTGCGCTGGATTCAGGCAACGTACTGAGCACCGTACGAAAGCTCCTCGGCGAGTATGTCAAGAAATCTGCGTCGCAGGACCTGAAACCGTCCGTCGAAGCCTTGTTTGCCGCCATTCCCTCGTGGTTCGAGCCGCTTTTCGTCTTCATGTCTTTCTGCTGCTGTTCGGCGATCGGGTGCAGACGTGGCTTCTATATCTACGGGATGCGATCATCCGCTCATCGGGAATATATTCCCTGATCGACACCGGAGCGCGTTCGACCGCGACCGCCCTGATGCAGGTATCCGGCAACAGCTATGACGCGGCCAGGGTAAAGCTCGAGGCAGTGAAAGGCGAGTGTCCGGTGCCGGAGGAGTATGTATCCAGGAAGGACGCCGGGCGCCTTTCTTATCAGATGCTCTGGGCTATCAGAGGCTCTATCCTCGATGACGGCTTTACCCAGGCGAACAATGACCTGAAGATCGCACTCGGACTTCCGGCTCCGCCGCATATCAGGACGCGCTTCACCCGGGTCGCCGCCTCGGCGGTCGTCTATATCATGCTGATGGCGCTCTTCATCTCCGTGTGCCCATTGGTCGGGGCCATAGTGGAAACGAGATACGGATTCTTTTGGTCCGACACGACTGGCTGCATTCGCCTTTCATTGAAATTCACCATGGCCTTCACGCTGCCGCTTCTGCTCGCGGTCAGCGTCTATCCGCTCCGACGGCGCGCCTATCACCATATCGAGACGCCGTTTCAATCGATCGCCACGGTGGCAGCGATGCAGTTTGCGATGTCCTTCATTCTGCATGAAATCTATAACGTTATCGAAGCATCCGTGTCGTTTTCGCTCAGCGATACAAGTAGCCTGCTTGACGCGAAGACCCACATTATCACTTTCCTGTATTCGCTAACCCCGATCCTTGCATTTCTTGCCATCCTCATCTCACGAAAATTGCAGCATCACCCCCTGATTGCTTACGCCTTCATCTGCGTTCTCTCGGGCGCCGCTTTCGCTTTGTGTGACTTTGTCTACGAGTTGCACAATCAGGTCATCGACTATTACTTCGTTCACCAGTTCGTCTTCGGGTTCTGGATTACGCTGGCCTTCATTATCTGTGGTCGCATAAGGCGCAACTGATCACTGCGGTCGGAGAGCGTGTTTTTCTGTTTTCCCTCTTGAACCTCTAGTTACTAGAGGTGCTACACGTCCTTCATCGATAGATCGAAAGGCCGGGAAATGTCGGAGAATCACGCCACAAAACTCAAGTACCGCATCGGCGGCATGGATTGCGCGAGTTGCGTCTCCAAGATCGAGACCGCCGTCAACCGGTTGCCCGGTGTCGAGGAGGCGGGCGTCTCGCTGGCGAGCGGCACGCTGACGGTTTTGCCGGGGCCCAATTTCGCGCGTGGCGCGGTGGAGCAGCAGGTCAAGGCGCTCGGATATTCGATTGCGCCAGCGGGCGGCAAAGCCCCGCCGAGCCAAGCCGGACACGATCACGAAGGCCGTGACCACGGCGATGACGGCGGGCACGAGCATTCGCATTTCGAATTCGGCGACGGGCCGTGGTGGAAGACCAGGAAGGCGGTGCTGACCGGCATCACGGGCGCCGCGCTTGTCGTCACCTATCTCGCGCATCTCGCCCTGCCCTCGGTGCCGAACTGGATCTTCGTGCCGGCGCTCCTGGTCGGGCTGGTGCCGATCGCGCGGCGCGCGCTTGCAGCAGCTATGGCCGGCACACCCTTCTCTATCGAAATGCTGATGACGATCGCCGCCGTCGGCGCGCTGTTCATCGGCGCGGTCGAAGAGGCGGTGATGGTCGTCTTCCTCTTCCTTGTCGGCGAGTTGCTGGAAGGCGTTGCAGCCAGCCGTGCGCGCGCCAGCATACGCGGCCTGACCGATCTCGTGCCGAGGAATGCACTGGTCGAGCAGAACGGCGCAACGCGCGAAGTGTCCGCCGAAGCCCTTCAACCGGGTGCGATAATCCTCGTTCGCCCCGGCGATCGTATCGCCGCAGATGGCGTCATCGTCGAGGGTTCGTCGGCAATCAATGAAGCCCCAGTCACCGGCGAGAGCGTGCCGAAATCCAAGGGGCCGGGCGACACCGTCTTCGCCGGCACGATCAATTCCGACACGGTGCTCAAGGTGCGCGTCACCGCTGCCGCAAGCGACAACACCATCGCGCGGGTCGTGCGGCTGGTCGAGGAAGCGCAGGAGAGCAAGGCGCCGACCGAGCGCTTCATCGACCGCTTCTCGCGCTACTATACGCCGGGCGTGCTGGTCGCGGGCGCACTGGTCGCTTTGGTTCCGCCGCTGTTCTTCGCCGGTTCGTGGGATGAATGGATCTACAAGGGCCTCGCCATCCTGCTGATCGGCTGCCCCTGCGCGCTGGTGATTTCGACGCCGGCGGCGATTGCGGCTGGCCTTTCGGCCGGCGCTCGGCGCGGTTTGCTGATCAAGGGCGGCGCGGTCATCGAGTCCTTCCGCCGGGTGACGCTGGTGGCGCTCGATAAAACGGGCACGCTGACCGAGGGCAAGCCTGTCGTCACCGACGTAGTCGGCCTCGGCCGGGCAGAGGACAAGATTCTGTCGTTGGCGGCGGCACTCGAAAGCGGCTCCAGCCACCCGCTGGCCGTCGCGATCCTCGCCAAAGCAAAAGAATTGAAGGCACCTATCCCGCCTGCCATGGCTGCCAAAGCGCTGCCCGGCAAGGGCGTCACGGGGTCGGTCGGCGGCGAGCCGGTGGCGCTGTTGTCGCCCAAGGCGGCGGACGAGGGACATGCCCTTGACGAAGCGACCAAGGCGCGGATCGACAGCCTTAATGCCGAGGGCCAGACCGTGTCCGTGCTTATCGCAGCCGGGGTACCGGTGGGCCTGATCGCCATTCGCGACGAGCCGCGCGCCGATGCCGAAGCCGGTCTTGCGGCACTCAAGGCGGCGGGCATTTCAACTGTCATGCTGACCGGCGACAACGAACGGACCGCGCGGGCGATCGGCGCCAAGCTCGGCATCGAGGTTCGCGCCGGCCTGTTGCCGGAGGACAAGCAGGCGATCGTGCGCGAGAAGCAGGCGGCCGGCGAGATCGTCGCCAAGGTCGGCGACGGCATCAACGATGCGCCGGCGCTGGCCGCAGCCGATATCGGCATCGCCATGGGCGGCGGCACCGATGTGGCGCTCGAAACCGCGGATGCAGCCGTGCTTCACGGCCGGGTCATGGATATCGCCAACATGGTGGCGCTGTCCAAGGCGACGATGGGCAATATATGGCAGAACATCACCGTCGCGCTCGGCCTCAAGGCGGTGTTCCTGGTGACAACCATCATCGGCGTGACTGGCCTCTGGCCCGCCATCCTGGCCGATACCGGCGCCACCGTGCTGGTGACCATGAACGCCATGCGGCTGCTGGCCTGGAAGGGGCGATAGCGGGCGTGGAATAGTACGGAAGCATCTGGACTCTAGCTTTCAGCCACAAGCTGGAGCATTCTGATCTTCCAATGGAATCAGTGTGCTGAGCTGAACACTGGCTAAAACAGGCCGCATGCGCATGCTCTCGGGTACATACGACACAACGCTCGTCACTCTTTCGATACTGATTGCAATCGCGGCGTCCTACACCGCGCTGGATCTGGCTGGCCGCATCAAGGCGGCCACTGGCCGCGTCGCATCGGCGAACTGGCTGGTCACCGCCGCTCTCGCCATGGGCGGCGGCATATGGGCCATGCATTTCGTTGCCATGCTGGCTTACAGCATGCCCGGCATGGACGTGTCCTACGATGTCAGCCTCACGGTCCTGTCGCTGGTTCTGGCGATCGTCGTCACCGGCATCGGCTTCTTCGTGGTCAGCCGGTCGGACGGCGGGTTGCTGGCGCTCGTATCGAGCGGCGCGTTGATGGGCGTCGGCATCGCGGGCATGCACTATACCGGCATGGCGGCGATGCGCATGCGCGCCATGCTGACTTACGACCCGCTCTGGGTCGCGATCTCGGTTTTCATCGCCATCGCCGCGGCAATCGCCGCCCTGTGGCTCGCCTTTGAACGCACGGGCCACAGTCAGAAGATACTTGCCGCGGTTTTCATGGGCTTTGCGGTGTCCGGCATGCACTATACGGGCATGCGGGCGGCCACCTACACGACCCATCACGCGAGGGACATGACCTCCGGCCCGACGAGTTTCGACCAGTTCAGCCTTGCGCTTGGCGTGGCGGTCACGACCTTCTTCATCCTCGGCCTGGCCCTCATCGCCTCGATCTTCGACCGGCGCTTTGCCGTGCTGGCCGAAGGCGAATCCGAGGCGTTGCGCCGAAGCGAGGAGCGCTTCCGCAGCCTCTACCGCAAGACGCCGATGCCGCTGTTCTCGATGACCGAGACCGGCAAGATGACCGAGGTGTCGGATGATTGCCTCAATCTTCTTGGCGTCGAGCGGGCCGCGATGATCGGCCAGCCGCTCGATCGGTTCATGCCGGACGACGCGGCGGCGCATTGGCGCGAGGGCTTCCGGGCCATGCTGATCAAGGATGGTTTCGTCGAGGGCGAATTCCAGGTTCTCGGCGCCAACGGCCGGACGATCGACGTCTATGCCTCGGCGCGGCTTGAAGTCCCTGACGGAGGCGGGGTCGCGGTCCTGGGCGGGCTGGTCGATGTGACGAAAAGGAAGAATGCCGAGGCGGCCTTGCGCCAGGCGCAGAAGATGGAGGCCGTGGGCCAGCTGACCGGCGGCATCGCACACGACTTCAACAACCTGCTCGCCGTGATCATGGGCAATCTCGAACTGCTGAAAAAGCGCGTCGGGGATGATCCGAAGCTCCAGCGTCTCGTCGAGACGGCTTTCGAGGCCGGGCGGCGCGGCGCGAACCTCACCCAGAGAATGCTGTCATTCGCACGACAGCAGCATCTCAGCCCCGCAAGCGTCGATGTCGGCGAACTCGTAACCGACATGAACGATCTGCTGCAGAGATCGCTCGGTCCGCAGTTCAGGATCGAGACCAGTTTTCCCGACCAGCCCGTGCTGGCGCATGCCGATGCGCATCAGCTGGAAATGGCGCTTCTCAACCTGGTGGTCAATGCGCGCGACGCGCTTGGCGAAAGCGGCACGATAGAGATCGACGCCTCGCTGCGCACAATCGCCAATGGCGACCGTCGTCCGCTCGAGCCCGGCGACTATGCCGTCCTGTCGGTGATCGATTTCGGCGCGGGCATGGACAAGGTGACGCTCGCCCGCGCGCATGAGCCCTTCTTCACCACCAAAGGCGTCGCCAAGGGCACGGGCCTCGGACTTTCCATGGTGCATGGATTTGCCCAGCAATCCGGCGGATGGCTTGATATCCAAAGCAGTCCGGGAAGCGGCACGACGGTCGAGATATGGCTGCCGGCAGCACAGGTATCTCGACCCCTCTCCGCGCGAATCGGGAGCGGCGAGGACCGCCCGAACCAGAAGCTCCGCGTGCTCTGCGTCGATGACGACGCGCTGGTGCTGATGAGCACGGTGGAACTGTTGGAGGAACTCGGCCACCGGCCGGTTTCCGCGCATAGCGGCCAGGCCGCCCTTTCCGTGCTTGAGAACGAACCGGAGCCCTTCGACCTGCTCCTGACCGACCAGTCCATGCCCGGAATGTCCGGCCTGCAACTGGCCGAGATCGTGCGGGCATCGCATCCCACGATCCCGATTGTCGTCGCCACCGGCTATTCCGAGCTTTCGGAACATTCGAAGCTGAAGCTGCCTATCCTTCGCAAGCCCTTTACGCAGACGGATCTCGAAGGCGCGATAAGCCAGGTAACGTCCGCCCGCGCCAGCCAAGCGGGTTAATCGTCCAGCAGGCCGAGCTTCGCAATGGCATCGCGCACATGCGCCGGAGACATGATCGTGCTCAGCGCACAGGTGGGCGCCTCCTCCCGTCCGACCCTGATCGAGTGGCCGCCACGGGCGTTGACCACGGCAAACATCGATTCATCCGTCAGGTCGTCACCCATGGCCAGCGGCAGCCGGTCAAGAAACGGCGGCTCGCGGAGGAAGCGCTCCACGGCGTCGCCCTTGCTGGCGCGCGAGGGGCGGATTTCATAGACCATCTTGCCGAGCTGCAGCGCCCAGCCTGGGCCGGCCGCCTTGGCGAAGGCCGACATCTTTTCACCCAGAACCTCCTCGAATTGCGGCGCCAGCCTGTAGTGCGCAGCCACTGCCCCGCCCTTGTCCTCGATCAGGACGCCGGGCATGCGTGATGTGTCGAGCACGAGAATTTCCTTCAGCCGTTCGAATTCCGGTGGAATCTCGGCAAAGATCCGACTGCCGTCGGGGCCGCGCATCTCCGCACCATGCAGGCCGGCGATGGGAAAGACGAAGGGCTTGAACAGCGCATCGGCATAAATCAGCGCCCGGCCGGTGACCAGCGCCACCGCACCGCCAAGCCGTTTGGAAAGGCGGTCGATATCGGTTGCCAAGCCCTCGGGTACCACGATGCTGTCCGGCGTCGGCGCCAGATCGAGCAGACAGCCGTCGATATCGAGGAACACGGCCCAGCCCTCGGGCTCGTTGCGGATTTGGTTCAGTGCCTCGCTGGTCGAGAAGATTTCGTGACGCGGTGCGGGGTGATGGACTGTCCGGGCCTGTTCCGCCATGGCATGCTCCTTGCTCTCATCATAGCTGTAGCCGTGCATTGGTTCCGAACGTCATGAGGGCCAAATCGTTCCTCATCGATTGCCGCGCGGGAACTCGCCCTCAACCATCCGCGTTGGTGAAATGCTGGATTGCAGCGGGCAAGGAGATGCGAATGGCGCGGGGCAAGCTCAAGAAAAAGACAATCGAAGGCGCGCCGCTGATCCACGGCGCGGAAGACCTGCCATCCGTCATTGTCGATGACTATAACAACGAGTTGAAGGACAAGGACGGCTTCATCGGCGACAAAGCCAGCAAATCGGCATTCCAGGGCAAGCTCGACGAGGCCCGCAAGGCGATCCGCAAGGGCGGCGACGATCCCTTGGGAGAGAAACCAACCCGCGAACTCTCCAAGAAGGATATCGACGCGCTGATGCAGGGCGACGACAAGGAAGCGGCAGCAGTCATCATGGGCGCGATCGACGAGTTCGCGGGCGAACTTGCGACTGTGCTGACGAAATACCTCAAGCAGGACGCCTGGAAGAACACCGGTCGCGTGGCGATCGGCGGCGGCTTCAAGCACAGCGTCGTCGGCGAAATGGCGATCGCGCGCGCCGGCGTGCTCGTGAAGTCCGCAGGCCATGCGATCGATCTCGTGCCGATCCAGCATCACCCTGACGATGCCGGACTGATCGGTGCCGCACACCTGATGCCCGCCTGGATGCTGAAGGGCAACCAGGCGATCCTCGCCGTCGATATCGGCGGCACCAATATGCGCGCCGGCGTGATCGAACTCAAACTGGACGACCACCCCGACCTATCCCGTGCCAAGGTGTGGAAATCCACGCTCTGGCGGCATGCCGACGATGCGCCCGCGCGCAGTGCCGCGATCGAACGGCTGGTGGAGATGCTCGAGACGCTGATCGCCAAGGCCGTGAAATCCAAGCTGGCACTGGCGCCGGTGATCGGCATCGCCTGCCCCGGCATCATCAATGCCGACGGCGCGATCGATCGCGGCGGCCAGAACCTGCCCGGCGGCAATTGGGAAAGCGAGCATTTCAACCTGCCGCAGGCACTCGCCAAGGCCATCCCCGAAATCTCCGGCCAGCCCACCTTCGTCGTCATGCACAACGACGCCGTCATTCAGGGCCTGTCGCAAATCCCCTTCATGCAGGATGTGGAGGGTTGGGGCGTGCTGACGATCGGCACTGGGCTGGGGAATGCGCACTTTACCAACAAGGGTGAGGCGGGGGATGCGGGGAAGGCCGAGAAGGGGAAGGATGGGAAGAAGGCGGCTTGAGGCATATCCCGAGAAATAGTCTCTAGACACATCGGATCGCCAACACTCTCAGGTTGACATTGAAAGTGCCGTATCGCTATCTCCTACCTAGAGTACAAGGCTGGGTGGAAAATGGGATTAGCAGTTTCTGAAGATGTCAAGCTTCTCGATAACTTGGTGACATGGCCGGCATCGATTGCCACAGCTGATGGTGGCTGGATTGTCTCGGGGGTGCAAGCTGACGGGGCACTCGTCACAGCCCGCTACGATACCGACGGGTCACTTATCGGCAGCAAGATCGTCGTTACCCACGATGCAGCCGGCGTAAACACGCTAATGCTGACCCCTGACGGCGGCTGGCTGCAGCACTATCAGTCGCAGCAGACCGTCGACGGTACAACCGTCTACTATGAGAACGTGGTCAGATTTGATGCAGATGGCCAACTTGTGGCGGAGCATCACATGCAATCCTCGTATTTCTCTGGCATTGTTTCGCTGGCAACCGGAAATCATGTAATCTTCTCGGGCTCCACCGCTGGTGTCACGGCAGCAATCTTCGACGCGGTCGGAAACGAGGTATCAAGTACCCTGTTTGCGACTTCGCTACTCGCCAACGGCTCCAACGTGATCACCTACGATAGCGGTGCGTGGTCCTTGTTTCTGGCTGGCGAGGGCGAGTTCGGGACCTATCAACTTTACGGAGCCGATGGCGAACTTCTTCAATCGGTTGCGAATATCGAGAGTGGCCGGGTGACTTTCGACGGGGATGGCAGCTATCAGCGCCTCTACAATTTAAATGACGCCGACGCGCACACTCTGACCAAGGTCGTGGAGCGATATGATGCAAATGGGTCATTGCTGGAAACTATCACGGGATCGCCAATCAACTATTCACAGTCCTACATGGGCGACACGACCCACGAACTGAGCAATGGCAATACAGTCGTGGTGTGGACGGACCACGGCTACGACTACCACGGCCACCTCTTTGTGCGGGTGGTCGGGGCGGACGGTGGCCTAATCACCCCGGACCTTGAACTCACGAAGATCAATCCTTATTGGGGCGAATCAAGAATAACAGAACTGGCCGGCGGTGGATGGGTAGTCGAGTACCAGTTTCAACCATCAGGGCAATACACGCTCTTTCAGGTGTTCAACGCCGACGGAACTCCTCATGGCGAGCCATTGCCTATCCTTGGGAACAGCGTGTTTCCTACCGATGACGGCGGCTGGACGACCCAGTTTGTCATGGCTGAACCGGACGGCACTTATTCATTACATACACGTGACTTTTTACCGAACGATATCAACAATGCGCCGCTCGCCGTCTCCAAGGACGTTTGGGGGACCGAAGATACGGCCAATACGTTTTTCCGGCAAAGTTTCGCTCATTATGAACCCGATGGGGATGAGATAACGCATATCGTAATCGAGGAACTGCCCGCACTAGGCACTCTCCGATATGATGGCGCCAAAGTCACCAAAGGTCAGATCATCGACCTCAATGAGATCGATAAACTCACCTGGATGCCACCCTCCGACGCGCATGGCAGCTTTCCGGGCGTGTTGAAATTTAACGTGATCGACGAACACGGGGAGAAAAGCAAGAAAGCAGCGGAGATCAAGTTCACCGTCTTCGGCACCGATGACGCGCCCACTGGCGACGACCTCACGCTCACCATCCGCGAGGATGAGCGAGTCCACCTCACGCGCAACATGCTTCCCGTCTTCGACATCGACGGGGAGATTCTGACGGGCCTGGATATCACTCCTATAGTTAATGGAGGAACGTTTACCCAGGGCGGTTCAGAGGTCTTGGGGCACACGGTGATCAACTGGGAGGGCATTGATGCGATGTATTTTCAGGCGGTCGCTAACGAATCTGGCGACAATTATGCAAAGTTCGCTGTCAAATACATCACTGCCGGTAATAGCACGTCAGAAGAACACATGCTTACCATCAATGTTCTGTCCGCGAACGATGCACCCATATCACAGAATGAGAAACAATATTTCAATCGGGGCGACCGGGTTTATTTGAACGAAGCTCCCCAGATTTCCGACGTCGAAGGTCATGACCTGAAGTCGATCGTTATTACGAGCTTACCGGAAACCGGCAGATTGAAACTGGGCGATGTGTTGCTCAATGTCGGCGACGAAATACTGGCGGACGACATTGATCAAGTGAATTATAGTGCCGGCAACAAGTCGTCATCAAGACTAAAGGCCTTCTTCGAGTTCCATGTCCGTGACAGCGGCGGAGTGGAGAATGGCGGCGATGATCTTAGCGACAAGACCTACAGGGTCGCATTCGATCTGGAAAAGAAAGATGTGCTCTCCGGCACGATGTCGGACGATATCCTGACAGGCTCCAGGAGGGCGGACATAGTTCAAGGCGGTGCGGGCGGCGACGTCATTTTCGGGGGTAGAGGCGAAGACGAAATCTACGGCGGCAGTGGCGGTGACGTCTTCGTTCTCCGACCCCACGGCGGAGTTGACACCATTTACGATTTCTCAATGAGCGAGGATCGCATCGATCTAAGAAGGACACGTATCGATGACTTCGAAGAATTGAAGGAGTACATCGGATGGAATACCGAAACCATAGCTTTCGTTGGCTTTCGTTCGGAGACGAAGCCTTATGGCTACGATGGGTTCAACCTTCGGGACGTAAACTACGAAGAATTGAATGAGACCCATTTCATATTCGGTTAGTACAGCGCTGTTGCCTCCAATATCGGCATGCCGCAAACGCAATTTAACCTGCGCTGACAAGCGCCCGGAGGGCGGAACCTCACCTCCGGGCGTTTCCGTTCGCGGCCGCTATTCGGCGGGCGCGCGGGCGGGTCCGGTCTTCGCGGCCACGCTTGGGTCGGGCATGAACAGGATGACCGCGAAGAGCAGGATGGCGGCGGCTGTGATCAGCGAGCCGATGGCGACGACGGGTTCGAGCGCCGCGTTGCCGCGCAGCATGAGGAAAAGCGCGGGCAGCATGATGATCAGGCCGATCGTGTAGGCGCCGTATTGCAGCCAGGCGAGACGGCGTTCGGCCTTGGCCGGGTTGAAGGCGTAATAGATGCCGAAGATCGCCGATGAGACCCAGCCAAGCAGGTTGACATGGGCGTGCGCCGCCATGGCGCTGTGATCATGGGTGATCGCCATCTGCAGCCCCATGGTGATGCCGGCGAGCAGAAAGAGAATGGCGGTTTGAAAATAGACGCGTGAGAGAGTGGGCAATTTGCTTATCCTTGTTGAAGCACGTTAATCGTGCCTGGGTATGGGGGCCGCGATGCGCGTGCGGCCCCGCTTCCGATCACGCAGCGGGCTTCATCGTGCCAGCGAGGGACTGCTCGCTGCGGAAGATGCGCTGCGGATCGTATTTGTCCTGGAGCGCCTTGATGCGCGTCCAGGCTTCCGGCGAATAACTCATTTCCAGCCGGTTCGGCTGATCGAGATCCGCCTCGCCGACATAGGCGCCGATAACAGATGGCGCGAGCTTGCGTGCGATGGATCGCACCCAGCTCATATTCGCCTCGTCCTCCGCCTGATCCTGCCAGATGGCATAGACGGCGGTGAAAGCGCGGCCCGCCATGGAGAAGGCCGCATCGGGCATCGGCGTCTCCAAAACCTTCTGCGGCAGCACCACGCCGAGGGCGAAACTCTGCGGCGACGGGGCCTTGGCCGTCTCGACTGCAAGCTGGCTGAGGAAATCCAGCGCCTGCGGACCACCCCAATTCGTATCCACCGCATAGCGATGGCCGACGGGGAAGAACTGGTCGATGATCGCATAGAGCGTCTCGAACGGCGTCGGCAGGTTCTGCTGGATGTCGAGCGCGCCGGACGGTGCAAGCGACGCGATCAGCGACAGGGTGGCCAGCGCTTCCTCGTCGGTATCGGCGAAGACGGTGGCAATGCCTGTTGCGACCTTGTCGGCGAGATGCGCGAGCGGCGGCGGCGCACTCGATTGCATCATGGTGAACTCGACATTAGCAGGCACGACCCGCATCGTGTGGTTCATCCAGCGCTCGACACGGGCCGCATCCGATATCGGATAGGTGAACACGCTCGACGTGATGGCGCGCGGCAGCGGCTGCAGTTTCAACCGATAGCCGGTAACGACGCCGAAGAATTCCGGACCAGCGCCGCGGGCGGCCCAGTAGATCTCCTCGTTCTCGGTGGCGCTGGCGCGGTAGAGACTGCCGTCGGCGAGCACGACGTCGACGCTCTCGACGCTGAAGCAGGCGACGCCCCATTGCCCTGAATTCCAGCCGAAACCGCCGCCGAGCAGGTAGCCGCTCAGCGACACCGACGCGCAATGGCCGAACGGGAAGCCGAGGCCATAATCGGCGCAAATGCGTGCCGCATCGCCGTTCTTGACGGTCGGGCCGACATCGGCGATCCGGGCGATCGGATCGACATGGATGTGATTGATCTCGCTCAGGTCGAGTACCACGCCCTCCTGCACCGCGATGCCGGAGAACTGGTGGCCGCTGCCGCGCACGGAGAGCCGCATGCCCGATGCCGTGGCATAGCGGACGGCATATTGCACGTCGGCGACATTGGCCGCCTTGACGATGACCTTGGGGTAACGCTGTGGCTTGCGGCCGTTCCAGATCAGCGCCAGGCGGGCAGCGCCGTAGCCGGGTTCGTCGGGGGTGATGACACTACCCTCGACCATTTTACTCAGAGTCTCGATGTTCATTTCAAACCTCTTGAAGCCATATGGATTGATCGGGTCGGCCGCGAATGGCGGTTCGCAGGTCCGGCCTCTATGGCTACAAGAAATACTAGGGAAGCCGCGTTCGCGCTCGCTAAGACTTCCCTCACCAATACTCAAAGATTGCTAAACAGCATTTCGGGAGTTGCTCTTTGTTGTTTTTTGCTGGCATGTAGTTCATTTAATTCAGTCGCTCGTTTTACTTAAATGCGTACGAAACGAAGCAGGGCCAGCCCCGCGCGAGGCGGAACCAGCCGATGACAGACTTGCCGGAAATGTATTGATCTAGCCGGCGGCCCGGCGGCGCATGTCGTCCGAGATTTCCTCGAGCGCGAGCGCACGATCCGCAATAAGGCAGAAGCGGCCTCGACCGATCTTCTCGATGCGGATCTCGGTGCTTTTTTCGGCCAGGCGCCGGTAGAGCAGGACGAGCCGCGCCTCGAGGTTTTCGGCGAAAGCCGGCAGCCTGAGAACCGGATCGAGCCTGAGCTCGCGGTTGGTGAATTCGCACCTGTTTTCGTAGACGTATTCGCGCACGAGCTTCCAGAACACGGCGCCGGCGACTCCCTTGATGAGATAGTCGCCGTCGATGAAGACGCTGTTGTCGGCCGGGTAGTAGCGCACGGTGAGGTTTTCCCGGGTTGCCGCTGCAGTCACCGGAGCGGTTATGAGCGCCGCCGGACCTTCGTACATTTCGAGCAGCGCGAAGGTCGTGCCGAAATTGTCCGCGACGATGGCGAGCGCATCCTGGTCGTCATAGCCGAAGCAGAGCGCATCCTGGCTCTCGGCGAACAGCACGCCGATGGTGCGGCCGCAGCGGATGATCGGCACCGCGATCTGGCTCTCGGGTTCGCTGAGGCCCGGAAACGGAATCTCCGTGGCCGCGGTCCAATCGAAACCCGACGACTGCGCACGATCGCGGATCGCCGCGCCGTAGGAATAATCCGCGCTCATGTGGTTGATGCGGACCGGCACGCCCTCGCGCGCCGCAGCGCCGATCACACCATCGCCGAGCGGCACTTCGGAGCCGATGCCCGATAGGGGATAGCCGCGCGAGGCGACCGTGTAGAGCTGCTGGCTCGCCTCATCGATCATCAACACGATCGCGTGCTCGATGCCGAGATGCTGCTGGAGGCAGGCGAGCGTGCGCTCGCAGAGTTCGTCGAGATCGCGGCAGTTCGCCAGTTCCGCGCATGTGAGGCGGGTGGCGGCGAGCAGGTTGCGCTCGGGGGCCGGCACCGGCCGTTTCCTTTCCGAAATCGTCTCGATTGCGCGCACGCGGTAGAGATCGGAGCCGAGCAGGCGGAAGATGCCGTGCATGCCGGTATGCGAGGCGATGCCGGCCAGTTTCGCCTTCATGCTTTCGAAAATCGGGCCGCTGGTCTGGGTCTCTTCGTAGTCCAGCAGCATCCGGTACTGCGCCATCGAAACGGGATCGAAGACGACAATCGATGCGGTCCTCGTCGCCAGCACGTTGCGCCGGGTCTTGTTGAAGAACTGATAGGAGAGCGCGATCCGGAACGGGTCCACATAGTGAATCTGCGAGACCATCGAAACGTTCGGTACGCCATCGATGTCAGATGTCGCCATGATGCAGGGCACGACGCCCTCGAAACAGTCCCTGATCGCATCGAGCCCCAATTTGTTCATGATCCAAGCTGGCTCCCCGCCCCCGGTCCCGGCGTCTGCACGAAGGCATCGCTCGGCAGGTATTCGATCACGACGAGTTCCTCATCGGCATACATGCAATAGTGTTCGACAAGGCGATGGGTGTAGGACAAGTCCACCAGTTCATCGCCGAAGTGCCTGACCTGCCGGGCGACTTCGGGCAGATCTGCGGGTTCGACGGCGCGCTTTCGCGTCGCCTTCGCCTTCATCTGGATCGAACGATGCGTGCGCGGTTCGGTGAAGGTGGCGGCAATCCCGGAGCCAGCTTCGAGCGCGGCAAGCAGGGGCGTGTTGATGCATTCGCGCAGATAGATCCGCACCCTGCCCTCGGTCGAGATGATTGCGGAAAGCCCCTTTCCCGCGACCGGCAGCCCGTCCGAGGCCGTGGCGGCCAATACGATGCTGACGCCGCTCTGGCAGAATGCGACGAGATCGGAGGTCAGCACGCCGGCAATAACGGGGCCAGCCCAGTTGCGACGGGCTTCGAGATCCTGATCAGGCGTAAAAGGCTGTGCGGCGCGCGGCATTTTTCGATGAACCCCGGATGTCTTGGTGGTTTGACACGAACCGGGGTTCTGCGCGGGTGATCCCAATCCGTCCCGGCATCCGCCCCGATCGATAAAGCAAGGACGGAAAGCCCGCCGGGTTTATTCGGGAGATCTCCGAAATTTTATCGAACTGCTATCCTGCCATAATCTGGCAGTGGCTGGAGATATGGTCGCGATCAGGATCAAGCGGTCAGAGAGGGTGCCCGCCATGAACACAGCAGCGTTTTCGATTAGCCGCATCGCCCGCACCCAGCCGGCGGAGGTTCACCGCCCGGACGTAGTCGACCTCAAGCGCCTCGTGCTACGCGGGCCGGAGCAGCAGGACATCGGGCCGATGACGGCGCTTGCCGACGATATCAGGGTCGCATCGAAGGCGTGGGAGATGCCGCAGCCCTACACGATATCGGATGCCGGGCGCTTCCTGCGGCGGGTGCGCGAAGCCGACGGTCTCACCGTCTTCGCCATCATGCATCGCGAGACCGGCGGCTTTCTCGGCTGCTGCAAGCTGGACACGAACGAAGACGAGACTGAACGGCAGATCGGCTTCTGGCTCGGCGAAGCCTATTGGAACCGGGGTTATATGACCGAGGCGCTGCAGGGGCTGATCGATCACGCCTACTCGAAGGCCCCTCGCCTCGCTCGGCTCTCGGCCGACATACAGGTGGTCAATCCCGCTGCCCGGCGGGTGTTGGAAAAATGCGGGTTTCAATATGCCGGACCCGGTGCGCGGCGCGATGTGAGATTGGGTTGCCTTGTCCCGGTTGACCGTTACCGGATGGACCGGGGTATCTGGATGGCGCTCAACGCATGGTCGCGCGCGGGCTGAATTACTTCGCGCTCCTGCAGATGAACGGCAGGAAGGTGCTGGCCGTGCCGAAGCCCATGGCCGCTAGCGTCAGGTCGTTGGCGAGCTTGAAATCCGCTGGAGATTGCGGGCAGACATCGGCGCCATTCGAGCAGCCGGCCTTGATGAAATCCTCATTGCCCTTGATGAATCCCTCGGTCACGCCCTTGCGATCGCCGAGATTGAGCAGTTCATGGAATGCCTTGTCGTAGCGGGCGCATTTTGCCTGCGACCAGGCATCCAGCTCGTCATCCGCGTGGCCAGCCGATGCAGCGCCCGCCGCGCAGGCGAGCGCCAGCAGAATCCGGAGCCACAGCGTCATTGCAATTGCGGCTTCTTGAGAAAGCTCTGGCGGTCGGCGGTCTTGATGCGCAGCCAGGCGTCGCGGCCGTCGCGCAGCACCCGAAGCGGGATCTCGGCGCCCGCCGGGCCGCTGTTCCAGACCTTGCGGTAGAAATCGGCGAGCCCATCGACATCGCTGTCGCGGATTTCGGCGATCACGTCGCCATGCCTGAGGCCGGCATCCGCCGCCGGGCTACCGGGTGCCACATTCATCACCACGACATCGCCGTTGCTCTCGGCCGAGAAGGCGCCCAGCCACGGCCTCGCCGGCTTGTTGACCTGGCCGCGCGTGAGCAGATCGTCGAGGATCGGCCTGAGCAGGTCGATCGGCACCGCCATGTTGATATCGGCGACCTCGTTGCCCTGGCTCATCTGCAGCCTGAGAGAGCCGACGCCGATCAGCTTGCCATCGGCACTCACCAGCGCCGCGCCGCCCCATGAGGGATGCGCCGGCGCGACGAAAAGCGCCTCGTCCAGCAAATATTCCCAATAGCCGGCGAATTCCTGCTTGGCGACGATCTCAGCCTCAACATACTGGCCCGTGCCATCGGCGAGCACGACCGGATCGCCGAGATCGGCGCCGGATGCGCTGCCAAGCTCCAGCGCCGGCAGATTGAGCGGCGCGAGCGCCTGGACCAGGCCGAAGCCGGTTTCCTGGTCATAAGCCAGCGCATGCGCCGGCACCACCTGCCCGTCATGGCGGGTCAGCCACACTTCGTCGGCCTCGGTGATGAGGTAGCCGATGGTGAGCACCAGCCCGTTGCTGCGGATCACCACGCCCGAGCCCTCGCGGAGCGTGCCGAGCGTGTTGGCGGTATAGGCATCTTCAGGAACTGTGGCGCGGACGGCCACGATGGACCGCAAGGTGTTTTCGATATTCATGGTCTTGGCTCCCGATGACGCGCGACGGAATTTTCGGCTGGGAGGAGCGCCGCGCGAGTATGGAGGAATGTGCTTGAACCAACGTAGTTCCGAAGCGCGTGCACTGCAAGAGGCATCGGATTCGGCGGCCCTCGCCGCGTCTTTACAGAACCGCACCGGCGATGGTGTAGGCCGCGATCAGGAAGGCGATGAACAGCAGAAGCGCCAGGACGAAAAGTATCTTGGCGATCCGCGCGGTCGCGGCGGAGACGCCGGAGAACCCAAGGATGCCGGAGACGATGGAGATAGCCAGGAATATGAGCGCCCATTTCAGCATGGTGAGTCCTCGGGGTGTGGGGTCGAGGGAGGAATGCGGAGGGTGGGGCGGAAGTTCCGGGCGCGCGCATCAAGTCGCAAGGGAAGTGCCTTGAGTCGATCGATGATGGGCCCGAGACTTGGAAGATGATCCTCTGTTCTACATGACCGGGTTCAACCTGAATTACGGCGTGCCGTGGCAACGGGTGAGCCGGCCAAATAGCGGCACGACAAGACTCGCGACCTTCGCTTGAGGAATGCCCCTCAGACGATCAGGAAATCGCTCGCCGACAGATCGGCTCCCCTGTCGAGCCTGGCAAACAGGATCTTTGCCTCGGCGCCCGAGCCATCCTCGTCATAGTAGAGACTGCCGGTCTTGCGGTTGAAGATGATGTGCTCCAGGGGCCCTCTTGCATCTTCGCCCAGCCTGAATTCCGCGCTCAGCAGCGTGCCCTTGGACAATGCGTCGAAGACCTGGACATCAAGCTCGATCGTGTCCGCGTCGCCGAAACCGATGATGCGGTCGACATTGGTGCGTGCATTCAACGCCTCGTCCATGACAAAACGATCGGCCGCGCCGTGCGATATCAACCGGTCGTTCCCCGTGCCGCCGATCAGCGCGTTCTGTCCCCCGGCGCCATCGAGGACATCGTTTCCTCCCAGGCCGAGCAGCGCGTTCTCCGCACTGTTGCCCGTCAACCGGTTGGCGAGGCTGTTGCCGATCAGGTCGAAATGATCCTCGAACCTCAGTTCCGCATCTTCCACACCGATCGGCATCACGTAATACTGGAAATCGCCCCCCGTCCCGATCAGGACCGTATCGATGCCGCCATCCGGCTGTTCCAGAACCTCGTCCAGGATATACGAAGTAGAGGGCGCGAGACTGGCCGTGAGCAGGCGATAGGTGTCGTCCCCCTTGCCGCCGATCAGGGTGTCGAAACCGCCCTGACCATTGATAATGTCGCCGCCGCCGCCGCCGTTCAACATGTTGGACCACATGTTTCCCGTGATTTCATTGTCCAGAGCGTTGCCCACGACATTGAACACGCCGTCACCGATGACAACGGCATTTTCAATGTTTTTGTCGATGACATAAGTGAGCCGGCCGAGTTCGCTGGATACGGAGACGGTGTCCTTGCCCCCATCGGCCCGTTCCACAATACGATCGAACTCCAGCGATCCACCGACGTCGGATACATCGCCGAGTTCGTAATAATCCCCGTGCCGGCCGCCGATCAGCGTGTCGAACCCAGCCAGGCCATTGAGGTAATTGTAGGCGCTGTTGCCGGTCAGGATGTTGTCGAGTTCGTTGCCAAAGCCATTGATCTTATCGCGACCGGTCAGGACAAGGTTCTCCAGGTCGGCCGACATTTCCCAACGCACCGACGAGCGCACGGTATCGATACCCTGATCGGGCTGCTCATACACGAAATCGCCTTCCCCGACGACATAAACATCGTTTCCGTCGCGTCCGTAGAAAAGATCCTCACCCAGCCCGCCCACCAGCGTGTCATCGCCTTCGCGGCCGATGAGGTAATCGTCGCCCGAACCTGTGATCAGCGTGTTGCCGAATGCGCTGGCCGTGAGAATGGCGCTGCGCGGACCCAATGCCTGCGACAGGTCCAGCCTGCCAGCGTCAGTGACCCGCAACTGGTTGCTGTTGACGAGATCGGTTGCGTCGCCGGCGACGGCAATCTGGTCGAAGCTTTTGAATTGCCGTATCGTGCCCAAGAGTTCGCCGGCTCGCGTGGCAAGCATCTCGACGCTCTTGAATTTCAGGCGGTACAAACCGTTGTCGGAGCCGGCGAACATGTCGTATCCCGCTCCGCCGTCGATCGCGCCACTTTGAACCGACGACTTGCTGAAATCGATGAAATCGGCGCCACCGGCGGCTGCGATCATCGTCGTCATGCCCACCGAATCCAGAATGACGTCGTTGCCCGCGCCGCCGAACAACCGATCCTCACCCGCGCTGCCTTCGAGCCGGTCGCTGCCTGCGGCGCCGAACAGGACGTCATCGCCGAGCATGCCGTAAATCCGGTCGTCACCGCCCGCCCCGCTGAGGGAATCGTCGCCGAGGCCACCGTAGATCGTGTCGGCGCCGGAACCGAGCGTGATCCGGTTGCCCTTGTCCGACGCCATGATGAAAGCCGAAACCGTCCCCAGTTCCCTGGCGAGATCAAGAGCACCTCGATTGCCGACCACCAGCGAGACGGGATCGTCACGCTGCGCCAGCGAATAGCGGATGATGTCGTAGCGCTCGAATGCGCTGGTTGTCGAAGTGATCGTATTTCCATCGGTGTTGAGAATTTTCGGCATGTCCGGGCCTCCCTGGACTGAAATCGGATCAGGCTTTCCGGTCGATGAAGATCGCGGCAATGAGCAGCATTTCCGCCGCCAGCGTCGCGGCCAGGCGCCGTTGGTGCCATATCCACCAGGCGTCGCGAATATCGGCCCAGCCGGACGGCAGGGAGGACGCGGTCCATGTCATGACCTGGGCATTGATCGGCTGGTTGATCAGCCGGGTGATCAATCCGCCGACGACGATCGATGCTGCGGCAAGCAAGTAGAGCGACAACGGTGCAACCCGGTGGCGGCTCAGCACGGCAAGGACCAGCACGAGGGCGAGGCACGCCATCGCCATGGCAGGCAAAAGCGCATTGAGGTTCCTGACGGCGCCGTTATGAACTTCGACGAATGTGGCCGGCGAGTAATCCGCGATCTGATAACCACGCCAGATGCCGAACATGGCGCCGGCGACGAGGCTTACCAGCATCAGCGAGAGCGCCTGGATGAGAGTGGAAAAAATGCCGTGCATGCTCTATCTCCGGGGAGCCTTGCGAGACGCATTTCGCTTAGCTTTACCAATATTAAATACAGTGTATATGTATCCAAATGAACGATGCTGTCAAGCCAAAGCGGAAATACGATGCCGGCCGCCGCGCCGCCCAGGCGGCCGACACCAGGAATGCCGTGATCGATGCCGCCCGAATGCAGTTCATCAATGCGGGGTGGCAAGCCACCACGATTGCCGGCATTGCAAAGGCGGCAGGCGTTTCGCCGGAAACGATCTATGCGACGTTCAGGAACAAGCAGGCCATCCTCCAGGCGGTGGTCGAACGCGCGGTGCGAGGAAATCAACCAGAACAGCCGCTGCTCGAACAAGCGGGGCCCGCAGCGATCCGGCAAGCCCGCGACCATGACAGGCAGATCGCGCTTTTCGCCAAGGACATATCCAGGGTTCTGGCCAATGTCGCCGATGTCATGGCCGTGGTGCGCACGGCGGCGGAGACGGACCCCGCACTGGCCCAACTTTACGCAGCACTCCACGAAGGCCGGCGGAGAAACCTCGGCTTCGTCGCCGCGGCTCTCTTGGCTACCGGCACATTGAGGAACGGCATGGGAGAGGCCGAGGTCACCGCGCATATCTGGCGGCTGGCAAGCCCCGAGCTTTACCTCCTCATGAGCAAAGTCGAAGGATTGACGGAGGAGGCTTATGCCGAATGGCTCCATGAGGCACTGACGCGACAGTTGCTTTGACCATCGGAAGATGAAACCCGAGCATCAGGACAGCATACGGCCCGGAAGGCATTCGCGCTTTCCGGGCCGTTGTCTTCTTCCGGGACTGAAGGACTAAACCGGAAGAAGGGATCTAAGAAGGGTGGCAGGAGCGGGCGTGGTTGGAGGTCAGCCGCCCGCTCCTTCCATACCCTTGCGGATGATGCTTCTGAGATCGTCGATGGGGCGCAGGTCATTCCCATCCTCGTAATGCCAGAAGGTCCATCCGTTGCATGCATCGAGCCCCTGAACGAGGGCGCCGAGACGATGGATCGAGCCGGCAGCGCCGTTAGAGGCGAGCGTACCATCGGCCCGAACGATGGCCGAATGACGGCGACGGGCATCGGTCAGCACCGCGCCGGGCTTGATCATGCCGCTTTCGACCAGCGTGTTGAAGGCGACGCGCGGCTCGGATTTCTTGCCGGTCATCACGGTGAGTTCGGCGCCCGAGAGCGGTTCGACCGCTGCGATGCGTGCCGTCGCCGCGTCGATATAATCCTGCTCGCGCTCGATGCCGACAAAGTTCCGGCCGAGGCGTTTTGCGACCGCACCCGTCGTGCCGGAGCCGAAGAACGGATCGAGCACCACGTCGCCGGGCTTGGACGACGCCATCAGGATACGGGCGATCAGCGCTTCCGGTTTCTGGGTCGGATGCACCTTCTTGCCATCGGCGCCCTTGAGGCGTTCGCCGCCCGAGCAGATCGGGAACAGCCAGTCCGAGCGCATCTGCACGTCGTCGTTGGCCGCCTTCATCGCATCGTAGTTGAACGTGTAGCTCTTGGCATTGGCATCGCGGCTCGCCCAGATCATCGTCTCATGCGCGTTCTGGAACCGGCGGCCCTTGAAATTCGGCATCGGGTTGGTCTTGCGCCAGACGACGTCGTTGAGGATCCAGAACTGCAAGTCCTGCAGAACCGTGCCGACGCGGAAAATGTTGTGATACGAGCCGATCACCCAGATCGTGCCATTCGGCTTCAGCACCCGGCGGCAGGCGAGCAGCCAGGCGCGGGTGAAGGCATCATAGGCCTCGAAGCTGGCGAACTGGTCCCATTCGTCGTCGCAGGCATCGACCAGGCTCTGGTCGGGCCGGTGCAGCGTGCCGCCGAGCTGGAGATTGTACGGCGGGTCGGCGAAGATGATATCGACGGACTTGTCCGGCAGCGCTTCGAGCGCCGCGACGCAATCGCCCTTGATGATCGAGTTCAGCCAGGATTTGCCCGAAGAGATTTCGGGCGACAGAACGCGCGAAGACAAAGCCGCCATGGGATACTCACCGATACGCTTTACAGGAACTCATTTACTGACTGTTATGGTTACCGATCCTGGTTACCAAAGCCTGAATACGCGTGCCGTATCGGGAATTTATTTTTGACGGCATGTTCGGACCATCGCCGGATGCCACGCATTAGTCCCCACTTTATTAGCGACAGCCTTGCGTCAAAATGCGACTTGCCGATCGTCAAAGTCGAGCATAACCAAACGTGCTATTCTCCGCGGTGCCGGAGAAGTGCCGGGCATGGTCTAGGGCGAGCGTAATTCTTCCGCCAACCGTGCCGGATTGCGAAAGGACCAAGATCATGTGCTTTGAATGCGTTTCCACCCGTCTCAACCGCCGCTCCTTCGTCAAGCTCGCCGGCATCGGCGGCATGGCGGCCATGACCGCCGGCTTCGGGATGACAACCCGCGCGCTGGCGTCCGACGCGACCCCTGCCCTTTCGCCCGACGAGGCGCTGGCGAAACTTCAGGAAGGCAACAGGGCGTTCGTCTCGGACGCCGAAGCCTGCGCGGCCAATTTCTCCAAGCGCCGGCAGGATGTCGCCAAGAGCCAGGCGCCGTGGGCGATCGTGCTCACCTGTTCCGACAGCCGGGTCGTGCCGGAACTGATCTTCGGCGGGGTGACGCTCGGCGAACTTTTCGTGGCGCGCAATGCCGGCAATGTGGTCGATACGGACGTGCTGGGCACGATCGAATATGGCGCCGAACACCTGCATGCGCCGTTGATCGTGGTGATGGGTCACAAGCGCTGCGGCGCTGTTTCCGCTGCCTGCGAGGTCGTCTCCAAGGGCACCAGGCTCGACGGCTCGATCGGCAAGATGATCCAGCCGATCCTGCCCGTGGCGCTCGCCGAGACCGATCGCGGCGAGAACTTCATCGACAACACGGTGCACGCCAATGCGTTCAACGGCGCCGAGCGTGTCCTCGCCGAGAGCGCTATCGTCTCCCGCCTGGTGGAAGAAGGCAAGGTGAAGATCGTGCCGGCCTATTACGACCTCGATACGGGCGTGGTCGATTTCCTGCACAAGGTTTGACGGCACGGTTCGCAGGCCGGCCGCCAGATTTTGTGAAGTTTACAAGATGAGATCGCTCCTCATGAGGCCAGTTCCATCAACCTCGATCTCGAGATCGATGTAGCGATCGTTGTCAAGGTTGACGACGATGAAGGTCTTACCGGAGCCATCCTCATAGATCGCGACGCTGCCTGGCGTACTGTCGGGGACAAAGCCATTATCCAGATCTTGAGAATCGCCGAATGCATAAACACCGTCGAAATGGAGGCCTTGATCGCCCTTCCTGGTCAGATTGCCATCGATGCGGTTGAGTATGATCTTGTCCCCGCCGAGGTCGAAATCATCGATGAAGACGCGGGCCGTGTCGCTGTTCCTCACCAAGGCGATATTGCCTATGATAAACCTGTCATTGCCCGCGCCACCCTCCGCCCGGTCGCCGCGCTCGTGAAACATGATCGTGTCGTTGCCGTTGCCGCCGAACATGATGTCCGCACTCCGGCCGCCATCCAATCTGTCGTCGCCATCGCCGCCATAGAGTTGGTCGCGCCCGCCGCGACCGAGAATCTCGTCGCTGCCGCCGAGGCCGAAAATCCATTCGCGGTCGCTGCCATTCGCGTTGGTGCTTGCTCCATAGAGCTTGTCGGCACGTTCCTGGCCAAGCACTGTCAGAACCGAGTCGCCATTGTGGCGGAGTAGCCCCATATTCACCGAGCCCTTCGCGTCGTCCAGCATGACGTAGCTGTTCGGCTTCAGCACGTCGGCCAACAACTGGCCATCCGCGACCGTCAAACCGGCGAGCGCTTTCAGCAGGTCGCCGACGTGGGACGGCTCGTGGTTGCCGATCCGGTCGCCGAGATTATCCTCGCCCAATTTCTGGTGCTGCTGGTAGATGAAAAGGTTGCGGGTCGCCATTTCCTTGGCATGGGCGGTCCAGCTTCCCGGCACGACGTGGTAGACGGGATCGTTCTGGAAACCAAAATTGAAGACGTCGCTCTTGCGGCTGCCGGATAGATATGGCGCCGAGACGCCGACAAAATGGGCGTCCTCGAATGCGCCGTTCCATTTCCCGTTCGCGGACCGGTCGGCAATGATATTGGCAACCGCGCCGCCGAGGCTGATGCCGGTGAAGGTCACATCGAGATCATGCTCCGCCTTGTAGGCGGCGACAGCCTCGATCAAGGGCTCGAACTGCTTGTAGTATTTGCCGGAAAACGTGATGTTGTCATAATCGTTGAGGTCATTGTACTTGTCGGTACCGCGAAAGCCGACGATGAGTTCGCCGTCGGCAGACTCGGTGACGATGGCCTTGCCGCGGCCGTTCTTGCTGGTGAAGATCGTCTTGTCGCCCTGACCCTCGATTCCGATTTCGGACATGGTGAGCGCCTCGAACCCTGCCGGGGGCTCGGCGTTGCCATAGGAAGCGACGGCAACGCGGTAGATGGTCGCGAATTGTGCGAGATCGAGATCGCCGAAAAGGCTCATGAACAGGCTCCGGTATTGAATGCGTTAGGCTAATCGGCTGCATATGCGGACCGATTGCGGCATTCAAGCGACATCGGGGCACTTTGGTTCCATTCGGAAGCTTCGTTTTGCACGCGTACCGCGGCTATCCGCGGGCGTGTGGTGCATCACTGTCACATGCTGGCAGTGCGATATGTTTCGATGCGGATCGAAGCATGCTGAACGGGAATCACGCTAAAATGGCCGCGAATGGAGAATTGCCCATGAGAAACGGACCCGACATTTCCCAGATCGGCGCGCTGATCGGCGATCCCGCCCGCGCCAACATTCTGGCGGCGCTTATGGATGGACGGGCGCTGACCGCCACCGAGCTTTCCGAGATCGCGGGCGTGACGGCGCAGACGACCAGTACGCATCTTGCCAAGCTCGAGGCAGGCGGGCTGATCCGGCCGCAGAAACAGGGGCGGCACAAATATTTCTCGCTCGCTGGGCCAAAGGTGGGGCAGTTGATCGAGTCGTTGACGGTCTTCGCCGCCGATCGCGGCCATCTGCGCCACCGGCCCGGACCGAAGGACGAAGCGATGCGCAAGGCGCGTATCTGCTACGATCATCTCGCCGGCGATCTCGGCGTGCTGATGTTCGACAGCCTGGTGTCACGACGGCACCTGAACTTTGATGACAGGGCAATCGGGCTGACCGGCGATGGCGAAAACTTTCTCACGGGCGCCGGCATCGATCTCGGTACGCTCAGGAAATCCCGGCGACCGCTCTGCCGCTGCTGCCTCGACTGGAGTGAGCGGCGCGATCACTTAGCGGGATCGCTGGGCGCTGCGCTGTTCGACATGATCATCGACAAGGGCTGGGCACGGCGCGACGGCAAGAGCCGCGCGATCGACTTCACCCGCAACGGCGAGATGGCCTTCAAGGCGCTCTTTTCGTTCAGCGCCGAAAGGCCCGGCAGCTAGCCGGGCCTTCGATCCTGCCTCAAGCCGGTTCAGAACAAGAAGTCTGCATCCGTGAGCGCGACAGATCCGGTGAGCTGCAGCTTGGCGTCTTCCTGCCCGTCGCCATCGAGGTCGATCTGCACGATGGTGTTGCCGCCATTGTTGACGTTGAAGCGGATTTCGCCTGCCTCACCGCTGAAGCCGTCGTCGCCGATGAAGATGAGGTCGAGACCGGCCTGGCCTTCCGTGCCCGCGAGCGCCGAGAAATCGATCCGGTCGCCGGCGGAGAAATCGGTGATGATGTCTCGCTGGCCGGCGACAAGACCGATGTCGGCGAGGCGACGGAAAACGAATGTGTCGTTGCCGCCAAGGCCGGTCATCGTATCGAAGCCGCCGCTGCCTTCGATCGTGTTGTCCCCGGTCGTGCCGCGGATGACATCGCTGCCATTGCCGGCCAGGACATTCTCGATCTCGACAAGCGTGGTGACGATGGTGGACGCACCGACGGTGACCTGCGATCCGAGATCGATATTCGCAGCTTCGGTGAAATTCTGAAACACGAGGCGATCAATGCCCGCATCGCCGTCCAGCCGGTCGCCGCCTGTTGTGAAGACCAGGCTGTCGTCGCCGCCGCCGCCGTTGATGGTGTTGCGGCTGGTATTGCCCGCAAGCGTATCCTTGACGCTGGTGCCGACGATGTTCTCGATGCTGAACAGGCGGTCTTCTTCCGCGCCGATCAGACCGATCGGAGCGGTCGTGGCCCGGCCTGCGCTATCGCCATCGCCGAGGTCGATGTCGATGCCGAGCCTTTGGGTCGCGTAAGTCACGGTGTCGGTGTTGGCCCCGCCGTCGATCTCATCGTCGCCGTCGCCACCGTTCAACGTATCGTTCTGGTTGCCGCCGAAGAGTTGGTCACTGCCAGCGCCGCCCAGGATGATGTCGGTGCCATCGAGGCCGTGGATGATGTCGTCGCCATTGCCGCCATTGATGGTGTTGCGGCCACTGTTTCCGGTCAGGCGGTCGACGAAGTTCGAGCCGATCAGGTTCTCGATCGAGATGAGAGTGTCATCCTCGGCGTCGCCGCCGGCGGCGAAGGAACCCAGACCAAGCGTGGCGTCGTTGAGTGTCACGCGGACACCACCGGCCGAACTGCCGTAACTCGCCGTGTCGACGCCGACATCGCCATCCAGGATATCCCCACCGGCACCGCCGAACAGCAGGTCGTTGCCGAAGCCGCCGAAGAGATCGTTTTCGCCATCGGTACCGGTGATGATATCGTTGTGGCGCGAGCCGATGACGTTCTCGATGCTCTCGAAGCTGTCGCCGGTCGCCTCCGAGCCGCTGGGCGTATCCAGTGCCGTGGCACCGATGCGCAGGTTGATGTGAATTGCGGCGAAGGACTGCGAATAGACGACGGTGTCGCTGCCCTGTCCGCCGACGAAGCTGTCGGCGCCCGAGCTGCCTTCGAGGCGATCGTCGCCGCCGCCGCCATTGAGCAGGTCGTTGCCGCTGCCGCCGAGGAGATAGTCATTGCCGTTGTCGCCGCCGAGGATGTCGTTGCCGGCGCCGCCGACGAGCGTATCGTTGCCGGTGCCGCCGAGCAGGACATCGAGGTCCGCGCCGCCATCGAGCACGTCGTTGCCTTCGAGACCCAGGAGATAATCACGGCCGGTCCCACCGAAAAACCGATCGTTGCCGCCGTGGAAAAAGACCTGTCCGAGGCTCTGGGCGCCGATCTCGATATTGCCGCTGACGAAATTGCTGATCGCCAGGCGGCCGCCCTCGCTTTCGCGATTGAAGCTGAAGAGACCGTTGAAATTGGGCTCGAAGCCGATCCAGGTGATGTCCATGATCTGGTCGTCGCCGCCATTGCCATGGATGGTGTCATTGCCCTGGGCGCCCTTCAGCTTGTCGCCGAAGCGGCTGCCGAGCAGCGTGTCGTTGCCTTCGTGACCCCATTCGTCAACCGCGGAATTGGAGGCACGCTTGTCTATGAAAAGATTAGCCATTTCAGTCTCCATCTGTTGACCGGAGGTTCGTCCGCCGGCGATGGAGAAAGGCTAGCCGTGTTTCTTGCCCGGTCATGTTTCGCCGGTAACAGGGGGGTTGAATAAATCCTGGGGGTGAAACGTAAGGCACCTTTCACCGAAGGTTCGATCAGCCATGTTGATGACAGATCAGGCGAATTTTGATTGGACCGGGATAGGATTCTCGCCCATCCTTTCCGCCAAAATCGACAGAGGGGAGACAAATCCATGCTGAAAATCTACGGCGTCTATCAATCGCGCGCATCGCGGAACTACTGGATGGCACGCGAGCTCGGCATCGAATTTGAAAGCGTGCCAGTGATCCAGGCTCGGCGCCTCGATGACCCGCTGGCGCCGGATGCACCGCTCAACAGTCGCTCAGCGGAATTCCTCAAGGTCAATCCGAACGGCCATATTCCGACCGCTGAAGATGACGGACTGGTGCTCTGGGAGTCGATGGCGATCAATCTCTATCTCGCCCGCAAGCACAAGGGTCCGCTCGCCGCCGGCAGTCTCACCGAAGAGGGATTGCTCGAGATGTGGTCGTTCTGGGCGGTCAACAATATCGAGCAGCATGCGGTGAAGATCGTGCTGACTCATGACAATGCGCTGGCAGACACGCCGGGGGGCCGGGAAACGCTCGATGTGGCGACGCGATTGCTCAAGCGCCCATTCGAAATCCTCAACCAGCATCTGGCTGATCAGGATTACCTCGTCGGCAACCGCTTCACAGTCGCCGACCTGAATGTCGCGGAAATCGTGCGCTACGCGATGACGGAGAAGGTGCTGACCGATGCCAATCCGAATGTCGTGGCGTGGTATGAGAGATGCCATGACCGGCCGGCATTCAGGGATATGTGGGCCGTCAGGGCGCAGGAGGGGTGAAGGCGCATGCCATTTCCAGTTGAGGATCAGTATATCGACAAGGCAGAGAGCGAACTCGGCGCCAAGCTGCCCGAAAGCTACCGCCTGAAAATCAAGGCCGAGAATGGCGGCGAACTGCCAACGGATGACGACGACTGGATTCTGCATCCGATATTCGACACCAGCGACCGCAAACGCATTGCGAGGACCGCCAACCATGTCGTGCTCGAAACGAGGAATGCCCGACAATGGCAGGGATTTCCGGAAGGCGCCATGTGCATCGCAGACAACGGATCTGGCGATAAACTGGTGCTGCTGCGGGACGGCTATTCATTCGGCGACGCGGTGTTCGTCTGGTGGCACGAAACCGGGGCGCTCAAACGCATCGCCGACAGTCTGGGCGAATTGATCGAGGTCGAGTAACCGGCGGCCTCAGAGACCAAGGCCGCCGCCTACGACCGTCACCGCACCGTCGATGCCAGCCAGGCAGCCACGGCGGTGCGGCTTTCGAGCATGCCGGCGCGGGTCGTCACGTCGTCCAGTGCGGGCGGGAGATCGGCGCGCTCGACGCCGATGTCGCGCAACAGGTGGTCGGGCAGCTTGCGGAGTTCGGCGGGAAGGCTGGCCTTGGACTCGCGGTCGAAAGCATGCAGGATGCGCCAGGCGAGGTTTTCCAGACGGCCGGTGTGGAAATGGGAATGAGAGATGTCGGCCATGATATGCACTCCAATTTCTGTATCAAGTTTTTTTTGACGTTTTGTCGGTGTACGCAATATCGCGCGTTGACCATAAAAAGGGAAACGAGTAGTTCTAACACGAATATCAAGTTTTCCTTGAAGTGAACCATGCGAACCCTGCCCGGCACACGCGCCTTGAAAATGCTGGTTTCCGCGGGCCGGCACCTGAATTTCACCCGTGCGGCGGATGAAATTGGCTTGACGCCGGCGGCCGTCAGCTACCAGATCAAGGAAATCGAGGACCAACTCGGCGTAAAGCTCTTCGTGCGGACGAACCGGTCGATTCATTTGACGCCCGAGGGGAAGGTGCTGTGCGAGGCCGCAGTGGATGCGCTCGATATCGTCACCAGGGCGACCGCGCGGGTGCAGAAGATGTCGCGGCGTTCGACGACCCAGCTCAAGGTGACGGTCGATCCGCAATTTGCGACGAAATGGCTGATGCGGCGGGTGGAGCAGTTCCGCAAGGTTCACCAGGATATCGAGCTTCGCTTCGACGTGTCCTACGATGTCAAGGATTTCGAACTCGACGACGTGGACGTGGGGATCAGGTACGGCAGCGGCAAATATCCGGGTCTCACGACGCATCGCCTGTTCGGCAATGTGATCGTGCCCGTGTGCAGCCCGCGCCTGCTGGCATCAGGCAAGCCGCTCAAGGAGCCCCGCGACCTGATGCACCATACGCTGGCGCATATCGAATGGTCGCGTGACGGGCTGACCTGGCCGAACTGGCACATGTGGATGGCTGCGGCCGGCGTGCATGATTTCGACGACAGCCGGGCGATCGTGTTCGCGAGTTCCAACGATGCAGTCGAAGCGGCACTTGCCGGCGAGGCGGTAGCGCTGGCGGATTTCGCGATGGTTGCCAGCGAATTGTCCGAGGGGCGGCTGATCCGCCCGTTCGAGCTCAGCGTCAAGGCACCGTCCGAGTTCGCCTATTTCCTCGTCTATCCCAAGGAAGCGGCGGCCGAGCCCCGGATTTCCGCCTTCCGGGAATGGCTGCTTGAACAGGTCGCCGAACCGGTCGAGTAGCCGGTCGGTTTAGGCGGACTCAGGCCAGGGGCTGGATGTTCTGGTTGAGCCGGAAGAGGTTCCCCGGATCAAAGCGTGATTTCAGCTGCTGGAGCCGCCTGTACTTGGCGTCACCATAGGCGGAAATGGCGACCGACACGCCGGCGTCACCCTGTTCATTGACGTAATTGCCGATCACGGAATCATCCGCCAGGCGACCGGCGGTCTCCCTGCCCCAGGCCAGGCAGGTCGCGTCATCCTCGACCCGATCCCAGACCGGTTCCGCGATCCAGTAGAAGCCGGCCTTGCGTCCGGAATATGCCGTCGCGTCGTCGTCGATGTCGGCAATCGCGCCGCCGAGTTGCAGCACGTAGATTTCACAGTCCGGCGTCGGCGCGTGCGCAATGGTTTCCACCATGTGGTCGATCGCCCCATTGCCGATCTCCCGCCAGAACCCGCCCTTGGCATAGTAACGCCGCGACCAGGCAAAGTGCTCGTCGTTTCGGCTCTGGAGTTCAAGGTAGGTCTGGCCCGTCAGACCGCCCTCACCCGAGGAGGCGAGTTTGCCGACCGGCAACAGCATCGCTTCCGCAAGCCCTTTCTCCCCGTGCCAGACGGCTGACAAGCTCAGCCGGGACGGCGTAACCGTAAAGCCGACCGCGAAATCACGGCTCTTCAGCGCAGCGATATCTCGCAAGGCAAGCAGTGCGGCTTTGGCCTGCGCCAATGGATAGGTCCAGTTGCCGACGGTGACGCCGGCGAAGGGATTCATGCGGAAGCGGAACCGCGTTACCACGCCGAAATTGCCGCCGCCGCCACGTATTCCCCAGAAGAGATCTGGTTCGGATGTGGCGCTGGCAAGCACGATGCGACCATCCGCCGTGACGATTTCCGCTTCAAGGAGGCTATCGATCGTGAGCCCGTATTTCCGGCTCGCCCAGCCCATGCCGCCGCCGAGAGTCAGTCCGCCGACGCCGGTATGGGAGATAACCCCCGCCGGCACGACGCAGCCGAGCGGCACAGTCGCCCGATCGAGATCGCCGAGAAGAGCGCCGCCGCCGACATCGACCGTCCCGGCCCGATGGTCGATGCGGACCGCGTTGAGCGCAGCGAGATCGAGGACCAGCCCACCGTCGCAGGTGGAAATGCCCGGCAGGCTGTGGCCGCCGCCGCGCACGGCAAGCAGGCTCCCCGAGGCGGCTGCGGCGAGAACCGCCTTTTGCACGTCGGAAATGGTCCGGGGACGAACGATTGCCGAAGGCCGCCGGTCGGCGATCCCGTTCCAGACCTTGCGATACCGGTCGTAATTCGGATGATCGCGCGAGATGACAGGGCAAGTGAGCCCGGAACGGGAAATGCTTTGCAGCAGCATGCTTGACATGGCGCGCCCCCAAGGATCGCAGTGTCATAGCACAGTTTCATGACGTTCAACGGGTGGTTTCACATAGCCGACGTGAACCCTCGCGCACGCCCAATCGGCTGCCATTGGGGCTATAGGCTCAGGCCGCGACACCGGGCACGTCGTTCAGATCGTACCAGACGGGGATGCCCCGTTCGTTGGCGATCTTCACATCATTGTCGGCACCCTTGGAGGCGCCCGGCAACCGCAGAACGCCCTCGCACATGGCAAGCAGGCGGTGCGCGACGGGATGGAAGATCGCCTCGTAGAGATCGTCGCCGACATGCTTTCCGCCGGCTGCATTCCAGACCGGCAGAGCGACCCATTCGCCGATCATCGGCACGTGACCGGCCTTGAACAGCGCGTGTGATGGCGCTTCGAGCACCTTGAGGTTTGCCGCCATCCTGGCGGGATCGTCACCCGTGCCCGAGCGATAGGGACCTGCGATCAAAATCAACATTTTTCTCTCCTGGACTTGCATGAATTATCACGAATTATCTTGATATAAGTTCATAATTCAGATAATTTCGCGATGTTTCGTGCAATACCGTGCAAATGTCAAGAGGGAAAAATGCTGACCGTGGAACGCAAGGCGCTCATAACAGACCGGCTCCGCCGCTATGGCAGGCTGGTTGCCAAGGCTTTCGCGGAGGAAATGAGCCTGTCGGAAGACACTATCAGGCGCGACCTCCGGGAAATGGCGGCGGACGGGTTGCTTGAGCGGGTTCATGGCGGTGCATTGCCGATCAAGCCGGCACTTCCCGATTTCTCGGAACGCCGGAGCCTTGCATCGGACGAGAAAAAGCGGCTTGGCGCCGCCGCCGCGGCACTTGTCCAGTGCGGGCAGATGATCTTTCTCGACGGAGGAACGACCAATGCCGAGATCGCGCGCGCCCTGCCCCGCACGTTCGGCTTCACCGTCGTCACGCATAGCCCAACGATCGCAGCCGAGCTCGAGCACCATCCGACTGCGGAAGTCATGCTGATCGGAGGAAGGCTCTACAAACACTCCATGGTGGCGGTCGGCGCGGTGGCAGCCGCAGCAATCGCGACGATCAGGCCCGACATCTTTTTCCTTGGCGCCACGGGCGTTCATGCCCGCCACGGATTTTCGACCGGCGATTTCGAAGAGGCCGCGATCAAACGCCAGATCGCCGCCCAATCCGCCAATACCTACGTCGCCCTGACGGTGGAAAAGCTCGATCGGGCCTCGCCCGTCTCCATCATGTCGCTCGAAGCGGCCACCGGCGCGATCGTCGGCGCGGACGTTTATGAGGAAGCACTCGACATGCTGGAAAGCGCTGGATTGGAAATCATACGCGCATAGGGCTGGATTTTTCCCGCAAAGCAGAATAGAACAACGTTCATGAACGTTGTTCACGCAATGGAAACTTTGTGGAGAGTCACATGTTGACCGATGCAGATCTCAAGGCTTTGCGCGATGCAGGCCTGCTCGACGACGCGAAGCTCGCGGAAATCGATGCCTTTCTTCGCCAGAAAACGCAGGTCCCTGCCGGACCAGCCGTGGGCGCCAACCTGCCGCGTTTCGATCTCACCCACGTGCTCTGGTATGCCGGGGCGCTGATCATCATGGGCGCGATGGGGCTTTTCACCAATGAAGCCTTCAACCGCATGGGCGGCTGGGCGCTTGTCGCCTGCGGATCGGCCTATGCCGCTGCATTTCTCACCGCCGGGCACATGTTGTGGAAGAACCAGTCGCTCAGGATTCCCGCAGGCCTGCTGATCGCGGTCGCGGTATCGATGGTGCCGATGATCATCTACGGCGTGCAGGATGCGCTCGATCTCTGGAAATACGCGCTCGGCGATCCAGGCCAGTACCAGAACTTTTTCCCCTACGTGAACGGCAGCTGGATCTATATGGAGATCGGCACGATCATTGCGTCGGCCATCGCCATCTGGCGCTATCCCTTCCCGTTCATCCTGCTGGTCGGCGGCATCGCGCTGTGGTTCCTGTCGATGGACCTGGCAATGTGGTTCACCCGCGGCCCCGGCAACTATGTCGATTGGGAAATGCGCCGCGATGTTTCGCTTTACTTTGGCCTTGCCATGATCGCCGTTGCATGGGCCGTGGATATCATCCGCCGCGACGGACCCGATTACGTGTTCTGGATCCATATATTCGGCGTGATGGCCTTCTGGTGCGGCATGACGCTGCATGATGGCGGCACGGAACTCGAAAAGTTCATTTACTGCCTGATCAATGTCGGCCTCATCGGGCTCAGCCTCTTCCTCAATCGCCGGGTCTATGCGGTGTTCGGGGCGATCGGCGTGGCGGTCTATCTCGGCTATCTCGCCAATGAAGTGTTCAAGGACGTGATCATGTTCTCCTTCGCGCTCTCGGCGATCGGGCTCGGCGTGATCGCGCTCGGCCTGCTGCTCAATCGTAACCGGGCAAGGATGCTGGCCGCCATGGACAATATTGTGCCACAGTCATTGGCATGGTTGCGCCCCGAGCATGCCCGCGCCCAGCTTTGACTGCCAGCGCAGGTAGTCAATTCTTCCGCCCGGTGTTATAGCGGGCGGGAGAACAGGTTGCGGGATCAGGGTATATATGAAATCGGCAGTGTCGAATGCGGGCGTCATTCTCGCGCTGATTTTCATGGTGAGCCTTGCAGGCTGCACCTCCCGGCCGGGACCGGATGTGCTGAACACGGTGCCGGCCCTGCCCGGCGCTACACAGGTCAAGGTCTTTGCCGTGACCACCCGCACCCGGATGACCCCCGACACCAATGCATATGACAACGGCAAGTCCATCGACTCGAACTATGCCGAATTGAACGTCTCGATCCCGCCCGGCCACAAGGACTCGCAGATCGAGTGGCCCAAGAAGGGCAAGAAGCCGAACCCCAAGACCGATTTCGCGGTAATCAGCCAGGCCGTGCTCGACCGCGAGGCTTTTTATGCACAGGTCCGCGCCGCCAATCCCGCGTCGAAAAAGGTCGGCGTCTATGTGCATGGCTACAATTCCAATTTCCAGGAATCGGTCTACCGGATGGCCCAGATGTCGGCGGATGCCAAGCTCACGGCAACCCCTATCGCCTTTTCCTGGCCATCGCAGGGTGAACTCGCGGGCTATGTCGCGGATAAGGATTCGGCGACCTATTCGCGGGACTATCTGGTCGATCTGATGAAGGAACTGACTAGGGATCGCGCCGTCGGTGATGTGACGATATTCGGCCACTCGATGGGTGGATGGCTGGTCGTGGAAGCGCTCAGGCAACTCAAGCTCGAAGGCCGGCAGGACGTGCTGGTCAAGCTCAATGTCATCCTCGCGGCCCCCGATATCGACAGCGACCTGTTTCGCACGCAGATGGCCGTCATCGGCAAGCTGCCGCGTCCAATGATCATCCTCGTCTCCAAGGACGACCGCGCACTCGAGGCCTCCAAGATCCTGAGCTACAGCACCGCCCGCGTCGGCCGGCTCGATGTCGACGACCCGAAGGTGCAGGCGGCAGCGGTCGAAGCCGGCATCGTACTGGTCGATATCACCCAGCTCGAGTCTACGGACTCGGCCAATCACAGCCGTTTTGCCGATGTCGCGGCGCTCTATCCGGCGCTCACCGCCGAATCGGCCAAGAAGCAGAACCTCGGCAATGCCGGCGCCTTCGTGTTCGATGCGGCAGCGGCGACGATCTCGAGCCCGTTCCGGATCGTATCGGGGGCGTTGAAGCAGTAGCGAAAGCCCGTTCAACTTTTGGTGAGAGGGTGGAAATCCCACGCCTTCAGCCGCATTCTCTTCCTGGCTAAAAGAGGAGAGAGACAATGCAGCATCACGCCAGAACTCTCATTTCCGCCGGCATCGTGGCCGCCTTCATGGCGACAGCGGCGCTTGCGCATCACGGCTGGTCGTGGGCCGAGGCCGACCAGATCGAACTGACCGGCACCGTGAATAAGGTGGTCATCGCGCCGCCGCATCCGACCATCGACCTGACCGCCGCCGATGGCGTCGATTGGCATATCGAGCTCGGCAATCCCGGCAATACGGCGCGTTCGGGATTCAACGAGCAATCCGCCAAGCCGGGCGACACGATTACAGTGCTCGGCAACCGCTCGCAGGATCCCGAAGAGAAGCGATTGAAGGCCGTGCGGGTAACTGTGGGCGAGAAGGTCTACGATATCTATCCGGACCGGATCAACAAGAGTTGACGCCGTGGCGTGGCTCGAATGGCTCGGCAGCCTGCCGCACGCCGCGCTGCTGCGCCGGTCGGCCACGCTATACCTGCTGGTCAATGCCGCGCATATAACAGGCATCGGCCTGCTTATCGGCGCGATATTGCCGCTTGATCTCAGACTGATGGGCGTCTTGCGCGAGGGACCGATCAATGTGCTGGCGCCGTTTCTCGTACGTGTGGCAGCGACGGGACTGGCCTTGGTCGTGCTGACCGGTTTTCTATTGTTCAGCGTTAAACCGGTGGAATATGCGGAAAATCCTGCGTTTCTGACCAAGATGGGCCTGCTGGCAGCCGGGTTGGTGAATGTACTGGTACAGCATCGTGGCGCCAGTTGGCGTCCAGCGCTTATCGGCGGAGACATATCCGTCAGCGTGAGGCTGCTGGCTGCCGCGTCCTTTGCGATATGGATCGGCGCGATCGTTGCGGGGCGCTGGATCGGGTTTGTCTGATCTACCGGTCACTCGTTTCCCATCGCGGATTGATCCACGGCTCCTGGTTGCTGCGCGCCAGGCGCGGTTTGCCGAGGATGTGGTCGGCGGCCTTTTCGCCGGTCATGATCGAGGGGCCGTTGAGGTTGCCATAGGTCAGGCGCGGGAAGATCGAGCTATCGGCAACGCGCAGGCCTTCGACGCCGATGACCTTCGTATCTGGATCGACGACCGCCATGGGATCGTCCCTCGAACCCATCTTGCAGGTGCCGCAGGGGTGATAGGCGCTTTCGAGATGCTCGCGCAGAAAGGCGTCGATCTCGTCATCGCTCTGCACGTTTTCACCCGGCTGGATCTCGGGACCGCGATAATCTTCGAACGCCTTCTGGCTGAACAGTTCGCGGGTGAGCCGTACGCAGTGGCGGAATTTGATCCAGTCTTCCTCATGGCTCATATAGTTGAACTTTATCACCGGGTCGGCCATCGGATCGGATGAACGGAGCGTTACGGCGCCGCGCGACTTCGAATGGTTGTAGCCGACATGGACCTGGAAGCCGTGGCTCTTCGCCGCCGCGCGTCCGTCGTAGGAAATCGCCACGGGCAGGAAATGGAACTGGATGTCGGGCTGCCGCACGCCCGGCGCCGAGCGCACGAAGGCGCAGCTTTCGAACTGATTGGAACCGCCGAGACCGTATTTGCCGAACATCCACTGCGCGCCGGCGACGCCCTGCCAGAACCACGGCAGCCAGGAATAGAGCGAGACCGGCTTGGTGGAGATCTGCTGGAAGTAGAATTCCATATGATCCATCAGGTTGGCGCCGACGCCGGGGCGGTCGACCTTGACCTCGATACCCATTTCCTTGAGATGCGCAGCGGGGCCGATGCCGGAGAGCATGAGAAGCTTCGGCGAATTGAACGACGAGGCGGAGATGATGACCTCTCGGTTTGCCTTGACCACCTCGATCTTGCCGCCGCGAGCGATCTCGACGCCGATGGCACGGCCGTTCTCGATGACGATGCGGCGGGCGAAGCAGCGGACAAGCTCGACATTATTGCGCTTCAGCGCGGGCCGGATATAGGCCGAGGCGGTGGACCAGCGGCGACCCTTGTGGATCGTCTGCTCCATCAGGCCGAAGCCCTCCTGCTTCTCGCCGTTATAGTCCTCGGTCGTCTCGAAGCCGGCCTGCTTGCCGGCCTCGACGAAGGCACGGACGAGCGGGTTCTTGGCCGGGCCACGCTGCACATGCAGCGGACCGTCGGTGCCGCGCCAGCCTTCCTGCCCGCCCTTGGAGCTTTCCTGCCGCTTGAAATAGGGCAACACGTCGGCATAGGACCAGCCGGTCGCGCCGCTCTCGTCCCAGCTGTCGAAATCCTCGGCGCTACCGCGGACATAGACCATGCCGTTGATCGAGGACGAGCCGCCGATGACTTTGCCGCGCGGCGCGGTGATGCGGCGGTTGTTGAGGTTCGGCTCAGGCTCGGAGAGATAGCCCCAATTGTACATTTTCATGCTCATCGGCCAGGCGAGCGCCGCCGGCATCTGGATGAACGGGCCCCGGTCGCTGCCGCCGTATTCGAGCACGAGCACGGTGTGCTTGCCGTCCTCCGAGAGGCGGCTTGCGAGGGCGGAACCTGCGGAACCCGAACCGACAATGACGAAATCTGCCTGCATGAAATTCCCCTGCATCTTTGTATTAAGACCCCGCCCCGATCTTAGTTGGCGTGGATTTACCCCTCACCAACTTCGGCCAGGGGTTCGCTAGCTCACCCGGCCTTCGTATCCTCTCCCACAAGGAGAGAGGTAAACCCGCGGCACCGCCTCGCCTCAAAAGAAGAGGGTGAGCGTGGCACCCTACCTCTCCCCTTGTGGGAGAGGATAGCAAGCCCGCGAGAGGCAAAGCCGATCGCTGGACGCGCTTGGTGAGGGGTGAATGCCCCCGCCTAAGCATGGCTCAATACGGCGCCTCGACCTTGCCCATCGCCACATAGACCGTCTTCAGTTCCGAATAATGGTTGATCGCCGCCAGCGAATTCTCACGGCCAAAACCGGATTGCTTCACACCACCGAACGGAATTTCGACCGGGCAGAGATTGTAGGTGTTGATCCACACCGTGCCGGCCTCGAGCTGGTCCACCACCCGGTGGGCACGCGCCATGTCTGACGTGAAAACACCTCCGGAGAGGCCGAATTCGGTGGCATTGGCGCGCTTGAGGACTTCTTCTTCATTGTCGAAATCGAGCACGCACATGACCGGGCCGAAGATTTCCTCCCGCGCGATGGCCATATCGTCGGTGACATCAGCGAAGACGGTGGGCTGGATGTAGCAGCCGGCGGCGGCAACGGAATTCGGGATTGATCCGCCGGTGACCAGCGCGGCGCCCTCGGCTTTGCCCTTTTCGATGTAGGACAGGATTTTCTCCTGCTGGGCGCGGTTGATGACCGGACCCATCTGGGTCGCCTCGTCCTCCGGATCGCCGATCTTGATCGCCTCGGTACGCGCCTTGAGCCGCTTGAGGAATTCTCCCTTCACGCCCTTCTGAACGAAGACGCGGGTGCCGTTGGAGCAGACCTGCCCCGTCGAATAGAAATTGCCGAGCATGGCGCCGCCGATCGCCGAGTCGATATCGGCGTCATCGAAGACGATCAGCGGCGACTTGCCACCGAGCTCCATTGTCACATGCTTGAGATGTCCCGCGGCGGCTTCGGCCACCTTGCGGCCGGTCGGCACCGATCCGGTCAGCGACACCTTGTTGACATCGGGATGGTTGACCAGCATCGGGCCGGTGGTGCGGTCGCCCTGGATGACATTATAGAGACCCTTGGGCAGGCCGGCCTCGATGAGGATTTCGGCGATCTTCAGCGCGCCGAGCGGCGTGTTCTCGGACGGCTTGAAGACCATGGCATTGCCGCAGATCAGCGCCGGGGCGCCCTTCCAGCAGGCGATCTGCTGGGGATAGTTCCAGGCGCCGATGCCGACGCAGACGCCGAGCGGGATGCGCTTTGTATAGGCCCAGTCGGCGCCGAGGGGGATATGCTCGCCATTCAGCGCGGCGCCCGCCACGCCACCGAAGAATTCGAACGCATCCGCTCCCGAGGTCGGGTCGGCGACGATGGTTTCCTGGATCGGCTTGCCGGTATCCAGAGTCTCGAGTTGGGAGAGTTCGCGGTTCTTTACGCGCATGATGTCGGCGGCGCGCTTGAGGATGCGGCCGCGCGCGGTGGGGCTCATTTTGGCCCATTCGACCTGTGCCGCCTTGGCCGAGGCGATGGCCTTTTCGACAATTGCAGGGGTCGCGGCATGCAACCGGGCGATCACCTCGCCTGTGGCGGGATAGATGCTTTCGAACACCGTGCCTGCGGTATCCTCGACATAGTCGCCATCGATGAAATGGCTGGCTTTCGGCTGCGCGCGCATCATGCTCCCCTGCCGGGGTTTTCCCGGATTTAATCAAGTCTGGAACATATAGGGGTGAAGCCTCTTGCGCATCCTTTTTAGCAGGTCAGATTCCGTCCCATTTGCGACGATAACCTGTCCGTTGAAAGATACCGCGCATGGCCGGAGCCATGCGCGGCAATCCGGATCAGGTCACCGAACGATGGTCACCATCTCGGCCTGAAGATTCTTGCCTGTCTTCTGATAGGCCACTTTCACCTTCTCGCCGGTCCTGATGCCCGGATCCTTGAAGCTCGAAGGCAGCTGGAACATATCGCCATTGGCGAGCGTCAGCGATTTGCCGGCGTGGTAGGCCTTGACGGTGCCGGTCACCGACTGGCTCGCCGCGAAAGCAGCGGGGACCATTGCGATGGATGAAAGAATGACTGCGGAAGCAAAAAGAGCGCGCATATGCGTTGTCCTCTTGATCGGCCGCACGAAGGTGATGTGATGGTTCGTGCATTGGCCTGGATGGAAACGTCTGAAACTGTCGCGTCGCACCGATGGTTTGAAAAGTGCCGGCAATTCCCGTTTCCGATGCAGAGAGTTACGCTCACCGCAAAGTAAATCAACTTAATTAAACTTCACATGTTCTTGTTATATTCTGTTTTATATTTAATGTTTACTTTCGCATCACTTGCCACATTGAGAAGATTCTGCCGCAATTGCGGCGGAACTTGGCAGATTTCCCGGCTGCGGCAAAATGACTCTTTGATGGCAAAACATTACTCGCTCGGCGGACGAGTAATCACTCGCCGCGGGGATAACGCTTTGATTCCTCGAGATTATCAAGATTCATATGGTTGCGCATGTAGCGCTCGGATGCCTTTTGCAGCGGCTGGTGATCCCAGGGATAATAGGCCCCGTTGCGAAGTGCTTCGTAGACCACCCAGCGGCGCGCCTGGCTTTCGCGAACCTCTGCGTCAAATCGCGCCATGTCCCAGCGGGCGAGTGCCGTCGACTGGAAATGGCCGAGTGTCGCGGCGTGCGCCGGATCAGCCGCGAGATTTTTGAGCTCATGTGGATCGGCATCGAGATCGAACAGCTGGTCGGGATCGAGCGTGCAATGGACATATTTCCACTTGCCCTCGCGAATGCCGACGAGCGGCGCGTAGGAGCCTTCGGCAGCGTATTCCATCAACACCGGGGCCGTGCGTTCGCCGCCTTGCATGATCGGCACCAGGCTTTCGCCATCGGTCCAGGGCATGATCTCGGCCATCGAAATGCCGGCCAGATCGGCGAGTGTCGGCGCGATATCGAGATTGGAGACCGGCGCGCGGTGCAGGCCGCTTTCGATGCCGGGGCCCGATATCATCAGCGGCACGCGCGCCGAGCCTTCGAAGAAGCTCATCTTGAACCACAGGCCGCGCTCGCCCAGCATGTCGCCATGGTCGGAGCAAAACATGATGACGGTGTCGTCGAGCATGCGGGTGCGGGTCAGCGTATCGACCAGCTCGCCGACCTTCTCATCGACATAGGAGATGTTGGCGAAATAGCCGCGACGGGCACGGGCCACGTTCTCCTCGGTTATGTCGAACTGCGTGTAATCGCAGGAGAGCATCAGGCGCTGGGAATGGGCGTCCTGCTCTTCGAAGGGTATCGCACCCACTTCCGGCAGCAGCTCGTTGCGGCCTTCATAGAGATCCCAGAATTTGCGCCGTGCCACATAGGGGTCGTGCGGGTGGGAGAAGGAGACGGTGACGCACCAGGGCCGGCGGTCGGCATCGTCGTTTTCGCGGCTGAGCTGGTAGAGCTTCTGGTTGGCGAGGAAGGCGACCTCGTCGTCATATTCCATCTGGTTGGTGATTTCGGCGACGCCCGCGCCGGTCACCGAGCCCATATTGTGGTACCACCAGTCGATGCGCTCGCCGGGCTTGCGGTAATCCGGCGTCCAGCCGAAATCGGCGGGGTAGATATCGGTCGTCAGCCGCTCCTCGAAGCCGTGCAACTGGTCCGGCCCGACAAAATGCATCTTGCCCGAAAGCGCCGTGTAATAGCCAGCGCGGCGGAGATGATGCGCGAAGGTCGGGATCGAGGAGACATATTCGGCGGCATTGTCATAGACCTTCGTGCGGCTCGGCAACTGCCCGGCCATGAAGGATGCGCGTGCCGGGGCACAGAGCGGCGACGATGTGTAATTGTTGCGGAAACGAGCGCCGCGCTGGGCAAGCGCCTTGAGATGCGGCGCATGCAGGAAATCGGCCGGGCCATCGGGGAAAAAAGTGCCGTTCAGCTGATCGACCATGATGACGAGAATATTGGGCTTACGGTCGGGCATTTCCGTTGGTTCCGATTTGTTTGTCGTGGGACGCAATAAAGCCTGTTCCGTGCGAAAATCCAGCCTTCGATCACCCGTTTCTTCATTCCGTTTGCGACAGATACCCGGCGCCGTCGCACTGTCACAAAAGTTTCATGCCAGCGGAACGATTTGTCAAAGATTTCAAGCAAGTGTGGTGCCCATAGATCAATCCATTTTCATCGGAGCCATCATGCCTGCCGCCGCCGAACGCATCGCTTTTCCCGTCCGCTATGCAGGCGAAAAGCTCTTCAATCTCGGAAAGGCGGTGCTTGACTGCGCCTTTCAGCCGATCGTCGAAATCACCACCGGGGCGGTGTTCGGCTACGAGACTCTTATGCGCGGCCACGATCAGTTAGGATTCAACTCGCCGATCGAACTGATCGACCGGATGGCGGAGACCGGACAACTCGCGACCCTCGACCAGATGATGTCTGGCCGTGCGCTGGCAAAATTCACGTCGCTTGCCGATTATCGCTCATCGACGCTCTTTATCAATCTCGATGTCCGGCTGATCCCGGAAGGCGGCGCGCTGATCGATGCGCTGCTCCGTCATCTGCGGGCCCATGGCATTCCGCCCTCCTCGATTTGCTTCGAACTCTCCGAGCGCTTTGACAACACCGCCGTGCCGGAATTCGGCGAACTGATCGCCAAGATGCGCCGGTCCGGCTTCAAGATTGCCATCGACGACTTCGGCGTCGGCCGCGGCGAGTTCAAGCTGCTCTGCGACTATCCCGTCGATTATCTCAAGATCGACCGGCATTTCATCGCCGGCGTCGGCGATGCACCGCGCAAGCAGCATCTCGTCAAGAACATTGTCAATATCGCCCATACGCTCGGCATCCGCGTCATCGCCGAGGGCGTCGAGACCGAGGCCGAGTTCCTGTCCTGCCGCGAATTCGGCGTCGATATGGTGCAGGGCTATTACATCGCCCGACCATCGGTGAATGTCGACGACCAGCGCTCGAGCTTCCCGCATCTGCGCGATCATTCGAGAAGCCGGACATCGGCGAGTTCGCTCGACGAATTGCTGATCCGCAAGCAGATCGAGAATCTGCCCTTCGTCTATGAGAACGACTCGATCGAGAAGGTCTTCGAGATGTTCCGGATGAACCCGGAAAACAGCTACTTCCCGGTGCTCAACGTCACCAACGAGCCGCGCGGCATCATCCAGGAATCGCAGCTCAAGGAATTCATCTATCATCCCTTCGGGCGCGACCTGCTCAAGAACCGGGACTACCTCAAGCCGGTCTCCTATTTCGTCAAGAACGCGCCGATCATCAGCCTCGACTCCGACACCCAGGATCTCGTGTCCGCCTTCGCCAACATGGATGGCTGCCACTGCGTGCTGCTGACCGAGAACATGCGCTATTCCGGCACGATTTCGGCCGCCTCGCTGATCCGCATTCTCAACGAGAAGCAGTTGAAGACCGCACTCGACCAGAACCCGCTGACCGGCCTGCCGGGCAATCTCGCGATCGTCAATTTCCTCAGGAATGCCTGCATGGATGCCGACAAGATCCGCTATCTCTGCTATTGCGACTTCGACAATTTCAAGCCGTTCAACGACCGCTACGGCTTCCACGCCGGCGACCATGCGATCTCGCTCTTCGCGGCGCTGATGCGGCGCTATTTCTTTCATGAGAACGAGTTCACCGGGCATATCGGCGGCGATGATTTCTTTGTCGGGCTGAGGGGCATCGACGAGGAGGAGATGCTGCATCCGCTCGGCCGGCTGCTCAACGATTTCTCCTCGGAGGTCATGACGCTCTACAGCGACAAGGAGCGCGCGGACGGCTATATTATCGGCCATGGCCGCGATGGCATCGAGGCGAAGATACCGCTGATGCGCTGCTCGATCGGCGTGCTGGAACTGCCGCAGGGCGTGGTGATCAGCGATATCGACCGGATCAGCGCCGAGATCGCGCATGTGAAGACTCTTGCCAAGCAAAGCGCCAATGGCCTCAGTGTCACCCGGTTCGGCGCAGCGGAGGAAAGCTGACCGGCCTTTCAATCGCGGAAGATCTGGCCTATCTCCAAGGCTCACCTGAATGGAGCATGACATGGCCCTGCCCTCCGAGATGCGCTACATCGACCTGCCGCAGCCGGGCGCACCCGATGCGATGAAACTCGCCACCGGCCCGCTTCCCGATCTCAAGCCTGGCGACCTGCTGATCCGGGTCGAGGCATCGGGCGTCAACCGGCCGGATGTCGCCCAGCGACAGGGCAGCTATCCGCCGCCGCCGGGGGCCAGCCCGATCCTCGGGTTGGAAGTCGCGGGCGAGGTCGTGGCACTCGGTCAGGAGACGAAGGGTTTCAAAGTCGGCGACAAGGTCTGCGCATTGGCCAATGGCGGCGGCTATGCCGAATATTGCGCCGTGCCGGCGACACAGGCGCTTGCCTGGCCGAAGGGCTATGACGCGATCCGTGCCGCCGCCCTGCCCGAGACGTTCTTCACCGTCTGGGCCAATCTCTTCATGATGGCGGGCCTGAGGGCCGGCGAGACGGTGCTGATCCATGGCGGATCGAGCGGCATCGGCACGACCGCCATCCAGCTTGCCAAGGCGATAGGCGCGACGGTGTTCACCACCGTCGGAAACGAGGAAAAGGCCGACGCATGCCGCAAGCTCGGCGCCCTGCATGCGATCAATTACAAGACCGAGGACTTCGCCGCCGTCATAAAGGCGGAAACCAAAGGTGGCGTCAACGTCATCCTCGATATGATCGCCGCCGCCTATTTCGAAAAAAATCTCGCCTCGCTGGCAAGGGACGGCAGGCTTTCGATCATCTCCCTGCTTGGCGGCGCTGTTGCCGAGAAAGCCAATCTTGCGCCGATCATGGTCAAGCGCCTGCACATCATGGGTTCGACCATGCGGCCGCGCACGGCGGAGGAGAAGCGCGAGATTCGCGATGAGCTTCAGGCAAAGGTCTGGCCATTGATCGAAGCCGGAAAGGTGGCGCCGGTCATTCACAAAGTGTTCGATTTCGCCGATGTGGTGGAAGCGCACAGGCTGATGGAATCGAGCGATCATATCGGGAAGATTGTGTTGAGGGTGTAGTATTAGCTAACGCGTCTATCTTCAAAAGCTCGGTCTCATCGCGATACTATTGTTTCCATATTGGGAACCTGCTATACGAGTATTCGATGAATGTGATTGCCAAGTCCGCCCTGGTGCAATTTTGGGAAAGGCAGCCGTCGGGAATGCCCCGAAACGTTGCCAAGGCGGCGATGACGGAATGGCACACGACCGCTTCAGACGCGAATTGGAAGGACTTCAGCGAACTTAGGAAGACCTTCAACTCCGCCGACTATGTGGCAGACGGGAAAGTGGTCTTTGACGTCGGTGGAAACAAGTATCGCATTGTGGGCTTGGTAGGATACCGAACGAAGCGCATTTTCATTCTTTTCGTCGGTACTCACGCCGAGTACGACAAGGTCAAGGTGGTAGATTTATAGTGTAAGGAAAGCTCAATGTTGGATTTTTCCATGCTGCGTACTTTGCAGAGCGAAGCGGAATATCAGGCTGCGCTGAAGGCTGTGCGGCCGTATTTCGACACAGAACCCGCCGAAAATACACCGGAAGCCGCACATTTCGATGCACTCGTGCTGCTGATCGAGCAGTATGAATCGAAGCACTACGAAATCCCACGCGCGGCACCCGTTGATGTCCTGAAATCCATCATGGCCGCCAACAACTATAGTCGGGCGGACCTTATCGAGATCGTCGGATCGAAGTCTCGCGTAGCCGATCTTCTCAATGGGCGTCGTGAGATCAACCTCGATCAAATCCGCAAGATCAGTAAAGCATGGGGCATCCCCGCCGGCGCGCTGGTTGGCGAGATCGCCGCATAGCTGCCTCTGCTGGCAATACCAGCACATAGCGGCCATGCGCCATCCGGCATTGTCACTTCGGCCCTAATCGTGTACCCAACCGAAAACACTCCCTCCCCCACGAGAACAAATTATATGCCCGGTTTTGACCTGATCCTTTTTGATTGCGACGGCGTGCTCGTCGATTCCGAAATCATTGCCGCCGAGGTGGAATCCAAGCTGTTGCGGGATTCGGGCTTCGACATCACGGCGGAAGACATGTGCATCCGCTTTGCGGGCATGGACTGGAAGAGCATTCTGCTGACGATCGAGCAGGAGGCCGATATTCCGGTCTCGGCCCAGCTTCTCGACAAATCCGAAAAGCTGCTCGACGCCGCGCTCCTTCGCCGTGTCAAGATGATCGAAGGCGTGCGCTATGCGCTGGCCAAGATCACCGAACAGCGCTGCATCTGCTCCAACTCGTCTTCGCATCGGCTGGACCTGATGCTGACCAAGGTTGGCCTCAAGCCGTTCTTCCAGGGGCATATCTATTCCGCGAAGGACCTGGGTCCGGACCGGACCAAGCCGAAGCCGGACATCTACCTTTTCGGCGCCAAGCAGTTCGGCGTCGATCCTTCACGCTGCCTGGTGATCGAGGATTCGGTGCATGGCGTGCATGCGGCGCGCGCCGCCGGCATGCGGGTGATCGGGTTTACCGGCGGTTCGCACACCTATCCGACCCATGCCGACCGGCTGACGGATGCAGGCGCCGAGACCGTGATCTCGCGCATGGTGGAATTGCCTGAGATGGTGGAAGCGCTGAAGAACTTCAACGAACTGGTCTAATGGTTTAACGGTGCCGCGCGGCACCCAGTCCCCAAACCTCACTTCGTATTATACGGGCCTTCGTCGATGCCGGCGAAGAGGCGCGTCAGGCCACTCGCGGGAGCGGACAACACGACATTCTCCTTGGTGAAGATGAACTGCGCGTTGCCCTGGCCCGGTGGGATCGTCACCTGGAACGGGGTGAGTTCGGAATAGAGCGTCTGGTCGCCATCGGTGGCGGCAACCCGGATCGGCAGCGAATAGGTACCATCCTTGCCTTCCGGGCCTGTGATGACACGGCCGCGGACGACCACGGTGACGACGAGCCCCTGATCGGTCTGCCTGCATTGGCGGGTGGTGGCGTCGAGAGTGGCCTGGATCACCAGCTTGTTGGGATCGGCCAAGCCCTGGACATTCTTCTTCACGCCCTTGGCGTACTGGGTGTAGACCGCCGTACCCTCGCGGAGATAGACCTGCGGGCAGGCGCCCTGCATGACGACCATTTTCGGATCGTTGCCGGCGGTGTCGCTTTTCTTGACGCTCGAGAACATGCCACCCGTGTCGGTGGCACTGCAGGCAGCGAGGCCGGCCAGCAAGCCGAATGATGCAACAGTACGAAGAAATTTGCCAGACACGTCTACGCCACCCCATATAGTCTCGGCTGCGGCCAAAGATCCAGCCAACAGCATTCAGTCGTGAATTCGGGCCTTTTCATGGCCCCCGGTGATCGGTCTATATCAGCAGCAAAACAAAAAATCGATTGGTCAGCTGAAAGATTCGAAGGGTGCGCGGGCATCCCGCAGGCCCATTTACCCTGATTCATTCGTATGTATTGACCGCCGCACGAGTTTGCGAGCATATCCCTGCTTGAAATACAAAAATTTCATTTAATTGTGCTGTCTAACCGGGGGATTCTATGGCCGACGCAAATAATGACGACGTCTCCGTCAAGGAAGACGCCGTACCAAATACCGTTAGCGGCAACGTCGTACTGAACGATATCTCTTTTGATGGCAGCCCGGTAACGGTTACCAGCTTCGGCACATTTCCGATGAACTACGGCACCTTGGTGCTGAATGCCGACGGAACATTCATATACACGCTCGACAACGGCCTTCCTGCGGTCGACGCGCTCAACAACGGCCAGACACTGACGGATATCTTTATCTACAACGTCAGCGGCGACTTTGCGTCCCTCACCATTACAGTTCAGGGAACGTCCGTAAATCAAATGCCGTCGCTGGCAGCCGACACGAATTCAATCACGGAAGACACCGCCCCAAACCCGGTCATGGGCAACGTGCTGGCCAATGACAGCGATCCCGACAGCAACGACACGCTGGCTGTTACCAATGGCGGCACCTTCAACCTTAATTACGGCACGTTGGTGATGAACTCCAATGGAGGTTACGCCTACACGCTCAATAACTCCAATCCCGCGGTCAATGCGCTCAGTGCGGGTCAGTTCCTGACGGAGACTTTCAACTATTCGGTAAGTGACGGCTTTGGCGGCACCGCATCCTCGACGCTGACGCTCACCATCAACGGGACGACCGACAACGGCGCGCCCATAGCTGTTGCCGACGTCAACTCGATCAAGGAAGACACTCCGCCCAATCCCGTCACGGGCAATGTTCTGACCAGTGATAGCGATCCGGACGGCCATGCCTTGTCCGTGACAAATGCCGGCACGTTCAACCTGGGCCATGGCTCGTTGGTGATCAATGCCAATGGCACCTACACCTATACGCTCGACAACACAAACCCTGCCGTCAATGCCCTCAACAATGGCCAGACGCTGAGCGATTCATTCACCTACAATGTCAGCGACGGGCATGGTGGCACTGCGGCATCCTCGCTTACGATCACCATCAACGGCACGACCGACAACCGGGCGCCGGTGGCGACCGCCGATGTCAATTCGGTCATGGAGGACACGACCCCCAATCCCATCATGGGCAACGTGCTGACCAATGACAGCGATCCGGACGGGAATACGCTGTCGGTCACCAACGCCGGCACGTTCACGCTCGCCTATGGCGTGCTGGTGATCCATGCGGATGGCTCCTATACATACACGCTCGACAACAGCAACCCTGCCGTCAATGCCCTGAACAATGGCCAGTCGCTGAGCGATTCATTCGGCTACAATGTCAGCGACGGCCATGGTGGCACTGCATCGTCCAGCTTGGCAATCACCATCAACGGGTCGACGGATAACCGCGCGCCGTTTGCTGTCGCTGACGTGAACTCGGCGCGGGAATCGGACGGCAGCGTCTCAATCACGGGCGACCTTCTGACGAACGACAGCGATATCGACGGGGACACTGTCCAGTTGATTGCCGTGGAAGTCGCCCAGTATGGTGTGATCAATGTAAACCTCAGCGACGGATCCTACACTTACACGTTCGACTCCGCCCAACCGGCAATCCGCGCACTCGATGAAGGCGAGACGCTCACCGAGACAATCGGTTACTCAATCGGCGACGGCCGGGGCGGCATGGCGATTTCGAACGTCACCATCACGATCAACGGCACGAATGGGAACGTCGCCCCGGTCAATGCCGTGCCGGGCGCGCAGCACGCACTTCGCAACAACGCGCTCGTATTCTCGGCGGCAACAGGGAATTCCTTGGCCCTCAGCGACCTGGATGCGGGAGCGGCGGATGTGGAGGTGACGCTGAGCGCATCCGCCGGAGCAATGACGTTGTCGCAAACGACAGGACTGAGCTTCACCCTTGGAGATGGGGTGGCGGATACGTCGTTCACATTTGCGGGTACCATCGCCGACATCAATGCAGCGCTGGACGGCTTGGAGATCGTCTCCGACAACACTGGTGCCATTTCGATTTCAATGACTACCAGCGATCTCGGCAATACCGGCACCGGCGGCGCCAAGGTCGATGTCGATATCATCTCCATCGATGTCGAGACCAATGTGATCGAGGGCAATTCGAAAGGCGACAGTCTCAGGGGAACGGCATTAAACGACGAACTAATCGGTCGCGGCGGAAACGATTTCATCAGTGGAGGCTTCGGCGACGATATCATTCGTGGCGGCGACGGCAATGACAGACTTTACAACTGGCTGGGCAATGCCACGATTGACGGCGGCGGTGGAGATGACCGTATTATGAGCGGCCGGGGAGCCGATACGCTTATGGGCGGCGATGGCGCGGATGTATTTACGTTCCGCCGAGCCAGTTCCACGCAACCGACGGTGCCGGATCACGCCACGATCATGGATTTCTCCGTCAGGGACCGCGACCGGATCGATATCAGTTTCATCGACGCAAACGAGAACAAGCGCGGCAACCAGGCTTTTGCTTTTATCGGGACCGATGCGTTCAGCGGCAAGGCTGGCGAATTGCGCATTGAGGAAAGCGGCGGGCGAACCTTTGTCTACGGCGACACCGATGGCGGCGGAGCGGCGGATCTCGTCATCGAGTTCAGCTCGGTCATTGCGTTGCGGGAAAGGCATTTCGATCTCTGACAGATTGCACCGATCCGACCTTTTCAACACTTGGCGGATCGGTCTATAGAGCCTCGACATGGGCTGAGCAGTTTTGCAATCGAGGCAATAACACGGGTCGTACGGACGCATTCGGAACACCCCGATTTGCTGCGCGATGATAGGACTGTTCAACCGCAGATTCTGACTTCGAGGTGTTGACGTGCGCTATGTTTCGACCCGGGGCGAGGCCCCTGAGCTTGGTTTTTCCGACGCCCTGCTGACGGGTCTGGCGCGAGACGGCGGGCTTTATGTGCCGAAGGAATGGCCGCATTTCTCGAAGAAGGAAATCCGGGCGCTGCGCGGCAAGAGCTACCAGGATATCGCGCTCGCGGTGCTGACGCCCTTCGCCGGCAAGGACATTTCCGAGGCCGATCTCAAGGCGATGATCGACGAGGCCTATGCCACGTTCAAGCATCCGGCGATCGCCCCGCTGGTGCAGAGCGGGCCGAATTCCTACATTCTCGAACTCTTCCATGGCACCACGCTCGCCTTCAAGGACGTCGCGATGCAGTTGCTCGCCCGCCTGATGGACCACACGCTCGCCGCGCGCAACGAACGTTCGACCATCGTCGGCGCGACTTCGGGCGACACGGGTGGCGCAGCAATCGATGCCTTCGGCGGCCGCGAGCGCACCGATCTCTTCATCCTGTTTCCACATGAGAAGGTGTCGCCGGTACAGCAGCGGCAGATGACGACGACATCACATGCCAATGTCCATGCCATTGCCATCAAGGGCACGTTCGACGATTGCCAGAACCTGGTGAAGGCGATGTTCAACGATCTCGGATTCCGCGACCGGATGCAGCTCGCTGGCGTCAACTCGATCAACTGGGCGCGCATCATGGCGCAGATCGTTTATTATTTCACGGCTGCGATCTCGCTTGGCGGTCCGGACCGTAAGGTGTCCTTTACGGTGCCGACCGGCAATTTCGGCGATATTTTCGCGGGCTACGCGGCCAAGCGCATGGGCCTGCCGATCGCAAAGCTGGTGGTCGCGACCAACGAAAACGACATCGTGGCCCGTACGCTGAAGACCGGCCGCTATGAGATGAAGGGCGTCAAGGCCACCACCTCGCCGTCGATGGACATCCAGATCTCGTCGAACTTCGAGCGGCTGCTGTTCGAGGCCTACGACCGTGATCCATCCAAGGTCAGGATCGCCATGGACGGGCTCAAGCAATCGGGTGCCTTCGAGATCGAGAAGCATGCGCTCAAAGCCATTTCACGCGACTTCAAGGCCGGCCGCGTCAGCGAGAAGGACGTGGCGAAAACGATCAAGGGCGTGCTCGCCGAGACCGGCTACCTGCTCGACCCGCACACCGCAATCGGCGTCGCCATCGCAAAGAAATTCGAGAAATCCAACGCTCCGATGGTGACGCTCGCCACGGCGCACCCGGCAAAATTTCCCTTGGCAGTGAAAAATGCTTGCGGTATTGATCCAGCCTTGCCATCGTGGCTGGACGGATTAATGCAAAGGGAGGAGCGCTTCGAAGTGCTGGATGCGGACATTAAGACGGTGGAAGACTTCATCGCCCATCATGCCCGGATCGGGAACTGACCGGGGCGCCTTTTGGTAAGCGATGAATGTTGAAGTAACCACGCTCCCCTCGGGGCTCACCGTCGTGACAGAAACCATGCCGCATCTGGAGAGCGTTGCTCTCGGCGCCTGGGTGAAGTCGGGATCCCGCAACGAGGCCGAGGACGAGCACGGTATCGCTCACCTTCTCGAGCACATGGCGTTCAAGGGCACTGCCCGGCGTACGGCGCGCGATATCGCCGAGCAGATCGAAAATGTCGGCGGCGAAGTCAATGCCGCCACCTCCACTGAATCCACGTCCTATTATGCGCGCGTTCTGCGGGACGATGTGCCGCTTGCAGTCGATATCCTGGCCGACATCCTCATCGAGTCCGCCTTCGACGAGGAAGAACTCGAGCGCGAAAAGAGCGTCATCCTTCAGGAAATCGGCGCGGCGAACGACACGCCAGACGACATCGTCTTCGACAAGTTCTCTGAAGTCGCCTTCCAGGGCCAGACGATCGGCAGGTCCATTCTCGGCACGCCTGAATCGGTCATGTCCTTCGCGCCGAACCAGATCCGCCGCTATCTCTCGCGCAATTATCTCGCCGAGCGCATGTATATCGTCGCCGCCGGCGCCGTGAAGCACGACGAGTTCGTGCGCGAGGTCGAGAAGCGCTTCGCCGGACTACCGACGACATCCCCCTTTGCACAGATCATCGAACCCGCTCGGTACAATGGCGGCGAGGTGCGCGAATCCCGCGACCTGATGGACACGCAGCTGCTGTTCGGCTTCGAGGGCAAGGCCTATCATGCCCGCGATTTCTACTGTTCGCAGATCCTCGCCAACGTGCTGGGCGGCGGCATGTCGTCGCGGCTGTTCCAGGAAGTGCGCGAACATCGCGGCCTCTGCTATTCGGTCTATGCCTTCCATTGGGGGTTCTCGGACACTGGCATTTTCGGCATCCATGCGGCGACTGGTAGCGAAAACCTGCCCGAACTGATCCCTGTCATCGTCGACGAGCTTCGCAAATCGTCGGAGGAAATCCGGCAGGAGGAAATCGACCGCGCCCGAGCCCAGATCCGTGCTCAGCTTCTCATGGGCCAGGAAAGCCCCGCAGCACGCGCCGGCCAGATCGCGCGCCAGATGATGCTCTACGGCCGCCCGATCTCGAACACCGAACTGATGGAGCGCCTGTCCGGCATCACCACCGGCCGGCTGACCGATCTCGCGGGACGACTGTTCTTCGGCACCACCCCGACGCTCTCGGCGATCGGCCCGGTTGACGAACTTGCCTCGATGGAGGAAATATCACATCTGCTGAACGGCGGCTCGAACCCGGGACACAAGACGGCGGCAGAATAACCGGCAATTCCAGGCGGCGGGCATGGCAAGATCAGTCTTCGGTTTCTTGTCGAAGGGAAGCATACCGGAAGAGATATCGGGCCAGAACCATTACTTCCGGCTGCCGCGAAATTCCGACTATCGTGCCTGGTATGCGCTGCGCAGTGACAGCCGGCTCTTCCTCGAACGATGGGAACCAAGCTGGGAACATGACGGGCTGACCGAAAGCAGCTTTCGGGCACGCGTCATCCGCTCCGCCCAGGAATTCGCCTCGGGCGTCGCCGTACCGCTCTTCCTGTTCTCGCGAAGCGATCACCAGTTGATCGGTGGATTGACGATCGGCCATATCCGACGCGGGGCCTCCCAATCCTGCATGATCGGCTACTGGATGGGCGAACGCTTCGCCGGCCAGGGGCATATGACCGCGGGCCTCACGATCGCCATACACTACATCTTCAACCAGCTTGCCTTGCACCGGATCGAGGCAGCCTGTATTCCGGAGAACGACCGTTCGATCCGGCTGCTTGAAAAAGCCGGATTTCAACGTGAAGGCTATATGAAGGAATTTCTGAAGATCAGGGGGGAGTGGAGAGACCACGTTCTCTATGCCCTGATTGCCGGCAACTATAATAAAATCGGGAAACCAGGCATTTGATGTTGGAATTTTGGAAGCAGCAAGCCTCCGGCCGGGGCCGGTTTGGCGCATGCCTTGGCATGCTGCTGTTTTTCGTCATGATGCTTGCACCCATGAGTGCCATGGCGCTCGAACCCGTGAAAATCTCGCGCGAGGACAAGGCGCTCGATCTCACCGCGATCGCCGAGATCTATGCCGGCCAGGGCGAGGCATTCCAGGTCTCGACGGCCGCTGGCACCGATGGCATCGTACGCCGTATCGAAGTGCGCGCGAGCTCACAGAACCATAATGGCGACTGGGCGGTGTTCGCGCTCGCCAATGTCTCGGACGAGCAGCTCGAACGGCTGATCGTCGCTCCGCATTACCGGCTGGTGAATTCCAAGATCTTCTGGCCGGACCTGGGTTCCGATCGCATCATTTCGATCACGCCGAGCGAAGGCTTCGCGCTCGACCGCGTGCCGTCAAACGATGCGGATGTGTTCTCGATCACGCTCAATCCGGGCGCGGTGATCACATTTGTCGCCGAGATCAATTCGCCGCAACTGCCGCAGCTCTATCTCTGGGAGCCGGAGACCTACAAGGACACGGTCAACGCGTTCACGCTCTATCGCGGCATCGTGCTCGGCATCGCCGGGCTGCTCGCGGTGTTCCTGACCAATCTCTTCGTCATCAAGGGCACGTCGATGCTGCCGGCCACGGCGGCGCTTGCGTGGGCGGTGCTGGCCTATGTCTGCGTCGATTTCGGCTTCCTCGAGCAGCTTTTCGGGCGCAATACGCTCGACGAGCGAATATGGCGGGCGGGCGCGGAAGTGGCGCTGGCCTCGGGCCTGGTGATCTTCCTCTTCACCTACCTCAATCTCAGCCGATGGCATGCCAACCTCGCCTATGCGACGCTCGCCTGGGTGCTCGGCCTCGGCACGCTGTTCGGGGTGGCGATCTATGATCCGTCGATCGCCTCGGGCATTGCGCGCGTCTCCTTTGCGCTGACTGCCGGGGTCGGCATCCTGCTGATCGTCTTTCTCGGCTTCAATCGTTATGACCGCGCCATCCTGCTGATCCCCTCCTGGCTGGTCATCATCGCCTGGATGTTCGGCGCCTGGCTGGCCATTACCGGCCAGCTTGACAACGATATCGTGCAGCCGGCGCTGGCCTTCGGCCTGGTGCTGATCGTGTTGCTGATCGGCTTTACGGTGATGCAGCATGCTTTCGCCGGCGGCGCCTACCAGCAGGGCTTGTTCTCCGACCTCGAACGGCAGTCGCTGGCGCTGACCGGCTCCGGCGATACGATCTGGGACTGGGACGTGGCGCGTGACCGGGTGATGACTATTCCCGATATCGCGCTCAAGCTCGGCGCGGTGCCCGGTGCGCTGCATGGCCCGGCGCGCAACTGGCTGCCACGGCTGCATCCCGATGACCGCGACCGTTTCCGAGCGACGCTGGACATTTTGCTCGCCCAGAAGCGCGGACGTCTCTCCCACGATTTCCGGCTACGCGCCGAGGACGGCCAGTATCACTGGCTCTCTATCCGAGCCCGGCCGGTGCTATCAGGCAATGGCGAGATCAGCCGCTGCGTCGGCATCGTCGAGGACGTGACCGAGCAGAAGAACATCGTCGACCGCCTGCTCAGCGATGCGCTCAACGACAACCTCACCGGCCTGCCGAACCGCCAGCTCTTCCTCGACCGGCTGCAATCGCTGCTGGCGCTGGGTGCCGCCGACGAGAATATGCGACCGACGGTGCTGACCATCGATATCGACCGCTACAAGCAGGTCAACGATTCCCTCGGCATCGCGGCCGGCGACAATATCCTGATCGCGTTGACCCGCAGACTGCGCCGGCTGCTCAAGCCACAGGATACGCTCGGCCGTCTGGCGGGTGATGAGTTCGGTGTCATCCTGACCTCGGAGACCGATCCGGCCCGCATCGCCGATTTCGCCGATGCGGTGGCCAAGGCGATCTCCGTGCCGCTCAACTTCGCCAACGAGGAGTTCATCCTGACGGCCTCGATCGGCATCGTGTCCTGGACCGATCCGACAGTGAATGGCGAAGGCCTGCTCAACGATGCCGAGCTTGCCATGTATCGCGCCAAGAAATCCGGCGGCGACAAGGTCGAGCCGTTCCAACCATCGTTCCGCATGGCGGTTTCCGACCGGTTGCAGCTCGAATCCGATCTCCGCCGCGCCATCGAGCGCAAGGAAATATCGATGGTCTACCAGCCGATCGTGCGGCTGGATGACGCCGAGATCGCCGGCTTCGAGGCGCTGATGCGATGGGATCATCCGCGCCGCGGCAACATCCCGCCGACCGAATTCATTCCGCTTGCGGAAAGCTCGAATTTCATTTCCGAACTCGGCCTGTTCGCCATTGAGCGCGCCACGGCGGACCTTTCGATCTGGCTTGCCCAGATGGGCGACATTCCGTTCTTCATGTCGGTCAACGTGTCGAGTTCGCAGTTGATCAATTCGAACCTCGCCGAGGATGTGCGACGGGCGCTCGCCCATTCCGATTGCCCGCCTGAACGGCTGAAGCTCGAATTGACCGAAACGATCGTGATGGAAAATCCCGAGCAGTCGCGGCTGATACTCGAGAAACTCCGCGAGGCGGGCGTGGGCCTGGCGATCGACGATTTCGGCACCGGATTCTCGTCGCTCGGCTATATCACCCGCTTTCCCTTCGACACGATCAAGATCGACAAATCACTGGTGCGCGACACCAGCGAGAAGCGCGACGTGCTGCTGCGCTCGATCGTCTCGATGGCCAGTGAACTCGGCATGGCGCTGGTGGCGGAGGGCATCGAGAGCGAGGAAGACGCCCTCAAGCTCGGCCAGATGGGCTGCCAGTACGGCCAGAGTTTCTTCTTCGGCCCGCCGATCGGTTCGGATTCGGTGCAGAGGTTGTTGCGGGAGCGGTTTCCGTTGTTGAAGCGGGGGTAACCGGGATCACCCCTCACCCACAGATATCACCCATGCCCCGCCTGCATCGACAGCATCGCCGGATGGATGCCCATCAGAGCCAGCGCGCGATCGTACTTGTCATCCAGCCCATGGTCGAAAATCAGGCTCTCATCCGCCGGGCAGCTAAGCCAGCCGTTGTTGGCGATTTCGCTCTCGATCTGGCCCGCACCCCAGCCGGCATAGCCGAGCAGCAGCGAGGCCTTCTTCGGCCCCCTGCCCCGCGACATGGCGCGGATGATATCGACGGTGGCGGTGAGGCAGATCTCGTCGCTGACCGGGATCGAAGACTGGGTGAGGTAATCATCGGTGTGGAGCACGAAGCCACGGCCGGATTCGACCGGGCCGCCCTTCTGGATCGGAAAATCACGCGTCTCGTCGGGAAGCAGGATCGCATCCTCGTCGGCGACGATTTTGAGATGGCGCAGGATATCGACGAAGCTCAACTGCTGCGGCTGATTGATGATGAAGCCCATCGCGCCATCGCTGGAATGGGCGCAGATATAGACCACGGCGCGGGAGAAATTGCCGTCGGGCATCCCCGGCATGGCGATCAGGAACTGACCGTCAAGAAAGCCGCGCTCGCCTTTGCTCTTCAAAGTCTGGATATCGACCATGGCTCACAGCCTATCAATTCGCGGTGAAATGAAAAGGACGAAGATGCGTCGGGCCGGCTTTTTTCGTATGAGAGTCATGGCAGCACGCTGGCATTCGCCGGATGTGAATGGCCGGAAACCGGGAAGTGCATGAATTGAAAAACCTTTTTAGAGCCGTCCTGTTTGCCGTGCTCGCGGCTTTGAGCTGGCTGCCGCCGGCAGCGCAAGCGGCGATGAGCGAATGGGCGGAATCCGAGGGTGGCCGGATGCGGCTCGTGGCGATCTCGCAGCCACGCAACGACGCGATCCTCGCTCTTCTGCAAATCGAACCGAAGCCCGGCTGGAAGACCTATTGGCGCGACCCGGGCGATGCCGGCATGCCGCCGCAGCTCGATTTCACTGGGTCGATCAATCTGGTGCTTCGGTCGGTTTCATTTCCGGTGCCGGAGATCGGCAATGACGATGGCGGCCGCTTCGTCGGTTACCATCAGCCCGTCAGCCTGATCGTGGAATTCGCGAAGCCACTGCCTGACGCGCCTTCCACGATCAATCTCAATGCGATCGTCGGCATCTGCGAGAAGGTGTGCCTGCCCTTCATGACGAACTTTTCCATGCCGCTGAAACCTGGCCAACCGGAAGGCGAGGAATTCATGCAGTTGCAGCTTGCGCAGTCAGCTCTTCCCGAAAAGCCGGGGAAGGATTTCGAGATCAGGAATCTGCATTTCTCGGCTGACAGCAAGATGATTGAAGCAGAGATCACGTTGCCCGGCGCCGAAGCACCGCAGGTTGCAATCGTGGCGCCGCCGGGTCTGCGGCTGGGCAAGGTGGAGATCGATGCCGGGATGGACAAAATCGCTCACATCCGCATCCCCGTCATCAGCGACAAGGCACAGGCGGAGCGTACGATCACCATGCTCGTCAAATCAGGTGGCCGGGCCATCGAAGCAACCCTTGCGCTGAAATAGCCGCAGCGATATTCCACAGCCAGAATTTCATCACGTCGGGAGAATACCAGCATGACCATTGCCATCGGCGACACATTGCCCGCCGCCACGCTCAAGGAAAAGACATCGGAAGGTGTCACCGATATCGACCTCCAGGAATTTTTGAAGGGCCGCAAGATCGTGCTCTTCGCGGTACCGGGCGCGTTCACGCCCACCTGTTCGCTCAACCACCTGCCGGGCTTCCTGGAAAACCGCGATAGCTTCTTCGCCAAGGGCGTCGACGAGATCGTTGTGCTGTCGGTCAACGACCATCACGTGATGCAGGCCTGGGCCAAGGCGTCGGGTGGCGAAGGCAAGATCCGCTTCCTCGCCGACGGCTCCGCCATCTTCACCAAGGCCATCGGGCTTGAAAACGAGATGAACGGCATGGGTATCCGCTCGAAGCGCTACTCCATGCTGATCGAGGACGGCAAGGTCACCCAGTTCAACATCGAGACCGTGCCGGGGCAGGCCGAGGTCTCTGGCGCCGCGACGCTGCTCGGCCAGCTCTAACCGGCAACCACAGAATTGAAAGGGCCGCCTCGTGGGCGGCCCTTTCGCATTCACATCTTCATGTTCTTCATGTCGTGGCCGTCGTCGCCCTTGTTGGCGGGTTCGACCTTGAACTCGACCTCGACGTCACCGGCCTTTTCGAAGGTCAGCACGGCCTTGATCTTCTCGCCTTCCTTGAAGGGCTGCTTGACGCTCATGAACATGACGTGGATGGCGCCGGGCGTGAGTTCGACGGTCGCGCCGGGGGCGATTTCGAGGCCGCCGGGAACTTCACCCATCGTCATCATGCCGTTGTCGACCTTCATTTCATGGACCTGGATCAGGTCCGCGACATCCGACGAGATCTTGATCAGCCGGTCCGGTTCGGTGCCGTGATTGGTGATCGTCATGAAGCCGCCGCCCGTCTTGGCGCCGGGGTTCATCGCCTTGGACCAGGGATGGCGGATCTCAAGATCGCCGGCCTTGTAGTCGTGTGCGAACACTGGGGTAGTGGAGAGGATGAGTGCGATAAGCGTGACGATCACGCGATTTGCGATATGCATGGATTTGCCTTTCAGAATTCATCGGGATTCTTCGCGCGAGGTTGCGCGTGCGATCAAACGAGGAATTCAGGTGGCCCGCGCGGAGAGGCACCGGGTCCGAAAGATACGGTGATCGGCAGGGATTCCAGCGACTTGAAGTCGGCTGCGATCTCCTGCCGCTCGATTGCTGCCGCCTCGACGGGCGGCGCGGGAATGAGGATGCCGGATGCGATGCGGCAGGCTTCGCAGCCATGCCACGTGATCTTGCCAGACTGGCCATCGCCTCCCGGCACGCAGAGGTCCGCGACGCTGCCATCGGGCAGGACATAGATCGCCAGATCCTGCACTTGCAACGGTTTGGCCGCGACGGGCTGATGCGCCAGACCGGCGGACACGAGCAGCATCGCGCACAGAATGCGCAGCGATGCCATTGCCATGTTCCACTTAGCCGTCATGCCAGATCCCGGGTTTCCGGGACGGGTTTAGCCCGATCGACAGCAATTGACAATGCGGCATGCTGTAATGGCGAGGGCCGGATGTCGCCATCCGGCCCCTTCAACTATTCGTCAGATCTCAGTTCGTGCCCTTGATATCGACCGGGAAGAACAGCGTTTCGCCCGAGGAGTCCTTCACGCCGTCATTGTCGGTGACCGCATAGGCCTTGCCCGAGGCATCGAAAGCAAAGCCTTCGAGCTTGTCGACGACATAGCCGTTGAGCGCCTTGAGGTCGGGAACGAAGTCGCGGACTTCTTCCTTCTTGATGACAGGCAGTTCGCCGCCGAGCTTGGCCGACTTCAGTTCGGAAAGCGCCACGCGATAAAGCTTCTTGAGCTTGGCGTCCTTGCCGATGAGGTTGTCGCGCTCGATAATGTAGGCGTAGCCATCATGGAAGGCGATTTCCGAGAGGCCGACCCAGCCATCGCCGGCTGCTTCGAGCGGATAGCGCACGGCGCCCCATTCCTTGGTCGAAGGCTTGTAGGAGACGAGCTTGACGAAGCCCTTGGGGTCATCCTTCCACTCGCGCTGCATGGCCATCCACAGAACCATGTCGTCGCCCTTGCCGTCGACGGCGATGCCCTCGAAGCCGAAGCGGGTTTCATTGGCCAGGAGCTCTGCGGGGAGTGCGATCTCTTCCTTGATCTTGCCCTTGCCGTTCACATGGTAGAGCGCATGCGGCACGAGCTTTTCCGAATTGCCTTCGGAGGCGAGCCAGAAGCCACCGTCGCCATCGGTGGCGATGCCTTCGATATCGAGCTTCTGAGCCGGCTGGCCGTCGCGCTTGACGACAAGCTTGTCTGATATCACGGCTGGCGTCTGCGTTGCGTCGATGGTGAGGATCGAGGGCTGGCCGCTATAGACCGAGTCGGTCACGGCATAGAGCTGGCCGGGCTTGTCAGGCACGGCGGCGAGGCCGGAGAGCGCGCCCCAGCCGATGATCTCGCCATCCTTGTCCTCAGAGACGATCTGCGGATAGGCGGGCTTGGCGTCGCTCATCTCATAGAGCATGACATGCGAGCGAGCGCCGCCGTCCTCGATCAGATCGACTTCGTTGGCGGTGGCGAGCAGCTTGCGCGACGGGATCGCCACCGCGCCTTCCGGTGAAACACCCGACGGCAGAAGCTGGACGAGGCGCGGTTCGGCGCCGGTATCCTCATAAACTGCCGCGACGGAGGCTCGCTCGGAGAGAACCATGAAATACTTCTTGCCATCGATCTCGGCCGTTTCGAGACCCTCGGGCTCGACGCCCTTCTTGCCGGCGCGGTTTTCCGGGAAATGGCCGATGCGGGCGTTCGCCTGTTCGAGCGAGGCGCCCGATTCATAAAGAACCTTGCCCGTCGTATCGAAAATGGTGAAGCCACGGCTGCCGCCTTCATAATCGCCCTCATTGGCAACGATGATGCGGTTGTCATCCAGCCATTTCACGGCGTCGGGCTCGCGGAGCACGCCTTCCTGTTTCTCGGAGAAATCCAGCGCGCCATCGGTGGTGGCGTCGATACCCGATAAGTCTGTCTTGCCGGCGGAGAAGTGAGTCTTCACCGTGCCGGTATTGCCGTCGATGATGACGATCTCGTTGTTTTCCTGCAGCGTCAGCGCGATCTCGTTATTGGAATTGATCGCGACGAATTCCGGCTCCGGATCTTCCGCCGCGACGCCAGCGATACCCTTGAGATCGACATGCTTGATGGCGGCGCAATCGGCGGCGCCATCCCTGATCGGCACGATCACCAGATCGCCGGCCGGCATCTGCGGGATCTTGCCGTCGTTCAATTCTTCATCGCGTTCGTTCTCGATCGCGATCGCGGCAATGGTCTTGTCCTTGGAGATCGATATCGAATCGGGCTGGCCGCCGAGATCGCAGGTCGCCTCGACCTTCTTGGTCGCGAGGTCGACGGTCTCGAGATTGCCGGTCGGATGCTGCTTGTCCTTCCCGGTGTTGACGGCGACCAGCGCCATGCCGCCGATGATGGCGACCGAGGTCGGTTCGCCATCGAGCATGACCGAACCGAGCGCCTTCGGGGCCCTGGCATCGGTGATGTCGATCAGGCCGACTGCCTTCAGCGGGCTCGACGTGTAGACCAGCGTATTGCCGTCTTCCGTCGCGGCGATGATTTCGGCTGAGGTCACCGACTTGGCGTCGACGTCAGCGGGCGTGTTGTCGGCAACCGCAAAGGAGGCGATGCGGTTGAACACCGGCTCGGAATGGGCAATAGCGGCGGTCGACGCCAGAAGAATTGCGACTGCCGCTGGAATTGAAAAATGTCTCGTCATGAAAATCCCTCCTGTTTCGTTCAGGAGGTCTTTGCGCATGTGCATGACAGGCAGATGACAGAAAGATGTCAGGCGGTCTTATCGACAGGCGCTACCGCCTTCGACTTCTTCTTGAACGGTGCCATGGCCATCCGCGCCAGTTCATCGGCGCGCTCGTTCTCCGGATGGCCGGCATGGCCCTTGATCCAGTGCAGGTTGACCTTGTGCCGGTTGCGCGCCTCGTCGAAGGCCTGCCAGAGTTCGGCATTCTTGACGGGCTTCTTGTCGGCGGTCTTCCAGCCGTTCTTCTTCCAGCCGTGGATCCACTTGGAAATGCCGTCCTTGACATAGGCGCTGTCGGTGTAGAGATCGATCTCGCAAGGGGTTTTCAGCGCCTGCAAAGCCGAGATCGCCGCCATCAGTTCCATGCGGTTGTTGGTGGTCATCGCCTCGCCGCCCGAGAGTTCCTTCTCGGTCTCGCCATAGCGCAGGATGGCGCCCCAGCCGCCGGGACCGGGATTGCCGGAGCACGCGCCATCGGTGAAGATATCGACATGTTTCATGCGGTCACCGGCAGCTTGAGCCCATATTCGGCGGGGTTTGCAATGTTCTGGTGGAAGCGCAGCTTGCGGAGATATTCCTTGGGGTCCTTCTTGGTCACCATGGCACCGGGCGGTGTCATCAGCCAGTCGTAAAGGCGGGTCAGGAAGAAGCGCAGCGCCGAACCGCGGCAGAGCAGTGGCAGCGCTTCGGCTTCAGCACGGCTCAACGGGCGGACGGACTGGTAGCCCTCGATCAGCGCCATGCCCTTGGTGATGTTGTAGGACCAGTCCTTCTCGAAGCACCAGGCATTGAGGCAGACCGACAGGTCATAGGCGAAGAAATCATTGCAGGCGAAATAGAAATCGATCAGGCCCGAGAGGTGGTCATCGAGGAAGAAGACATTGTCCGGGAAGAGGTCGGCATGGATGACGCCTGCCGGCAGGTTTTTCGGCCAATGGCTTTCGAGGAAATCAAGCTCGGCGCCGACTTCCCGGGCGAGGCCCTTCTCGACTTCATCGGCACGGGCTTCGGATTTGTCCCATAGCGGGCGCCAGCCCGAGACGGAGAGCGCGTTCTTCCTGGTGATCGCAAAACCCTCGCCGGCGACATGCATGCGGGCAATCGCCTCGCCGACCGCGCGGCAATGATGGGCGGCGGGCTTGCGCAGCCACATGCCTTCAAGGAAGGAAATCAGCGCGGCAGGCCGGCCGGCGAGCTGGCCGAGCTGCTTTCCATCCTTCCGCGCCACCGGCAGCGGGCAGGACAGGCCGCGATCGGCGAGGTGCTGCATCAGGCCGAGGAAGAACGGCAGGTCGGCGGGATCGACGCGTTTTTCATAGAGCGTCAGGATGTAGGGCGCCTTGCTGGTATGGAGCAGGAAATTGGAATTCTCGACGCCCTCGGCAATGCCCTTGTAGGACATCAGCGTGCCCGCGTCATACGGGGCGAGAAAGCGCTCGAGTTCGTCTTCGGTGATATCGGTATAGACTGCCAACGAACGGATTCCCCTCGGAGATGCACAGGTAGACGCCGCGCGGCGCACTCAAGCAATCTTGCTATTTCAGAAGCCTCCGCGCCGCAACCGTTTGCGACGATTTCGAAGGTGCGAAGGCGTTTTCTGATGTTGAAATTAACCCCTCACCAAGCGCGCCCAAGAACTCGACTTTGTCTCGTTCGGGCTTGCTATCCTCTCCCGCAGGGGGAGAGGTAAAACTCGCGGCACCGCCCTCGCCCAAATTAAAGGTTACGAGCGCGGCACGCTACCTCTCCCCCTGTGGGAGAGGATACGAAGGCCGGGCGAGCTTTGCGAGGCCTTGGCCGAAGTTGGTGAGGGGTGAGCTTCGCGGACCAGTGGTGACTACCCGTTCACCCAAGCCATGTCCTCATGCGTCAGTTCGATCTTCCGCAGTTCCCGATTGACCGGGAAATGCTCGTTCTCCTCGGCCATTTCGGCGAGTTCGACGGTGGCATCGTAGCGCGCGCGGAAGGCGTCGATGATCTCGTTGACGATCACTTCTGGCGCGGATGCGCCGGCGGACAGGCCAACCGTTTGGAGATGGCCGAATGCTTCCCAATCGATCTCCGAGGCGCGCTGGACGAGCGCTGCCTGCCGGGCGCCTGATTTCAGCGCCACCTCCACCAGCCGCTTGGAATTGGAGGAATTCGGCGAGCCGACGATCAGGAACAGGTCGCAATCGGCAGCGGCCAACTTCACCGCCTCCTGGCGGTTGGTGGTGGCGTAGCAAAGCGATTCCGACGCCGGGTCCTGGAGATTTGGGAACCGCTCCTTGAGCTTGGCGATCACGTCCTTCATGTCGTCGACTGACAGCGTCGTCTGGGTCACATAGCCGAGATTATCGGGGTCATCAGGCGCATAGCGCTCGGCATCCTCAACCGTCTCGACGAGCGACATGGCGCCGTCGGCCATCTGGCCCATCGTGCCGATGACTTCGGGGTGTCCCTCATGGCCGATCAGGATGACGTGGCGGCCGAGGCGCTGGTGGCGCAGCGCCTGCTTGTGGACCTTGGAGACCAATGGGCAGGTCGCATCGAGATAGAAGAGGTTGCGGGCGATGGCATCCTGCGGCACCGATTTCGGCACGCCGTGAGCGGAGAAGACCACGGGCTGCTTGCGATGCTCGTCTGGGATTTCATCGAGTTCCTCGACGAAGATGGCGCCCTTGGCCTCGAGGCCCTCGACAACATAGCGGTTGTGTACGATCTCGTGGCGGACATAGACCGGCGCGCCATAGGCTTTAAGCGCCAGCACGACGATCTGGATCGCGCGATCGACGCCGGCGCAGAAACCGCGCGGAGCACAGAGGCGGATGGTAAGCGGAGGAGCGTTCATGGCTGCCTTGATATGTGGTTGTTCGGGTTCGCCGACGGCCCGCAGCAATCCGTTTCCTCAAGATAGGGATTGGCAAAGACGATTGTAACGGCAAGTGCGATCAATGCCGGCAGGCCCTGTACGAAAAGAATGCGGCGTGAAACCGACCAGCCGCCATAAAGCGCGGCGACGATCACGCAGCCGAGAAAGAACATCTTGATGTCGAATGCAAACAGCGGACTCCACACCATCAGCGACCAGATAAGGCCTGCCGCGAGGAACCCGTTATAGAGGCCCTGGTTGGCGGCCAGCACCTTCATCGTCTCGGCCTGTTCGCGGGTGTTGCCGAATGTCTTCAGGCCATAGGGCCTCGACCAGAGAAACATCTCCAACACCAGAAAGAAGATGTGCAGCAGCGCCACCACGGCGACCAAAATGCCCGATAGAAGATACATGCCCGGCCCTCTGAACTCGCTCTTACTAGCTTGGCTTCCGGCGGAATGCCAGTGCCGAAACGACGACCAGAACCGCCGCCAGCCCATACCACGTCACGGCATAGCTCAGGTGGTTGTTGGGCAGATCGATCTGGGTCACGCCGCCCTTGGGCCAGCCGCCCGGATTGGGTGAGGCATCGGCGTCGAGGAAGAACGGCACCAGCTTGCCCGAGGGAACCGCGGCCTGCGCCGCCATCTCGTCGAGGTCCTTCCAGAAGTAGAGTTGCTTGTAGGCTTCGTTATCGGGCACGACCCAGGATGGCTTTTCCGTGAGTTTGGCGCGGGCCAGTCCTTTGATGGTGACGTCGCCGGTGATCTGGCCCTGCTGGCGTTTTGCTGGATCCTTCAGCGCTTCCGGCACGAAACCGCGATTGACGAAGATCGCCCGGCCATCGGGCAGGATCAGCGGCGTGTAGACATGGTAACCCACCTCGCCATCGTCAGTAGCAAAGAAATACTGCTCGTGAGCGTGTTCGAAATGGCCTGTCGCCGACATCCTGACATAGTCGATATCAGCGCCGGATTTCTCGCGTGCCTCGACATCGGGCAATGCCATCGGAGCGGCGGTGCTGCGTGCAGCGATCTCGGCGATCAGCGCCTCTTTCCACTGCAGGCGCTCGACCTGCCAGGTGCCGAGCGACAGCAAAATAATGAGCGCTATGACGATGGCCGCGATCGTGCCCCAACCCGGCCTGCGGACTGTGTCAGCCACGGTCGATCTCGCCCGGTTTGGCCTTGTTGCGATATTGCAGCGCGATCAGCAGCGCCTTCAGCACCCGCAGCAGCCAGAGGCTGAGGCCGATCGCCAGCGGAATCCACAGGATCAGATGCAGCCAGATCGGCCAGCCGTAGTTCGAATCGACATAGAGCGCCAAGCCGACCACGATGAAGCCGATGATCATAATGACGAAGACGGCGGGGCCATCACCGGAATCGGCGAAGGAATTGTCGAGGCCGCAATTGCGGCACACCGGCCGGACCTTCAGCAATCCGTCGAACAGCTTGCCCTGGCCGCAGCGCGGGCAGGCGCAGGATACGCCCGCGCGCACGGGATCGACGGGCGGGAAAAGGGCTTGGTCTTCGGTTCGCTCAGCATCGGTCATGATCGACTGATAGACCATCCCATGGTCTATTGAAATGCGGCATTAGTGGCTGATGACATCATTCCATTCGGGATGCCGCTCCACCTGCGCCTTGAAGAAGGGGCAGAGCGGAATGATCTTCCAGCCGCCCTTGCGCGCGGCCTCGACCGCGTGTTCGGAGAGCTTCACGCCGATCCCCTGCCCGCGAAACTGATCAGGCACCTCGGTGTGGTCGACGATGACCAGCTTCGAAGACGCGCGCGAGAAGGTCATGATCGCCTGCTGCCCCACCTCGCCGATCATGTAGCGGCCGCCGTTCGGGCTGTCCTCGGTGCGAATATCCATATTCAATTCCGCCTGCCTTAAGAGTTCGATCGTGTTGCGGGCTCGATGGTCAGTTTCAAGCCCATCGTGTCTACGATCTTGCGCATGGTTTCGAACCGCAGCTTTGAACCCGGACGCAGCGATTTGTAAAGGCTTTCGCGGCCAAGGCCGGAGGACCTAGCAATCTCCGATATTCCCCGTGCCTTCGCAACGTCGCCCAAAGCCGCGATGAACACCTCCGGATTGTCATCTTCCATCGCTGCGGCAAGATATTCGGCGATGACTTCCTCGTCGTCGAGGAATTCCGATGCATCGAAGCGAATGGTCTGCATGGTTCAATCCTTGTTCAGCGTTTTTGCCAGCGCGATCGCGCGTGCGATGTCGCGGCTTTGTGTCGATTTGTCACCACCGACGAGAAGCAGATAAACGACGTCGCCCTTGCGCTTGAAATAGAGTCTGTAGCCAGCGCCAAAATGAATTCTCATCTCCGAGACACCTTCACCGACCGGCTTGGCATCTCCGATATAGCCACTCCCTGAACTCCAGTGTCATCTCGAAGATATACATCTTGTATCCACTTAGATACGGACTGTCAACAAATCAAAAAGGCCGCACATGGCGGCCTTTCAGTTCGCTAATCCGCAATCACCGCCTCAATGCGCCAGCGGTGCGCCCCAGCCACCCCAGATATAGATGGAGAAGAACAGGAACAGCCAGACGACGTCGACGAAATGCCAGTACCAGGCGGCCGCTTCGAAGCCGAAGTGACGCTCCGGCGTAAAGCCGCCCATCATGGCGCGGATCAGGCAGACCAGCAGGAAGATAGTGCCGATCAGGACGTGGAAGCCGTGGAAGCCAGTGGCCATGAAGAAGGTCGCGCCATAGATCGACTCGGAGAAGCCGAACGGAGCGTGGATATATTCGTATGCCTGGACGCAGGAGAACAGGATGCCGAGTGCCACTGTCAGAACCAGTCCCTGGATCAGGCCCTTGCGGTCATTTTCCAGCAGCGCATGGTGCGCCCAGGTGACCGTCGTGCCCGAGAGCAGCAGGATGATGGTGTTGTAGAGCGGCAGGTGCCAGGGATCGAGGACTTCGAGGCCCTTGGGTGGCCACTGGCCACCGGTGAAGGTGACGCGCGAGGCCTGGATCGCCTCATTGGCGAACAGGCTGGCATCGAAGAAGGCCCAGAACCACGCGACGAAGAACATCACCTCGGAGGCGATGAACATGATCATGCCATAGCGCAGATGCAGCGCCACGACCTCGGTGTGATGGCCTGCATGGCCTTCCTTCACCGTATCCGACCACCAGGCGAACATCGAATAGAGCGTGATGGCGAGACCGATCCACACCAGCCACGGATTGGCGATATCGCCGCCGAACAGGTGGAACGGATTGCCCTGCAGCCAACGCATGTAGCAGACGCCGCCGAAGACCAGCAGGAACGCACCGATGGAGCTGATGATCGGCCAGGGGCTCGGATCGATGATATGGTAGTCGTGTTGTTTTCCGTGTGCACTCGCCATGTCTAATCCCCGGCTATTGACCCCTGCTGCGCGGCTTGCGCCATGCAGACGAATTACAGTTTCTTCGCTTCGCTGTCCCCGACCTTCTGGGCGACAGGCTTGGGCTTGTCTTCCTGGTAGAAGGTATAGGAGAGCGTGATGACTTTCATATCCTTGGTATCCGGAAACTTCACGATTTCCGGATCGACGAAGAAGACGACGGGCATGTCCCGCGTCTCGCCCGGCTTCAGCGTCACATCGGTGAAGCAGAAGCATTCGAGCTTGTTGAAATAGGCGCCCGCGATCATCGGCGTGACGTTGAATACCGCACGACCCGTCTTCTCGCGCTTGGAATTGTTGGTTACCCGGAAGCTGACCTGCACCGTCTCGCCGATGCGTGGGTTCACGCCACGATCCACCGGCTTGAAATCCCAGTTGAGGTCGGACGCGGAATTACTGTCGAGTTCGACGCGGATCGTCTTGTCGAGGATGACGGACGAGGCCTGTTCGACCTTCTGTGTGGTGCCGTTATAGCCGGTGACGCGGCAGAACATGTCGTAGAGCGGCACGGCGGCATAGCTCATGCCGACCATCGCGCCGACAAAGACGACGCACGAAGCCAGGACGCGGATATTGCGCCGGTCGTTTGCCTTCTGGTCGCGCGGGTCGGTCATCAGTTCATCGCCCCCGGCGCCATCTTGATGATCGTCACGGCATAGAAAATCACCACGAGTGCGGCCAGCACCACGCCGATCGCGACATTGCGATTGCGACGGGACTTCCGTTGCGCGTCGGTCAGATCGATCTTTTCCACCATATCAAATCACTCCCTTCAGGCTGGTCCAGGCCTGCACGGCGAAATGATCCGCCATCAGGCACGAGAAGACCGCAAAGAGATAAAGGATCGAGTAGGCGAATAGTTTCTTGGCCGGAACCATGGCCTTGTCGCCATCCGGCATGCGGCGACAGAGCACCGCGAACCAGATAAAGGCCACGCCCAGCGCGCCGGTGAGGACACCGTAGACTGGCGACGCGAAGCCGAGGAATGCAGGCGCCACGCCGGCTGCGGCGGTCAGCACGGCATAGATCAGGATCTGGTCCTTGGTAACCTTCTCGCCCGACACATTCGGCAGCATCGGCACGCCGACCGCGCCATAATCGCGCATCTTGAACAGCGCCAGTGCCCAGAAATGCGCGGGCGTCCAGAGGAAGATGATCAGGAACAGCGTGATGCTCTCGATCGACACACCGCCGGTGACGGCAGCCCAGCCGATCATCGGCGGGAAGGCGCCGGCCGCACCACCGATGACGATGTTCTGCGGCGTCCAGCGCTTGAGCCACATCGTGTAGACGACGGCGTAAAAGAAAATGGTGAAGGCGAGCAGGCCTGCGGCCAGCGCATTGACAGCCAGTCCCAAGATGACGATCGAGAAGCCCGAAAGTGTGAGCCCGAAGGCCAGCGCCTCGCCCGGCAGGATGCGGCCCGACGGGATCGGCCGGCCTGCGGTTCGGGTCATGACAGCGTCGATATCGGCGTCGTACCACATATTGAGCGCGCCTGAGGCGCCGGCGCCGACGGCGATGCAGAGAATGGCGATGAAGCCGATCACCGGATTGATATGGCCGGGCGCTACGACGAGGCCGGCAAAGGCCGTGAAGATGACGAGCGACATGACGCGCGGCTTCAAAAGCTCGAAGTAATCCTTGAACGTCGCCTCTGAAATCCTCAGGGCGTCCTGACCGGATATGATGCGCTCGCCTTTGATCATCGCCATTGGGGTAACTCTATTTTCTTTAGAGGAAACCGCCCGAAGGCGGTTTCCGAGGTTTGTTCGCGCTTACTTGATGCGCGGAAGCTGTTCCCACTGGTGGTAGGGCGGCGGCGACGGCAGCTGCCATTCCAGCGTATCGGCGCCCTCGCCCCACGGATTGTCGCCCGCGACGCGCTTCTTCATGAATGCCTCGATGATAGAGGCAAAGAAGATCACGACACCGACGACCGAGATGTAGGAGCCGATCGAGGACACATAGTTCCAGCCGGCATAGGCATCGGGATAGTCGATGTAACGGCGCGGCATGCCGGCAAGGCCGAGGAAATGCTGCGGGAAGAACACAAGGTTCACGCCGACGAACATCACCCAGAAATGCAGGTTGCCGAGGAATTCCGAATACATGTAGCCGGTCATCTTCGGGAACCAGTAGTACCACGCCGCGAAGATCGCGAACACGGCGCCGAGCGACAGCACGTAATGGAAGTGCGCGACGACGTAGTAGGTGTCGTGCACCACGCGGTCGAGACCGGCATTGGCGAGTTGCACGCCGGTGACGCCACCGACCGTGAACAGGAAGATGAAACCGATCGCCCAGAGCATCGGAGTGCGGAACTCGATCGAACCGCCCCACATCGTGGCGATCCACGAGAAGATCTTGACGCCCGTCGGCACCGCGATGACCATGGTGGCGAAGACGAAGTAGCGCTGGGACTGCAGCGACATGCCGACAGTGTACATGTGGTGCGCCCAGACGATGAAGCCGACGGCGCCGATCGCGGCCATGGCATAGGCCATGCCGAGATAGCCGAAGACGGGCTTCTTGGAGAAGGTCGATATGATGTGGCTGACGATGCCGAAGCCCGGCAGGATCAGGATGTAGACTTCCGGGTGACCGAAGAACCAGAACAGGTGCTGGAACAGGATCGGGTCGCCGCCGCCTTCAGGCGAGAAGAAGGTGGTGCCGAAATTGCGGTCGGTCAGCAGCATGGTGATGGCACCGGCAAGAACCGGCATCGACAGCAGCAGCAGAAAGGCGGTGATCAGCACGGACCAGGCAAACAGCGGCATCTTGTGGATGGTCATCCCGGGCGCGCGCATGTTGAGGATCGTGGTGATGAAGTTGATCGCGCCGAGGATCGACGACGCGCCAGCGATATGAAGCGCGAAGATCGCCAGATCGACAGCCGGCCCGTTCGAACCCGTGGTCGAAAGCGGCGGGTAGATGGTCCAGCCGCCGCCGACACCATGCGCGCCCGTGGTGCCTTCGGCGAACATGGACAGGACCAACAGGATGAAGGCTGGCGGAATGAGCCAGAAGGAGATGTTGTTCATGCGCGGGAAAGCCATGTCGGGCGCACCGATCATGATCGGCACCATCCAGTTGGCGAAGCCACCGATCAGCGCGGGCATGACCATGAAGAAGATCATGATCAGGGCGTGCGCGGTGGTGAAGACGTTGAACATCTGCTTTCCGGCATCGAGAGCGGCATTGGCATCCACGCCATAGACCATCTGGGCCAGACCGTGGAAGAGCTGGACGCCGGGCTCCTGGAGTTCGATGCGCATCATCACCGACAGCGCGCCGCCGATGACGCCCGCGAAGATCGCGAAGATCAAGTAGAGCGTACCGATATCCTTGTGGTTGGTCGAAAACAGCCAGCGTGCGGCAAAGCCGGGCGTATGGGGATGGTCGTCATGCCCATGGCCGTCATGCGTATCATGAGCGGCGTGAGCGTGTTCGGAATGGTCAGCCATTGTGATCGCTTTCCCTGGAATGAATTATTTCGCGTCGCTGGAAGCGACATTGACATTCGACGGACCATCGACAGCCGCCATCAGCGCCTTGTAGGCGCCGGGAAGGTCGGTCGCGGCAGCGGCGAGCCAGACCTTGTACTTGTCCTCGCTCACGACACGGATGGCGATCGGCATGAATGCGTGGTCCTTGCCACACAACTCCGAACACTGGCCGTAGAACAGGCCTTCGCGATCGGCCTTGAACCAGGTCTCGTTCATGCGGCCCGGGACGGCATCGACCTTGATGCCGAAGGACTGCATGGCGAAGGCATGAATAACGTCGGAGGGTTCGGCGGTGACGATCACACGGACAGTCTTGTTGACCGGCACGATGAGTTCATTGTCGACAGCCAGAAGACGCGGATACTTGGACATATCCTCCTTGCCGAGCGCCGCGCGATCCTTGTCTTCGAGGATCAGCGAGTCGAAGGACGGCCCATTTTCCACCGACGGATATTCATAGGTCCACTTCCACTGCGTCGCGGTGACCTTGAGGGTCAGGTCCGGGTTCGTCGGCTGGGTCAACTGGGTCGTCAGCAGCTGGAACGAGGGGATGGCGAAGAACAGCAGGATGACGACGGGGCCGACAGTCCAGATGATCTCGATCAGCGTGTTGTGGCTCGTCTTGGACGGCACCGGATTTGCCGACTTGCGGAACTTGACCGCCACGACGACGAGCAGCGCAAGCACGAACAGCGTGATGGGAACGATGAACCACAGCGTATAAAGGTTGAACCAGCGCGCTTCCTCCATCAGGCTCGTCGCCGCGGGCTGCAGGTCGATCTGCCACGGATAGGGCTGATCAGCCAGAGCGCTTGACGCGAACAGAAGGCCCATGAGTGAGCTCAGCGCCGCAAGAGCTTTGTTCTTCACGAATATTCTCCCCAAGTGTTTGAGCCGGGTCAAACCAAAAAGACGCAGAATCCCTGCAATAATGCCCCCTTAAAACCATAGTTTCGGGCCAGCCGCAACAGGCAGGATGGCTGTTTCATGCGGCATTTTTGCGCAATTTCAAGCCTTTCCAATCTAGACCACGCCCGCGCCCAAGGCCAGCGGATTTTCCTCTTTGGCACCAAGGAGTTGCCGTGCTTTCGCCGCAGTCGTCGGGTTGAAGTCGCGTTGACGTGTGAAGTACCAAGCTCCAGTGCCGCGCAAGTCGCCCATGCGATATCGGAAGGATCGAGACGGCGCGCGCGAGCCGAATTTGACGCTGGCGCCTCGCTTACCGGACCGTATGATAGCGCCCAATGATTCGAAACCGAGGTTTTCATGGTTCTTCGTAGTCCCTCACGCCTGGGCTGCCTCGTCGCAAGCTTCCTCGCACTCCTATGCCTGCCAGCCGCGGCCCAAACGCCGCAGCAGCCGGGCGTCGTCAAATCCAACCACGGCGCCTGGTCGATCGTCTGCGACAAGCCCGCGGGCGCCGGCGAAGAGCAATGCGCGCTGATGCAGAACGTGATCGCCGACGACCGGCCGGAGGTGGGCCTCTCCGTCGTCGTGCTCAAGACCGCCGACCGCAAGGCGAAGATCCTTCGCGTGCTGGCGCCGCTTGGCGTGCTGCTGCCCAACGGGCTCGGCCTCAATGTCGACAGCAAGGATATCGGTCGCGCCTATTTCGTCCGCTGCTTCTCCGATGGTTGCTATGCGGAAGTCGTGCTGGAAGACGCCCTGCTGAAGACCTTCCGCGCCGGCAAGACCGCTACGTTCATCGTCTTCCAGTCGCCGGAAGAAGGCATCGGCATTCCGGTCGATCTCAAGGGGTTTGGTGAGGGATATGACGCGCTGCCTTGAGAGTGGCAAAGAATAGGCATTGCGAATTTATACCTGTTTGGGTATAATTCCCTCATGACGAAGCCTCCTTTTCAATATGGTGAAAAGCCCCTCCATTGGGTGGGCTCGTCGAAGCGGGATTTCATGGCGTTCCCGCAAGAGGTCATCAGCGGCATGGGCTATGCGCTCGGCCTTGCACAACTCGGCGGAAAACATCCGCATGCCAAGCCATGGAAAGGCGAAGGCCCGGGTGTCCTCGAAATCGTCGAGAACCATGATGGCGATACATATCGCGCCGTCTATACCGTTCGGTTCGAAGCAGCGATCTATGTGTTGCATGCATTCCAGAAGAAGAGTCCTTCGGGAATACGCACCGCGACGAGCGACATCGATCTCATTGGTGAGAGATTGAAACGGGCCAGGGAAGATCACGAAAGATCGAGAAAGTGACGGAGGCAACAATGGACATCGAATACGGCAGCACGAATGTTTTCGCCGATCTCGGCCTTCCGGATGCTGTCGGGCGGCAGACCAAGACGCGTCTTGCGCTTGAGATCAATACGATCCTCAAGGGGCGCAAGCTTCGACAGACGTCAGCGGCATCCCTGCTCGGAATCCCGCAGTCCAAAGTGTCCGCTCTGGTCAACTATCGGCTGGAAGGGTTTTCTGTCGAAAGGCTCATGGGCTTTCTCACGTCGCTCAATCAGGATATCGAGATCATGATCAGGCCGAGCCGCAGTGAAAAGGAAGGGCATGTTTCGGTGCATGCGCTTCGGTAAGCACGAAATGCATTCTTGAGATTTCCACTTCCGTTCCTACCTTAGCCACGTCCCGGCTTAAGAAAGCAGTGCAATGAAAACCGATCTCCTCTCGAATTTCGACATCAGCGAAGCCGGCGTCCAGTCCTTCGTGTCCGACACGCTTCGGGGCGCCGATGATGGCGAGCTTTATCTCGAATATTCGCAATCGGAATCGCTGACCTTCGACAACGGCCGGCTGAAGGGTGGAAGCTTCAACACCGACCAGGGTTTTGGCCTGCGCGCGGTCGCCGGCGAATCCGTCGGATATGCCCATTCGGGCGAGATGTCGGAAGCGGCGCTGAAGCGTGCGGGCGATGCGGTGACCGCCGTGACGCGCGGCTATTCGGGCTCGTACGCAGCCGCACCCCAGAAAACCAATGCCCGCCGCTATAGCGACGAGAACCCGATCGGCGCGCCGAGTTTCGAGGAGAAGGTGGCGTTGCTCACCGAAATCGACAGCTATATCCGCGCCAGCGACTCCAAGGTCCGGCAGGTCTCGGCATCGATCTCGGCATCCTGGGAAACGATCGAGATCATCCGTGCCGATGGCACGCATGTGAAGGACACGCGGCCGATGACGCGGCTGAATTTCTCCGTCGTCGCCGGCGATGGCTCGCGGCAGGAAAGCGGCTCCTATGGTTTCGGCGGCCGCAAGCCGTTCACCGACATCCTGACCGAGGAAAGCTGGAAGCACGGCGCCGACGAGGCCTTGCGCCAGGCGCTGGTCAATCTCTCGGCTGATGATGCGCCGGCCGGCTCCATGGACGTGGTGCTCGGCTCGGGCTGGCCGGGCGTGATGCTGCATGAAGCTGTCGGCCACGGCCTGGAAGGCGATTTCAACCGCAAGAAGACCTCGGCTTTTGCCGGCCTGATGGGTGAGATGGTCGCGGCCAAGGGCGTCACCGTCGTCGACGACGGCACGATCGACGGTGCGCGCGGCTCGATCACCATCGACGACGAGGGCACTGCCGCCGGCTACAACGTGCTGATCGAGGACGGAAGGCTGGTCGGCTATATGCAGGACCGCCAGAATGCCCGCCTCATGGGCATGACCCCGACCGGCAACGGACGGCGCGAATCCTATGCGCATGTACCGATGCCGCGCATGACTAACACCTACATGCTGTCCGGCGACAAGACGCCCGAGGAGATCATCGCCTCCGTCAAGAAGGGCCTCTATGCCGTCTCGTTCGGCGGCGGTCAGGTCGATATCACATCAGGCAAGTTCGTCTTCTCCTGCACCGAGGCCTATATGATCGAAAACGGTAAGATCGGCCGGCCGGTCAAGGGCGCGATGCTGATCGGCAACGGCCCGGATGCGATGAAACGCATCACCATGATCGGCAACGACACCAAGCTCGATACCGGTATCGGCAATTGCGGCAAGGGTGGCCAGTGGGTGCCCGTCGGCGTTGGCCAGCCGCATCTGAGGATGAACGACGTTACGGTGGGCGGGACGAAGGCTTAGGCCGCGGCCTAAGGCAGATCAAGAAGCCATGAGGCGAGAAGACGTGCCGAAGGCCGTTCTTCGATCATCGGCGTCGTGACGAGGTAGAATGCGTCGGCGGGCACCAGCGGCAGGTCGTTCAGCTCCACAAGTCGCCCTTCCCGCACCAAATCGCCGGTGATCGATTCCCAGCCCAGCATCACGCCCTGGCCATCGAGTGCGGCCTGGGTCGCCTGCACATAATTGGTGAAACGGCGGCCCGCCGTCCGGTTCTCCGGCAGTCCCATATTCTTGAGATAGGTCGGCCAGGTGATCCAGGCCGGGTCGTCGGTATTGACATGCAGAAGCGTGGTGCGATCCAGCTTGATGCCTGCCGACTTGAGCCGATCACGAAACGGCTGGCTGCAAACCGGCACCACGCGTTCGTCGAACAGCTTTTCCACCGTGCCATCCGCCCATCGTCCATTGCCGTAGCGGATCGCGAGATCGACGGCCGGATTAAGACGCGGCGCGCCCTGCAGCGTGGTCATGACGTTGACGGTGACCTGCGGATGCTCGGCCGAGAACCGCGCGAGCCTCGGCATCAGCCAATAGGTCGCAACGCCCACCGAACAGGCCACCGTCGCGGAATCACCGGTCATCTGCAAATGCCTGACGTGATCGATCGCGTCGGCGATCCGACCCAGGCCCTCCGTGACGGCGACCTCGAGGATTCGCCCGGCCTCGGTTCGCGCCGCTGGCCGTGTCTTGCGGTCGAGCAGTTTCGTACCGACATGGTCTTCCAACTGCCGGAGCGCCTGGCTCACGGCCGGCTGGGTGACGTTCAATTCCATTGCCGCCCGCTGGACGCTGCCTGTGCGTGAGACAGCCTCGAAGACCGACAGAAGGCGCAAGGGCGGCAGCGGCGATGGCATCAATATAATCCCAGAGTTATTTTATCATAAGACGATTCCGGCTTCATAGAATTCCCCGAAGCCATTAAAGTCAATGCATGGAGCGCAAGATCACTCCCAGATCCCGCTCTGCACAAATATTAGACAAACAGGATTCAAAATGGACATCAGCCTCAGCCAGGCCGTAAGACTCAAGGAGCATGGCATCGACGTGCCGCTGCTCGACGGCACGACCGCCTATTTCAACAATTACTGGCTCCGCGACAATTGCCCGACCTCGTTCGACAGCCAGACGCGCGAGCGCACCTACGACATCTTCCACGAGGCCGAAGCGCCGATGCCTGCACAGGTAAGGATTTCGGACGGCGTGCTGGAGATCGAATGGGCCGGCAGCAGCCACAAGACCCGCCATCCGCTCGCATTCCTCGCCAAATACGCCAATGGCACGCCGCGCCATGACCCCGCCGACTTGCCGCGCCGCGCCTGGTATTCGGATCACTATCCGGATATCGCCCGCTTCTCGCAACCGGCACTGCTGGCCGACAAGACGCTGGTTGCCAAATGGATCGAGGCGATGCTGGTCGAGGGCGTCGCGATCATCACCGATATGCCCGACAGCAACCAGGGCCTCGATGATCTCGCGAAACTGATCGGCCATATCCGCCCGACCTTCTTCGGCGAATATTTCGATGTGAAGACACATATCAAGCCGACCAACCTCGCCTACACCGCCAAGGCGCTCGAAATGCACACCGACACACCGGCCGAGGATGTCGCGCCTGGCGTGCAGTTCCTGCATTGCCGTGCCAACAGCGTGAAGGGTGGCGCGAACCTGTTCCTGGATGGCGTGGCCGTCGCCAACGACCTGCGGAAGGAGTTCCCGGAGGACTTCAAGCTGCTGTCGGAGACCGACATCCCCTATTATTGCGAGCATGACCACTACGACATGCGCTCGCGCCAGCGGGTGATCGAGCTCGACGCCCATGGCGAAGTCTCGGGCCTGACGATCAGCCAGCATATGGCCGATATTTTCGACCTGCCGCAGGAGTTTCTCGACGCCTACTATCCGGCCTTCTGCCGCTTCGGCCGCATGCTTCAATCGGACAAATACCTGATGCGCTTCCGGCTCGAGGCCACCGAATGCATCGTGTTCGACAATCACCGCATCGTGCATGGTCGCTCAGCCTATTCGGCGACCGAAGGCGACCGCTACCTTCGCGGTTGCTACACCGATCGCGGCGAGATGCGCAGCACGTATAGGGCGCTGGTGTCGGAGGGACGATTCAAGGGGTAGAGCATTACCCCTCACCAAGCGCGTCCATGTGATCGGCTACGCCTCGCCCGGCCTTCGTATCCTCTCCCACAGGGGGAGAGGTAGGGTGCCACAATCGCGGCCTTCGACTTCGAGCAAGGGGCCGCGGCGAATCTACCTCTCCCCCTGTGGGAGAGGATAGTTCGTCCCCAAGAGGCGGAGCCGATTGGCTGGACGAACTTGGTGAGGGGTGTTCAGCCCAACGCCGCACCAGGGTTCATCCCACCCAGCGCCTTGTCCTTCAACTCCCGGAACTTCGCTGATGCCTCGGACAGTTTCCGGTCCCATTCCGGGTTCGGAACCTGTCCTTCGATAGTGCGGAAATAGACGTCCATCAGCGCGGCGATGGCGAACGGTTCGAGGAACGCCGCCTTGAAGGCCCAAGCGAAGATGATCGCGGCGACGAAGGACCAGCCGGCGAGATAGCCGGGCATGATGTAGAACAGCGTCGCCATGGGTGCGAGCATGACGATGAAGATCACGATCGCGACCACGTAGAGCATGATTGTCAGCCAGACCGCGTTCTTGATCATGGTCTTGCCGTTCTGGGCGTAGAGCACCAACGCCTGGGAGGATGTCTCCCACGGATTGCTCGAGCCGGTCTTGATATTGTAGCCGAGGATGATCTCGTCGACATAGGTCAGCGACATGCGGACGATGCCGGTGATCAGGCCGATCAGGCCCTGCAGGCCGGGGATCGGCAGGAACAAGGCGACACCGCCAAGCATGCCGGTGATGGCGCGGATGACGCCTTTGATCAACTGGTCGAGCACGAACAGAAGATTGGCCTCGCCGAAGCGCGCGGTGACGACTTCCTTGGCGTGGGCGATCTGGCCCTGGCCCAAGGGCAGCGCCTTGCCCTGCATCAGTTCCACCATCACGGCGATGTGGCCGGCTTTCAGGATATAGAGCAGATATTCGCGGATCCAGTAGACCGCGATCGAGACGACGGCGAAGCCGGCAACCCCGCCCCAGATGCCGAAACTCGCCGGATCGTCACTGATATGGCCGACGCCATAGCCGATGCCCGCCCCTGCCCCGGTCGCAGCGATATAGGCGATCGTGATGCCGAAATAGACGGCCATGCGGAGAAGAATGAAAGGAAATGTACGGGCCATCAGCCCAAGTGTGCGGCCTATCGAGAAGTCCCACATGCTGTTTCCCTGACCGTGCCCCGGTCAGAAACCGAGAGTTCGCTGAATGTAGCGCCATGTCCGCATGAAGCGGCTTTTCGTCCATGGTACGCGGCCAGCCTTCAACTTATTCACCGATTCGCCAAGAAGTTTCGCGATTTCGGGATGCTGGGCCAAGCGCTCCATGTCGTGGGACACGATCTCGGTGGCGCCGCGCGGAAAAATCTTCCCATCGACCGGCAGCGGATGGAGCCGGGGACCGAGCTTGGCAATCAGGTCAGCCTCGAGCGCGCCATACCATTCGGCATCGCGATCGAGGCGGACGACCTGCCGGACGTCGCGTCCCGCCTCGCGGATCGCCACGGTGATCTTCTCCATGTCGTCTGTCGAATGACAGGCGAGAAAGAGACGCGAAAAGAGCATCTCGCTTTTCTTGGGATCGTAGTCAGTTATCTTTGCGAGGTGCCGGAGATAATCGGAGATTTCGATCGGAAAAGAGAAGTTGGCAGGCTTGTCACGCGTCGGAACCAGGCTATCCAGTCCGAGAATGTGCTTGCCGAACGCCGTGTAGATATCCTCGCTGCCGCGCCGGACCGCTTCGAAATTCAGGACCGTGAGCCGGAGCTTCGGATGATCAAGGATCGGTTGAAGCTCGATCAGCGCGTTGAGGATATCGGATTTGAGCGGATCGGCCAGCTGGCGCTCGGCATATCTGGGAAACGCCGTGCCGCGCCCGTTCTTGATCGTCTCGCCCCATACCGACACAAGCAGCGAAAGCGGATCGCGCAAAGTGTAGACGATCAGTACTTCGTCCTGATCGAGAACCTTGCCGAGCTTCACGAAATCCTTCGCCTTCCATTTGCGAAAGCCTTCCGAGGAGATCAGCATATTGGCGTTGGCTTTGGCGGCCTGCGCGGCAGCGCGCTTCAGCCGCTTGAACAATCCGCCTTTCTCGGCGAGCACATCGTCTTTCGACGAGACGACCCCGTGGTGTGCGTTCTGAGCTCGCTGCGACACGACGGGATAGAGCCATCCCTTCTGCAACAGTTCCTTGCGGTTGCGATAGAAATTCGATTGCAGATAGGTCGTGGCCGTCTTGCGCGGGCCGATATGGATCACAAGCATTCGGGTCACCTGAACCTGTTGACGAGGCGGCGCCAGCCCATCAGCGACGATCGCGCGAGGTTGGCGACCGTCATCCTGAACCCGCCGGGCCGGAATTTCTTCGTCAGGTCGTCGAGCAGCGCTTTCACCCTGGGATCGGCGGCGAGCACCGTGTCGTCGTAATAGTCGAATGTCGCCTCGCCCTCGAGGAAGAGTTTTGCACCGGGCGGCGGCACCATCTCGGCCGAGAATCGCTTCAGCAGCTTGCGCTCCATCGCGAGATACGCCTCGTCGTCGCGGCGCATCGTCATCACCCGCTTTGCCTGCGGCACGGCGGCGACGGCCTCGATGATCTCCTTGCGGGTGGCACCCGTCAGCATATGTTTGAAGACGCGGCCGATATTGACGCGCTCGCCGCCCTTCCAGCGGCCCATCCGCACCAGCATTGCCCGCATGAACTCTGTCATCTCAAGCGGCTCGCGCTCGTTGGCGGTGCCGCGTTCGGCGTGGGGTAATGTGCCGATGGACAGCACGTCCTCCGTGAGTACATCGAATATGTCGCGACCCTGCCTGCCGATCTCATCATAGAGAAGCACTGTCAGGCCGGCATTTTCGACGTCGCGGTATTTTTGCAGGTCGGTGAGTGGATCGAGCGAGCGGGATTTGCCCGCCTTGCGGACCTGCTCGTCATAGTGCTGCGGCAGCGATTTCGGACCGCCGGTCTTCACCTTCTGCGCCCAGAGCGAATAGGTCAGAGAAACCGGATCGCGCAGCGTGTAGACGATCCGCATTTCATGTGGCGCCATCATCTCCTGCAACCGCTTCAGATGCTGCGGCCGCCACTTGCTGAAGCCTTCCGAGGAGAGCAGGATGTTGAGATTGCCCGCAGTGGCCTTCTCGGCGATCTTCCGGAACGCGGCAGTCTTGCGGCTGCTTTCGTCCAGTATCTCGGCCGGATGATCCGAGAGATCGTGATGGGCGATCACCACGCGCTCGCCCACCTGAGGATAGAGCCAGCCCGCTTTTTCCAGCGCAGCCGCGTTGTAGTGCAGGTTCGTCTGCATCCAGGTCGTCGCTGTCTTGTGCGGCCCGACATGCAGAACGAACATCAGAGCAGCTCCGTGCTCGCGATCTTGATGCCGAAGCCTTCGAGGCCGACATAGTGGCGCTCGCGCGACGACAAGAGCTTGATCGAGGCGATGCCGAGATCTTTCAGAATCTGCGCGCCGAGGCCGATTTCCAGCCATTCGCTTTCGCGCGCCTGCGCTTCGGAATGGCCCTCGCGTCCGTGGCCCATCTTGCGGTTATGCTCCGTGGCGCCGACGCCGACCGAACCCTCGCGGAGATAGACGATGACGCCGCGACCCTCTTCGGCCATCCGCGCCATGAAGCGATCGACCGGGCGGGGATTGCCGAACACGTCGGCTGCGACATTTTCCATATGCAGGCGGACGAGGACATCCTCGCCGTCGCGGATATCGCCGAACACGACGGCGAGATGCTGCATCGGGTCCCAGGGCAGCGAATAGGCGAAGGCCTTGGCCTTGCCGTGCGGTGTATCGATCTCGAAGCTCGCGACGCGCTCGATCAGCGTTTCCTTGCGCTGACGATAAGCAATCAGGTCGGCGACCGAGACCTGCTTGAAGCCGTGTTCTTCGGCAAAGGCCGAGACCTGCGGGCCGCGCTTGACCGTGCCGTCGTCATTGACCAGTTCGCTGATCACGCCGATCGGCGGCAGGCTGGCAAGCCGGCAGAGATCGACGGCGGCTTCCGTATGGCCCGAGCGCATCAGCACGCCGCCCTCGCGCGAAATCAGCGGGAAGATGTGGCCGGGCCGGACGAAATCGGCCGAACTGACATTGGGATTGGCCAGGTTGCGCACCGTGACGGTACGATCATCGGCCGAGATGCCCGTCGTCGTGCCGTGCTTGAAATCGACCGAGACGGTGAAGGCGGTGGTATGCGCCGAATCGTTCTCGGCCACCATGGCGTTGAGGTTCAGCCGCTTGGCTTCCTCGCGTGGCATCGGCGTGCAGACGATGCCCGACGTGTGGCGCACGATGAAGGCCATCTTCTCAGGGGTGCAATGGACCGCGGCGACGATCAGGTCGCCTTCGTTCTCGCGGTCGTCATCATCCGTCACCACGACGATCTCGCCGCGCTCGAAAGCCCGGATCGCATCGACGACGCGCTTCTGGTCGTAAGCCATTCCAAAAACCCCTACTTTCTCGTCTTCCGCACTCCGGACGGGAAACCGCTTCACACTTTCCCTGGAGTTGCTCTAATCTAACCGGCCCGTCTGGCCGCGATCACGCAGATAGTGATCGGCAATGATGCAGGCAACCATCGCCTCGCCGACGGGCACCGCCCGGATTCCGACACAGGGGTCGTGGCGACCCTTGGTCCTGAGCGAAACATTGTTGCCGTCCGCGTCGATCGACAGGCGCTCGGTCAGGATCGATGACGTCGGCTTGACGGCAAAACGCGCGATCACCGGCTGGCCGGTGGAAATGCCACCCAAAATGCCGCCGGCGTGATTGGAGAGGAAGATCGGCTCGCCGTCATTGCCCATGCGCATCTGGTCGGCGTTTTCCTCGCCGGTGATTTCGGCGGCGCCGAAGCCGTTGCCGATCTCCACGCCCTTGACGGCGTTGATCGACATCAGGGCCGAGGCGATATCCTGGTCGAGCTTGCCGTAGATGGGCGCGCCGATGCCGGCCGGCACGCCTTCCGCCACCACTTCGATGACAGCGCCGATGGACGAACCCTTCTTGCGGATATCGGAGAGATATTCCTCCCAGACCGGTACGATTTCCGGATCGGGCGCAAAGAACGGATTGTTGCCGACCTCGTCCCAGTTCCAGTTCTTGCGATTGATCTTGTGTATGCCGATCTGCACCAGAGCGCCACGAATTGTGACGCCTGGAATGACCTTGCGCGCCAGACCACCTGCCGCCACACGCGCTGCGGTTTCCCGTGCCGAGGATCGACCGCCACCGCGATAATCGCGGATGCCGTATTTGGTGTCATAAGTGAAGTCGGCATGGCCCGGCCGGTACTGCCGGGCGATTTCGCCATAATCCTTCGAGCGCTGGTCGGTGTTCTCGATCAGCATGGAAACCGGTGTGCCCGTGGTGATCAGCGTCACGCCATCGGCATCCGGCATGACGCCGGAGAGGACCTTGACGATATCATCCTCACGCCGCTGGGTAACGAAGCTAGATTGACCCGGCTTGCGCTTGTCCATCCAGTGCTGGATCTCATCCAGCGTGAAGCGAATGCCCGGCGGGCAGCCATCGACCACGCAGCCGAGCGACGGCCCATGACTCTCGCCCCAGGTCGTCACGCGAAAAAGATGTCCGAATGTGTTGTGCGACATGAATGCTTATTCCGAGCCGGCTGACCGGCACCTTCAAGGTTTCCCGGGGCACTCATAGTGCCTGAATGCGGAAAATAGAAGCGTAAAAGTGCTGCCGCGCGTGGCGCCAAGCCAGCGCTTGAACAAAGCAAATTTCATGTTAACACTTCCGGCCGGAAATACCCCAATTCGAAGAAAATTTTGCCACATTCAGGAGTGAGACATGGGGAAGCAAAGCGTTGCACAAAAAAACGTCAAGGGAACTTCCATGCGCTTCCTCCTCGCAATCTTCCTGGGCATCGCAGGTTTGATAACGCCGTATAGCGCATTCGCCGAAAGCGCGGATGTCGAAGCGGTGATCGAGGGCGTCGACGAGGACAAGCTGACCCTGGTGCTTGATGATGGCAAGAAGTACCAGGCGCCCGAGGAATTCAATTTCGATGGGCTGAAGAAGGGCGTCAAGGTCGTGGTCTTCTACACCGAGACCGACGGCAAGCGCGTGATCAACGACCTCCAGATCGTGGAATGAAGAGGCGCTGATCTGACATTCAGCAAGGATTAACAGGCGGCTGATAGGTTCCGAAGGTCGTTGGAAACCGGATCATCCGTCATGTTACGCTTCATCAAGAGCCTGACCTCCCCCGCCGTGAAGCGCGCGGTGATCACATCCGGGCTCGAAGTTTCGGCCGTGCTCGACGGGCTCGGCCTGTCCTCCGGAACGCGCGGACTGGGGGCGATCTTCACGCTGCACCACGTGCGGCCGCGTTTCATCAGGCCCTTTCATCCCAACGATATCCTCGAGATCACGCCGGAATTCCTCGACGAGGCGCTGACGACGCTTGCCGCACGCGGCTACGAATTCATCCGCCTCGAAGACGTTCCGGCACGGCTTGCAAACCCGGATGCAAAACGCCCGTTCGCCTGCTTCACGCTGGATGACGGCAATCGCAACAACAAGACCGAAGCCACGCCCGTCTTCACGCGTCACAATGCGCCCTTCACGATCTTCCTCACCAAGGGCTTCATCGAAGGCACGCATTCGCTGTGGTGGGAAACGCTGGAAGCACTGCTCAACAAGGTGCCAGCTTTCGATTTCGACTTCGGCCTCGGCACCGAGCCGGTGCCGGCGGCAACGCATGAGCAGAAGCTCGCCGCGTTCGGCCGGGTCACCGATTTCGTGAGCACATCGGACGAGGCGCGCGCTGTCTCGCAACTCGACGAAGAGGCGCGGCGGCATGGCATCGATCCATTGGCCATCACGCGCGAACTCACCATGCGGGCCAACGAACTGCGAGAACTGGCGGAAAATCCACTCGTCTCCTATGGTGCGCATACGGTCAGCCATCGCGGGCTTGCGCGACTGCCCGAAGCGGACGCCCGGCGCGAGATCGAGCAATCGGTGCAAGCGGTCGAGGCGATGACGGGCAAACGGGCAAACGGCTTTGCCTATACCTATGGCGATGCCCGCTCTGTATCGGCGCGCGAGCGACAGCTCTTGAGAGAGTTCGGCATTCCCATCGGCGTCACGACGCGGCCGGGGGTACTGACATCGGATATGGCTGCCGACATGACGGCGCTACCGCGCATCTCGTTCAACGGGCTGTATCAGAAGGGCCGCTATGTCAGGGCGCTGGCGAGCGGGATTCCGTTCAAGATGGCGAAGTAAGGGGTAACCGAACCGCCAAAACGATCACGGATACATCCGCACCTTCTCCCAGCCCTCGCCTGCCCGGGCGAATTCCACCCGGTCATGCAGCCGGAAAGGCCTATCCGCCCAGAATTCGATCGAGACCGGCCGTAGCCGGAAGCCCGACCAGTGGGCGGGGCGCGGGATGTGGCCGATGCCGAATTTCATCGTGTATTCGGCGACCGCCTTTTCCAATGCGAAGCGGCTTTCGAGCGGGCGGGACTGTTTCGACGCCCAGGCGCCGATGCGGCTGCCGCGGGCGCGGGTTTCGAAATAAGCGTCGGCTTCGGCGTCGGAAACGGTCTCGATGTCGCCACGGACACGCACCTGGCGGCGCAGTGATTTCCAATGGAACACCATCGCCGCCTTCTTCTGCCCGAGCAGTTCCTGGCCTTTTCTGCTCTCATAATTGGTGAAGAACACAAATCCGTCCAGATCGAAGGATTTGAGAAGCACCATGCGGACATTGGGCATGCCATCCGCGTCGACGGTGGCGAGCGCCAGCCCGTTCGGGTCGTTCGGCTCAGCCGATTCGGCCTCCTTCAGCCATGTGCCAAACAGAGAAAATGGTTCATTTTCCTGGGTGAAGTCACTGGTTGTTAACTCATTTCCGCTCATGATCTGAAAGAAGCCCTATCTTTTGTTCGAGTTCTGTAGGCCAAGCTTGCGACACATATCAAAGCCGGATGGCGCCCAAAAGGCCCCTGTCGCAGCTGCGGTGAAATTTGCCGCGGTAGTGGCCTTACCGCTGCTGCTTGCGAGTTGCATGGGGTTAGGCGGGGACGAAACCGACACCAAGATTACCACCAATTCGGTCGACAGCGCAGTCTATAAGGCGCCGGCGGATACCGTTTCCGACGAAGCGACGATCCGCAACGCCGTGTCTTCCGCCGACTTGAGCCGCATGTCGCAGAGCGTGTCCATCCCCTGGGCCAACACGACCACGGGCAGCGCCGGTGTCATCAATTCCATCCGCGAAGAGAACAACGGCTCCTATGTTTGCCGGACGTTCATCACCACGCGGCACTCCTATCGCGGCATCTCGAACTATGGCGGCAAGGCCTGCCTCGTCGGCTCGGGAGACTGGCAGATCATCGCATTCAAGGAAATGACGTAAAAGCAACGGTCGCAACCGTCATTTACCGAACGGATACGAAAGTCTGACATAAGCCAATTATGACAACCTGGTGAATGAGTTCCCGATCCATGGCCAGCGACAACCGGATGCGCGACCCCTATGCAATTCTCGGCATCAGCCGGACGGCGGACCAGCTTGAAATCAAGGCTGCGTGGCGCAACGTCGCCAAAAAACTGCATCCCGATCATAATCGCAACGATCCCCAGGCCCAGACCCGCTTCACCGAAGCCGGTCGCGCCTACGATCTCCTGAAGGACCCGGACAAGCGCCGCCGCTACGACGAGATGCTGAACCGCACGTCGTTCGGTGGCGGTGCGAGCAGCGCCTATGCGCCGGGCAGAGCCGGCGGCGCCAAGGAACCGACCTTCATGGAGAAGCGGGCCGAACGCGCCCGCGCCGAGGCGGAAGCAAAGGCACGGGTCGAGGCGGAAGCCCGCATGCGGGCGGAGGCCGAAGCGGAAGCCCGCGCCAAGGCAGCGGCGGAGGCACGTGCAAGGGCCGAGGCCGAGGGCAAGGCGTCCGCAGCCGCGAAGCCCGCCGCCGGCAGCGAAATGGACGAGGAAACCCAGCAGGCCTTCACCAAGATTTTCGGCGAGCGCCGGAAAGCGGACAGGTCCGCTGAAGCGCCTGCCGGCAATGCCGAGCAGGCTGCATCCAAGCCGGAACAAGCCAAGCCCGAATCGGCAAAGGCGGAATCGGCCAGGACAGACTCCGCGAAAGCTGAAGCCGCCAAGCCCGCCGAGAAGGCCGCGCCACAGGAGGAAGCCCAGCCCGACGTCGAATCGTCCGATCCGCAGGCCGAAGGCGCGCCGTCACCGGCGCTCAATCTCATCTCCTATCTCGTCAAGCGGCTGACGGGCCAAGTGCCGGCACCGGAGAAGGCCCCTGACCTCAATATCGATGCCATGGTGTCGATCGAGGATCTCGTCAATCGCGTCAATCCCGCCATCACCCTGCCCGACGGCAAGCTGCTCAGCATCACCCTGCCCGATGGCGCCATGGATGGCACGACCGTGCGCATGGATGGCTATGGCCACAAGCTGCCCCACATGCGGCGCGGCGACGTGCTGGCGACGCTGCGGGTCAAGCCGCACAAATGGTATCGCACGGATTTCTACGATCTCCGCACCTTCCATGACATCGACATCGAAAACGCGGTGCTGGGTTGCGACGCGACGGTCGAGACGCTTGATGGTCCGGTCAGGATCAAGGTGCCCGAATGGTCCGGCTCGGACCGGACGGTCAAAGTGCCCGGCAAGGGCTTGCCCAAGGGCAACGGCATGCGCGGCGACCTGATCGTGGAGATCCGCGTCATGCTCTGGGACCACCCCGACCAGAAGGTCATCGACCTGATGCGCGCTTTGCGCGAAGGGCTCTTCCTGTGACAGTTCGGTGAAACCGCCTGTTGAAAAACTCCTTTTAAAAGCAACTATTTCACCCTCTGGGACACCAATTCTTGCTATCGCTAACTTTTGGTGATTTGAGCGCAGCTTGAACCGCCGGGCAGCCTGTGCCATAGGCGACAATGGATTATCAGTTTCTGAAGGGGGCACATATGACCGGATTGATGGCGGGCAAGCGCGGCATCATTATGGGCGTTGCCAACAACCGCTCGATCGCCTGGGGCATCGCCAAGTCCATTCATGCCCAGGGTGGCGAAATCGCCTTCACCTATCAGGGCGAAGCGCTGAGAAAGCGCGTCGAACCGCTGGCGGCCGAGATCGGCGCCATCGTGGCCGGCGACTGCGATGTCAGTGACGAGGCCAGCATCGATGCGGCTTTCGCCGAGATCGAGAAGATCTGGGGCAAGATCGACTTCCTGGTCCATGCCATCGGATTTTCCGACAAGGACGAACTGACCGGCCGCTATGTCGACACGTCCCCGGAAAACTTCGCCAAGACGATGCAGATCTCGGTCTATTCGTTCACATCAGTGGCGCGCCGCGCCGAAAAGCTGATGACGGACGGCGGCGCGATGCTGACGCTGACCTATTACGGTGCCGAGAAGGTGATGCCGAACTACAATGTCATGGGCGTCGCCAAGGCCGCGCTCGAGGCGAGCGTGAAGTACCTGGCCGTCGACCTCGGACCGAAGAATATTCGTGTCAATGCGATCTCCGCAGGCCCGATCAAGACGCTCGCAGCATCCGGCATCGGCGACTTCCGCTATATCCTCAAATGGAACGAATATAACGCGCCGCTGCGCCGCACCGTCACCATCGAAGAGGTGGGCGATGTCGGCCTCTACATGCTGTCGGACCTGTCGCGCGCCGTCACCGGCGAGACGCATCATGCTGATAGCGGTTATCACGTGGTCGGCATGAAGGCCGTCGATGCGCCCGATATTTCGGTGGTCAAGGAATAGCTTTCTCGCATGCCCGTGACACATTTCATCATCCGTCACGGGCAGACAGACTGGAATGCCGAATACCGGCTCCAGGGCCAGCGCGATATCCCCCTCAACGAAACCGGCCGCGCCCAGGCGACCGGCAATGGCGTCAGGCTCGCCGGGCTTGTTGATGATCTCTCCGTTTATGAATTCGTTTCGAGCCCGCTTGGACGGGCGCGCGAAACCATGGAGCGGCTGCGCGCTGCCGCCGGGCTCGACCCATCTATCTACAGCCTCGACGAACGCCTGATCGAGATCTGCTTCGGCGACTGGGAAGGCTACACGTCGCGCGAAATCAAGATCAACCAGCCCGATCGCTATCGCGAACGCCACCTCAACAAGTGGGATTTCATCCCGCCCGGCGACCTCGCCGAGAGCTACGAGATCCTCTCCTGGCGCGTCGGCTCATGGCTGAAGGCGCTCGAACGGCCGACCGTCGCCGTCTGCCACGGCGGCGTGATCCGCTGCATCTTCAAGCTCGCCGGCGGTGTGGAGCGGGAGGATGCGGCCAATCTCGACATCCCGCAGGATCGCATCCTGCGCTATGAAGATAATCAGATCGCGTGGGTCTGACCAAAATTCTCAATTGAGATTGAAGGCATACGGCTTGACCGGGCTCGCGACGCCTTGCTCCGGTGCCAGCGACAGCGAATAATCCAGGTGCTGCGGCCCCTGCCCGGTGGCGATGGTGCGGAGATTTTCAGTATCCGGAAACTGCCAAGCACCATCGGTCGTCACGAACGACACGCAGCCATTGGCCAGTTGCTGGCCGAACGCATATTGGACGACATAATATCCATCGGGAATGCCACCCAATTCGGCGCTGGCATTGGCGACCATGTAGACGGCCGCGATCAGGCGCTTAGAGAAAGCGCTCCTGACCTTGACGATTGCCTCTTTCGGCGTGTCGTTGATCAGCGTGATGCCATGGCCCGGCGAGACCCGTGGATTGATGCGGTAGAGAACTTCGCCATTCTCGGGCACCTTCCAGCAGAGCGGCGACGGCTTCAGCTTCGTGTCCGGCAGAATGGCACGGGTGGTGGGATCCACCGGAACCGCCGCATAGGTCAGCGCGGCAATCTCGCGGGTTTCCTGCCTATTGTCCGGCTGCAGGCTTTCGAGCACCACGCCGCCGATACCGAGCGGGAGTATCGCCGCCAGCGTCAGATGCGTCATGGCTCTCAGGGGCTTGATGCGCCAGGGATCCTTGAGCTTGATCTTGCGCGGATTGGCACCGCGCGCTTCCATATCTTCTACCAGTTCGCGCGCGCCCTCCGCCACCTCGCTGTCGCTGGCATCGATCAGCTTGCGCGCCAGCGCATAGCTGAGCTTGCGGTTGCCCTTGGCCGCGAAGGCGCGGCTGTTCTGCCACAGAAGCTGCTCCTCGGCCGCCATGTCGCGCGTGCCGCCAAGGGCATTGCGCGCGATCGCCCGCAGCGTGAAGTAGGGCGCCAGGGGAATGCCCCACCAGCCGAAGACGGCAGTGAACAGCGAGGACTTGATGGCTTCCGTCTGGGCGCAACGCTGGCAATAGATGCCCTGCACCGGGCGGCGGAAGGATGCGAAGACGGCGCTGTAGACGCGTATGAAGGAAAGCTTCCTGGGTTGCGCGGTCGCGCTTCCGCAGCGCGAACAGCAGACCGGATCGATGCCGAGCCAGGAATAATCCTCGTCATCCCTAGTGAAGCGACGGTCGTAGCGCTCCCGCGACTGGATGTCGGAGAGAATCTTGTAGGCGTTGTAGACCTTGTGGAAGTGGAACGAGGATCCATCCGAAGACGTATCTGGATGTGTTTCCTTGGCAAGCCGCCGATAGGCGTTCTTGATCTCCTCCTGATCGGCGGTCGGCATGACTCCAAGGGCGCGGTATAAGCCCTCAGGATCGCTATGGCGCATGCGAACCACCCCCGGTGAAACAACGACGCAATCCTAGCGGAAATCAACGCGGCTTTCCAGAAACAAGCGTCAAATATCGTGACCGTTCCTGACGAGACGCTTTTCGCGGCCTGGCGACGGAACGGAAGGGCTGAAAAGCTTCGTATCGCGAAAATCTTCAGCCGCAATGGTGGTGCAGAATTCCGCCCACGAACACCGGCGACAGGCATCGCGGATCGAGTGGGTGGCAAAATGCCTGCGCAGCGTCGAGATAGTCGCTGCATCCAGCGTCATCGCCTGGCCAACATCCGCCGGGAGCAGTTCCTTGACAGCCGCGACGGCAAGCGCGTCGATATCCCTTGTCTCGGCCTTGCCGCAATCGTGGTTGCAGTCAAGCCGGTCGGCGGGCGTCAGGCCGTTGCAGATGTCATCCGGTCCATCCACGAGCCGGACCGGCCTGCCACGCTCGATGCCCGCCACGATCGACGACATGTTCTCGACGAAAGCGGGCGTATAGCCGTAGCCGCGATAAGTCAGGATGCACAAAAAATGATGCCCGCGCAATTGCACGGGCATCATTGATGTCGGGTCCGATTCGGGTTCGGGCTTAGAGCTGCGCAAAGCGCGAGGCGCCCTTGAGAACGCCCTTGGCCATGACGGCGGCAATCGCAAGCTTCAGAACATCAGCCATCCAGAAAGGATAGAAGCCATATTCCAGCGCCTTATCGAAACCATAGAGGTAGGCGAGATAGGCGATGCCGAGGCCGAAGATCAGGACTTCACCTGCAAGCAGTGTCGCGATCATTCCCATCCAGCCCTTGGTCACGCCGCGATCGGCAAGATAGCCCATCAGCGCGGCTGCGGCGAGGAAGCCGAAGAGATAGCCGCCGGTGCCACCGATGAACACGGCTGGGCCAGACATGAAGCCGGCGAAGACCGGGAAACCAACAAAGCCTTCGACCAGGTAGAGCGCCACGGTTGCTGTCGCCATGCGGAATCCGAAGGTAACGCCGATCAGCATGACGGCAAGCGTCTGCAACGTCATCGGAACCGGATAGAAAAAGACCGTGATCTGCGACATGGCAGCAAGGAAAAGACTGCCGAGGACGACGATCGCCGCCTTTTTGGCGAGCGAGCCGCTGGCAAGCGCCTCAAGGGTTGAAATGCTGGATCTTGTTGCTAGTTCAGCCATCTGGAAACTCCCCATCGCAGATAATTCGGACCTTTCTGTCACAAAATCCGTTCATATTGCAATCGCGAATATCGACGCGCACTGCAATATTCCCGCCACTTCGGATGATTGTTGAAAAGCGATCTACGCGATTTACCCCACTGGCCCTACGCACTAAGGTCTGCCGATGACAACCATCCTTTATGAACATCCTGTTTTCCTTGAGCATCATGTGCCGCCGGGCCATCCGGAGCGCCCCGACCGGTTGCGGGCGTTGAATGCGGCGCTGGAGCACGAGAATTTCAAACAGCTCAAACGGCTCGAGGCACCTGTTGCCAATGAGGATGCGGTGACGCTCGCCCATCCCGAATCCTTCCTTATCGAGGTTATCCGGGCGATGCCTGAGGAGGGCGTGCGCCAGATCGAGTCGGATACGCATGCGAGCCCGGAGAGCCTGAAGGCGGCGCTGACCGGAATCGGTGGAGCCATGGCCGGCGTCGATGATGTCTTCGCGGGCAAAGCCGACAACGTGTTCGTCGCAAGCCGTCCGCCGGGCCACCATGCCGAGCACGACAAGGTGATGGGCTTTTGCCTGTTCAACAATGTGGCGATCGCGGCGCGCCATGCGCAGAAGGCGCACGGCGCCGAGCGGGTGGCGATCATCGACTTCGACGTCCATCACGGCAACGGCACGCAGGATATCTTCTGGGCCGATCCAAGCGTGCTTTACTGCTCGACGCACCAGATGCCACTTTATCCCGGCACAGGCTCCAGACACGAGACCGGCGCCGGCAATATCGTCAATGCACCGCTCAGCCCGAATGACGACAGCGCTGCATTCCGCGACGCTGTGCGAAGCCGCATCCTGCCGGCGCTGCACAATTTCCGGCCCGATCTCGTGATCATATCGGCGGGCTTCGATGCGCATTACCGGGATCCGCTGGCGCAGATCAACCTGGTTGGCGAGGACTTCGACTGGATAACCGGACAGCTGATGGACATCGCGGGCAAATATGCCGGCAACCGGGTCGTCAGCGTGCTGGAGGGCGGCTATGATCTGGAGGGGTTGGCCGAATCGGCGGGCCTGCATATCTGCCGGCTGATGAAAGGGTGACGATGAATACGAGTGCTGAAAAGATCGATGTGAGCGCACTTTCCTTCGAGCAGGCCGTCAAGGAACTGGAAAGCATCGTCGCGCGGCTCGAAGGCGGCGACGTGGCACTCGACCAGTCGATCGAGATCTACGAACGCGGCGAGGCGCTGAAGAAGCATTGCGAAACTTTGCTCAATGCCGCCGAAACACGAATCGAGAAGATCCGCGTCGATCGCGGTGGCAAAGCCGTAGGCACCGAGCCTCTCGATCGCGAGTGACGAATCATATGCGACGCGAGATTTAAGGGCACCGGACCGCGCATGAATATTATTCATACGCATGATCTTTTGACGCCGTTGCAAGCAAATCATCATCAAAGCCCCGAAGAACTAGACAATATTCAATTTTAGCAAAGCTCCCTGCGTCTAAACTCCACCTATAATTGCAACTTGTAATATTAATTTTCCGCAAATACTTCAGATATATATATTGGCATAATCTTACCTGGGTAAGCTTCTTGCCACATTGATGAAGCGTTCTACCCAGGATTGTTTCTGGGGGACATCGTGACTATTACATCAAAGCTTGCCGCCTGCATTCTGTCGCTGGCGCTTATCATCGCAGGTCTGCTCGTCGCGACCTTCATCATCACATCGGATATTTCCGCGAGCCTCAAGACGGTGGTCGAGGATCGCCTCGTTCCCGCCAAGCAGTTGAAGGTGGTCGCCGATCTCTATGCGGTGAACATCGTCGATACCGCGCATAAGGTCCGCAACGGCGGCATGGACTGGAGCGCCGGCGAAAAATCGATCCAGGACGCGAAGGCAGTGATCGAAAAGACCTGGACGACCTATCGGTCGACCTATCTCACCGACGAGGAAACCGCGATCGCGAAAAACTTCGAGGCAAAGGCAAGTGCCGCCGCGCCCGAGATCGAAAAACTCATCACGATCATGACTGCCAAGGATAAGGCCGCACTGGACACCTTCGTCGTCGATCGGCTCTATGCGGTTATCGACCCGCTCGGCTCCGACATCAGCGCGCTCATCGACCTGCAGATTCGCGTCGGTGGCGAGGAATATTCGAAATCCGTCGCCGAGCAGCTGATCTATACCAGCGCGCTCTGGCTTGTCGCATTGCTCGCTGCGGCGGGCGCCGGCTTCGCGCTTTGGGTCGTGCTCTCCAATGTCAGCAAGCCGATCCGGCAGATCACCGGCGCGATGAGTAACCTGGCCGACGGCGACACCGAGGCGGCGATTCCCTATGCCGGCCGCAAGGACGAGATCGGCTCGATGTCGAGCGCGGTGGAGGTGTTCCGCCACTCGGCAATCGAGAACAAGCGGCTGGAGCAGGAGGCCGATGCGGCGAGGCTCCAGGCCGAGGTCGATCGCGTCACGGCTCAGGAACGCGCGGAAGCGGATGCCGCCGAGAAGCTTCGGATCGCCACATCGGGTCTGGGCGCTGCCCTCAAGCGCTTGTCTTCAGGAGATCTCGCCTTCGAACTCACCGAAGCCTTCGCACCCGAATTCGAGGCCCTGCGTCACGATTTCAATAGCTCCATACGCCAACTCGGCGAGGCGCTGTCGCAGATCTCCAGCGGCATCTCGACGATGGACAGCGGGACGCGCGAGATTTCCACCGGCGCGCAGGACCTCTCACGCCGGACCGAACAGCAGGCGGCTTCGCTCGAAGAGACCGCCGCGGCGCTCGACGAGATCACCGCCAATGTCGGCAATTCCGAGAAGCGCACGGAAGAGGCGCGCGGCATCGCCACGCAGGCCAACCAGAGTGCCGTGAAGTCCTCAGAGATCGTGTCGCAGGCCGAAGAGGCGATGCAGCGCATCGAGAGCTCGTCGCAGCAGATCTCGAACATCATCGGCGTGATCGACGAGATTGCCTTCCAGACCAACCTGCTGGCACTCAATGCCGGTGTCGAGGCGGCGCGCGCCGGCGACGCAGGCAGGGGTTTTGCCGTCGTTGCCCAAGAAGTCCGCGAGCTTGCACAACGTTCGGCCAATGCCGCCAAGGAGATCAAGGGGCTGATCCACAATTCTTCGACCGAGGTCGCGGGCGGCGTGAAGCTGGTGCGCGAAACCGGAACCGCGCTGAAAACGATCTGCAGCTTCATCGGCGATATCAACAGCCACATGCAGGCGATCGCCACCTCGACCAAGGAGCAGTCCGTGGGGCTCGCCGAGGTCAACCAGGCCGTCAACGCCATGGACCAGACCACCCAGCAGAACGCAGCGATGGTCGAGCAATCCACGGCGGCCTCTGTCAGCCTGGCAAATGAGGCCGAACGGCTGCGCGGACTGGTCGATCAGTTCAAGCTGGCGAGCGGTGGGGACGCGCAATCTGCCCTGAAACAGGTGGCACGGGCGATGGCGGAGCCGGTGCGGCTGCCCTCGCGCCCGGCAACGGCCGTACGCCGGCCGGCAGCCGCGGCAAGCAATGCCGCCCAGGATTGGAAAGAGTTCTGATCAGCAGAACCAATGCAGGGCCCCTCGATTGCTTCAGGGGTCTTGTGCGTCTCCGGAACCATTGACGGCCGCCTCCCCCGCCCGTAGCTTCGGCCGCGAACCGGAGTTCGACCATGACCCGCATCGCGTCCCTGAGCCTCATCCTCGCCCTTTACGCCACCACGGCAGCAGCCAATGACACGACCGCCGAACTCAAGACGGGCGGGCTGGTCTATACGCGCAGCGACGCGGTCTCGATGGAGGAGGAGAAGCTCTACATCTCGCCGAAAGAGGTGCGGGTGGATTACGTCTTCCGCAACACATCGGACGCAGAAGTCGAGACCTATGTCGCCTTCCCGATGCCGGATATTCCGGGCGGGCCGGAGCAGAACATGGATGCCGGCGATGTCGAGAGCGACAACTTCCTCGGCTTCTCGGTCACCCAGGACGGCGCCGACCTGAAACCCTCGTTGCAGCAGCGCATCTATGTCGGCGACCTCGACATGACCGATGCCATCAACGCCGAAAGCCTGCCGATGAATCCTCAGAGTCAGGCGGCACGAGAGGCACTCAAGAAGCTTCCGCCGGAAACGATCGAGGACTTGCTGACCAGGGGACTTGTCATCCCCGATATCTATGACGACGGCTCCGGCATGAAGAAGGAATATGTGCCGATGTGGACGCTGAAATCCGCCTACTACTGGAAGACCAGCTTTCCCACGGGTAAGGATATCAAGGTTTCCCACCGCTACCGCCCGAGCGTCGGCGGCACCGTGGCGACAACATTCCTCGATGAGAACAACGAGCCGAAGGGCGAGCGTTTCGAGGAATACAAGAAGAAGTTCTGTGTTGACGACAGCTTCGTGAAGCTCGCGAAGAAATCCAATGCCCTGATGCGCGACGGACAGCCTTATCTCGTGGAGAACTGGATTTCCTATGTCCTGACAACCGGTGCCAACTGGTCCGGCCCGATCAAGAAGTTCACTTTGATCGTCGATAAGGGCGAAGGCGACAATTATGTCAGCTTCTGTGGTACGGATGTGAAGAAGACCGGCCCGACGACATTCGAGATGACGGCCGCGGATTTCTACCCCGAGAAAGATCTCGACATCCTGCTCCTGGTGCCGACGCAGGCGCCGTAGCACCAAACCAACGGCTCCACGCTGAAACAATTAATACAGTAAACACGTCCAGCTGAAGCAAGCCTGATACGATCATCCATCAGAATTTATCTTGCAGAAACATAGCGATGCTATCGGCAGGCTTGGTCCGACACGATCGTCTGACCAACGCCATCCCGCCGCTAAGTAATTCATGTAATTAAGTATTTTTCATTCCTGTTACCAGGGGAACAGCCGCAGCGCGCCCTCATGGGTGAGTATGCCTCCATGAAAAGGAAGCAAAAGGGCTTCCGAAACACGGAGGAATCCCATGCAAAACATGAGCATTTCTGAAGATTGCTTTTCAAGGTCGAGCATAAATGGCGACCGATTGATCATCCCGAGCATCAATCTCGACGCATCAGGTGAAGAAGACTTCACCTTTGCGATTGCATGATCGGGAGCTCACCGTGTCGAAGTATGTAAAGAACCAAGACAGCAATGCAACGTGGACCATCGACGAGAGCGATGAAACCTGGACACTGAAGAAGGACGCGACGATCACCGTCTTCGGCGACACGATCGAGGTGCTCGAATCGAGCACCGGCAACCACCTGAACGTGTTCGGCGATCTCGACGCCAACGGCGCACTGGCGCGCGGCATCAATGTGGCCGGCGACGACACGACGATCACCATCGGCAAGGCCAGCCGCATCGACGCCTGGACGGGCATCCGCAATGAAGCGGATGGCCTCAGGGTGATGAACCATGGCGACATCGTCGGCAACGTGCAGGGAATTCTGTCGACGACCGCGGCAGTGATCCGGGGCGATGGCGACATTTCGGGCGAGCGCGGGATCGAAACCTATGGCGGTTCCGTCGTCAAGAACCTCGCCGGTGGCGAGATCATCGGCAATTCGATCGGCATTTTGATCGAGGACGGGTACGACAGCCGGGTCATCAACCATGGCCTGATCAGCGGCGCGGATGCCGCAGTCACGATCACCAGCCTCGGCGACAACCTCTTCAGGAACACGGGCACCGTCTCGGGCGACCTCTATTTCGGTAGCGGACGCGACACGATCGACGTTCGCAAGGGCTTCGTGGACGGCGTGATCAACGGTGGCGACGGAAACGACACGTACAAAGTGTCAAGCCACGACACCGAGATCTCGGAGATCCTCGGCTTCGGCACCGACCGGGTCTACTCGACCTCGTCGTTCAGCCTGGAGGACAACATCGAGAACCTGTTCCTCATCGGCAAGGCCGACGGCAGCGGCTGGGGCAATGACGACGACAATGTCGTGATGGGCAACAAGGGTGATAATTCGCTCGCGGGCGGTGCCGGCGACGATTTCCTCGGCGGCGGCAAGGGCGATGACGTGATGAACGGCGACGAAGGCGAGGACATGTTCGTCTTCAAGCGCGGAGACGGCCATGACCGCATCACCGGCTTCGAAGATGGCGTGGATCAAATCTATTTGCCCGAATTCAAGAAGTTCGACTCTTTCGACGATCTCGAGGGCAGGATCAGCCAGCATGGCGCCGACGTCTGGATCAGCCTGGGTCAGGGCGACCGTCTCGTCATCATGAACACCGATATCAGCATCATCGACGAAAACGATTTCACCTTCCAACTCACATCGGTCGCCTAGCGCATTCGTCAGCCCGGCAATGGGGGCCGCATGAGCGGCATCGGCGAACGTGCGCGAACCGGACCAGGAGAAGTTATAGTGGCCAAGAAAGTCATCAGCGAGGACACCAACGAGCAGTGGCAGATCAACGGCGCCGAAAAGACCTGGACGCTCGAGAAGCAAGCGGCGATCACGGTAGCCGGGGCACCCGCGATTGCGCTCTCCGATCAGGATTTCGGCAACACGCTGAAGCTTTTCGGTGATGTCTCCAGTACCGGCGCCGGCATCCATGCGATCGAAGTCGCCGCCTTCGGCACGACAATCCTTATCGGTGAGCATTCCAAGATCAAGGGCGCCACCGGCATCGACAGCGTCGGGGGCGATACCAAGATCGTCAATCGCGGCGTGATCGAAGCCACGGATTTCGGCATCGATACCAATATCAACACCAACATCCGGAACTTCGGCCATGTCTCGGGCAATTACGCGATTCTCGGCCACGGCGACGACTCCCGTGTCGTCAACGGAGCGGGTGGGACCATAGAAGGCGCGACCGTCGGCCTATATGTGGCCAGTGGAGAAGGTGCCGACGTGATCAACAAGGGCACGATCAGCGGACAGGCCTATGCGGTCGTCATCCTGAGTGACGGCGAAAACACCTTCATCAATACCGGCAACGTCGAGGGCGACATCCTGTTCGGCGCCGGCAATGACATGATTGATACCAGGAAAGGCAATGTCAACGGACAACTCATCGGCGGTGACAGCAACGATGAATACAGGATCTCGAAGGGCGATGCGATCATTGTCGAGGAGGCCGGCGAAGGGTATGACGGAGTCCGGTCATCCGCGACCTTCTCCCTCGACGACCATATCGAGGCGCTTTATCTCACCGGCAAAAAGAACGTCAGCGGCTTCGGCAACGACGAGGACAACAACGTCTTCGGCAACCGGGGCGACAATACCCTTGTTGGCGGAGCCGGCGACGATCTCATCAATGGTGGTCGCGGCACGGACGCGATGATCGGCGAAGACGGCTTCGATTCTTTCCTCTTCATCCGAGGCGACGGCAAGGACACGATCGGCGACTTTACCTTCGGCGAAGACATCATCTGGCTGAACAAGCTCGGGAACGTGGATTTCAGCGATCTCGATATCAGCCAGCACGGCGAGAATACGTGGATATCGCTCGGCAAGGGCGACAGGATCGTGCTGTCGGGCATCGATGCCGATCAACTGACAGAGGACAACTTTTCGTTCCTTCCGCTAGGACCGATCTGACTGTTAAAGCGCCGCGACTTGTAAGCTCTACCCGTTGACCAGCGTGCCATGTTGGCCGCTATCCCGCCCCAGCATATCGAACACCGTCGATACGATGCCCTTGCGGTCGAGACCCGCCAGGGCATTCATCGTTTCGGGCTTGGCCTGTTCGACGAACATATCGGGCATGATCAGTGGCCGCACCTTCAGCCGGCCATCGAGCAGGCCTTCATGGGCGAGGAAATGCAGGACGTGGCTGCCGAAGCCGCCGATCGAGCCTTCCTCGACCGTGATCAGCACTTCGTGGTGACGGGCAAGCTGTCGGATCAGGTCATGGTCGAGGGGTTTGGCGAAACGGGCATCGGCGACAGTGGTCGGGAGGCCGGCCGCATCGAGATCCTCGGCAGCGAGCAGCGCGTCGGCCAGCCGCGTACCAAAGGACAGGATCGCCACCTTGGAGCCCTGCTTGACAATACGGCCCTTGCCGATCTCGAGGATCGAACCGCGTGCAGGCAGGTCGACGCCGACGCCTTCGCCGCGCGGATAGCGGAAGGAAATCGGGCCTTCATCATAGGCGGCAGCCGTGCGCACCATGTGCTTGAGCTCAGCCTCATCAGCAGCCGCCATGACCACGAAACCGGGCAGCGTCGCGAGATAGGTCGTGTCGAACGAACCGGCATGGGTCGGGCCATCGGCGCCGACATAGCCGGCGCGATCGATGGGAAAACGCACCGGCAGTTTCTGGATCGCCACGTCATGAACGACCTGATCATAGGCGCGTTGCAGGAAGGTGGAGTAGATCGCCGCGAATGGCTTGAAGCCCTCGGCGGCAAGGCCAGCGGCAAAGGTCACGCCATGCTGTTCGGCAATGCCGACATCGAAACAGCGCTCCGGGAAGACGCTCGCGAGCTTGCCGAGGCCGGTGCCGTCGGGCATCGCGGCCGTGATGCCGATGATCTTCTCGTCGTGGCGCGCTTCCTCGAGCAGCGCCTCGGCGAAGACCGAGGTATAGGCCGGCGCATTGGGCTTGGCCTTGGCCTGGGTGCCGGTGATGACGTCGAACTTGTTGACGCCGTGATACTTGTCGGCAGCCGCCTCGGCGGGCGCATAGCCCTTGCCCTTCTGCGTCACGACATGGATCAGCACGGGGCCAGTGCTGTTATCACGGACATTGCGCAAAACAGGCAGCAGATGGTCGAAGGAATGTCCGTCGATCGGGCCGATATGATAGAAGCCGAGTTCTTCGAACAGCGTGCCGCCCGTGACATAACCGCGGGCATGCTCGACCGCGCGGGTGACGGCGCGATCGACCTTCTTGCCGAGATAGGCGGTCAGCTTCTTGCCGATCTCGCGGAAGCCGAGATAGGTCCTTCCCGTGGCGAGCCGCGCGAGATAGGCGCTCATGGCGCCGGTTGGCGGCGCGATCGACATGTCGTTGTCGTTGAGGATGACGATCAGGCGCGCATCGAGCGAACCGGCATTGTTGAGCGCCTCATACGCCATGCCGCCGGAAAGCGCGCCATCGCCGATCACCGAGATCACGTTGCGCTTCGTGCCATCGAGATTCGTCGCGACCGCCATGCCGAGGCCGGCCGAAATCGAGGTCGAGGAATGCGCCGCACCGAATGGGTCGTATTCGCTCTCCGCCCGGCGGGTGAAGCCCGAAAGGCCGCCTTCCTGGCGCAGCGTGCGGATGCGGTCGCGGCGGCCGGTCAGGATTTTGTGCGGATAACATTGATGGCCGACATCGAAGATCAGCCGGTCATGCGGCGTGTTGAACACCTTGTGGATGGCGATGGTAAGCTCCACCACGCCGAGGCCGGCGCCCAAATGCCCGCCCGTCCGGGAGACAGCGTCAATCATCTCCTCACGCAGTTCGGCCGCAAGCTGGGGCATATCCTTGTCATCGAGCTTGCGAAGATCGGCGGGAAATTCAACCTGATCGAGGATGGGGGTATTCAGCGCTTGTGTCACTTTGGGTCCTGCTCGCCGGGCGGCATATTCGTGCGGCGTTCTATCGTCTCGAAGGCTTTTTTCAACCGCATCAAGGCGCAATTTAGGGCGTCCGGCAGAAATAGTATACATTTTCGTCGGCAAAGCGACGCCGCAAATAGTCGCGGCACCGGATTTCGATTGAATCCGCAAACGCGCCGCGAATGTTCCTATACCACGACAGACCGGATTGCGCGTATAGCGGCAAGCGCCGTTCGCGTGCGGCGGGGATGAGTGAACTCCGGCCATGTCGAGAGTTTGACCGCAACGAAGTCATGCCGGGGATTGATGTAGATCAGTTGCCCGAAGACGCCCCGGCAGATGGCAACCGGTTCGCCTGGCTCTTCGAGCCAGAACTGGTTGTGATAGGCGCCCTTGGGCAGCGCGATGCGGTAATCGCCGCCGAACTTCGCGTGGTCGCCGTTGGGCAGATCGATGATGAAGGACCGCGGCACGATCTGCCGTCCATGCGCCGCGCCGACATTGCAGATGAGCTGCGCGAAACGGGCGTAGTCTCGGAGCGTGGCGTTGAAGCCACCGTCGGCGAGGCCATAACCCGAGGGATCGACGGTGAAATAGGCGTCCTCCTCGGCCCCCATCGGCGCCCAGAGTTCGCGGCTCACCAGTTCCGGCAGCATCAGGCCGGAGACCCTTTGCAGGATGAAACCGATCACGTCGGTCTCGATCGAGCGGTAGCGGAAGGATTCTCCGTGTGCGGCCTCGGATTCCGTGAGTTCCGTAATCAGCTTCCACATCGTGTCCGGCCAGCCCGGTTTCGGCTCCTTCCAGCCGCAGGCGGCATCGACCTTGGCGATGTGGGAATCGGGTGATGTATAAGTTTCGTCGAACAGCACGCCGCTCTGCATGTCCATGACCTGCTGCACGGTAGCGCCGCGATAGGCCGTGTTGGCCAGCTCCGGCAGGTAATGGGTCACCGGCGCCGCGAAATCCAGTTCGCCCCGCCCATGCAGGATGCCCGCAACCGTACCGACGATCGACTTCGCCACCGATTGCGACAGATGCGTCGTGCGCGGTTGCATGCCGTTCATGTAGGTCTCGGTAACGATGGCGCCCTTGTGCAGCACGATGAAGCCATCGGTGAAGCTGGTATCGAGAAATTCGGCAATCGTCTGCCGCGTGCCGTCGGACTCGAATTCGAGACCAGCAAGATTTTGGGGCGCGCTGGCCAGCGGCAGGACCGGGCCGGGGCCGCGCCAGACCTCCGCCGTCGGCACGATCTGGCGCACATTCTGGAAGGTCCAGCGATTATGGGGAGCGCCATCCCATTCGGCACGCGGAATAAGCGGACCACCTGGATTGCGGGGATCGCGATACTGGCTGGGATCGGTCATCTGTCACTCTCAATCAATTGGCGGGCAGCGGAATGAACTCTTCCTCGTCTCCGGGGACGATGTCGAATTTGCCGGTGCGCCATTCTTCCTTGGCCTGCTCGATGCGCTCCTTCGAGGAGGAAACGAAATTCCACCAGATATAGCGCTTGCTGGCCATCGTCTCGCCGCCGAAGAGCATGAGATGACAGGGCTCGTTGCCCCCGACCAGATCAAAGGTTTCGCCCGGCTTGAAGACCAGAAGCTGGTCGGCCTCGTAGGTGACACCTCCGACAACCAGCGAGCCGGACAGGATATAGGCCGCGCGCTCTTCCGCACCCGCCGGGAACGTACAGCGCTTCTGCGGCGCGATGTGGAGATCGACATAGAGTGTATCCGTGGGAACCTTGACCGGCGATTTGAGACCCATGAAACCACCGATCACCACCTTGCCGTAGTAGCCATCATCCGAAAAATCCGGCAGGTTCTCGGCCTCGGCATGCAGGAAGGCCGGATCCATCTCCTCGTGACTGTCCGGTAGCGCCAGCCAAGTCTGCAGCCCGGAGAGCGAGAGATCCTTGCCGCGCTGGTTCTCCGGCGTGCGCTCGGAATGGACGATGCCGCGCCCGGCCGTCATCAGGTTCACGTCACCCGGCTTGATGACCATGCCGGTGCCGAGGCTGTCACGGTGGGTCATCTCGCCGTCGAAGAGATAGGTCACCGTCGAGAGCCCGATATGCGGATGCGGCCGCACATCGACCGCCTTGCCGGCACGTAGAATCGCCGGTCCCATGCGGTCAAAAAAGATGAACGGCCCGACCAGCCGCCGCTTCGAGGAGGGCAGCGCCCGCCGCACCTCGAAATCGCCGAGATCGGTTGTGCGCGGGATGATCAACTGCTCGATGAGATCGACGGCAGTTGCATCTCCGGGTTCCGGGTCTTCGCCGGGGAAGAAGGACATGATGGTTTCCTTCGAAGGACTTTTACCTGATATAGGCGGCCAACGCGCCTTTCGTAATGACATGGTGCATCTCAGACTGGAAATTGCAATGCCCAATCTCATCCGCCTCGACCAGCTTCTCGTTGCCCGCTCTGAATTCGACAGTCGGTCTCGGGCGCGCGATGCGATCGATCGCGGGACGGTGAAGGTCGCGGGCGCCGTTGCCATCAAGGCTGGGCAGATGGTCGAAGAAGACGCTGAAATCACGGTGAATGACCCGGCGCAGGCTTATGTCTCGCGCGCGGCGCTGAAGCTGATCGCGGCGCTCGACCATTTTGGCCTGTCCCCCGAGGGCCTCGACTGTCTCGATGTCGGGGCCTCCACTGGCGGCTTCACGCAGGTGCTGCTCGAACGGGGCGCAAAGCATGTCGTCGCACTCGATGTCGGCCACGCGCAGCTCGATCAGCGGCTCAGGGACGATCCGCGCATCACCAATATGGAAGGATTCAACGCGCGCGAACTGACTCAGGGTGATCTGCCTACGCTAGCGCAAGCGATCGTCTCCGACGTTTCGTTCATCTCGCTGAAGCTGGCGCTTCGTCCCGCACTGGAACTGGCCGAGCCGGGCACCTGGGTCGTTACGCTCGTCAAGCCGCAATTCGAGGCGGGCCGTGATGGCGTCGGCAAGGGTGGAATGCTCAAGGACCCGTCGCAAGCGCCTAAAATCGCCTGGGATATCGAAGCCTGGCTGAATTCGCTTGGCGGATGGCAGAGCCTGGGTGTAATCCCCTCGCCCATCACAGGCGGAGACGGGAACCACGAGTTTCTGCTGGCCGGAAGGAAATCATGAGCACCGAGACAGTCACAATCCATGCGGTCGGCGCCGAGGGCGACGGCATTGCACGCGGCCCCGAGGGCGCGATCTTCGTGCCGTTCACGCTGCCCGGCGAAGAGGTCGCCATCGCGCGCGTCAAGAACCACGGCATGCCGATGTCATGGTCGAAGACCTCGCCGGAGCGCGTCGCCCCGCCCTGCAAGCACTTCGGCCCCGAGGGCAAGGGCGGCGCGTGCGGCGGCTGTTCGCTGCAACATTGGGCCGACCAGCCGTACCAGGATTACAAGCGCGGACTGGTGATCGATGCACTGAAGGCGAAGGGCATCGAGACCGAAGTCGCGCCGCTCTTCCCCTGTCTTCCCGGCGAGCGACGCCGCGTGACGATGACCGCCCGGCTGACCGACAAGGGCGTCGTGCTGGGTTTTGCCCAGGCCGGCACGCACCAGATCGTTCAGGTCGAGGAATGTCCCATCTCCATGCCCATGATCGTCGCCCGCCTGGAAGGCGTGCGGAAGATCATCGGTGCGCTCGGTTCGGGCTCCGAGCCGTTCCGGGTGGCGATCGGCGCGACGCTGTCCGGCCTTGACGTCAACATCCTCGACCTGAAGAAGGTCGATGCGAAAAAGCGGCAGGCGGCGCTCGATATTATATTGAAGGAGAAGGGTTTCGCGCGGGTGTCGATCGATGGCGAGATTCTCGTCGAGCCGCAGAAGCCGATGCTGGATTTCGCGGGCGTCAGCGTCGTACTTCCGCCCGGCAGCTTCACCCAGGCCACGGTGCGGGCTGAGGACGCCATGGCGGAATTGGTGGCCGGCCATCTTGCCAAATCCAAGCGCGTCGCCGATCTCTTCGCCGGTACCGGCACCTTCGCACTTAGGCTCGCCCGTAAAAGCGCCGTCCACGCCGTGGAATTCGATGCGCCGGCGCTTGCCGCGCTCGATCATGCCGCCCGCAATGCACAGGGCCTCAAGCCCATCAGCATCGAACGCCGCGACCTTTTCCGCCGGCCGCTTCTGCCGCTCGACCTTAAATATATCGACGGCGTGTCCTTCGACCCACCGCGCGCGGGGGCAGAGGCGCAATGTCATGAGTTTGCGCGGTCGAAGGTCGCCAAGATCGCGGCCGTCTCCTGCAATCCCGTGACGCTGGCCCGCGATCTCCGCATCCTGATCGACGGCGGCTACAAGCTGAAATCGGTGACGCCGATCGACCAGTTCCTGTGGTCGAGCCATGTCGAGTCGGTGGCGTTGCTGGAGCGGTAACCCGCTCCATTCAGCTGAGGCTTAGATATCCAAGTCCTTGAACAACGCCTGTGAGGTTTCGGTTCGGATTCCCGCGCCGCTTTCGATTTCTTCCATTGCCGCACGGCTAGCGCTGTTTGGTCTGTTCCTGGCGATGGCATGCAGCGCGATCAAATCGTTGGCGATAGCCGCACCCGCGAGCGCGGTTATTTCCGCGTGGTCGAAGGGCGGCGAGACTTCCACCACATCCATGCCGACGACGTTGACGCCTGCGAGATTGCGGAGGATTTCCTGCGCCTGATAGGTCGTCAGGCCACCGGGGACTGGCGTGCCGGTACCGGGTGCTGCGGATGGATCAAGGCAATCGATGTCGAAGGTGATGTAGCATGGTGCGTCGCCGACGATCGCCTTGATCCTGGCGGCGACCGCCTCCGGACCGAGCTTCTGCACCGCGATGGCGTCGATGATGTTGAAGCCGAGCGGATCGGGATTGTGGGTGCGGATGCCGACCTGCACCGAATGGACGGGATCGACCAGCCCGTCCCGCGTTGCATACCACATCATCGTGCCGTGATCGATGCGGTCGCCCTCGTCGGCCCAGGTGTCGGTATGGGCATCGAACTGGATGACGCGCAGCTTGCCGTGCCGGGCCGCATGCGCCCTGAGCAGCGGATAGGTGATGTAGTGATCGCCGCCGAGCGTCAGCAGCGCGCTGCCGGCCTCTAGAATTGCGCTCGCCTGCTCCGTGATGCGGGCCGCGATTTCCGTTGGCCGGCCAGGATCGAACAGGCAATCGCCATAGTCGATCACCGAAAGCTCGTCATAGGGGTCGAAATCCCAGGGCCATGGACCTGACCACGCCATATGCGCCGAGGCGGCGCGCAGGCCACGCGGCCCAAAGCGCGTGCCGGGCCGGTTGGTCACCGCAAGATCGAGCGGAATGCCCCACACCGCCAGATCGATGCCCGTCAGGTCGCGCGTATAGCGGCGGCGCATGAAGGACAGCGCGCCGGCAAAGGTCTGCTCCATCTCCGTTCCGCGATCCGACGGGCGCGTGAAGGCAAGGTCGCCGAGCTTCGGCGTAAGGTCAAGCGGATCGGACATAAGATGCTCCTCGCTTCATATGTCCGGACGCTAGCCCAGCAACATGGCCCGATCAACGCTTCTTCTCGAAGAACGCCTTGTAAAGCGCTGTAGCCTCGTCGGAGCGCAGACGTTCCATGAACAGCACCATTTCCTCGTCCATGCGGCCAAGAATTTCGGCGCGGTCGCCTTTCACCAGCTTTCGCGAGAGCATCAGCGACTGGCGTGGCCGGTTGATGAGGTGCAAAGCCGCCTTCAGCGTTGCTGCTTCGAGTTCGTCCTCGTCCACGACGCTCCAGACGATGCCGGCCTCGCGGGCCTGTTCCGCCGAGAAGCCGATACCGCCGACCAGCATGGCGAAGGCGCGCTGGTGGCCCATGATGCGCGGGCCGAGCAGGCTCGAAGCGGCCTCGGGAACCACGGCGAGATCGGTGAACGGTGTGCGAAAGACCGTGCGCGGCGTCGTGAATGTCAGGTCGCAGTGGAAATTCATCGTCGTGCCGATGCCGATGGCGATGCCATCGACGCCTGACAGAAGCGGTTTTTCGAAATTGGCGAGCGCATGCAGGAAGGCCAGGACATGCGCCGATTCCGGCGGATTTTTGGCGATCTCCATGAAGTCGGCAAGATCGTTGCCGCTGGAAAATATGCCCGGTACGCCGAAAATCACCGCCGCTTTCACCGCCTCATCGGCATTGGCGCCATCCAGCGCATCGGCCATGGCGCGATACATGGCGCGGGTGATGGCATTCTTCTTATCCCGCCGGTGCATGCGAATAACCAGAATGCCGGGATGCGCCGACGGCCGTTCGAGCTTGATGTCTTCGGTCATATGTCCTCTCAGGCCAGGGCAAGGCGGGCGGCGGCCAGGCTTTCGGCGCCATTCATCACGCGGTCCTTGAGGGCCGCGGTCTCGGAAATCAGGTTCTCGGCGGCAAATCGCGCGAGCGCGATACGGGCCGCATCCTTGCCGTCGCCGCCAGCGGCCAGTCCGCCCTTGGCGAGATAGGCGCCGGTCAGCACCAGCCCGAACAGCCGCTGGTAGGGCGTGGCACCCGACAGCGCCTCGATCATGCGGCCTTCGCCTGTTGCAGAGAGCATCCAGTCGGTTGCCTCTTCGAGATCGGCGATCGAGACAGCGATCTTGTCCGCCGTGTTGCCGAAACCCTCGCGGTTGGAGGCGCGGACGGCGGAGGCGATATCCTTGAGCTCGCCGATGAAGGCCCGGACGTGGTTGCCGCCGGCCTGCGGCAGCTTGCGGCCGATCAGGTCGATGGCCTGGATACCGTTAGTGCCTTCATAGATCGGCGCGATGCGGGCATCGCGATAAAGCCGTGCCGCACCAGTTTCCTCTATGAAGCCCATGCCGCCATGGACCTGGATGCCGAGCGAGGAGACCTCGACGCCGGCATCCGTCGGAATGCTCTTAGCGAGCGGCGTCAGCAGGTTCGCCCGATCGAGCCAGAATTGCTTGAGTTCGCCCGTCGAGGCATGCGCCATGTCGACCGCATGCGCACAGGCATAGGCGATGGCGCGAGCACCTTGCGTCACCGCTTTCATGGTCGCCAGCATGCGGGCAACATCGGGGTGCTCGATGATCGGGCTCATGCCCTCGCCCTGCCAGCCCGGTGCGCGGCCCTGCACGCGCTCCTTGGCATAGGCGACGGCCTTCTGGGTCGCGGCTTCGGCGATCGCCACGCCCTGCATGCCGACCATCAGGCGGGCGTTGTTCATCATGGTGAACATGCAGGCGAGGCCCTTGTTCTCCTCGCCCACCAGCCAGCCGATCGCGCCGGGCTCGTCGCCGAATTTTCCGTCGCCATAGATCATCGTGCAGGTCGGCGAGCCGTGGATGCCCATCTTGTGCTCGAGCGAATGGACATGGACATCATTACGAGCACCGAGCGACCCATCGTCATTGACGAGGAATTTCGGCACGACGAACAGCGATATGCCACGAGATCCCGCCGGCGCATCCGGCAAGCGGGCCAGCACCAGGTGCACGATATTGTCGGTGAAATCGTGCTCGCCATAGGTGATGAAGATCTTCTGCCCGAAGATGCGATAGGTGCCGTCCGGTCGGCGCTCTGCGCGGGTCTTCATCACGCCGAGGTCGGAGCCTGCATTGGGTTCGGTGAGGTTCATCGAACCCATCCATTCGCCCGACACCATTTTCGGCAGGTATTTCGCCTTGATCGCATCGGAGGCATGTGTCTCGAGCGCCTCGACAGCGCCGATCGTCAATGTCGGGCCGATGGCGAAACCCATCGCGCCGGAATTCCACATTTCGAAGGTCGCGACCAGCAGCATGTGCGGCAGCGCCTGCCCGCCGAACGCTTCCAGCCCCGCAAGCGCGTTCCAGCCGCCCTCGGCCCAGGCCTTGTAGAGGGCTGCCCAGCCGTCGGGCGTCTTGACGTTGTGATCATCGAGGGTGGCGCCCTGCTTGTCGCCGACCTCGGCAAGCGGCGCGATTTCATCGCTGGCGAAGCGGCCGGCTTCGGCTATCACGGCATCGACAATGTCTTCGGAGAGGTCGCCCAGTTTGCCGGACGAGAGCGCATCATTGAGACCGGCCACATGCTTCAAGGTGAAGAGAATTTCCTCGATCGGCGCCTTGTACATGCCCACTCCTCCCTGATTCCACCACCAGATTAGGGACAAGACCAGATCAAATCCAGCGAACCCTTTATGACAGCGCTAAATGCTTTTTACGTAAACGTCAATATTCGGATAGCGCTCGGTGCGCCGTTACACAACTGTCACAAAACCTGCCTAAGGCTCACGAACCAATCGCTTTCCGCAGGACAAGTATGGAGCTTCCCGAAACCCGTATTCCCGGCCTCGTCTGGGCGCATCTCTTCGCGCCGGACACCGGAAGCTGCCAGCGCGTACCGCCCGTTTCGACGATAGAGGACCTGCTCGCGCAGGATGGCTTCGTCTGGCTGCATCTTGGTCTCTCCGATGCGCGGGTGCCGGCGCTGATCGCCGGCCTGCCGGGGCTTACATCAGACGCCTATCAGGCGCTGATCAGCCGCGATGCGCACGCGTCGCTATCGGCCACGCGAGAAATGATCTGCGGCACGCTGGTCGACTTCCAGCGCGATTTCGATGAAATGTCGTCCGAGATCGGCTGGCTGCATTTCGCGGTGACGGACAAGCTCATCGTCACGACGCGGCTGCATCCGCTGCGCAGCATCGACCAGGCCCGCGCGGCGATCGAGAAGAGCGGCCGGATCAGCTCACCGCTCAACGTGCTCGGGGCGTTGGTCACCGAGTTCCAGCGCACGGTGGTGACCCTGGTCCCCGAGATCAACGAGGAGCTCAACCTGATCGAGGACTATGTTTACGAAGACGCCGAGAGGGACGAGACCCGCAAGCTGGCGCCCGCACGGCGCACCATCGTCAAGCTGCACCGGCATCTGAGGACCGAACTCGCGCTGCTGCGCCGCGTGACCACCGCCGACGAGGACGAAATCCCCGATGGTTTCGACGATATTGCGCGGCAGCTCAGCGACCGGATCGAAACCGTCGAACGCGATGTGTCCTCATTGCAGGAACGGGCGCGGCTGCTGCATGAGGACATCGATTCCAAGGCGGCGCGGCAGACCAACCGCCACCTCTACATCCTGTCGATCCTGACCGCCTTCCTGATGCCGCCGACCCTGGTGACCGGCTTCTTCGGCATGAACACCGAAAACCTGCCCTTCGCGCATACCGACGGGGGCACGATGTTTGCCGCCATCATCATCATGGCGTCCATCGGCCTTGCTTGGTGGCTGCTTCGCCGGTTCAAGATACTGTAAGCCGATGGCGGAGATTACTGGCAGTTGGAGAAAACCCCGGCCGGCGCCGTATCGCTCTGAATGCAGAAAATCCCACCCCAGTGATAGCCGACGCCCTGCGGCGTGCGGACCTTGAACCACTTGTAGCCGTCCATCCAGACTTCGGGGTCTTGCAGCACTTCCACGGAATCGCCTTCCTGGACGCTTCCGACCTTGGAGAATTCCTGGCCTGGACCCGAACGCAGCACACCGCCATAGGACGTGCCATAGAGATTGACGGCGCTGTAATTGCTGTCCTGCGTCGCCTCGCGCTCGCCCTCGATCATGGTCTGGACCGCGCCTGTGCAAGCGGAACCGAGATTGTTCCACATCGCCTGGTCATTGAAACAGTCGCTGATGGTCTGGTTGTCGCCGCAAATCTCCCGCGCGCGCTGGGAACAATATTCCTCCGACTGGGCATATGCGGCGGACCAGAACAATCCTGCCGACACGATAGCCAGCAAGCTCATGCCAACCGTCTTCATCATAGCCATATCTTTCCGAAACAGCGTCAGCGCCGGCTGACAGTCCTCCCCTTGGCGCCCGTCGCCGGAAGCCGTGCAGAATTCATGGAGAACTATCGCGGCCAGTGCAATGCCCCGTCACGCGCTACGACCGAAGCCCCCGAAAAAAGTCCCGAATGGCCGCAACTCGGGCCGTCGCAATCGCAACTTCGCTAAACTTTTATCCAAGCGGCTAAACGCTCTGAAATCTATGCGTGTTATTGCTGGGCTGACGATGAGAGGATAGTCGCCATGTCGATGCCAAATTCCGCCGGCAGCAGCTTTGCCAACCCCGAATTCATCGCCGGCCGTCCGGACGATGTCACGCTCGTGGATGCGCCGATCAATCCCGAATGGATCGTCGAGGGCAATCCGCGGGCGCGCGCCGGGCTGCATTCGCCGAGCATCGATGGCAACGCCTCCACCCATATCTGGGAATGCACGGCAGGCACCTTCTGGTGGACCTTCCACGACGAGGAAACCGTCTTCATCCTCGAAGGCCAGGTGCGGGTGACGACGCCGAGCGGCCAAACCCGGACGCTTCAGCCCGGCGACATCGCCTATTTCGCCGAGGGCACCAAGGCGCTCTGGGATATCGACGACTATGTGAAGAAGGTCGCCTTCTGCCGCAAATCCTCGAACCCGATCAAGCAGCTCCGCGCCATGCTGGGCCGCATGCGCAGGGTAGTGGTCGGCGAGGTCGTATCGGTTCGCGTGCTCGGCACGATCGGCGTCGCACTGCCGCTTTGAGCTGCGATTCCTGCCACATTCCGGCCAATTTTAGCAACTCGTAATCAAGGCTGGCGCTTTAAGCCTTTGATAAGTATATTGCCACAGGATCGTCACATTGTGACGGGATAGGGCGGCAATGTTCAAATCTACTGTAATAGCGTTCGCGCTTGCTGCGATTCTTGGCGCAGGCATCTCTCATGCTGCCGATAACGAGCCCTGGACCAAGGCGGAAACCGCCCTGGTTATCGATGCCTATGAACTCAACGCCATCGAATGGGACAAGCTGGTCGCCAACAAGCGAATCGCAGGATTCGTCTCAAAGGCTTCCGACGGCTTGCCCGAAGTCTACGATTGCTCGCGACCGCACAAGGGCGACACGGTCAACCACTGCAAGACGATGTGGCGCAAATATGCGGTGAGCCGCGAACTCCACCAGACGCGCCGGATGCTCGCCAAGGCCAATGGCATGCTCTGGGGCGCCTATCACCTCGCCCGGCCGGGCAATCCGGTCGACCAGGCCAACCACTTCCTCGACTATGCCGATCCCGGCGAAGACGATCTGATGGTGCTGGATCTCGAAAGCCTCGACGACAAGCAATTCATGTCGCTCGCCGATGCCGAGATCTTCGCCGGGCACATCAAGGCGCGGACCGGCCGCTATCCGATTCTCTACACCAATCACGACACGGCCCGCTACATCGCCACGCGTCGCGAGCAATATGCGCTGCTGTCGCGCCTGCCGCTCTGGTATGCCCGCTATAAACCCGAGATCAAGGGCGTATTCCCGATGGGCAACTGGGAAAACTACATGATGTGGCAGTTCTCCTCGCTGACCAATTGCGGCAAGAAGAGCTGTCCGATGCGGATCGAGGGCACGCGAGATGACATCGACGTCAACACCGTGCCGATGACGAAGGTGGAACTCGCCGCGATCTGGAAGCAGGGCGGATTGCTGCCCGTCAGGCCACCGGAATTGCAATATCTCGTGCGCGCCACCGGCACGCTCGGTACCAGCGCGATGCCCCAGAATCACGCGATCGCAGAGGCATCAGTGCAAAAGCGTCAGCCGGTGCTTACGGCTCTGAATTATCAGGATTTTTGACCGCCGCTTCGCACCTGCGGTAAGCCTCGCGAAACCATGCGGACCTAGCCTTTAGCAAGTTCTTAACCATGCCCAGGCTAGAGTGTTGTAATGTCCGACCAGAAGTCAGCCATGTCCAAATTGCAGTATGTCGACCAGGAAAGGCCGGCAGCTGTGAAGCAGACAGCTCATTCGGACTTTCTGCGCACCGGCCGCATCGACCGCTCACGCCCCAACTGGGCGCCCGACGAGAAGCGCTATCTCACCTATGAGGAAGTCGCCGAGCGCACCGGCAAGATCCTGACCGCGGCGGGCGAAAAGACCCATGAGCGGCTCAACACGTTCCACCGTTCGATCCAGTTTCCCAAGCTGGTCTTCCACCGCACGCTCACCGGCACGCCGCATCTCGGCTACTGTCACGTCACTGCGGCGAAATCGAAGTTCGCGGAATATTCCGACGTGAACTGGGCCTTCTACATTGCCAATTTCTTCGCCGATATCGCCTCGGACGACCTGAAATTCGAACAGATCAATATGCGCGCCGAACGGATGTATTTCGCCGTCGCCATGGAGAACAACACGGGCAAGAAGCTCGTCCTCGACAAGAAGGTGCGCGGCAACGGCATCCTCTTTCGCACCAACGATCCCAAGACGGCGCTGAAGAACGTGCTGCTTCTCGGTGCCAAGCAGGAAGCGCTGCGGAAGGTGATCCGGGCGATGTAACGTCGCCCTGCCGGCAGTCCGCTTGGCAAAGCGGCTCGCGGGCGATATAGCCGGTCGCACTTCACCAAGCGAAGGCGGACATGGCCGAAATCATCGACATCGGACGGGAACACAGCCAGGCGCTGGCGCGCGGCTGCCAAGTGCTCGAAAGCGCCGAGCCGGTGGCGATCCCAACCGAGACGGTCTATGGGCTGGCCGCAGATGCCACCAATCCGCAAGCGATCGCCCGCATCTATGAGGTCAAGGGCCGGCCGCGCTTCAATCCGCTGATCGCGCATATGTCGGACCTCGCAATGGCCGAGCGCCATGCGGTCTTCGACCCCCTGTCGCGCAAGCTCGCCGAGGCGTTCTGGCCGGGGCCGCTGACGCTGGTCCTGCCGCTCCATGCCGACAGCACCATTCATCCGCTGTGCACGGCGGGGCTCGACACGGTGGGCGTCCGGGTTCCCCAGGGTTTTGCCGGCGAGCTGATCGCAGCCTTCGGTCATCCGCTGGCCGCGCCCAGCGCCAATACTTCAGGCCGGGTCAGCCCGACGGACGCCGGACATGTGCAAGGCGATCTCGGCGACAAGATCCGGCTTATCCTCGATGGCGGGCCAGCCGGCGTCGGCGTCGAAAGCACGATCCTCAAGATCGAAGGCGATACGGTCAGGCTGCTCAGGCCCGGTGGGCTGGCGGTGCGCGCGATCGAGGCATGTATTGGCCGGAAGATTATCCGTCAGGACAAGGCCGCGCAGACAGCCATCGAAGCACCCGGCATGCTGGCTTCGCATTATGCGCCGAGGGCCGATGTCCGGCTCGACCGGCTGCATGTCGAACCGGGGGAAATCCTGGTCAACTTCGGCAACCAGCCGATCGCGGGGCTGGATGATGCGATCGCGATCTTCGATCTCAGTCCGCAGGCGTCGCTCAGCGAGGCGGCGGCCAATCTCTTCTCGATCATGAAGATGGCTGATCAACTGCCGGCGCGCGCCATAGCCTTTGCGCCCATCCCGCACCACGATCTGGGCGAAGCGATCAATGACAGGATTGCGCGCGCCGCGGCCCCGCGTCCCGAGGTGAGTTATGAAGACTGAGCTTATCGAGCGTTTCGCCGCCATCGTCGGGCCGGCTTATGCCATCACCGACCAGCAGGCGCTTCTCCCGCATCTGGTCGAGACGCGCGGGCTCTATCACGGCGCTTCACCCCTGCTGCTGAAGCCTGCGAATACCGCTGAAGTCTCTGATATCCTGACGCTTGCGAGCGAAACCGGCACGGTGATCGTGCCGCAATCGGGCAATACTGGACACGCCGGCGGCCAGACGCCGCGCGAGGGCCATGAAGACGTGCTGATCTCGCTCGAACGGATGAACAAAGTGCGCGAGGTCGATCTCGCCGCGAACACGATGACGGTCGATGCCGGCTGCATTCTCGACAACCTGCACAAGATCGCCGAGGAAAACAGCCGCATGTTTCCGCTGTCGCTGGGCTCGCAAGGAAGCTGCCAGATCGGCGGCAATCTCTCAACCAATGCCGGCGGCACGCAGGTGCTGGCCTATGGTAATGCGCGCCATCTCTGCCTCGGGCTGGAAGTCGTGCTGCCGACGGGCGAAATCTGGGACGGGCTGCGCAAGCTCAAGAAGGACAATACCGGCTATGACCTGCGTGACCTCTTCATCGGTGCCGAGGGCACGCTGGGGGTGATCACCGCCGCCGTGCTGAAACTCTTCCCGCGCCCACGCGGGCATGAAGTGGCGTTTTGCGGGCTTGCGAGTGCGGAGAATGCGCTGGCCTTCTTCCAGATGGCGCAGGATGTCTGCGGCAATGCCCTGACCGGCTTCGAGCTGATGGTCCGGCTAGGCGTCGAATTCACGCTGCGCAACATCCCCGGCGTCCGCGATCCGCTCGCCTCACCCTATCCCTGGTATGTGCTGGTCGATATCTCGACGACCGACCACGAGGACAGTGCGCGCCAGATGATGGAGGCGCTGCTCACCGAAGCCTCCGAACGCGGCTTGGTGCTTGACGCATCCATTGCTTCATCGTCCACACAGGCCCGCGCCTTCTGGCACATGCGCGAGAGCATGTCGGAAGCGCAGAAGCCCGAAGGCGGGTCGATCAAGCATGACGTCTCCGTGCCCGTCTCGAAGATACCGGAATTCATGGCCGAGGCCGAGAAGGCCGTGCTGGCCTTCATACCAGGCGCCCGCGTCTGCGCCTTCGGCCATCTCGGCGACGGCAATATCCACTACAACATTTCCCAGCCGGTCGGCGCCGACAAGCAGGCCTTCATCGCCCAGTGGCGCGACGTTAACAAGATCGTTCATGGACTGGTGCTGAAGTTCAACGGCTCGATCTCCGCCGAGCATGGCATCGGCCAGCTCAAGCGCGATGAGCTTGCCGCGATCCGGCCCGCGATCGAGATGGACCTCATGCGGCGGATCAAGCGGGCCTTCGATCCCGCCCACATCATGAACCCGGACAAGGTGCTGAAGGTCTGATGGGCGAGATTATCCGCACCAATCTGAGGCTGACTTTCCCGGACGGCGCGCCATTGAGCCACGGCAAGGCGGAACTGATGGAACTGATCCGAGAGACGGGCTCCATCAGGCAGGCGGCCGTGCGGATGGACATGTCCTATAGGCGCGGCTGGCTGCTGGTCGATGAGCTGAACCGCATGTTCAAGCAGAGCGTCGTGGAGACCAAGCATGGCGGCAAGAGCGGTGGCGGCGCTGCACTGACCGCGTTCGGCGAGGAATTGCTCAAGCGTTTCCGCGCCATGGAACAGCACACGATGACGGCGCTGAAGGCCGATCTCGACTGGCTGGCGGCGAATGCCAGCCCTCAGGCCGAGCCCGGCCCATCGGGCGCCGATGCCGATACGTGATAGACGCTGCCGCTATCGACGGTAACGGCCTTGAACAGCGCATAGACGGCCACGCCGGGCGCCAGACCCAATCGCTCGCATGAGAGCAGCGTAATGCGTGCCATCAGCCGCTGGCCGTCGCAATCCATTTCCACCAGCATATAGGGGCCATCTCGCGTGATCGCGGTGATGGTGCCGGGAAGATGGTTGAGCGCGCTGATATTTTCGGGCTTCTGCAACGCGATCATGACATCGGTCGATGACACGCGGACACGGACGGCGGTTCCCTCGGGAAGATCGATGGGCTGCAACGTCACCACGGTGTCGCCGATCTCGGCGATCGACAGGCCGTAATACTCCTCCTGTCCGATCATCCTGGCTTCGAGCACCGATTGCGGCGCGATCGAATCGGTCACAAATGAAAGCTCCGGGAAAATGTCCACGGGTGCTCCCTCGGCACGCACCCTGCCCTCGTCGAGCAGCACCACGCGGTTGGCAAGACGGGCGACTTCATCGAGCGCATGGCTGACATAGATGACGGGTATTTTCACCACATCGCGGATGCGCTCGATATAGGGCAGAATCTCCTGCCGCCGGGCGCGATCCAGTGCCGAAAGCGGCTCGTCCATCAGGATCAGCCGGGGAGCCGAAAGCAGCGCTCGTCCGATCGCCACACGCTGCTTCTCGCCGCCGGAAAGCGTCGCCGGTCGCTGGTCGAGCAGCCGCTCGATGCCGAGAAGATCGACCACTTCGGGTTCGGAAATGCTCCGCTCCGCCTTCGGCGAAAAGAAGCGGCCATAGAGTAGGTTCTGCCGCGCCGTCATATGCGGAAACAGGCGTCCTTCCTGGAAGACATAGCCGATGCGGCGGCGATGCGGCGGCACGAATATACGCTGGCCGGTGTCGTTCCAGACAATGCCGTCGAAACTGATGACGGCGTCATCGGGTCGTGTCAGCCCGGCAATCATCTGCACGAGCGACGTCTTGCCGGAGCCGGATGGACCGAACAGTGCGGTCACCCCGCCGCCGGCGGTAAACGCGGCATCGACCTGGAAATCGCCCTGCCGGTGGCGCACTTTGACCGAGATCATGACGCTGCCCCGAGGCGGCGAGCGGCGAACCGAGAGACCGAACCTGCCAACAGAATCGCTGCGAAGGATATGGCAACCGAAAAAAAGGTCAGGCGCAGGGCCATGGGTTCGCCATCGGGGTCCTGTAGTAGGGAATGGATCGCGGAGGCCAGCGTCTGGGTCTCCCCGGGGATCGCCGAAACGAAAGTGATTGTGGCGCCGAATTCGCCTAAAGCCCGCGCGAAGGACGTCACGACGCCTGCGATGATGCCCGGCAGGCTGAGCGGCAGGGTCACCGTCAGGAACACCATGAAGCGATTGGCGCCGAGCGTGCCGGCGGCGGATTCAAGCCGCTTGTCGATCGCCTCCATCGAAAGCTGGATCGCTTGTACCAGCAGGGGAAAACCCATGACGGCGGCCGCGACCGCCGCCCCCGTCCAGCGGAAGGATAGCACTATGCCGATGCTTTCGAGGAAGCCGCCGAACAGGCCTTTCCGCCCGAAGGTCATCAGCAGGAGGTAACCCGTGACGACGGGTGGCAGGATCAGCGGCAGGGCGACGATGGCACTCAGCACCGCCTTGCCGTAAAAGCGCCCGCGCGCTAGGACATAGGCGACGAGGATTCCGAACGGCAGGCTGACGGCGACGGCAAGCGCCGCCACCTCGATGCTCAACCTGATTGCCGTCCATTCTTCTTCGCTGAACCCCATTCTTCAAGCATTCACGAAGAGGCGAGAGTCGTAAAGCCCGCTCTCTTGAAGATGTCAGCGGCTTCCGGGCCGAGCAGGAATTTCATGAACGCGTTCCTGGCCTCATTGGTCGATGCCGCTACGGGTGCGACCGGATAGATGATCGGGGAATGGCTGTCCTCGCCGAAGAAATCCACGATCTTCACTTGCCTGTCGGCCTTGGCGTCGGTCTCGTAGACGATGCCGAGCGGTGCTTCGCCGGATGAGACGAGCTTCAGCGCGGCGCGCACATTGTCGGCACCCGCCACCTTGCCTTCGACATCGGCCCAGACGCCGTAGAATTTCAGCGATTCCTGGCCATACTTGCCGGCCGGCACGCTCTTCGGGTCGCCCATGGCGAGGCGACTGTCACCGAGTGCTTCGGCGAGCTTGAATCCCTTCTCGATCTTGATCGAAGCCTTGGAATCCTTGGCGGCGACCAGCACGAGACGGTTGCCGAGCAGGTTGACGGCTTCTTCCTTCCTCACGGCGTTTTTCTCCACCAGATAGGTCATCCACCTGGTGTCAGCCGAGATGAAGACATCGGCCGGCGCAGCGGCTTCGATCTGCTTGGCGAGTTGCGAGCTCGACGCATAGGAAATGACGACCTTGGTGCCGTTCTTTGCTTGGAAAGCTTTGGCGACATCATCAAGCGACCCTTTCATGCTGGCGGCGGCGAAGACGACGAGGTCGGCGGCCTTGGCGGGCGCCACCGAGGCGAGCCCGAGCATCGCGGCCGTGAGGAGCGAAGACATGAATGTGCGGCGTAGCATGAAGATCTCCCGTTCCAATCGTTATATCCGAACGAATATATCGATGAAAAATCAAAAGCAAGGCGTTTGATCGTGCAGCTCGATCAAGCCTTGAGCTGGGCGATGGAAAGCAGCGTGTCGGCGCTGATGCTGGTCGAGCTGCCGGTGAAGAGCTGCATGAGCGGCGACGTATCGGTCTCGTTGGCGAGATCGTACATTGCGGTGAAGCGGGTGATGAACTTCTGGAGTTCATCAGGATCCTGAAGCTCGTCGAAGTCCATGTAGCGCTCGACGAGCAGCTTCTGCTTCTCGATGTCCATGGTCGACATTTCGGCCGGCAGTTCGTAGGCGGTGCGGAAAACTTCGAGCAGCGCGGTGTCGCCAAGGATGTCGTAGGCCGAGTTGATCGACGGCATCATGCGCTGGAAATAAAGCGCCAGGCGGGCGCCCGCGCTGTCCTCGCCGACTTCTTCCTCCAGGCTCTGCTGCAGGAAGAGATATTCGGTCGTCATCTGCCCATAGCGGCCCTGGATGCCGGAATCGCGGACCGCGATATTGCCCTTGGCATCGAAATTGAACGACGAGAGAATCTCGACGTAACGATGGTCTTCCTGGATATTGACGAAGCTTTCGGGATCGTCGAGGTCCGAGTTGAACACCTGCTTGATGAAATCGTTGGTCACGTCTTCCGGATCGATGCCGTTGGCGACCAGCACGAAATCGACGAGGCGCCTGTTGGCCACGAATTCCGATGCCGTCTGGATGTTCTGGATGTTCTCGGAATAATATTTTGCTTCCTTGGTCGCGGCGTCCTTGTCTTCCTCATGACCGAAACGGGTCTTGGTGATGACATAGTCCTTGGCGGTCTGGGTTATGACCTGCTGCGACTGGGCGAGCCGGGGTGCGGCCTTGTTGCCCTCACTGTCGAAATTGAAGGCGGCGGCGAGTTCGCGGTAGCGCTCGTCCTTCTGCTTGTTGGCGAAACTGTTGGGGTCCGCGAGATCGCTGGTCAGCACCTTTTCGATCACGGAGTCCTTCGTATCATTCGGATCGAAGCCGAATGCGGTCAGGACGAAATCGTAGAGCCTCGGCGTCGATTGCAGTTCCTCGACGCTGTCCATGGAGCCGATGAAGTTGCGGTAATAAGTGTAAAGATCGTCGTCCTTCTGGTCCTGCGCGTCGTCATAACGGGACATGTACTGGCCTGATGTGGTGTCCGTCTGCGCCGCCGTCTGGGCCGTGTTACCGCCGGCAATCGTGCCGTCTGTCTGAAAATTGAACGCCTTGGTCAGCGCCTCGTATTTCTCGCCGCCGAAGACTGTCGCATAATTGTTCGGGTCGTTGAGGTCGCTCGTCAGGATGTTCTTGATCGTGCTCTTGAGGAAAATATCCTCCATTCCGAACGCGGTCTTGACGTAGGCCAGCATGCGGGGATCGTTGACCAGGTCGTCGACATTGGTGATCGAGCCGATCTTGGCCTCGTAATAGTCTTTATTGAGCTGGGCCTCGGCGGGCACGGTGCGGCTCGGCACATAGAATGTATAGGCCTCGACGAGAGCGAGCGTCTGCGTGGCATCCTGGGCTGTCACACCGGTGTCGAGCGTACCCGCTGCATTGAAATTGAAGTTCGCCGTCATCGCCTGTAGCGTCGATTTGTTGGCGACATTGAGCGTATTGACATAGCTCGCGGGATCATTGAGGTCGCTGGTCAGGACCTTTGTCAGGTGGTCCTTGTTCCAGTATTTGGTGTCGAGATTGAAGCCCTTCAGGACGTAGTCCCGGACCCGCTCATCGCCCAGCAGTTCATCGACAGACGAGATCGTGGCTATCTTGCTCTTGTAATAGGCGGTCTCGACCTCGACCGATTCACCCTCGTCTTCGAGCGCCTGCTGGAAGTTCCCGATGACCTCATCGATCTGCCGGGTTGTTTGTACGATCGATGTCTCGGAGGAGAACTGAAACGCGGCCGCGAACTGGGCATAGCGCTGGTCCGTCAGGCGATTGGCGAAGGAGTCGGTGTCGGTCAGGTCGCTTTCCAGCACCTTTTTCATGAAGGCCTTGGCGTAGGTCATGTCTTCCAGCCCATGCGCCTTCATCGCATAGGCATAGAGCCGGTAGTTGTCGACGAACTCCTCGACGGTTTTCACCTTGCCGATATTGTCCTTGTAATACTGCTCTTCCCTGGCGACCTGATTGGACGACGAGACGCGCTCGAGGTTTCCCCTGAGGTCACGGTTGATCAGATTATAGCTCAGGAAGGTGGAGACCATGGAAACCTACATTGCCGGCCTCCGCATTATGCCTTGAAAATCTTATCCGAACCTTACCGGCGGGGCTCTGGATATTTGGCGAAAATGCATCAATTGCCGGACTTGTTGTTCACCATTTGCAAACCGAACCGGCTTGCCAATTGATAACCATCCAACGAGGCAAAGTTTTCTTAACCGAGAATTTTAAGCTGCATCGAAGAGCGGCCCGCTAATCTGACGGCATAAGAGGACAGAATGTCCCGAAAAACAGAAGAGAGATGATCTCTCGAGAAAACAGGGTCGAAATCGATGAACACCATGTACCAGCCCGTGTGGGCCACGAGCAAACTGAGACTGGATCCGGGTCTTTTCCCGCAGCAGCTCCGTTATGAAATCGAGGAAAGCTCGGAAACCGTGAACATCACGCTCGACGAACGCGGCGCCGTCATGCGCCGGGTGCTGCCGTCCAGCGGCCTGCCGTTGACCGTCGCTCTGCCGTCCCGCGTCTTCAAGGGCGTCGCCGCCCGTGCGATCGACCATGGCAATGGCGAAGTGACAGTTACGCTCGAACTTCACCACACCGATGCCGGCTTCTGCATTCCGCTGCTGGTGGCGCACGACCTTTATGATATCGCCGCCGACTGGCGCTCCTGGTCGGAAGCCTATGGCATTCCGATGCTGATGGTCGAGGCCGACGGCGTTGCCCGCGAACTCGACGAGCATCTTATCACCGCCGGTGCCAAGCCTCCAAAGCCCCGCCGCCGCCATTCCTATTTCGCCGACCGCCGCCCCCGCTTCCTGGTCCGCCGCAAGACCGGCAATCTCGGCATCAGCATGAAGATCAAGGGCCGCGAGATTTTCCCGCGCGATTGATCGCATCACATGCGGAAACAAAAATGGCGCCCTCGGGCGCCATTTTCGATTCTATTGGTGTCTGAGCAAGCTAAGACCTGCTTCGGATCAAAGATTGAAGTTCGCGGCCGTCAGATCGAGGTCGTCGTCGAGTTCGATCTGCATGTCGGCGATACCATTGCCATCGATATCGATCTGGATGATCGTCTTGCCGCCGGTCTTGTCCCATTTGACTTCGGGATTGTCGCTGCCGCCGGTAAAGGCACCACCCTCGGCCGCGATGAAGTCGAATTCGTCTCCGGCCAGAAGCGCGGTCAGGTCGAACTTGTCGTCGGTCACATTGAAATCAGTGATGATGTCGAACGTATCAGCCGTAACGCCGCTGTCTCCAATGACGCTGTAGACGTAGACGTCGCTTCCGTCGCCGCCGGTTATCGTGTCGGAACCCGCACCGCCCGTGATCGTGTCGTTTCCAGCAGCGCCCTTGAGCACGTCCTTGCCGTCGCCGCCGAGGATCACGTCGTTGTCGGCACCACCGTCGATGTTGTCATCGCCTTCGCCGCCATCGATCGTGTCGGTTCCGGCTGCTCCAACGATCGTGTCGTTGCCGGCGTCGCCGTTCAGTTCGTCATTGCCTTCGCCGCCGTCGATATCGTCGGCGCCTTCGCCACCGTCGATCGTGTCGTTACCGACGTCGCCGTTCAGCGTATCCTTGCCATCGCCCCCGTCGATTTCGTCGTCGCCATCGCCACCGTCGATCTCGTCGTCACCGCCGTCGCCATTGGCGATATCGTTGCCGTCGCCCGCGTCGATCGTATCTTCGCCAGCGCCGCCGTCGATCTCGTCATCGCCCGTGCCGCCATCGATTTCATCGGTCCCACCGCCGCCATCGATCTTGTCGTCGCCGTTGCCGCCGTCGATCTCGTCGTCGCCGTCGCCGCCGGAAACATCGTCGCCGCCGGCTGCAGCGTTTATGACGTCGTCGCCCGAGCCGCCATTGATGATGTCGATGCCGTTGCCGCCTGCAATGTCGTCGTTGCCGGCACCACCGTTGAGAACGTTCTTGCCACCGCCACCGATGATTTCGTCGTCACCGCTACCGCCATCGATCTTGTCGTCACCGCCACGACCCAACAGCTTGTTGTCACCAGCGCTGCCGGTGATGTTATCGGCGCCATCTGAGCCGATAACATTCTCGACGCCACGGAACTCAACCTTGCCGCCGAAGCTGCCGAAATCGCTCTGGCCGCCAAGATCTGTCTTGAGGCCACCGCTGGTCAGATGGAGCGTATCGGTGCCGTCACCACCATTGACGGTGGTCGTACCCGAACCCCCATGCCCGGCAAAAGTATAAATCTTGTCGTCGCCGGCACTGAGCTTCAACTCGTCATAGACGCCGTTCAGCGCGACGGCGACCGCCCCGGCCTCTTCGTCGGGTTTGAACGTGCCGTGGTCCGGCTCCCTCTGCAGCACTTGCCACTGCAAATTGCGTTCCCAATCTATCGGCCCGTCGCTCACGATCTCGTGCCTGATATTTGCAAAATTCGGTCCGTTTCCGCCACCGCTGCCGGACTCGCTTGCAGCCTTGGCTGCCTCTTCCTGTCCGGACTGCTTGGCCGCGATCGCAGCCTGAGTCTGCTCGATCTCGTCATTCGAGTGTTTGGCGGAAGACTTTGAATCACCGTCGCCGTCTTTTTCGCCTTCCGCAACGTCGACCGTCAGATCCGCACCGCTAAGATCGATCGTGGACGAATCGGTCGCGAGGTTTTGGAATTGCGAAAAATCAAATGATTCGACCTCCAGCGACTGGAACAGATCGCCCAGCCACTTTTCGCCGTTCTCTTCGGATAGTTGTGCAAAATAGGGTATTTTCATCAGTGCAGCCATGAATGTGGCATCGATTGCCATTGAAATCTCACTCCGTCCCAGAGCTCGAACTAAATCAGTTCACTGTTACTTCCATAAGCGCGTGTTCAAGTCAATTTGCAGTATCTTGGGATGCAGATGCTCGAACGACGCGCTGTTTTAGAAATATTGCGGATATCGGGACCAAGCGCGCTGATTTTGCAGCAGGTTGACGACCATGCGTTGTTACCCCGGGAACAGCCAATGGTGCGCGAGGCCCATATTATCGGGACAACAATTCCGGCCGACGGCGCAAAAAAGCCACAGGCGGAAGAAAGCCCGGCTGAATTTGTCCCACAGCCGGGCTTTTCCATTTTCAGGCAAAAGGTATTGCCAACAACAGCCCAAGGAACAGCACTGCGCCGACGGTGAAATTGGACTTGAAGAGCGCCATGCACTGCGCCGGGTCATGTATATCGAGCACCAATATTTGCCAGGCAAGCAGCACGACGGCAATCAGCAAGCCGGTCCAGGCCGGAAAAGCTACCGCCGCTGCGGCGAATGCGATGATCAGACCAAGCAACGTCAATCCGTAGAACAACATCAGCCAGGCCCTGGTATTGCGGCCGAAAAGCAGCGCGGTCGAACGCACGCCGATCAGGGCATCGTCTTCCGTATCCTGATGGGCGTAGATCGTGTCGTAGCCGATCGTCCACGCCACCGACGCAAGATAGAGCATGACCGCGGCGAAGGAGAGCGCACCGAACTCGGCCGTCCACCCCACCAGCGCACCCCAGGAAAAGGCGAGGCCCAGGAAGAACTGCGGCCAGTCGGTGAACCGCTTGGCGAAGGGATAGATCGCCACGATACCGAGGGACAGAAGACCGAGCACGACGGTGAACAGGTTGAAGCTCAACAGCACCGCGAGCCCGACCAGCGCTTGCAGCACCATGAATATCTTGGCCTGCAACCGACTGACCCGGCCCGATGGCAACGGCCGCGAACGGGTTCGGGCCACGGCCATGTCGATCTCATGGTCCACAAGGTCGTTATAGGTGCAGCCGGCACCGCGCATGGCGACCGCGCCGGCGAAGAACAGGAATAGATGCCAGCAAAGCCGGGCAAAGGAGAAATGCCCTTCCGACATGGCGACATTGGCAGCGAGAGTCGCCGACCAGAAACAGGGCCACATCAGCAATTGCCAGCCGATCGGCCTGTCCCAGCGCGCGAGCTGCGCATAGGGCCAGAGTGCGCGCGGCAGCACGCGGTAGACGAAATTGCCCGAGGGCGCGTCGGCGACACGGCCATTGTCGAAGAATGTGAAGCTCATGGCTTTGAGCAAGTATCCGAAACCACTTGCCAGTCAAGCGTATCGATCAGGGGATCTTGAAATTGAACTTATATGTCGCGGAAACGCCGATCATGAATTGATCCCTGGAGCCGCGTTCCTTGACCAGGCTCGAATCCGCAACGGGACCGAGCAGCCTCGTATATTCGGCAAAAAGGCTCGTCTCCAACTGCTCCGTGGCCTTCCAGTTGACGGCACCGCCGATACCGGTCGACTGCAGGCCGCCGTCCGGATTGTATTTCGAGAGCCCGGATTTCGCCGATTCCTTGGCGTTCACGCCATAGTAGGCATCCATGTAGCCTTCTGTCGCAAACGACAGGCGCGGGCCGGCCGAGACGCGGACTGTCGGCGTGACATCATAAAACGCATCCGCTGCGAGATCACCAACGACGCCGTCATGGCTGCGAATGCCCTGCCGGATTTCGGTGCGAAAGCGCATCCAGTCGGTCGGGTAGACTTCGGCGAAGCCGCCCAGTTCGCCGCCCCACTCCACGGGCTTGAGGCCCTTGAGGTCATTCGACGTGTCCCCATCGCGCGGCAACAGTATCTTGCCGGTCACGCCGAGGCGGATCATCCTGTTGTCGTAGAGCGAGAACGACGTGTTGTCGTTGCGCGAGATGAAGCGGACGTCTTCGTCGCCCTTGCCGACCGAGATCAGCGGCTTGCCCTGCAGGATATAGCTATTGTCACCCTGGAAGCGCGGGGCCACGAAGCCGGCGCCGCCAAGCTTGACGTACCAGTCACCCGACCACCAGGCCTCCTGTGCCATGGCCGTCGAACCCAGGAGCACGAGAGCTGCGGAAAGTGCCGAAACTGATGCAGTGCGCAAATCATCACCCCCAAAACCAATCGAGGCGACCCTAACCAGCTTTGGTTACCGATTCAACACGGCGTATGGTTAGCACACAATGAATGTCCGCAGCTGATGCGCGAAATGCACACCTTATGCCGGCTTCGCCCCCAGGCGGGCTTGACCTCGCCGCTGCCCCTCTTTAACCGGAACGTCTCACGCCGGATCCGCGTTTTCCTTTCCGGAATGCCTGCCAGGGAGAAGAGCCATGAACGTCCTCCTCATCGGTTCCGGTGGCCGCGAACATGCTCTCGCCTGGAAAATGGTCCAATCGCCCCTCATCGGCAAACTCTATGTCGCGCCGGGCAATCCCGGGATCGAGAAACACGCCTTCTGCGTCGATCTCGCGGCCGATGATACGGATGGCCTGATCGCGTTCTGCACCGACCGTAATGTGGAATTCGTCGTCTTCGGTCCCGAAGCGCCGCTCGTCGCTGGTATCAGCGACAGGCTGCGCGAGGCGGGCCTGCTGGTCTTCGGACCGTCACAGGCCGCGGCACAGCTCGAGGGCTCCAAAGGCTTCACCAAGGATCTCTGCGCCAAATACGGTATTCCGACCGGCGCCTACCGCCGATTCAGCGACGCCACCGACGCGAAGTCCTATGTCGATGAACAGGGCGCGCCGATCGTGGTCAAGGCCGATGGGCTCGCAGCCGGCAAGGGCGTGACCGTTGCGATGACGACCGAGGAGGCAAGAGCCGCGATCGACGATTGTTTCGCCGGCACATTCGGTGCAGCGGGCGCGGAAGTGGTGATCGAGGCCTATCTCGATGGCGAGGAGGCAAGCTTCTTCGTACTCTCCGATGGCAAGACCGCGCTGGCACTGGCTTCCGTCCAGGATCACAAGCGCGTCGGCGATGGCGATACCGGACCGAATACCGGCGGCATGGGCGCCTATTCGCCGGCACCCGTGATGACCGAGGAGATGATCGCCCGGACGATGAGCGAGATCATCGAACCGACGATCCGGGGGATGGCCGAGATGGGACATCCCTTCTCCGGCGTTTTCTTCGCCGGGTTGATGATCACCGACAAGGGTCCCGAATTGATCGAATACAATGTCCGGTTCGGCGATCCGGAATGCCAGGTGCTGATGCTGCGCCTGAAATCGGACCTGATGGAATTGCTATTGGCGACGGCCAAGGGGGAACTCGACGGCATGACCGCCGAGTGGAGCGACGAGACCGCGCTGACGGTGGTCATGGCGTCCAAGGGCTATCCCGGTTCCTACGCGAAGGGCACGCCGATCGAGGCACTGCCTGAGGATGGCGAGGATGTCCGCGTGTTCCATGCCGGCACGTCGATGAGCGAAGACCAGCTCATCGCCACGGGAGGCCGGGTGCTGAACGTCACCGCACTTGGCAAGACCGTCTCGGAAGCGCGCGACCGGGCTTACCAGGCGGTCGAAGGCGTCGTCTGGGACGGCGGCTTCTGCCGCAAGGACATCGGCTGGCGTGCCATCGCGCGGGAAACCGAAGTTTAGGGATTCTTTACCAGTTCCCCTCAGCCAATCTTAAGGCTTTTTTCATATTCTCGCCGAAACTGGATTGCGGGAGTATTGCTTCATGCGCGTGTACATTCTGGCCCTGGCGGCGTTTTCGGTCACCAGTCTCGCCCATGCGGCGTCGATCAACAGCGTGAAGACGGGCGTCAACAAGGTGCGCAGCATCGAGGCGATCCACTGCGCGAAATGCATCCAGGAGACCAGGAAGAAGGTTGCGCCCGCCGCGATTGAACTCGCGCCCGGCACGCAGAAGGTCGAACTTCGCACCGTCGATGGCGTGACCAAGGTGTATCGCACCGAAGCCTGGCTCGGCGGATCGCCGGTGGTGTTCGTCACCAAGGCATCCGACGCGATGATCGCCAAGCATATCATGGACAAGCCGGCTGAAAATGTCGTGGCAAAGGCTGACGAAAAGCCGGTCGAGCAACCGGCCGCCGCCGACGCCAACATGATCGACCGGATCACCACGACTGCTGCTGTGACGGCCGACATGGGTGCGGCAATCAAGGTCGAACCGAAGGCCGCCTTTGACGCGAGCAAGCTCGAACTGCGACTCGACTGAGCCAGCCAGCTCCCAATGCCCCCAAGCCGGCGCCGGTTATTTGCCGCCGCGCCTCAGGTGCTCGTCGAGCCGGGGCATGATTTCCACGAAATTGCAGGGCATGTGACGATAGTCCAGCTGGTCCCTCAGGATGCCGTCCCAGGCATCCTTGCAGGCGCCGGGTGAGCCGGGCAGCACGAAAATGAAGGTGGCGTTGGCAACGCCACCGGTGGCGCGCGACTGGATGGTCGATGTGCCGATCTTGTCGTAGGAAATCCGGTGGAAGACCGCCGAGAAGCCGTCCATGGTCTTTTCGAACAGCGGCAGAAGCGCCTCCGGCGTCACGTCGCGGCCGGTGAAGCCGGTGCCCCCGGTGGTGATCACCACGTCGATGTCATCCTGAAGCGTCCAGGACTTGACCCGGTTGTAGATCGCCTGCCTGTCGTCCTTGACGATATCCCTCGCGATCAGTTTATGGCCGGCATCCCTGATGCGGGCGGCGAGCGTATCGCCCGATTTGTCATCGGCCGTGGTGCGGGTATCGGAGACCGTCAGCACTGCGATGCCGACCGGAACGAAGGGGCGCGTCTCGTTGAGATCAGGCATGAACTTGTCTTTCCGACTAGATCGTCTTGCAGCCCTGGACATACCAGTCGGGCCGCTCCGCCTCAAGCTTTGCCCAGGCGCGCTCCATGCCGGTTCGCGTCTGGTAGACGCCGAAGCAGGTGGCGCCGGAGCCAGACATGCGGGCCAGCATCGGATCGACGGTCCTGATCAGTTCGAGTGTGTCGGATATGACCGGCTCCAATGTTTCGGCTGATGGCTGGAGGTCGTTACGGGTGGCGCCCAGCGTGCCAATCCATTGCTCTCGCGGGGCTCCGTCCCGCGGCACGTCGAGTGGCGGATTGTTCTTGTTGGTGAGACGCTTGAAGATTTCGGGCGTCGAGACTTCGACCAGGGGATTGACCAGCAGGAGATGCAGTTTGGGGAAATCGCCGAGCAGGGTGATGTCCTCGCCGATACCGCGTGCCAGCAGAGGCTGGCTTTCGATACACATCGGGACATCGGCGCCGAGCGCAAGCCCGATCGCATGAAGAGACGGACGATCCGTGCCCGTTGCCCAGAAGCGGGCAAGGCCGCGCAGCGCCGCAGCCGCATCGGCCGAGCCGCCGCCGATGCCGGATGCGACGGGCAGGTTCTTTTCAAGATGAATGTGGACGGGCGGCGCGGAATTGCCGCGGGCGGCGGCGCGTGCACGGAGCGCATCGCGGGCGCGCAGAACGAGGTTGCCGGTCTTCGGTTCGGAATCCAGAGGCAAGGAGCCGCCGAAGCGACCCGAGACCGTGAAGCGGTCCTCTTCCGATGGGCTGAATGTCAGGCGGTCGCCGGCATCGGCGAAAACGACGAGCGAATCGAGCAGATGGTAGCCATCCGCGCGCTGGCCGGTCACATGAAGCGCCAGGTTGATCTTGGCGGCCGCGAATTCCTCGGTCTCGCCCGGCGCCACCGGGATACCGTCAGTTCTTCGTTTCGGGCAGCTTCAGCATCTGCCCTGGCTGAATGCGGTCCGGATATCGCTTGAGTTCCGGATTGAGATCGATGATTTCCATGAAGCGCTGGCCGTCGCCGAGGATCTCCTTGGCGATATTCCAGAGCGAATCGCCCTTGTTGACGGTGTGCAGCGCCGGCTGCACGGCCTTATCGTCAGCCTTGGGCTCGGCGGCGACCGGATCGGTCGCGGGCTTCGGTTCCTCGAGCTTGATCGCGTCCTTGGCCTGCCCGGCCGGGACCGCGGCTGCAACCTCGACATTGCGGGTAGCGTCGGCGGGCTTCTGCTCGGCCTTCTTGACTTCGATCTCCGGCAGGCCTTCCTTGATCTTCTTGCGGATCTTGGGAATTTCGGCCTCTTCAGGCTTCACGCTCAGCGCGGTGCGCCATTGGAATATGGCTTCCAGCTTGCGGCCGACGCGCCAATAGGCATCGCCCAGATGGTCGTTGATCGTCGCATCGGCGGCCTTGAGTTCGACGGCGCGCTCGAGTTCGCCCACGGCATCCTCGAAGCGGCCCAAGCGATAATAGGCCCAGCCCAGGGAATCGACGATATAGCCATCATCCGGCCTGAGATCGGCGGCCTTGCGGATCATGTCGAGGCCGGTTTCGAGCTTGATGTTCATGTCGACCCAGGAATAGCCGAGGTAGTTCAGCACCTGCGGCTGGTCGGGATAGAGCTCGAGCGCTTTCTCGAAGTTGGGCTCGGCAAGATCCCATTTCTTCAGCCGCTCATAGGCGATGCCGCGCTGGAAGAAGACCGACCAGTCCTTGCGCTTCGGCAACGGCCCGATGATCTCGACGGCCTTGTCGTAGGTCTTGGCCATCTCCGCATATTCCTTTTGGTCGGAAAGCAGGCTGGCATAGGCGAGATAGCCTCGGATATCATTGGGATCGGCTGCCAGGGCAGCCTTGAGATGCTGGCGTGCTTCCTCTGTTTTGCCAGTGTTGGCGAGGTTGAGGCCGAGCTGAAGTTCGGAGACGCGCCGCAACGGCGAATCAGCCGGAACGCGCTTGTACCATTCGATGGCGCGCTCAGGCTGTTCGAGGCTTTCCGAGAGGCCGCCGAGCAGGACGGCGGTATCGGCGCTCGGCGCGAGCGCATAGGCGGTGACCAGGTAGAAGGCGACGATATCCTGCGCGCTCTGGCGATCCGGCGCATTGGTGACCGACTGGTTCAGAGCCGCGCCCACGGAGAACAGCACCGACGAGACGCCTTCGGACGCCGACTTGACGACGAAATCCGGTTTCGCACCGGATTCGATGGTCTTGCGGAATACCGCCAGCGGCACGTAATCAGGCGCGAACGCCTCGCCGACGGAGATCGCATCGAGCGCCTTCTGCCGGTTGCCGGCTTTGGCTTCCAGCGAGGCCAGCGCGAGGACCGCGCGCATATAGGTGTCGGATGCGGAGCCGCCTTCCTCGCGGTTGGCGACTGTTTCGCTCAGTCTTTTCCGCGCCGCTTCGAGATCCCCGGACGCCGCTGCGATCATGCCGGCATTGTAATTCTTGAAGATGCCGTACCATTCCGGGCCTTCCATCTTGTCGATGGCCGCGATGGCATCCTTGGCCTTGCCTTCGCCGAACTGGCCCCAGGCCATGATCAGCGTGTTGATCATTCGGTCCAGTTCATTCGGGCCGTCATATTTGAGGATCGTATAGGCGTCGGCATATTTCTGCTTGCGGATCGCATCGATGCCGCGCGCGATGGTGGCGATGCGCTCGACGGCGGGATCGTTCTTCAGCTTTTCGCCCTCGGCGACGCCTTCGTCGAAATTGCCGTTCATGAACAGGCTGATCATCAGCCGCTGGCGGACCTCGACATTACTCGGGTCGTATTTCAGCGCGGTCTTGTAGAGCGTGATCGCCGAAGCATAATCATAGTCGTTGTCGGCAGTGCGAGCCGCGAGAAACGCACCGGCGAACGTATCGACCGAGCTCGCATCGAACTGGACCACGGGAGCCGGCTTGGTGTCACCGACCGCCTCCTCGGCCTGAGCCGCGCCGGACAGCGCGATCAGCAATGCGAGGGCGGTGCCGAGTGGAAACCGGCATCTTGTATTAAAAGCCATTCTTCAGCCTTTCGAATGGGCGCAAATCAGGCGCTCTAAAAACCATATATCAGACCCTGCCACAAGACAGCCGCGTTTTTGAGGCGCAGTTATCACAATTGCTTGCAGGAGGTCACAGTCTCGTCTTGCCTTGACGCAAGTATCCCCATCCATTCCGAGACACAACTACCCGTTCACGCGGGCGCTTCCGCTCCGTGTTATGACCATGCACGTCCCCGATCCTCTCGCGCTTCGCATGAAGGATCGGCCGGGGCACGTCTCCGTGCCGAGTTATATGGCTGCCTTGCGGCAGCCGGTAAGACACGTATCCGTGCCCCGTTCGGTGTATTTTCATCCGCGAACTCGGCCGTCTGCGCCCATCCCAGCTCCCGGATTTGTCAGATCCAGGCAGGACGGGCCTGTGTGCGGTACAACGCACGCCACGGGTACGGGCCTTTGCAGGCGGTACCCGGGGGAGACCCCTTCTCGCGGACGCCTGATGCGGGACTTTACGTCGTTTCCCCACAACAGGCACCGGTTCTGTCTCGCCCGCATCGCCATGCGGGGTAGCCGAGGGAAGAACGGGAATGATTATAAGGCCGCCGGAGAGCGTGTGGATTTTTTTACGTAAGAGTTTGATTTTGAATGGAATAGTGCGAGGAGAACGGGCCATTTCGAAAGAAACTGCGGAATATTTTCTTTCGCTTCCTATAAGCCATTGATTTCACTCAGAGAAAAATCGCGTCGTCGGCGCTTGGCGGGGGTGTATTGTAACTGATGAAATGCAAACATGTCGTCGCGCTGAAACCTTGCGTCTCTAAATCCACCCCCGTATCCACCTTATTCGTTGATGTACACCTTATCTCGGAGCGAACAGGGTCCCAATTTTCTGGAGCCACGCAACATGGGCGCCCTGACGGCACGTGCGAACAAGGCCGGATCGTTGCGCTGATCGAAGCGCAGGAAGCCGAGAAGCCGATGGTACGCGGACCTTACAGAAAGCGCCCGCTCACGATTAAGATGGAAGGGCGGGAAACCCGCCCCTCGTTTCAGTTCTCGTTCGCCTCTAGTTCTTCCCCGGCTTGTCAGTCGTGGTTGTCGTGTCGCAATTATTGCAGTCGGTGTTTCCCTTGTTTATCTGACCATCTGGTCCCGTCGTTGTGGTACTGGTTGTCGTCTGGCCGTTGTTGTCGGGGTTGGCGTTATCGTTTGTCTTCCCGCCATTTCCCTGTCCGGTCGTCGTCGTTGTCGTAGAGCCATTAGGCCCCGCAAACGCTGGAGCGGACGCTGAGAGCGCGAGTGCCAATGCCATCGAGAACGAAAGAATCGTTTTCATGTCCGATACTCCCTAGAGGCCATTGCACCGCATCTTTGGAGGGGCACGGCCTTGTATGCCACACCAACATAACATTAGACACAACTAAAATTAAAAAGCAATCTATGTCAGGGTATAGCTATTCCTGCCGGCGGCGGATTCTGATCCGTCTGGCACACGCCCGCGGACTGGACTCAGTTGCGTGGTCAGATTTCAAACTGACCCACTACCCAGGTACCGGCAGCAGGGTCCGCTCGCCAATGGATGCAGCTCCTGATAAGATCAGCATCACACTTCAGCTTAAGCCCCGATCTGGAGGCCTCGCATGCCCTGCAGCAGCGCGCTCGCTCCGTTCGTCATCGCCGCTCTCGTGGCCCTCGGTCCGCTGCCGGCTGGAGCGCAGAACAATGCTGTGCCACCGCCGGCGGCGATCTCCCAGAAGGCCAAGCTTTGCGGGATGTGTCACGGTAGGAAAGGTCTGCCGAGTGGTAAGAACACGCCGATCATCGCCGGCCAGCACGAGTCCTCTTTGCTGATAGCTTTGCAGCAATATCGCAATGGAGCGCGCACCGACGACCTGATGGGCCGGATCGCGAAGAATCTTTCCGACGACGACGTGAAGGCGCTTGCGGCCTACTTCTCCGCACTGCCCTGGCCCGCCTACCGCGAGCCGGCCGACGCAGCGAGCATTACCCGCCTCCAAGCGCTGGGCGCCGGGAAGAAGTGCACCTCGTGCCACCGGAAGGATTTCGTCGGATACGCCAACACTCCGCGCGTCGCAAATCAGAAGCTGGACTACCTGATCAAAAGCCTCTCCGACTTTCACGATAACAAGCGCCCGAACGTGCCCGGCATGACGGCCTTGGTGCGCGATTTTTCGGTCGACGACATCGCTGCCATGGCTCACTATCTTGCCGGCTTCTGACGATCAGTTCGGGGTCGGCGATGCACCGAATAGCGCCGCCGAAATAGCGATCACTGCGTTACGGCGATTGGCACCTCTTTGCCCACGAACTAAGCTATCCGTGCGCCGGTCATTTCTGGCCGTTTATGGGTTCACGGCCTAATAATTCAGCTTCGGGAAGAAATCGCCGCGGCCTTCGGGGCTCATGTCGAGCAGGCCCCCGACGGGATCGACCAGGTCTCCGGCACGGGGGTGCTGGCCGGGCTCCTCCGGCGCGTAGACAATTTCGCTGCCCCAGAAATGGCGCACCGTGCCATCGGCATCCCTGTGGAACACATTGTACATCGGCTCGTCCCAATTCTTGCCGGGCTCGTAACCGCGTGCGGCCCGCATTTCGGGCTCGCATTTCGACGTGTCGCCGAAATAGTGGTGGGAGTAATTGTTGCCTGCCGTCGAGAGCAGTTTCACATTCTGCCAGCCACGCTTGCGCGCCAGTGCCTCCAGCCGCGCGATCGGCGACTTGGCGACGATATAGGTCGGGAAGCGCTGGTCGGCATGGTAGACGCTGCCATCCCACCCATCGATCGTGTGGGTGCAGCCGTCGCAGGGCTCGTCGCGTTCCGGCCCGTACATGAAGCTGTAGAGCAGGATGCTGGGATAGGTGCCGAACAGTTCGGACAGCCGCACCTTTTCGGGGCGCTGGTCGGCGCCGATGCGCTCGAAGACATAATCCTCAGGCACTTCACCACCTGATGGAAGCGAACGGCGCTGGGCGGCGACCGCCTCGATCTGGCGGCGCAATGCCATCTCGGCGTCGAGCAGCGCATTGCGCGCGGTGCGGTAATCAGGGCTCTCGTTGGGGAAAGACAGATGCTCCATCGGGCAATCCTTTCGTCAACATTTGGGGCTGCGCGGGTGGCCTATCGGACGAAGTCCGCTGCACGACCGCGCGGCCGAGCTGGCTAAAATGTGTTTTCGAAAAACCACCCGGCCGCGATAAGGTTCCGGTGGGCGCCCTCCCCCAAAGCCACTTATGGCGCTGTCCAGATATCACAGCCTTCGCTGCGGCCCTTCAGCTCAAAGCCCTTATGGAACCGCATGTCGCGACGGAAGCGCTCGCGAATGGTGGCGTCCGAAACGGCTTCCATTGCCGCCTGGCTGATGATGGTGCCGCACGACAGGATGCGCGTGGCGGCTTCCAGCCGTGAGGCCACATTGACGGTATCGCCGAGCATGGCGAACTCCATGCGCCTTGCGTTGCCGATATCACCAAGAATGACCGGCCCGTAATGTACGCCGACCGAAAGGCGGATCGGCTGCAGCCCTTTGCCGGCCCGGTCCGCGTTGAGGCGGGCGATGCTTTCCTGCATGGCGAATGCAGCTAATATGGCGCTGGCGGCGTCATCCGGCGATGGACTGGGCGTGCCAAAACTCGCCATCAGGCCATCGCCCATATACTTGTCGAGCGTGCCGCCGTGGGAAAACACGACCTCTTCGAGTGCCGCGTGAAACTCCCGCAGCAGCGAGATGACGTCTTCCGGCGTGTGCGTCTCGGCGTAGCGCGTGAACCCGACGATATCGGCAAACAGCACCGCGACCTCCTGCGAACGCACGCCGCCCATCGGCTCGTGGCGATGCGCCAGTTCCTCGACCATCGAGGGCGCGAAATAGCGCGACAGGTTGGCGCGTTCGGCGGCGAGATCGGCCTGGCGCATCAGGAGCTGGCTGGCGCGGCGCGACTTCATGCCGAGCATGCCGGCGACGATGATGAAGATCGTGATCTCCTGGACGCGACTGGTGAAATTGACGCTGTTGGGATCGATGGCGTCAAAGATGCGGGGATAATCCGCCACGGCCTCACGCACCCTGTCGGAGAGTTCCGGATAGGTGGTGCCGAACAGGACCACGCCGCCGACCCCGCAGAGCCAGATGACCGCCACCCAGATGCCGAGGCCCTGAACCGTGCGCCAGCTATAGGCGAGCATCGCACTGGCCAGGAAGATGTAGAAATACTGGAAACCATCGAACTTGAACTGGAATGCCGTCGGCCAAGGGTCCGACGCGAGTGGATTGGGCACCGTCATGGTGAGCGTCAGCAGAAGAATATCGGCGAAAATCAGCGCGAGTTCCGCGAAGGACTGGCCGACGCGGGCCGCGCGCAATTGCGCGATGCCGATCACAACGAACAGCAGCAGGATCGCCTCGTAATAGATCATCTCCCAGCGCGGATTGAGATAGATGAGAAGCAGCGCGATGACGGCCATGGCGGCGGCACGCGCCCATGTCGCAATGCGCTGGCCCTCCATCTTCTCGAGTTCGAGCGCGCGCGCCAGATGCGGGTTGCGCAGCGCGAGCCGCTCCTCGGCCAGCCGCGACGACCACGGCGGCTCCCACAGCCAGAGCAGCCAGCGGGCCATCCCGGTCCTCGGCTTGCCAGGTCGTTGTTCTGCTATGTCCAGTCCCACAAGCGAGCCTCCCGTTGGAGGGGAGAGTCTAGCATCGCCGCGGGGTGGCGTCACGGTGGGAAGAAGGTGGGCCGCGATCAGTTCACACGGCCGATGCAGAAATCGATCACTTCGTTCAATGCCGCCTTCCAGGGCGAGGCTGGCAATGCGGCGAGCGCATCGCGCGCGATGGTACCGTAGTGGTTGGCGCGGGCGATGGTGTCGGCGAGGGAGCCGTATTTGGTGATCAGGCCCATGGCGCGTTCGAGGCTGGCTTCGCCATTGTCGCCGTTCTCGATCGCCTCGCGCCAGAAGTGGCGCTCCTCGGCCGTGCCCCGGCGCCATGCGAGGATGACCGGCAGCGTGATCTTGCCCTCGCGGAAATCGTCGCCGGTGTTCTTGCCGAGATCGGCGGCCTTGCCGCCGTAATCGAGCGCATCGTCGACCAGCTGGAAGGCAAGGCCGAGATTCATGCCGAAGGATTTGAGCGCCGAGCGATCGGCGCGGCTGGTGCCCGCGATGATCGGGCCGACTTCGGAAGCGGCGGCGAACAGGGCCGCGGTCTTGGCGCGGATGACCTGGAGATAGTCGTCCTCGGTCGTTTCCATGTTCTTGGCGACGGAGAGCTGCAGCACTTCGCCTTCGGCGATCACGGTGGCAGCGGTCGCGAGCACGTCGAGCGCCTCGAGCGAACCGACCTCGACCATCATCTTGAAGGCCTGGCCGAGCAGGAAATCGCCGACCAGCACGCTTGCCTGGTTGCCCCAGAGGATTCGCGCGGTCTTTCGGCCGCGGCGCATGTCGCTTTCGTCGACGACATCATCGTGCAGCAGGGTCGCGGTATGCATGAACTCTACCGATGCCGCGAGCTTGACATGGCCCTCGCCCTGGTAGCCGAACATATTGGCCGAAGCGATCGTCAGCATCGGCCGCAGGCGCTTGCCGCCCGAGGAAATCAGGTGGTTGGCGACCTCCGGGATCATCTGGACATCGGAGCCCGCCTTGGAGAGGATCAACTGGTTGACGCGCTCCATATCGGCCCGGGTCAGGTCGACCAAAGGCTTGATCGATGCCTGTTTGTTTTTGCTTTCTTCAAGCGGTATGACTACGCCCAAGGGTCCGGCTCCTGTTCATGCTTTCGGCCGGACAATAAAAACCGGCGGCGCTTGCAGCAAGAGGCGAATTGTCCCGCCAAGTCAAAAAAGGGTGAAATGTGATTGAAATCATGCGCAGCAACGATCCCGTGGCGCTTTCTTTCGCACAAAGCCTGATGAAGGACGCCGGAATCTACGCCATGATCGCCGATCAGGGCATGAGCGTGCTCGAAGGTTCGCTCGGAATCCTGCAGCGCCGGCTGCTGGTCGATTCCGACCGCGAGGACGAGGCCCGCCGGATAATCAGGGATGCCGGGCTCGGCGCGGAGCTAAAATAATTGAACGACGCGACCCATGGCGAAACCGCCGATGCCTTCCATTTCGGCGAATTCCATGTCGTGCAGCCGAAAGGTCGGGGGCACAGATCGGGCATGGATGCGATGCTGCTGGCGGCCATGGTGGCAGGCGGGGGCTCGATGAAGGTCGCCGATCTCGGGGCGGGCGCCGGCGCTGCCGGCATTGCAGTCGCGTCGCGAATCGAAGGCGCCGAGGTGACGCTGGTCGAGCGCTCCCCTGATATGGCCGGATTTGCGCGCAAGAGCATGGCGCATCCTCTCAACGAACGTATCGCCCCTCGCCTTTCGCTCATCGAAGCCGACGTGACGCTGAAAGGCAAGGCGCGAGTCGAGGCAGGCCTTCTCGACGATGTCTTCGACCATGTGATCATGAACCCGCCGTTCAACGATCCCGGCGACCGCCGCGCGCCGGATGGACTGAAGGCCGAGGCGCATGCGATGGATGGCGACCTGTTCGAGGACTGGATTCGAACGGCCGGCGCGATCATGAAGCCCGGCGGACAGCTGTCGCTGATTGCGCGGCCGGAATCGGTGAGCGATATCATCGCGGCTTGCGGCAAGCGGTTCGGCGGCGTCGAGATCACATTCATCCATCCGCGCGAGGGCGAGAGCGCCATCCGGCTGTTGGCAAGCGCGATCAAGGGTTCGCGGGCGCGGCTGGTGGTGCGGGCACCGCTCTTCATGCACCCTCAAGGCTCGCACCGGTTCCTGCCCGATATCGACGACCTGAACAACGGCCGCGCGGCCTACAAACGGCTGGGGCGGAACCGCAAACCCGCCTGACCATTGTGTTTTCGGCAAACGCCATTACATGTCGATCCACGATCATCAATTTGGACACGAAATGCTCCGCGCCCTGAAACGCCTGATACCCAAGAAATTCCGCAAGCAGAAGACGGTCATCCCGCTGGTGCGGTTGCAGGGCGTGATCCAGGCGGGCGGCAGCCAGTTCCGGCCGGCGCTCAACATCGCCAATGTCGAGGACCTGCTGGAGAAAGCCTTCGACATGAAGAAGGCGCCGGCGGTGGCGATATCGATCAACTCGCCGGGCGGTTCTCCGGTGCAGTCGCGCGCGATCTTCAACCGTATCCGCGAACTCGCCGCCGAGAAAGAGAAGAAGGTCCTGGTCTTTGTCGAGGATGTCGCGGCATCCGGCGGCTACCTGATCGCGCTTGCGGGCGACGAGATCATCGCGGACCCGACCTCGATCGTCGGCTCGATCGGCGTAATCTCGGGCGGGTTCGGCTTTCCGGAACTGCTCAGGAAGATCGGCGTCGAACGCCGCGTCTATACGTCGGGCGAAAACAAATCGGTGCTCGACCCGTTCCAGCCCGAGAAGCAGAGCGATATCGACCATCTCAAGAGCCTGCAGCATGACGTGCACCAGATTTTCATCGGCATGGTCAAGGCACGGCGCGGGGCCAAGCTGTCCGACAATCCGGATCTTTTCAGTGGCCTTTTCTGGTCAGGCGGGAAAGGCCTGGAGCTTGGACTTGTCGATGGCATTGGTGATATGATGGCGGAATTGAAGAAACGCTACGGCGACAAGGTCGAGATCGAGAAGATCGAAGCCTCCCGCGGTTTCCTCGGCCGTTTCATTTCGAGCGAGAAGAGCGGCATGGGCATCGGCGCGGGGCTGGCGAACGGGCTGGTGGAAACCGCCGAAGAGCGGGCATGGTGGAGCCGTTACGGACTTTGAGGTGACGTTGACAGGGTTTATTCCGGGGAGGAAGCCATGGGCTTCACAAAACTGATTTTCGTCGCGGTGGTGCTGATCGCTGGCTGGTTCGTCTATCGCAAGTTCATCGCCGACGCCCAAAGACTGGTCAAGAAGGCCGAGGTGAAGCGCAAGGAACAGGCGAGCGGCGCGCTGGGCACGCTGGTGAAGGACGAGGTGACGGGAGAGTATAGGGTGAAGCGGGAAGAGGAGGAGTAGGGATAGGACGAGCGGCACCGCCCGCAGCGAACTATAGACCCGCGCTAATCTTCTCGTCGGCGTAGCGCCGCAAATCTCCGAACAGCTTTTCGCTTTCGTCGGTCGTGATCCATTGATCCTTTGGCGTATTCATTCGCCGAACAATCTCGCCCTTCATGGCCATGACCGAATATTTCTGCTTCGGGCTCAACTCTGGAGACTGTATCAGCATCAGAAGCCTCAGATGTTCTTGCGCCAACTCGGAAAGCGAGCCAATGACGCCGTCGCGGATCATGCCTTCCGCGAATTCCAGATAGCGTTCGGGAAGCTCGATGGAAACTTTTACATTCATGGCGATCTCCGACTCTCGATCGACGTGGTTGCAAAGTATATCACAATCCCCCAGCCTTCAATTGGATGACGCGAGGTCAAAAATCCTTGACCCTCACCGCCCGCCATGGCACTCAGCGGCCATCTCTCCACGCCATGGTAGCCGATATGTCCGCAGTTCCTGATCACATGAACCCGAAGCGCTCGTTCCAGGCGCTGATCCTGACGCTGCATAACTATTGGGCGGACAAGGGTTGCGCGGTGCTGCAGCCCTACGACATGGAAGTCGGCGCCGGTACATTCCACCCGGCAACGACGCTGCGGGCGCTCGGCCCCAAGCCGTGGAAGGCTGCCTATGTGCAGCCCTCGCGCCGGCCGTCGGACGGCCGCTATGGCGAGAACCCGAACCGGCTGCAGCACTATTACCAATACCAGGTCATCCTGAAGCCCAATCCGTCGAACCTGCAGGAACTCTATCTCGGTTCGCTCGAAGCGATCGGCCTCGATCCGCTGCTGCATGATATCCGGTTTGTTGAGGACGACTGGGAAAGCCCGACGCTGGGCGCCTGGGGCCTCGGCTGGGAGTGCTGGTGCGACGGCATGGAAGTCAGCCAGTTCACCTATTTCCAGCAGGTCTGCGGCATCGAGTGTTCACCGGTGTCGGGCGAACTGACCTATGGTCTCGAGCGTCTCGCCATGTATGTGCAGGGCGTCGACAATGTCTATGATCTCAACTTCAACGGCCGCGATGGCGACGAGAAGATCAGCTATGGCGACGTGTTCCTGCAGGCGGAGCAGGAATATTCGCGGCACAATTTCGAATTCGCCAATACCGAGATGCTGCACCGGCATTTCATCGACGCCGAACGCGAATGCGTGGCCCTGCTCGCCGCCGGCGCGCCGGGCGACAATGCCAACCTGATGCTGCACAAATGCGTGTTCCCGGCCTATGACCAGTGCATCAAGGCAAGCCATGTGTTCAACCTATTAGATGCGCGCGGGGTAATCTCGGTGACGGAGCGGCAGAGCTATATCCTGCGCGTGCGGACGCTGGCGAAAGCCTGCGGCGAGGCGTTTTTGCTGACCGATGCTGGTGGTGTGAATTTGAAGAGCGCGGCCTAACTTTCGGTTGCATCCCACTTCGATCTTTGCGATGTAAAGTTCAGAGTGGGGCATTCGGATAAGTTATCTTGAAACCAAGTTTGATGGGGCGGGCGGCATTTCTCGGCCGCCTTCGGATCGTATTCAAAGTCATTTCCTGGGTAGCGGTAGTCCCATTGGTCGCATCAGCGGCTTTGACGGTTGCCATGCTTTCAGAGGATCGCGCGGCATTCGAACCTACTTTCGTTAACTCGACCGGCGACATCTTGGAACAAGCGGGCCTGGCTCGCTGGCAGTTTCTGACATGGGCCGCGGCCATCGTTGCCCTCTTGTTTGCGGCGCTGGTCTGGCTCGCCTGGATATATTTCGCCACGAGGTTCCTCCGGATCGTCGGCGTGGAGCCGCCGCGCTACGGTCCGCTATCGGCCGTCGCCCTGCATTTCCTTCCCATTGTCGCCCATGTGATGCCGATGGTGATCATGTCGGAGCTGGAGCGGGTGACGCGCGATCCGCTGCGATGGCGAGATCTTCCCGCAAATTGGCTGCCGGCGACGAGTTGGCTGGCTGGACGGCTATCGCTCACTGCAATGGCGCTGACCGGAGTCTTTCAGGAGCGGGCGCAGACACCCCACCAATATTCTATGGCCTTGTGGCTCATGGTCTTGGCAACGGTTGGCTGTGCGGGCGGCGTCTATCTGTTCAACAGGTTTCTCAGCCGCATGCAGAGGCTGCAGATGGTCCTTGCCGTAAAGATCACAGAAGAACAGGCGCAGGGTCATTCGTGACGACGAACAAGACGGCTTAGGTCTTCAAACCACATCCGTGAGAGAATAGCCCATTTCCCAAACAACCTTGCGGGTGGGATAGGTGCCGGTCGGGAGCTGGCCTGCATAAATCTGCAGGAAGCGGCGGGTGCCGGCCGGCTCGGGTGGGGTCATGGCGACCGCATAATCGAAGAACAGCACCGTAAAGGCCAGGATGTTGATGATGGTTGCGGTGGTCTTCATGACGGTCCCTCGAAGCACGAGTGGTTGGTTGATCTTGAAGACGATATTGGCATGCGGAATCCGACTGCACAGTTTCCCAGGTGACACCGATACTAAAGTGTAAGTCACGCCGAAGCGCTTGATTATCATATGATTTTCGGGATTCTGCGGTATCGCAATTTCTGCCTAGCAAGTTCTGCCTAGCAACATCTTGGGACTCGGCCGGCGCACCCACATTTGATCAAGGCCAAGTCATTTTTCCTCAATGACATCAGGGGGCTGAAACGTTACTCTCGCACCAAACAATCGCGGGGGAGAATTCCAGCATGTCTACCGTCATCGGCGCCATCATCGGCGTGGCAGTCCTTTGGGCCATCCTGCTCTATAACGGCCTGGTCAAGGCGCGTCAGATGGCCGAGGAGGCGTGGTCGGGTATCGATGTCCAGCTGAAGCGCCGCGCCGACCTGATCCCCAACCTGATCGAAACGGTGAAGGGCTATGCGGCACATGAGAAGACCACGCTCGAAGAGGTGGTCGAACTGCGCAACAAGGCGCAAGCCGTGCCGGCGGGTGATGTCGCCACGCGCGGCATTGCCGAGAACATGCTGAGCCAGGCGCTCGGCCGGGTGATGGCGATCGCGGAAGCCTATCCCGACCTCAAGGCCAACGAGAATTTTCTCGAACTCCAGAATTCGCTCGACGGCATCGAAGGCGAGATCCAGATGGCGCGACGCTATTACAACGGCTCGGTGCGCGACCTCAATGTGAAAGTCGAGAGCTTTCCTTCCAACCTGATGGCGGGTCCGTTCGGCTTTACCAAGAAAACCTATTTCGAGATTGCCAACGAGGCCGATCGCGCCTTGCCGCAGGTCAAGTTCTGAGGGTGTCATGGGAGAAGAATCCCCCCCTCTGTCACTTCGTGACATCTCCCCCTCAAGGGGGGAGATTGGAGACTCGTTGCAACGCTCGTGCCTGCCAATACCGTTGAACAGGAAGCAAGGCCGCGCCTCCATCCAATCTGCCCCCTTGAGGGGGAGATGTCCGGCAGGACAGAGGGGAGTATCGAGCAGGATAACGCTTCTACTGTTCGCGCTGATTTCGCTTTTCCTTGCGGCAATCGCCCTCCCCGCCCACGCCGACGAGGTGATCGAATCCTTCCATGCGGCGATCGATCTTTCGCGCGCGGGCCGAATGACCGTGACCGAGACGATCCGCGTGCGGGCCGAGGGCTACAAGATCAAGCGCGGCATCTTCCGCGATTTTCCACTCACCTTCATGGGCGAGGACAACGAGCTTCACCGCGTCGATTTCTCTGTTGTCAGCATCGAGCGCAATGGAGCAAAGGACGATTACAAGACCGAGTCGATCAACGGCGGCGCGCGTATGCGCATCTATATCGGCAAGGAGGACGTGTTCCTGCCGCGCGGCGAATATATCTATTCGATCACCTACGAGACCGGCCGGCAGATACGCTACCGCAAGGATTTCGACGAGCTGTTCTGGAATGTCACCGGCAATGACTGGGAGTTTCCGATCCGCGAGGCCTCGGCGACGATCGTCCTGCCGGAGGGCGTGAGGGCCGAGGACACCGTATTCTTCACCGGCCCGCTGGGCGCCAAGGACAAGAATGCCCGCGTGCTGGAGGAAGGTAACGAGGTGTTCTTCGCGACCACGATCCCGCTCAACCTTCACGAAGGCCTGACCATCGGCGTCAAGCTCGCCAAGGGCGCGATCGATCCGCCCTCGTCAAACGACGAGACATGGTGGTGGATCAAGGACCGGGCGAACTCGATCCTGGCCGGCGTCGCATTTGCAATCGTGCTGCTCTATTTCCTCTGGCACTGGGTGCGGGTCGGCCGCGATCCGTCGCGTGGGGTGATCGTGCCGCGCTGGGATGCGCCGATGGGGCTGTCGCCGGCGCTGGTCAACTATGTCGCCAATCGCGGTTTTTCCAACGGTGGCTGGACGGCGTTTTCGGCTTCCGCGATCAATCTCGCGGTCAAGGGCCATATCGTGCTCGAGGACGTGAAGGAAAAGCTTGCCATGAAGCTTACGGACAAGATACCGGACAAGGCGCTGCCCTCGGGCGAGGACGTGATCTACGGTACGGTCGCCGGCGCGCGCACGCTCAAGATCGACAAGTCGAATGGCCGGACCTTGCAGACGATGGGAGACAAGTTCCGCATCTCGATCGACAAGGAACATACCGGCAAATATTACCGCTACAATCTCGGCATCATCGTCTGGGGCATCATCCTGACGATCGTCGCCTATCTCTCGGTGGTGTTTTTTGGCACGTTCGACACCGATATGCTGGGCCTGCTCGTCGTGCCGGCTTTCATCTTCGTCTTCGTCGCGGTCTTTTCGGCCGCGCTCATAGCGGTCATAAGGGCGGCGCCCGTGATGGTGATCAAGGTCATTGCCGGCTTGTTCCTGGCGATGTTCTGGCTGGGATTTGCGCTGATCATCACCGTCAGCGCCCTGGAACTGCTCAAGATCGCGAAATCGCCGGACGACATCATCGCGCTCGCCTGTTGCGGCGGCATGATCCTGGCGGCCGTTGTTTTCGTGACCTTCATGGGCGCCGCCACGCCGCTCGGCCGCCAGCTGATGGATGGCATCGAGGGGCTCAGGCTCTATCTCACCGTTGCCGAGAAGGACCGGATGAACCTGGCCGGCGCACCCGAAATGTCGCCGCAGCATTTCGAGAAAATGCTGCCTTATGCGGTGGCGCTCGGCGTCGAAAAACCGTGGGCCGAGCATTTCCAAACCTGGCTCGATGCGGCCGGCGTCAACCAGAATTACGATTACAAGCCGGGCTGGTATGCCGGCCGCGAATTCGACCACAAGCAGTTCGGCAACCGCATGTCGAGCTTCTCCAACTCGCTGTCGAGCGAGATTTCCTCGTCGCTGCCGCCTCCGCCCAAGAGCTCGTCATCCGGCTTTTCGTCGTCGTCGAGCAGCGGTGGTGGTGGGTCATCCGGCGGTGGCGGGGGTGGCGGCGGCGGTGGGGGCTGGTGAGGCTTCCTCTTCTCCCCTTGGGGAGAAGGTGGCGCGAAGCGCCGGATGAGGGGTTCTCATCTCGCCGCCGGCGCTTCGCGCAACCCCTCATCTGCCCTTCGGGCATCTTCTCCCCAAGGGGAGAAGCGGAGTCGAGCGGTTTTCTGCCCGCTCGCGATAACGATCGGCAGCGGCAATGGGGCCAGGTGCCCGCGTTCAATTCCCAGATGACATCCCTCCCAGAACTTGCTAGTTCCGGCTCGCAATTGTCGCCGACCGAAAGCCCGATAAATCCATGCCCGATCTTCTGCTTGAACTCCGCTCCGAGGAAATTCCCGCACGTATGCAGCGCAAGGCTGCCGGCGACCTGAAGAAGCTGTTGACCGATGCGCTGGTCGAAGCGGGCCTGACCTATGAGGGTGCGCGCGAATATTGGACGCCGCGCCGGCTGACGCTCGATATCCGCGGCCTGACCGCGCATTCCGCCGACTTGCGTGAAGAGAAGAAGGGGCCGAGCACCTCAGCACCGCAACAGGCGATCGACGGGTTTCTGCGCGGCGCGGGACTGACCTCCATCGACCAGGCCGAGACGCGGACCGATCCGAAGAAGGGCGATTTCTACGTTGCTGTGATCACCAAGCCCGGCCGCAGCGCCGAGGCGATCGTCGCCGATGTGATGCCCGGCATCATCCGCAATTTCCCCTGGCCGAAGAGCATGCGCTCGGGTGTGGCTTCGGCAAAGCCGGGGTCGCTGCGCTGGGTGCGGCCGCTGCAATCGATCGTCTGCATGTGGGGCACCGAGCACGACGAGACCACGGTCATCCCGTTCGAGGTCGATGGCATCGTGGCTTCCAATATCACCTATGGCCACCGCTTCCACGCGCCGGGTGCGATCACCGTGCGGCGTTTTTCGGATTATGTCTCCAGCCTCGAAAAGGCAAAGGTCGTGCTCGATGCCGAGCGCCGCAAGGAGATCATCCTGTCGGACGCCAGGAACATCACCTTCGCCTCGGGCCTGGATCTGGTCGAGGACGAGGCGCTGCTGGAAGAGGTCTCGGGGCTGGTGGAATATCCGCATGTGCTGATGGGCACGTTCGAGGAGGATTATCTGAAAATCCCGGCCGAGATCATCCGGCTGACGATCAAGACCAACCAGAAGTGTTTCGTGACCCGCAAGCAGGGCACCGACGAGCTTTCCAACCGCTTCATCCTGGTCTCGAATATCGAGGCGAAGGACGACGGCCGCGAGATCGTGCACGGCAATGGCAAGGTGGTGCGGGCGCGGCTTTCGGATGCGGCGCATTTCTACAAGCGCGACCAGGCCGATATGCCGGATCTGCACGAGTTGGCGGCCTCGGCTGCGACGTTCGGGCTGGATTTGAAGAAGCCGCTCGACCAGCGGATGGCGAAGCTCGATCATCTCAATGTGACGTTCCATGCCAAGCTCGGGACGCAAGGCGCAAGGGTGGAACGTATCCGGGCGCTGGCGGCGGAGCTGGCCAAGGTGACGGGCGCCGACCCTGTTAAGGTCGATCGCGCCGCCGTGCTGGCCAAGGCCGATCTGCGCACCGAGGCGGTGGGCGAATTTCCTGAATTGCAGGGCCTGATGGGCCGGCGCTATGCGCTGCTACAGGGCGAGGATGCATCCGTGGCTGCTGCGATCGAAGAGCATTGGAAGCCGAATGGGCCTTCGGATCGCGTACCGACCGATGTGGTATCTGTGACCATCGCGCTGGCTGACAAGCTGGATACGCTGGTGGGCTTCTGGGCGATTGATGAGAAGCCGACGGGGTCCAAGGATCCCTATGCGCTGCGCCGTGCGGCGCTTGGCGTGATCAGGATATTGTTGGAGAACAACATCCGGCTCAAGCTTCTACCAGTTTTGATGACCTTAAATCTTCGGTGGTTCCCAGCCTCTGTACAGCCCGACGTAAAGATTCTGCTTGAAGGCATTTCGCCTCTTAATGGCCGGGCCGCCATTGAGGAAGCTGCGCTCTTTACCATGCTGTCGGCCACAGCTGCGTATTCGAACAGCACATTTACCCCAGCACCTAGCTATTATTCGATACTGCACTTCTTCCACGACCGCCTCAAGGTCTATCTCCGCGACACTGGCAAGCGGCACGACATTGTCGACGCCGTGCTGACCGAGGATGCCGACGACCTGCTGACCATCGTGCGCCGCGCCGAAGCTCTGGCCAAGTTCATCGACACCGAAGACGGCAAGAACCTGCTGGCAGGCACCAAGCGCGCCACGCAATTGCTTGCCGCCGAGGAGAAGAAGGGCACCAGGATTGCCGACAGGATCGACCTGCACCTGCTGACGCTGCCGGCCGAGAAAAGCCTGCATGCGGCGATCGTCAATGCCTCGCAGGATGCGGCCGGCGCTGTGGCCCGCGAGGATTTTGGCGCGGCGATGGAAGCGCTCTCGAAGCTCCGCGGGCCGGTCGACACGTTCTTCAACGATGTGCTGGTGAATGACGAAAACGCCGATATCAGGGCCAACCGCCTGGCACTGCTTTCGGCCATTCGCGCCGCGACCGCGACGGTTGCCGACTTCTCGAAGATTTCTGGATAGGCCGCGCCCTCTCGGGGCGTGGTGTGGAAGCCCCGTCCGCAATACCTTCCAGGGCCGATCACCTTTATTTGACTTCGCCGCCGTGAATGCGACGAAATCCACCCCATATTGTGCGGCAAGAGATTTCAATTGCAGCGGGCGGGTATTCAATGGCTTTGACCAGGACGATCAGAAAAACCGTCAAGGCGCGCATCCAGTCGGATGACGGCTTCCGCTACGCGCTGTTCTCCCACGCCGTGGAAGTGATGCTGGCGGACGACATGGCAACCGCCAAGAGCGTGCTCAAGGACTATATCGACGCCACGATCGGCTTCGAGGACCTCGCCACGGAATCCGGCCTGACGGTGCGCCACCTCAAGCGCATGTTCCAGCCTGCGGGCAATCCGCGCGCGGGCGAGATGTTCAGGGTGATCGGCATATTGCAGCGGCACCAGGGGATTCAGCTGGAGGTCAGCACGGCGGCGTGAGGGCTGGACACTTGCGATTGGTAACGGATATGTTACTAATTGCGTATGAAGCTCGTTGAATATGTCGACAGTCTGGGACGAAATCCATTCGGCAAATGGTATGCCAGGCTTGATGCGACCGCTGCCACGAAAGTGACGACCTCACTCATTCGTCTGGAGGCCGGGACCATTCGAACGTCAAATCGGTCGGTCATGGCGTTTACGAATGCAAGATCAATTTCGGCCCCGGTTATCGAATCTATTTCGGCTATGAAGGCAAGGAATTGATCATCCTGGTGGCAGGTGGCAGCAAGGCGCGTCAACAAAACGATATCGCCGAGGCGCAATCCCGATGGCGTGACTATAAACAAAGGAAACCGTAATGGCGTTGACAAGAGATTTCCGGGAGACGGTCAGGGCTCGCATCCAGGCGGATTCGGCATTTCGTGCAGCGTTGCTGTCCGAGGCGGTCGAACTCCTGCTGACGGGCGACATATCGACCGGCAAGAGCATCCTGCGTGACTATGTCAACGCTACAATCGGCTTCGAAGCCCTGTCCACTGAGACCGGCCTGCCGACCAAGAGCCTGATGCGCATGCTGAGCAAGACCGGCAACCCGCGCGCTGACAACCTGTTCAATGTCATCGCAGCACTGCAAAAGCACCAGGGTATCCAACTCTCTGTCAGCACGGCGGCGTGAGGGCTACCGCCCCTCCCTGATCACCCATGCGGGTATCAGCTCCGATCTGAGCTTCCGCACTGATGACGCCTTGGCGAGCGCCGAGAGCCCCATGCCCGGCTTGGCGAGCGCGGCCGCCTGGCGCTTCGGCATCAGGAAGCCGAGTTCCAGCACGCCCTTGCGTTTCCAGCGCTTGAGGAACGGCCGGGGAAAGCTGCGCGAAGGCGAGAAGCGCGCGGGCACCTTGGCGAGCGAGGCATATTCCAGCACTTCCTCGATCCAGCCAGCCTGCGGCCGGGCGCCGGGTTCGAGCAGCATCAGCCATTCGCCGCGCGCCGAGCGCAGCACCTCATGCAGGTCCCATTTGTCGACGAAGCGGCAGCCGGCGGCATCGGCTACGCGCGCCGAACCGTCGCGCGAACCATTGTCCAGCACGATCACGTCGCTCACCAGGCCATCGACGGCGCCGGAGACGAGAACGGCGAGCGTATAGGCAAGTTCGGGCTCGTTATCCCGGCATTCGATTAAAACAGTCAGCATTGCTCACCCATAATTGAAGCCCCGCAAAATTGCGAGTCGGTAATTTTGTTCTTGCAATGTTCTCTTTTTCACGATAGGAAAATAATCATCGAGAGGCGGAGATTCGCCTCCCCGGAGAAGCCAATGATCAACATGTCGCTCGCGCGGCAGGCTGCATTCGCGCCTGCCAACACGGCAGATATTGCCGATAGCCTGCTGAAGGAATCCGGTCTGAGGATCGAGATCGACCGCCGCCGCGGACGTGGTGCCGGGCTCAATCCATCGGGCCGGTTCGAGCCTCGGGAACGCGAGGTGCTCGACGACGGCTGGCAGACCTTCGAGACGCTGGAGCCGTTCAAGACCGAAGTGCAGGTGGAGAGGCCGCGCGCCATCATCACCCGCAACGACAGTCCCGACATTCCCTTCGACCGCTCGATCAATCCCTATCGCGGCTGCGAGCATGGCTGCATCTACTGCTTCGCGCGGCCGACGCATGCCTATATGGGCCTGTCTCCGGGGCTGGATTTCGAATCCAAGCTGTTTGCCAAGCCGGATGCGGCAAAGCTGCTGGAGCGGGAGCTTTCCAAGCCGGGCTACAAGCCGAGGACCATCGCGATCGGCACCAATACCGATCCCTACCAGCCGATCGAGAAGGAATGGCGGATCATGCGCCAGATCCTCGAAGTGCTGGCGGCTGCCAATCATCCGGTGGCAATCGTGACGAAGTCGGCGCTGATCATGCGGGATATCGATATCCTCGCCAAGATGGCGGAGAAGGGGCTGGCGAGGGCCGCGCTCTCGGTCACCACCATGGACCGGAAGCTCGCACGGCTGATGGAACCGAGGGCATCGACGCCGACCAAACGGCTCGAAGCGATCAAGGCGATGAGCGAAGCGGGCATTCCGACCGCCGTTATGGCGTCGCCGATGATCCCGGCACTCAACGACCATGAGCTTGAGCGCATCCTCGATGCAGGCGCTGCTGCTGGTGCGAAAGAGGCGAGCTATGTGCTGCTGCGTCTGCCACTGGAAGTGAGCCCGCTGTTCCGCGACTGGCTGCTGCGCCATTATCCGGATCGCTACAGGCACGTGATGAGCCTGGTGCGCTCGATGCGCGGCGGAAAGGACTATGACGCCGAATTCGGCAAGCGGATGAAGGGCACGGGTCCCTATGCCTGGCAGATCAGCCGCCGTTTCGAACTCGCCGCCAAGAAATACGGACTGACCCGGCGCACGATTGGGCTCAATAGCGATCTCTTCGTGCCGCCGAGCGGCCATGGCGTGCAGCTCTCGCTGCTCTGAATTTGGCATCAACGCTTTCCAGCCGGGGTCTGGCATCCCCGCCCGCTTGGGTTCCGGCTGGGAATACATGATGGGAGCACTCCGCCAGTGCTCCTGTCATGACGAGCATGTTGTAACAACATGCTCGTGGTCCCGGTGCGCCGCCCTTGCACTGGGACTTGCAGGGAATCGGATGAATGTGCGAACTATCCCGCATGGCTCGTATGATCTCATCCGATTCCCTTCCCTTTCCCGAGGAGGAGATTGTTCCCACCTTCCGGTTTGAGAGGGGGCTGATGCGCGACGGCTTCCTGCCGGTCGCTGGGGTCGATGAAGCTGGCCGTGGCCCTCTGGCTGGGCCGGTCGTGGCGAGTGCCGTCATCCTCGACCCGCGAAAAATCCCGAAAGGCCTCAACGATTCCAAGCAATTGACCGCAGCGAGACGGGAAGAGCTTTACGAGGAAATCCTGGCGACGGCGGATGTGGCGATCTCGTCGCTGAGCGCCATCGCGATCGACCGGACAAACATACTCAAGGCGAGCCTTGAGGCGATGCGGCGAGCCGTGGCGTCACTCCCCAAGCGGGCGAAGTTCGTGCTGATCGACGGCCGCGACGTACCGCCGGGGCTCACCTGCCCCGGCAAGGCGCTGGTGAAGGGCGACGCGCGGTCCTTCTCCATCGCCGCCGCCTCGATCGTCGCCAAGGTGACGCGTGACCGAATGATGCAGGCCGCCGGGCTCACCTTCCCGCAATACGGCTTCGAGCAGCATGCCGGTTATGCGACGGAGGTGCACCGTGAAGCGATCACCAATCATGGACCATGTGCGATCCACCGCATGACCTTCAGCCCGTTCCGGCTGATACCCTGACGCGACCCTGCTTGTCGCGCATACTGCTTGCTCGCATTCGCCCAATCCAGTTACATCGTTTTTTGTCCGGTGCCTTTCGAGGAGAATCGGGAAGCCGGTCAAAAATCCGGCGCGTGCCCAACGCTGTGAGGGGGATGGTTTCGCGATATGCCACTGGGAAACCGGGAAGGCCGCGAGCGCCAGCTGAACCCAAGCCAGAAGACCGGCCGGACATGATAGCTGAGGGGCGCGGACGGTCCCTGCGGTGCCAAACCATGTGGGGGACACATGCAGGCCGAACCGTTACGCCACCTCGCTACCGCGGGACCATTTTCCGAAGCCGAACGCGCCGCCGTCTATCGCGCCATCTATTCGAGACGCGACGTGCGCAATGAATTCCTGCCTGATCCGATTCCGGACGAACTACTGCAGCGCCTACTGGCGGCGGCGCATGCGGCGCCGTCCGTCGGCTACATGCAGCCGTGGAATTTCATCGTTATCCGTGATGAGGCGCGGCGCCAAGCGGTGCACGGGATATTCCATGAAGCCAATATCGAGGCGGCCGATAAGCTGGAGGGCGAGCAGAAGCTCAAATATATGAGCCTGAAGCTCGAAGGCATTCTCAAGGCGCCACTCAATATCTGCATCACCTGCGACCGCAAGCGCGGCGGCGATTTCGTACTTGGCCGCACTCACAATCCCAGTATGGACCTCTATTCGACCGTCTGCGCGGTGCAGAACTTCTGGCTCGCGGCGCGGGCCGAAGGCGTGGGCGTCGGCTGGGTCAGCATTTTCGATCATGATCGGCTGAAACAGGAGCTCGGCATTCCCGACAGCGTCGAGATCATCGCCTATCTCTGCGTCGGCTATGTCGACCAGCTGTATTCGAAGCCGGAACTGGCCGTGAAGGGGTGGCGGGAGAAATTGCCGCTGGAGAAGCTCGTCTACCAAGAGCACTGGCCGGAGACGTCGCATGTGCTGGACTTTTATCGCGTGGTGGAATGCCGGGCGCGACCGGGATGAAGGGACGTGGCGTGCTGTTTGTTTCGGAGATAGCCACATCCGAGACGTCATGCTCGGGCTTGTCCCGAGCATCTGGTGACGCCCAATAAGGATGTTTCGTCAGTGGATTACGGCGCCGGCACCAGATCCGAGGGACAAGCCCTAGGATGACGTCGTGGGTGAGTTGGCGCCATGCCGAACACTGACCTCGGAGGCAGAAAACGAAAGGCCCCGCGCGGTGGCAGGGCCTTCAAACCATTCAACTGAAAGCTAAGCCTCAGTTCAACCTTGTCTTCACTTCGCCGACGGCGTTGTTGAAGAGCGCGGCACCGGCCTTGTCGTCGAGCTTGCTTGATATCAGCTTCTCGGCGGCGGCGATGGCGAGATCGACGGCTGCGGCGCGGACGGCGTTGACGGCTTCCGATTCAGCGTTCTTGATCTTCTGCTCGGAAAGCGCGGTACGGCGGGCGACATAATCCTCGGTCTTCTGCCTGGCCTCAGTGGCAAGGGTCGCTGCTTCGCGCTGGGCGGCGGCGACGATTTGCTCGGCTTCGGATTCGGCTTCCTTGCGCTTCTTCTGGTATTCAGCCAACAGCGCCTGGGCTTCGTCGCGCAGGCGCTTGGCCGCGTCGAGTTCGGCGGCGATCTTGGCCGCGCGCTCGTCGAGGCTCTTGGTGATCATCCTCGGCACGCCGAGATAGATTACCAGCCCGATAAAGAGGACAAGAGCGACCTGTGCCCAGATCTGGGCCCACATAGTTGCATCGAACATTGCGATCCCTCTCTTTAGGCCTTGAGCGCGCCGACAGCCGACTTGACATCCGCCTTGGTGACGGAGACGCCGGTCAGTTGTTCAACGATCTGCGCTGCGGTGTCCTCGGCGACAACCGCCACTTCGGAAAGCGCCCTGTTCTTGATTTCATTGATGCTGACTTCGGCATCGGCAATCTTCTTCGAAATATCCGCATCCAGCTTTGTTCGCTCGGCGGCTGCCTCGGCTTTGGCCTTCTCGCGGGCTTCGGCAGCGATCGCATTGCCCTTGGCACGGGCCTCGGCGAGCTCCTGTTCGTATTTCGCGATAGCGGCGTCCGCCTCGTCCTTCATGCGGGTCGCTTCGGCGAGATCAGAGGCGATTCGGCTTTCGCGCGTCTCGATGATGCCGGACAGGCGCGGCGTAATGTGCTTGGCGACCAGATAATAGAAGATGCCAAATGTGATCGCGAGCCAGAGGATCTGCGACGGAAAATGGGACGGATCGAACGGCGGGAAAGCTTCGTGTTCAACTTCGTGAACAGCAGTCGTCGTTGTATTATGCGCGTCACTTGTCGCGGGCGCTGCTGCATCCGTGGCAGCCGTGGCTGACAGAGCATATGCTGTCGTCACAAACATTCCAACCTCCAGGCCAAGAGGGCCGGTATCAAAAACGGATCACGGGGCAATGAGCCCCGCAACGCTTATGCTTTGTCGCAGCCGATCAGCCGAACAGGGCGAGAAGGGCGATGAGCAGCGAGAAGATGCCCAGAGCTTCCGTAACGGCGAAGCCGAAGATCAGGCGGCCGAACTGGCCATCTGCTGCAGACGGATTGCGAAGAGCGCCGGCCAGGTAGTTGCCGAAAATCGTGCCGAGGCCGATGCCTGCGCCACCCATGCCCAGGCATGCAATACCGGCGCCGATGTACTTTGCTGCTTCCGCGTCCATTGTAGAACTCCTTTAAGTCGTTTGTTGCGGCTATTCCAGCGGAGCGGGCGCGCTCCGCGTGTTCGGTGAAACTCAGTGCCCCGGATGGAGCGCGTCGTTGAGATACATGCAGGTCAGAACCGCAAACACATAGGCCTGCAGGAAGGCGACCAGGAATTCGAGGCCGGTGAGACCGATGGTCATCAGCAGCGGCAGGATGGCGCCGGCAATGCCGAGCGGGCCAAGCATGCCGAGCGAGAAGACGAAGCCGGCGAAGACCTTGAGCGTGATGTGACCGGCGAGCAGGTTCGCGAAGAGACGAACCGAGAGGCTGACCGGACGAGAGAGGAAGGAAATGATCTCGATAAACGTCACGAGCGGGATCAGGACCATCGGCACGCCCGAGGGCACGAAGATGCTGAAGAATTTGAAGCCGTGCTTGTAGATACCGTAAACGACGACCGTGCCGATCACCAACAAAGCGAGGCAGATGGTGACGATGATCTGCGAGCCGACGGTGAAGAAGCCGGGGATCATGCCGAAGAAATTGGAAACGAGCACGAAGAGGAAGAGCGAGAAAACCAGCGGAAAGAACTTCTCGCCACCGTGGCCGGTCGCGTCCTTCAGCATTTTCGCCACAAATTCATAGGAGAGTTCGGCAATCGACTGCCAGCGGCCGGGAATGACGGCCTTCGGCGCGGAGGCCCAGAGCAGGAAGGCTGTCGCCACGACCACCGTCAGGACCATGAAGAGGCCGGAATTGGTGAAGTCGTACCTGCCCAGATCCACGATCGTGTTGAGGTGGAACTGGTGGATGGGATCTACCTTGTCTGGTGTCGCCACGTCTGATCTCTCTCGCTTCGCATTTCTACAGCCGGCGGCGGGCGCCTACTGCTTGTCTTTATCCCTGTGCTTTCCGATCCGGTCCACCGGATGCGGCGAACTGACCTTGCCGGTCGTGCGCAACACATTCAGTACACCGGCAACAAAGCCGAGGAGGACAAAAACGATCAATCCCCATGGCTTCGTCGGAAGAAGAAGGTCCAGAAGGTAACCGAGGATCCCTCCCACCACGATGGCGGAAATGAATTCGGAGGAAATTTTCAAAGCCTCGGAGTAGCCTTTGCGGCTAACATCACTAGACTTTTCGATCCCCTCGTCTTTCGGCCGCGCCTGCTCAAGCTTCTGATGAAGGCTATCGCGTCGCTCTTCCAGACTATCCTTGCGGTCCGTCTCCATACCTGACCTCCATTGGAGGCCGAGCCTTAGCCGAGGAAACCCGAGCCCACAAGCTGAATTTCAACTGCCGTGAGAGGTGGAGACCCCCGCCTTCAAGCCGCGTGCAACATAGTTACACTCCGTGATTTCGTCAAGGCGACGAGGAATGAAATTAAGGGGGAATTTATTCATAAAAATCAACGATTTAGCTGATTCAAAAGAAGATTCTTCGATTTGCGGTGCAGCAAGCGGCGCTGAAGACCGCCCGCGCGAAGAATCTGTCAGCTCCAACCGCCGTAGCGGGTGCGGTAGAAGATGTGCAGGCCGATGCGCCCGACCTTCTTCATCGTGCGTCCCCAGTTCGGCCGCACGTAGGTGGCGTGGTAGTGCGTCGAATCGCCGACTTCCTTGAGATAGATCTTGCCGGCGGTCACGGCCATCGCGATGTCCTTGGCCGTCTTGAACTTCGACTTGTCGGTCACGCGGTCGGGAATTCGGTCGCAGGCGAAGGAGAACTGACAACGGTTGCGCCAGTCTTCGTTCTGGTAGACGACGCCGCAGATCGTGTTCGGGAAGGTCGGATTGCGCACCCGGTTGAGCACGACCTGGGCCACGGCGGCCTGGCCCTTGAGTGGTTCGGTGATCGATTCGAAATAGATCGCCTCGGCGAGGCACTGCTGTTCCCTGGGCGTAAACACGCTTGCCGGCAGCACTGATGTCGCCCAGTTGTGATGGACGGCGTCGATCTTCGGCACGAAGCGCTTGGTCGTGTTCTCCGTCAGGATGGAATCGAAGGGCGAGACTTCGGCATAATCCGGCTCGGGGTTGGAATAGGCGGTGGCCAGGCTGTCCGCCTCGTCATTGGTCACCAGGCTCGCGAGCATGGCGGGGACGCCATAATCATCGACCTTGGCGCGGTTCTTGTGGAAGGCCAGCGCGATATCCATTCCCTTGTCAAGGATGTCAGACTTGATGAACGCCGTCTTCTGGTCTTCCATAGGCTCGGCCGAGAACAGGCTTGCCTGGCGGTCGAGGATGGTGCCGGCGGTGAAATCCTTAGGCGGCCGGATGCGCTCGACGGCGATGATGCGGCCCTTTTTGAGCCGCCGATTGACACGATCCTCGTCAGGGGTGACAGGGACGACCTTTTCGTTCGGCGAAAGCGCCACGAGTTTGCCGTCGGGCATCACCAAGCCGCGCGTTTTCGGCAGCGCTTCTTCCTCGTGATGGGCGAAGACCAGTTCTTCCTGATGGATGGAGCCTGCGGGGGAATCGACCATGAAGCTGCGCCAGCTCTCACCCTTGGTGAGGTTCGCTGATATCATCGAGGCGATATCGGCTTGCGCCGCGGCATTCGGAAAACTCATGAGGCCGGCAAGTGCAAAGATCGACGGGGCGAGCCATTTCGAATAGATCATGCCCGAACGCCGCGACTTAGATTTACGCTTTGACACAGGAACGCTACCCCACTCTGCAACAAGAACCAGTGTGGACGATAGTGATGCATTAACCTTGATGATTGGTTAACCGTTAAATTAGGCACGTCGAATGTATGCGCAAAACTATAGCGTTTCGTGAAAATCAATATTCCCGGCCCTTGTTCCGTCCCGTATCCCGAGCCTGCAAAGAGCCGATGAACATGGCGAAAAAACGTCTCCCGGCATCCCAATATCTTGTTGGGGCGCCGGGAGCCGAAATGTCGCAGTTCGCTAATATGTGGAATATTTGTCTCAGACCGAGACATGCGCACCAAGTTCGACAACGCGGTTGGCGGGCAAGCGGAAGTAGTCGGAGGGGTCGGTCGCCGCACCTGCAAGCGCGATGAACAGCCTGTCCTGCCAGGCCGGCATGCCGGAATTGGCGTCGGCGATCAGCTTGCGCCGGCCGAGATAGAAGGATGTCGACATGATGTCGAACTTCAGCCCGGTCTTGCGCAGATGCGCCAGCGCCTGGGAGACGTTCTGGGTTTCCTGGAAGCCGAAATTCAGTTCGAGCAGCTGGAAGTGTTCGGAGATGCGTTCGATCTTGCCGCGTTCCTCGAGCGGCACACGCGGCCGGTTCTGCGTCCTGATCGTCAGGATCATGTTCTGGCTGTGCAGGACGTGATTGTGCTTGAGATTGTGCAGAAGCGCCGCTGGCGTCGATTTCGGATCCGAGGTGAGGAAGATCGCTGTGCCGGGCACTTCGATGGGGCCATGTTCGGATTTCTTCTCGAGCGACCGGACGAAGGCATCGAGTGGAATGTGGGTACGGCGCGATTTCTCGAAGAGAATCCGCGTGCCGCGCCGCCATGTCCACATGATGACGACGAAGCAGCCTGCGATCAGAACCGGCACATAGCCGCCGTGATGCAGCTTGGTGAGGTTCGAACCGAGGAAGATCGATTCGATGCAAAGCAGGGGCGCGACCAGCATCAGCGCCTGCGGACGGCTCCACTTCCAGAAGATGCGCAGGAAATTATAGAACAGGATGGTGGTGACCACCATGTCGCCCGTCACCGCGATACCATAGGCCACGGCGAGCGATTCCGACGAGCGGAACATCAGCACCAGCGCCATGACGCCGAACAGCAGGATCGTGTTGACCGCCGGCAGGTAGATCTGGCCGGTGTTGGATTCCGACGTGTGATAGATTTCCATGCGTGGCAAGAAGCCGAGATGGATCGCCTGCCGAGCGAGCGAGAAGGCGCCCGTGATCACCGACTGGCTGGCAATGACCGTTGCGACCGTCGCGAGGATGACGGCCGGGAAGCGGATCGCCTCCGGGAACATGAGGTAGAACGGGTCGGACAGCGCTGACGGGTCGTGCAGCACCAGAGCGCCCTGCCCCAGATAGTTCAAGATCAGCGCCGGGAAGATCAGAGCGAACCAGGCGAGCCGGATGGGCGCCCGCCCGAAATGGCCGAGATCGGCATAAAGCGCCTCGGCGCCGGTGACGGCCAGGAAGACCGAACCGAGCACGACGAAGCCGACGACGCCGCTGTTGAACAGGAACCAGACGCCGTAATAGGGATTGAAGGCGTTGAGAACGCCCCAGTCATCCTGGATGTGATAGATGCCGATGCCGGCGAGCACGAGGAACCAGAAGGCGGTGATCGGGCCGAAAAAGGCCGACACGGCAGCGGTGCCGCGCGACTGCACCGCAAACAGGCACACAAGGATGACGACCGAGATCGGCACGACGAATTCGTGCATGCCGGGCGCCACGAATTTCAGGCCTTCCACCGCCGACAGAACCGACAGCGCGGGCGTGATCATGGCGTCACCCAGGAAGAGCGAGGCGCCGACCACGCCGATCATGAAGAGCAGGCCCGCGCGCTTTTCCGAAACGGACTTGGTCACCAGCGATAGCAGCGACAGCGTGCCGCCTTCGCCATCGTTGTCCGCCCTGAGCAGGAAGATGACATATTTGAGCGTCACGATGATTGTCAGCGCCCAGAAGAAGAGCGAGATCAGGCCGATGATCTCGGTGCGATCGACGCCGTCATGCGAGACCGGCCGGAGCGCTTCGCGGAACGCATAGAGCGGGCTGGTGCCGATGTCGCCATAGACCACGCCCACCGAGCCGAGCGCCAGCGTGAGCAGTTTCCTCGTCGGCATCGGACCTTTATGGGAGCCGAAATGTCCCGCCTGTTCAGCCATGATGCAATGCCTGACTCACAGCCAGCCCTTCCAGCGAAAGAAAAAATACGGAATGATCGCGGAGACGATCATCAGGAGCAGAGAAGAAGGATAGCCCGATACCCATTCGAGTTCCGGCATATACTTGAAGTTCATACCATAGATCGATGCGACCAAAGTCGGGGGAAGGAGAACCACGGACGCGATCGAGAAAATCTTGATGATGCCGTTCTGTTCCACATTGATCAGACCGAGCGACGCATCGAGAAGGAACGTGATGTTGCCGGAAATGAAGTTGGCATGCTCGGACAGCGACTGGATGTCGCGCGAGATCGAGCGGGCGAGTTCCTTGGCATTGTGGTCGGACTGCACCGCATCGACGGTGTAGAGGAAAGTCATCAGCCTCGAAAGCGAAGCCAGGCTGCCGCGCGCCTTGGAGACCAGCCTGTGGTGGCCGGCGATACCACCCAACAGTTTTTCCAGTGCTCTCGGGGGACGCTTGCGGTTCTGTTCGCCATTCTCACCGAAGATCTTCTGAAGCAGTTCGTCGCCATGCAACTCGGCATGTTCGAGAATCTCGGCCGTGCGGTCCGTGATCGTCTCCATCAGCTTGAGAAGCGCCAAATGAGCCGAACCGATCCCGCCCGGCACGCGGCAGAGCGCTGTGGCGAAGAGCTTGAAGGCGCGCGGATCGTCGTAGCGCACGGTGACGAGGCAATTGGGCGTCAGTACGAAGGCAACGTCGGCCAGCACCGGGCGCGGCGTATCGGCATAGCAGAGCAGCGAGCCGGTCAGATAGACCGCATGCTCGTCGACATAGAGCCGGCTCGAAGGCTCGATGTCGCGCAGGTCCTCGCGGGTCGGCACTTCGATGCCCGTCAGGCGCTCGGCGTAGATGTCCTCTTCCTTGGTCGGGAAACTCATGTCGAGCCAGATCACATCAGGCGGAAGCGCATCCCACGGCTTGTCCACCGTGAGGACCACGGACTCACCGTTCGAACGGTAGGCCGTCATCATGTATTGATTGCTCCGAAGGGATTGATCATGCGCCCCTGCTCAAACCGTTCTATCCCGTTGCGGGAACTCGCGCGCAGTCCTTGGGCCGCGCAAGGAGCGCGGCGTGGGCGGTGGTATTGCCCATCTCAAGCGAAGAATCAAGAAAAGAATAATGCACTGCAACAGGCCCCATATGCTTGACATCGGGGAAACCGGAGCGGCAGCGGCCACTGGAACCGGGGAGATTGGGAGACCTATTCGAACACGATCGCCGGGGCCGTGCGCGCGACAGCACCTTCCCCGGAGAGCTGGCTCCAGACCTTGGCCGCGATGTCGCGATAGACCCTGGCATGCGGGCCATCGGGAGCCGAGACCGTGACCGGCGTGCCGGAATCGGAATTCTCGCGGATGGTCATGGCGAGCGGCACTTCGCCGAGGAAAGCAACGCCGAGTTTTTCGGCTTCGGCGCGCGCGCCGCCATGGCCGAAGATATCGTGGGTGGTACCGCAGGTCGGGCAGACGAAGTGGCTCATGTTCTCGACGACGCCGAGCAGCGGCACTTCCACCTTCTGGAACATCGCGATGCCCTTGCGCGCATCAATCAGCGCCAGATCCTGCGGCGTCGAGACGATCACAGCGCCGGAGAGCGGCACCTGCTGGGCCATCGTGAGCTGCGCATCGCCGGTGCCGGGCGGCATATCGACGACCAGTACGTCGAGATCGCCCCAGGCGACCTCGCGCAACATCTGCAAGAGGGCGGACTGGATCATCGGCCCGCGCCAGATCATGGCGGTGCCTTCATCGACGAGATAGCCCATCGACATGGTGCGCAGGCCGTAATTTTCCATCGGCTTGATCAGCTTGCCATCGATCTGCTGCGGCCGGCCGGAGATGTTCATCAGGCGCGGGACGGAGGGGCCATAGATATCAGCATCGAGAATGCCGATCCTGAGGCCGAGCGCCTGGAGGCCGAGCGCGATATTGACCGCGGTGGTGGATTTGCCCACGCCGCCCTTACCCGACGCGACGGCGATGATGTGTTTAACGCCAGGAATGCCCGGCTTCGGTGCCGGTGCAGCGGGCGCCCGCGGGGCGTGGCCGTGGCTGTGGCCGGCGTGCGAATGGCCGGCATGACTATGTCCTGCTTGTGCAGGCGCAGGTGCGGGCCGCGAGGCTGGCTGGCTGGAACCAGCGCGCTTGTCGGCGGTGAGTGCTGCGAATGCGCCCTTCATGCCGGGCATTTCCTTGACGACGCGCTCGGCGGCCTGGCGCAGCGGCTCGAGTTCCTTGGCGCGCTCGGCCGGCACGGTGATCGAGAAATAGGCCTTGCCGTCGGAGATGAAGACATCGGAGACCATTCCCAGGTCAACGATGTTGCCTTCCATGTCAGGTCCGCGCACGGCCTTCAGCCGTTCGAGCACATCATTGCTGGTGACGTCAGCCATTCTCTCATATCCCGCAGTTATCCTGGGGGTTAGATAGGCGACAGCGGTGCACAAGCCAACAGGCAAGCGACAAGTTTTCAATGCTTGGGAAAAGAAAGCGCCGCCTTCCGTGATCATGGGAGGAGGAATGATCGGAAGGCGGCTGCTCTGATGCGGTCTTTGCGGCCGCGATTATGGTCCCCTCTGGACCTGAAATATAGGAAGCAGGAAGCGTGCCAAGTCGCAAAAGGTATACTTGAGCGGAGAATGCAGGAAAACGGGCAAGATGTTTGGCGGATCAAAGCGATCTGCTGTCTAAATTTTCGGCGATGCGCAACAATTAGGCAAACGCAGGAAGATAAAAACGGCCGCCAGCCTTTTGACAAAGATGTCCGAGTGCCGGCTGTTGACTAAACTCTGAAGTCTGGCGGCAAAAGCCAATTTGCGGCGATCTGAAACCGCCTACTTGCCCTTAGTTTAACTGCTAGACCCGATACACGCTGTAACGAAAGGAACTGCGCAAAAATGAGGGGCGGCTCCGCCTGCCGCCCGGGCGTCACAGAGTCCTCGACTTAGGGGCGAAGCATCATGAGTCTAGCCCACCGCGCGCTCACCACAAGAGTCAAAAAGAGGAACGCCCTGAACTGTACGTTTCCTACCAAATGACGGAGCGTGGGACTGACCGAATGGCTCCATTCCGAAACCGCCCCACAACATCATTGTCTGCCGCCATGCGGATCATTGGCCGACCCGCCCGTCCTGCGCGGCTCGGCTTCCGCATCCGAACCTGGATTTTCGGTCGGATGGCCGGGATTTCGCTGGCCCGGCTGAAGATCGTCTGTCTCGGCGGGGATGTCGTTCTTGGCGAAGTCGCTCGGCGTGATGGCCGGAATAGTATTCGGGTTTGGAATGTTGGGCATTTTGAAGTCCTCCAGTTGGGAGGACGGAACGCTGCGGCGCGGCGTCGGTTCCATGCTGCCGCCGACACGGCAAGCCGGACGGCATGGCTGCAGGGTGCGCTCATCGCTGAAGAAAGTAACCCGCCCGGCAGGGCTGCGGGCGGGTTCTACCAGCGGGCGTCTCCGATGTCGCGAGTTGCGCAAGGGAGTGGGGTACACCTGCCAGAATTTACAGGACATAACGCAAAACTTCGTCCGAGAAGTCACGCTATACGTGTATGGGGGAAATCATATCCCCCGTTTGGGTTAGAAGGCAAAATAAATCGTGATTTTACCCTAAAATTTTAGGGGTTTCTTATTTTCGCAACTTTTCATATCTCAGGCGCCCACGATGCTCTTTTTGTGACGGACATGTCGCCTCCTCCTGACCGGTACGAATGACGCTTCAAACGCAGATCTGCCGCCTGGCGGGCGCACCCCAACACTGGTTATCCGTTTAAGTACGGCCGTATGATTTACTTTTATCAATAAATACGAATCCGCAATCTCACGTATAGTTTCTACTTTGGCGCTTATTTCCGATATATTATCACCGCGTCTTTCCTACGATATTTTACCAATCTGGCTATTTCTACTTCCAAGTGTTGCTTGTCACGGAATTGGTCAAGGCGTAACCTGCCTCCTCACCCAGGGCCGGGAAGAATAACAGAGGAGACAGCGCATGGCCAAGATTCAAATGTTCGACGCATTGGGCGCATACACTTGGCTGCCGGATCTATCTGACGCGGAGACGAGACGCTGATCGATATCACGGATGGCAACTACAAGCTCAATAAGCTCTGCAATACGAGGGTGACTTTGTCCTGACGCTTTTAGAGCCCTTCCGTCTAGCCCTGAAGGACGCTAGGCAACGTGATCACGCCGGACGCGCATTGCCGGCCCTCACCGACAGTCAGTCAGCTGATAATGCCGGTCCGCAACGCCTTGGCCACCGCCTGGGCGCGGTTGACCGTGTCGAGCTTGCGCGTGGCGCGATTGAGGTAATGATTGACCGTATGTTCGGAGAGGCCGAGGATCTCCGATATTTCCGCGCTCGTCTTGCCGGCGGCGGTCCAGTTGAGACAGTCGATCTCGCGATCAGTCAGCGCGTCAGTCGGCTTGACGTCCTTGCGACCGATCTCGTGCAACTTGTCGAAGACATGCGTCGAAATCATCAGGAGCTCGAGCATTTCCTGCCCGTCGAGCGGCGGCCGGTCGCCGAACAGGCTGACGACGCCCCTCTCCCCGCTCGGCTCGCTGACCGGAAAGAAGGCCGATCGCGGCATTCTGAACTGATTGAAAAGCTCGAAGATCGCAAGAGCCCTGCTGTCGCCGCTTTGCATCTCCTGATCGAGATCGACCGTGAATGGCAGCGTGGACTTCCTGAGCCGGGCAACCATGGGAGAATTGACGATGAACCCGGCCTGATCGAATTTTGAAAGCAGTTCGGCCGGCCAGCTCGATATGATGGATGCCGTCTGCAAGGCCTGGGTCGTGGCACCCGGGATGCGCATGACCATAAAGGCCCGCATACCGAACAAATCCGTCACTTTTTTGAGAAACCGGAACATATCGAACTGCGTGGACAAAGTTGAAATCTCTTTCAACAAGCCCTCATGGTCTACCTGACGTGTGTCCCGTTCGTTTTCCATTACCATCTTACTGATCACGCCAGGCAAATATACTCTGCGGCATGATTGACCTCACGCGGTGGATGTGTATCTCAACGCATCGGACATCTTATTGATGGGTTTGCAACGTGCCCGTCAAAGACGATTTCTATACGGAGAACAATTCACCGTCGCAATTGTTCGAGTAATTCTTTTATGGGATGCCAAAGACATCCCAATCAAACAGCTAGCTCTCTATATTTTCTACCCCCGACAGCCCCGTCGCCCGGGGTGTCATGGCAGACATTCGGTTGATTCGCCAGCGTTCGATTGACAATCCGCAAGTACAGGACACCGCGGCATCGCACCCCGGATCATTATTATCTCAACTTGTCACTTCACGCGAACAAAAAGCATGTAAAATCCATTTGAGGACGAAAAGTATGATTTTTTAAAAGAGGGGTTTCCTGCATGGCGCTTCCGGCATATATCAACGGCGGGTGGGAGGAGTTTCGGCCGGAATGCGTTTGCCCAGTGCAATATTCAAAGATCTCGAGAATGCAGGCGTGTTGATCACAGGGGGCGGCTCCGGAATTGGTGCCGCGCTGGTCGAAGGCTTTGCTGCGCAGGGCGCGAAAGTCGCCTTCATCGACATCGACGAGACGGCAGGCAATGCCGTGGTCGATGCGCTGTCCGGTGCCATGCACAAGCCGCTGTTCCTGCATGCCGATCTCACTGATATCGCGGCAATACGAGCTGCCGTCACGTCTGCCGGCGAGGCGCTCGGCGGCATCCGTATACTCGTCAACAATGCCGCCTGGGACGACCGCCGGGATATCGACGATATCACCGAGGAATACTGGCAGAAGAGCCAGGACATCAATCTCCGGCCGGTGATGTTCGTGACGCAGGCTGTGCTGCCGTTCATGCGCGCGACGGGCGGCGGCTCGATCATCAATTTCTCCTCCATCGCCTACATGATGAACCTCCCGGATTTCCCGGCCTACGTGACGGCGAAGGCTGGCATTATAGGGCTTACCAAGGGACTGGCCGGCCGGCTCGGACGCGAGAACATCCGGGTCAACGCGCTTCTTCCCGGCATGGTGCTGACCGAGCGGCAGAAGAAGCTCTGGGTCAGCGACGCCGATGCGAAGGCGCATCTTACGCGGCAAGCGCTGAAATTCTCGCTGGTCGCCGAGGACATGGTGGGACCGTGCCTCTTCCTGGCTTCGGACTGTTCGCGCGCGATGACCGCCCAATCCATGATTGTCGACGGAGGCGTTGCCTGATGCCCAACCCACGCTATGCCGCAGTCGATTGGGGCACGACCAGTTTCCGCCTCTGGCTGATCGGTGACGATGGCGCGATCCTCGGCGAAAGCCGCTCGCGCGAGGGTATGACCACGGCGCGGGAGACCGGTTTCTCCGCCGTGCTGGACAAACATCTTGCCGAGGTCGGCGCGTCGGCCGATACGCCGGTCATCATGTGCGGCATGGTGGGCGCCAAGCAGGGCTGGGTCGAGGCGGGCTATATCGATGTGCCGGCTAGGCTTTCCGACATTTCAAGCAAGGCTGTCAGCGTTCCCGGCGTGAGCCGCGATATCCGCATCCTGCCCGGGCTTGCCCAGCGCGATATCAACGCCGCCGACGTGATGCGCGGCGAGGAAACACAGTTGCTCGGCTGTGCCGAGAGCATGAAGAACAGCGACTGCCTGATCGCCATGCCGGGCACGCACTCGAAATGGGTGCGCGTGGTGCGCCACGAAGTGCTGGGCTTCTCGACTTTCATGACCGGCGAACTGTTCGACGTCATCACGAAGCAATCCATCCTGCAGCATGCCGTCAAAGATGCAGCAGGCTTTGATGGCGGCCATCCCGCGTTCCTGTCGGCGCTTCATATCGCCCATAAGGAGCCGGAACTGGCGACCAACCGGCTGTTCTCGATCCGCGCACGCGGGCTATTGTTCTCGCTGTCGCCGACAGATGCGGAAGCCACGCTGTCGGGCATGATGATCGGGCTGGAGCTTGCCGGCGCGCTGAAATCCGCGCCGAAGGACACGCCGGTCATCCTGGTCGCATCGGGCAAGCTGCGCGGCCTCTACGAGGCGGCATTCCACAGGCTCGGACTGAAATCCACGACAATCGATGCAGACGAGGCGGTGCGCCGCGGCCTCTCCCAGGCCGCGCGCGAAATCTGGCCAAGCGACGAAGGATCCGGCAACTGATGTCCCGCATACCATTTCCACCGATGAAATACCCGCTTGTCGCAATCCTGCGCGGGCTGAAGCCCGAGGAAACACCGGCGATCATCGAGGCGCTGCTCGAAGCTGGCCTGCGGGCGATCGAAATCCCGCTGAATTCTCCCGAGCCGTTCAAGTCGATCGAGATCGCCGCGAAAATGGCGCCGGCGGATGCGTTGATCGGCGCCGGTACCGTGCTCACATCAGAGGACGTCGATCGACTGGAACAGGCCGGAGGCAGGCTGTTCGTCAGCCCGAATGTCGATGTGCCGGTACTGTCTCACGCCGTATCGAAAGGCATGGTGACGTTGCCCGGCGTGTTCACGCCAACGGAGGCACTGGCTGCTGCCCGCGCGGGTGCCACCGGCCTCAAGTTCTTCCCGGCAAGCGCGCTGGGCGTTTCCGGCATCAATGCCATAAGGGCCGTACTGCCGGCCGACCTGATGATTGCGGCGGTGGGCGGCGTGTCGGACGAGAATTTTGCCGACTATGCCAAAGGCGGCATCAAGGCATTTGGCCTCGGCTCCAGCATCTACAAACCAGGCATGTCGGCGAACGAGGTGAGCAAGCGCGCGCGGGCCACCATCGCCGCCTATGACCAAGCATTCGGAGCCTGACATGACAGAGCTGCAACCCTATCCCGGCCGCGCACTCGACAGCTTCAACACCTATCACGGCGAGGGTCCGACCTATGATCCGGCGACGGATACTGCCTGGTGGTTCTCGATCGGCAACCGCGAACTGCATGAACTGAACCTGACGACGGCTAAGAAGACCGTGCACGCCCTGCCCTTCATGGCAAGCGTGCTGGCCCGGATCGACGAGCGGAGGCAGATGATCGCCTCCGAGCACGGCCTGCATGTCCGCGACATCGCGACCGGGGCGCTGGAACTGGTGACGCCGATCGAAAACGGCATCGAGCATATGCGCTCCAATGACGGGCGCTGCCACCGCTCCGGCGCGCTCTGGTATGGCACGATGACCAAGACCGGCGACGCGCACCGCAAGGGCGCTGGCACGATCTACCATGTGGCGTCAGGCAAGGTGACACCTGTTGTCACCGATATCTCGATCCCCAACGGCATCTGTTTTTCGCCCGATGGCGCGATCGGCTATTACGTCGATACGATGGAAAACCTCTACATGAAGGTTGCCGTCGATCCCGCGACAGGCCTGCCGACCGGCAAGCCGGAGGTCTTCTATGATGGACGCTGGGAGGACGGCGGCATCGACGGTTCGGTCTGCGCGGCGGATGGCACGATCTGGAACGCACGCTGGGGTGTCGGCGAGGTGCACCATTATTCGACCGATGGCCGCATCACCGAGCGCTACAAGCTGCCCCCGAAGCAGGCCACCTGCCCGGCCTTCATCGGCAAAAGCGCCGACCGGCTGCTGGTAACGACTGCCCGTGAAGACCTTGACGAAGAGGACCTGAAGGCCGACCCGCAGGCCGGCTACACCTACGAACTGGGGGTGCCGGTCAAGGGCGTGTTCGACGCCGCCTACAAGATTTGATTTGGAATTCAGGAGCCTGAGCGGGGTCAAGCGCGCGAGAGCTATTAGATTTCGGGCGCACGCGCGAGCCAATCCGTGGCTTGCTCATAGGCCGCTGCCATTTCCAGCACCCTGCGATCGGCGCGCGGCGGGCCGACAATCTGGATGCCGGCTGGAAGTCCCGTTTCACTGAAACCGGCGGGCATGGCCGCGACCGGCAAGCCGGCCATGCTTGGGCCGATCACCACTTCCATCCACCGATGATAGGTGTCCATGGCCCGGCCGGAGATTTCGACCGGCCAGTGGATGTCGGCATCGAACGGAAAGACCTGCACCGAGGGCAGGATGAGGAAATCGTAGCGCTCGAATAGCGTGAGAGTGTGGCGATACCAGTCGCTGCGGATCATCGAGGCGGCGTGGACTTCCCGAGCCGTCAGGTCCTGCCCGTTCTCGATCTCCCAGATCAGTTCCGGCTTCATCAAGGCGCGTTTTGCGGGATCGGCATAGTCGGACGCGTTTCCGTTCGAGACGAGGAAGTGGCGCATCGTCTTCCAGCCGTGCCACAGGCGGTCCATATCGAAGCCCGGATTGACAGTCTCCACCTCGGCGCCGAGCGTTCTAAACGTCTCCAGCGAAACTTCGCATAGTGCGAGCACGCCCGATTCGAAGGATAGATAGCCGTCATAATCAGCGAGCCAACCAATGCGCAGGCCCTTGGCATTCAGCGGCTTGATGCGCGAGAAATCCACCTTGGGAAGGGACATCGGGTCGCGGAAATCATAACCGGACTGGATATCGAGAAGTGCCGCGACATCGGCAACCGTCCGGCCCATCGGCCCATTGGTCGATAGCTGCCCGAGATAGAGTTCGGTCTCCAGCGAGGCGATCCGCCCATAGGTCGGCCGGAAACCGATGACATTGTTGAAGGCGGCGGGATTGCGGAGCGAGCCCATCATGTCGCTGCCATCGGCCAAGGGCAGCATGCGGGCCGCGAGTGCCGCCGCCGCGCCGCCGCTCGATCCGCCGGCGCTCTTCGTAAGGTCGTACGGATTGCGTGTGATGCCGAAGACGGGATTGTAGGTGTGCGAACCCAGCCCCTTTTCGGGAACATTGGTTTTGCCGATGATGATCGCTCCGGCTGCGCGGATGCGCGCGACGTGGATGTCGTCGAAATCCGGGACGAAATCGCTTGTGATGGCTGAACCGTAGGTGCAGCGGATGCCCTTGGCTTCCGAGAGATCCTTGATGGCGAAAGGCATGCCGTGCAGGAAGCCGCGCGAGCGGCCGTCATCCAGTTCGCGATCGGCGGCAGTCGCTTCACGCATCAGTTCATCGACATCGCGCAGGCTGACGACGGCATTGATGCGGGGATTGACCTCGGCGATGCGGGCGAGAAATGCCTCCATGACCTGGCTGCACGAGAGCCGTCTGCTGTGGATGGACGCCGACAGTTCGGTGGCTGATAGGGCTGTAATCGTATCCAATGCGAACTCCTGAATGCCTTGTCAGAGCCGGCTCAGGAGGTCGGTCTTCTTGGACTGGAACTCCTCGTCCGTGAGGATTCCCTTCGCATGCAGGCCCGCGAGCTTTTCGATCTTGCTGATGATATCGTCGTCCGCGCTTGCGGTTCGAGGCGGCTCGGCATATGGCGCGTCGCCGGCGAAGGCCTCCGCCAGCACCGTGCCGAAGTCCCGGGACTCGGAATGCTCGGCGACGGCATCGACTTCCTCAAGCGAGGCGAGATCGATAAGCCCATGCTGCGATGTGAAACTCAGCGATTGATCGCCGGATTGCTGCTGGGAGAAGCCGCCGATCCGGTGATCGTGCGTGTCGTAGATCTTGACTTTGCCGCCGAGGTCGATCGCCAGCCGGCGGGTTTCTGGGAAAAAGGCATAGCGCAGATTGTTCTGCGATCCGGTCGAAGCCGCGTGGCCCAGCCCCTCGGGCCACCAGTTGCCGAATAAACCCGGCACGAACAGGCTCGCGCCGCTGCCCTGGACCTGCGACTGGAATTGCGGCGGCGGCAGCGGACGGAAGAGATCGGTGCCGCGCGCCAAGGCGGCGAGTTCCGTACACAGGGCATCGACCTTGGCTTTCAGGCCGTTGTTGAACATATCGCCGACCATGATCATGCCGCCCTGCGACCACTGGCCCATGCCGCCGAGTTCGGGATGATTGAACTGTGCCTGGCTCATATGGCCGGCAACCACCGCCAGCAGCAGATGCTGGGCGGCATCGGTGCTGACGTCGTGCCGGGTGGCAATCTCGCTCAGGGCGCGCTCGCCTTCGTCGGTCAATTGTCTCATCTTCGGCTCCTGTTCGTCAGAAGTAGCACGCATCATCACGTTATAGAACACCGGTGAATCGTGCGAGTTGCAGCAGCCCGATGTCTCCGCCGCACGGACCATCCAGTGCCAAGCCGACCGGCAGGCCCGCGACAGTCGTGCCGATGGGCACGGATATACCCGGCAGGCCGGCATTCGAGCCCGGCCCGGTATTGTGGATCATTGCGGGGAAGACGGGCACGAGGCCGGCATGCGGCAGTTCGGCGAATGCGTCGCCCAGCGGGAAGGCCGGCATGAGGCAAGTTGGGAAGGCGATGGCATCAAGGCGATTATCGGTGAAGAGACTGGTATAGGCGGCGATCAGTTGCTGCCGGACCGCGAGGGCAGCGCGATAGGCGTCGGATGTGGGTGGTCCACCGGAATCGAGCAGGGGAAGCATCAGGTCTCTCACATCATCGCTGGCGATCCGTTCGACCACATCGCGGAATGTGATCTGCGGGGCAAAATCCGCGAGATACTTCATGAGATCCACGCGGCCCTCGTAGCTCGCGACGGTGAAGCTGGAGTCGTTGTGCAGGCGCGCGATATCGGTGACATCCACCGGCACCAATTCCATGCCCGCACTACGGAATTTTTCGAGCGCGGCACGGCAAATTGCCGCGACCTCCGGCTGGACGAACTCCCAGAAATGGCTTCGGGGAATGCCGATGCGTTTTCCTTTGGGTGAGAAGTCGAGAGGCGTCATTTCGCCGGTCACGGCTTCGTGCAGCAGCACGATATCTTCGACCGAACGTGCGAGCGGTCCTGCGGTGTCCCTGCTCGATGAGATCGGGATGATGCCATGCTGGGACCATTTGGCCGTTGTCGGGCGAAAACCCCAGACGCCGCAGAGGGAGGCCGGGATGCGGATCGAGCCGCCGGTATCCGTGCCGATGGCGACGGGAACCAGGTTTGCCGCCACGGCCGCCCCTGCCCCGCCGCTCGAACCACCCGATGTGCGGGTCCGGTCATGCGGGTTCCGCGGCGTGCCCGAGAAAGGATTGATGCTCGTCGTGCCCCATGCGAATTCGTGCATGGTGTTCTTGCCGAGGATGATGGCACCGGCGCCCTTGAGGCGCGTTACGATATCCGCATCGACAGCGGGCATGTGATCCGCGAGTGCCGGCGTGCCGCCTGTATTGGGCAGGCCAGCGACCGCGATGTTGTCCTTCACAGCGATCGGCAATCCGTGGAGTAGCCCCAGGGATTGGCCCGCTCGTCTTGCTGCGTCGGCTTTTCGTGCGTCGATCAGAGCGCGTTGGCGATCGATGACGGAGAATGCGCGGAGTTCGGGATCCGCCTCGATACGCTCGATGAGATGGGAAACCGTCGCTTCCGACGACGTCACGCCGCTGGCTAGCCTGGTGAGCAATTCGGTGGCGGTGGGCGCGGAATCCGGCATTTCACAGGCTTTCAAACGGTGTCCATCCGCCAATGCTATGCGCCGGGAAGCGGAATGGAAACATGATGTTGAAAAATTCCGCCGAAAGCGCTTGCCATGCAATAACCATTAAGTTATATAACTTTTCAGTTATTAATTTGGTGTCCGACATGTCGAGACTCGATGCCGCATTTTCCGCCCTTGGCGACCCCACGCGCCGGGCCATCCTTGCCCGGTTGGCGCTGGGCGAGAACACCGTCATGGAGCTGGCCGAGCCCTTTTCGATGAGCCAGCCCGCCATTTCCAAGCACCTGCGCGTGCTCGAAGGCGCCGGATTGATCACGCGCCGCGCCGAAGGTGCCAAGCGGCCCTGCAAGCTGGTGCCGGAGGCGCTTTCCGAGATCGATCAATGGCTGGCCATGCTGCGCGAGGCACTGACCGCCAATTACGACCGGCTGGACGCGCTGCTGGCCGAAATGCAAACCAGCACGAAAGAGGAGAAATCATGAGCAAGCTGGAACTGAGGACCGAAGGCGACACGCATGTAATCGTCACCCGCAACTTCAAGGCGCCGCCGGAGGCTGTCTACCGCGCCCATACCGAGACATCGCTGGTGCAGAAATGGATGCTCGGCCCGCCGGGCTGGACCATGCCCGTCTGCATCAACGAAGCGAAGCCCGGAGGCAAGATCCGCTACGAATGGGCCGATGGCAACGGCAACGGATTCTACCTGACGGGCGAGTTCGTGGAACTCGTGCCGTTCAGCAAGATCGTGCATGTGGAACGTATGCACCTGCCCGACCCGACGCCGGACAACCATGTCGAGACGCGGTTCGAGCCGGATGGCACAGGCACGAAGATGACGATGCGGATGACGCTGCCGAACAGCGAGACACGCACCGCGATGCTGGCGAGTGGCATGGAGCACGGAATGGAAGACAGCTACGCGCGGCTGGAAACAATGATCTGACTTTCCACGACGTGCCAGCCCCGGAATGGCATGTCCGGGGCTATAATGCCATGTGCGGGCGGCGTGTTTCACCCGGCCCGTCCGGCAACTTCGCAAATGGAACAGACCTGCCGGAGAGGATCACTAGGTTGTCATCTCCAGGGGAGAATGTGCGGCGGCACGGGCTTGCTTTTCTTTCTGGCACCGTCTTCAACCTGCCAGCCCGGACATACCGGGCCAACCTTTGCGAGGAACCATGGAATATGCTGTAAAGCTCGCCGATCCGGCGTCATCCGAACCCGATACCGCCGATATGGAAGGCTGGACCGTCGTCGAGGGCTCACCGTCGATGAAGACATGGGTACTGCACACTTCGGAAGACGGCAGCATGATCTCGGGCTATTGGGAAGCCACGCCGGGCACCTATCACGCCGTCTATAACGAATACGAATTCGTCCACATGATGAAAGGCCGCGTGACGATCACGGCCGAAGGCGGCAAGCCTGTCGTGCTCGGCCCCGGCGACGCCTTCGTGATCGAGCCTGGCTTCAAGGGCACGTGGAAGATCGAAGAGCCTATCCGCAAGCATTTTGCCATCAAATTGAAATGATGGTTCAGGCGGCATCCGATCACGGATGCCGCCGTCTTAAAGTATCAGTTTTTCAACGCCTCCAGTCCGGCGTAAAGCTCCAGCGCTTCAGGATTGGCCAGCGCTTCCTTGTTCTTCACCGGACGACCGTGGACGACCTCGCGGACAGCGAGTTCGACGATCTTGCCGGATTTGGTGCGCGGGATGTCAGTGACCTGGATGACCTTGGCCGGCACATGCCGAGGCGAGGCGCCGATGCGGATCTTCGTCTTGATCTTCTTTTCCAGATCGCCGTCGAGCGAAAGCCCCGGCGCGAGACGCACGAAGAGCACGACGCGCACGTCATCATCCCAATCCTGGCCGATGCAGATGGCTTCGGCCACCTCATCGAGCTGTTCGACCTGATTGTAGATTTCGGCCGTGCCAATGCGGACGCCGCCGGGATTGAGCGTGGCGTCCGAACGGCCGTGGATGATCAGGCCGCCATGCTCGGTCCATTCGGCGAAATCGCCGTGGCACCAGATGTTGTCGAAGCGCTCGAAATAGGCCGCCTTGTACTTGGCACCGTCGGGGTCGTTCCAGAAGCCCACCGGCATGGACGGGAAGGCCTTGGTGCAGACCAGTTCGCCCTTCTCGCCGCGTACCGGCCTGCCCTCGTCGTCCCAGACATCAACCGCGAGGCCGAGGCCCGGACCCTGGATCTCGCCCTTCCATACGGGAAGGACCGGATTGCCGAGCACGAAACAGGAGACGATATCGGTGCCGCCGGAGATCGAGGCGAGCTGCACATCCGGCTTGATGCCCTCGTAGACGAAGGAAAAGCCTTCCGGCGACAGCGGCGAGCCGGTCGAGGTGATCAGGCGGAGCTCCGAGAGATCATGGGTCTTGAGCGGCTCGATGCCACCCTTGCGCACCGCGTCGATATATTTCGCCGAGGTGCCGAAAATCGCGAAACGCTCCTCGGCCGCATAGTCCCACAGCACGTTGCCATTGGGCGCAAAGGGCGAGCCATCGAACAGGCAGAGCGTCGCGCCGCTCGCCAGGCCCGAGGCCAGCCAGTTCCACATCATCCAGCCGCAGGTGGTGAAGTAAAACAGCTTGTCGCCATCGCCGACGCCCGAATGAAAGCGGTGCTCCTTGAGATGCTGGAGCAGCGTACCGCCGGCGGAATGGACGATGCATTTCGGCACGCCGGTCGTGCCCGAGGAGAACAGGATGTAGAGCGGATGGGCGAAGGGCAGTTGCTCGTATTCCACCGGCTTGGCGACGTAGGCAATGGTTGCGGCGTCCATGGTCCGGCCGTCGGGCAGCGAATCGGCCAGAGCCAGGTCGTCGCCGGCATAGCCCACCACCATCACCGGACAGCCGAGGTTCGGCGCAACATGGCGAACTTTGTCGGCCACGTCCTGCAGCTTGCCGTTATACCAATAGGCATCGCAGGTGATAAACAGCTTCGGCTCGATCTGGCCGAACCGGTCGAGCACGCCCTGTTCGCCGAAATCGGGCGAGCATGACGACCAGATCGCGCCGAGCGAGGCGGTCGCCAGCATGCAGGCGATGGTTTCGGGCATGTTCGGCATCATCGCGGCGATGCGATCACCCTTGCCGAGACCCATCGCGCGGAAAGCTTGCTGTAGCTTGGAAACCGTGGAATGGAGCTGGTCCCAGGACCAGCGGTAGCTGACCTTGTCCTCGCCGCGAAAGATCAGCGCGTCACCATCGCCATGCTTGATCAGCAGGTTCTCGGCGAAATTCAGCTGGGCATCCGGGAAGAAGCGGGCGTCCAGCATGATGTCGCCGTGGATGAGATCGCGTGCGCCCTTGCTCCCGCGCACCTGACAGAAATCCCAGACCGCCGACCAGAAGGCGCCGCGCGCATCGATCGACCACGCATGGAAGGCGTCATGATCCGGCAGGTCGACCGCGTTCCTGATCGCGCAGAATGCGCGGAACTTGGTCATCGGGCTCGATGCGATCTCGACATCCGTCGGCGCCCAAAGCGGTGCATTCTCTCCCATACGACCCTCCACGGTGATGCTGGCGGCATAGCAACTCGTTCGCTGCATTGCAACAGAACGCGGATCGAGGGAAATCGCAAGCCCGAACGCGGCATGGGATGGCAGAGAAACGGCGACCTGTCAGGCGACGCCTTCGGCATCAGCCAATTGTTTACCAATATTCGATAAAATTCTCTGGAATGACCCGGGGACTGCCTTGAACCAATTCGTCACAGGCCTGCTGAAGCTTCTGCTCGCATCGCTGATCGCGGGCGCGCTGATGAATCTGTTCGGGCTATCGGCGGAGAAAATCCTGACGTCGATCGGCCTGACCCCGCTCGAAGCGTGGGAATACCTCGCCCGCTTCATCGCATGGGCGATCCCCAATGTGCTGCTCGGCGCGGTGATCATCCTGCCGGTCTGGTTCTTCGCCTATCTCTTCCTGCCACCGCGTTCGAGCGACGAATAGCAGCTTTTTTCAAGGCAACGCCATCGCCGCGCGCTCGTCGCGCTGGCGCTGCACTTCCGCGCGTTTTGTCATCAGGGACGCAATGATCACGCCAGACGTCACGAAGGCGATGAGGATAGTGCTGATTGCGTTGATCTCCGGCGTCACGCCGAGTCGCACCTGGCTGTAGATCTTGATCGGCAGCGTCGTGGCACCCGGTCCCGTGGTGAAGTTAGCGATCACGAGATCGTCGAGCGACAGCGTGAAAGCCAGCATCCAGCCGGCGATGACGGCGGGAAAGATCAGCGGCAGGGTGATCTTGAAGAAGGTCTTGACCGGCGGGCATCCGAGATCGAGTGCCGCTTCCTCGAGGCTCATGTCGAACGTCACGAGCCGGGATTGCACGACGATCGCAACATAACACATGCTGAATGTCGTCAGCGCGATCGTCACCGTCCAGAAACCGCGGTCCATGCCGACGGCGACGAAGAGCAACAGCATCGAGAGGCCGGTGATCACCTCCGGCATGACGATCGGCGCGTAGATCATGCCCGAGAACAACATGCGGCCCGGGAAGCGCATGAAGCGCGTCAAGGCCAACGCGGCAAGCGTGCCAAGGACAGTGGCAATGGTGGCACTGAGGAGTGCGACGCGGATGGTGATCCAGGCCGCGTCCATCAGCCCCTGGTTATTCCACATGGCGACATACCAGTGTGTCGAGAAACCGCCCCAGACAGTGACGAGCTTTGAGGCATTGAACGAGAAGATGACGAGCAGCAGGATCGGGATGTAGAGGAACAGGAAGCCCAGGGTCAGGACGATCGGGTCGAAGCGTGAAGATTTCATGGCTCTCTCCTCACGCTTTCTGCTGCTGGTTCTGGAAGATCATGATCGGCACGACCAGAATCAGAAGCAAGAGCACCGCCACGGCTGACGCCAGCGGCCAGTCACGGTTCGCGGAGAATTCCGTCCAGAGCGTCTTGCCGATCATCAAGGTATCGGCACCGCCGAGCAGGTCGGGGATGACGAACTCGCCGGTGATCGGGATGAAGCAAATCATGGAGCCGGCGATGACGCCCGGGAGCGACAACGGGAAGGTTACCTTCCAGAACGTCTTCCATGGCGGACAGCCAAGATCGCTCGCGGCCTCGAGCAGCGAGCCATCCATCTTTTCCAGCGACGCATAAAGCGGCAGGATCATGAAAGGGAGATAGGAATAGACGATGCCGATGAAGACCGCATAGTCGGTGCGAAAAATGTTGACCTGTTCATCCGGTCCCAGGATGCCGATCGACTGGAACATCACGGTCAGCAGGCCTTCGGGCTTCAGAATGCCGATCCATGCATAGACGCGGATCAGGAACGATGTCCAGAACGGCAGGATCACCAGCATCAGCAACGTCGGGCGGATGGTGGCCGGCGCGCGCGCCATGGCAAGTGCGATCGGATATCCGATCAGCAGCAGCAACAGCGTAGAGATCACCGCTATGCGCAGGGAATTCAGATAGGCGCTGACATAGAGCGCATCGGTGCCGAGAAAGAAATAGTTCTCGAAATCAAGTTGCGAGAAGAACTGGCCAATATTCGCGAAGCCCGTGAACTGGGGCGTATAGGGCGGCATCGAAATCGCAAGGTCCGAGAACGAAATCTTCAGGACGATGAAGAAAGGGGCCAGGAAAAAGAGTGCCAGCCAGAAATAGGGCACGATGACGATCAGCCATCTGGCCGGGTTCTTGCGCGTGTCGAGATTGGTTGCCATGGACTTGCCCCCTCAACGCGTCAGCACGATGCCGGCATCGGCCGGCCAGGTCAGCCAGACTTTGTCGCCGAAGGTGATGGGCCGGTCGACGAGGCGCGAGACGTTGGCCTGTGCGGCGCGCATGACACGGCCGTCTGCCATCTTGACGAGGAACACCGAGAAGTCGCCGAGATAGCCGATGTCGAAGACTTCGCCGTTGACGCTGTTGAAGCCAGGATCGGCCGGGGCATCGAGCGAAATCCGCACCTTTTCCGGGCGGATGGCAAAGGCCACTTCATTGCCCGCGACCGCCGGGCATTCGGGTTGATCTATCCGCACCGAGAGTCCTTCGGAATCGATCGTGACCAGCGAACCTTCCTTGCCGGTCACCCTCGCCTCGAAGATGTTGATATCGCCGATGAAGTCGGCCACATAGCGCGAATTCGGCGCCTCATAGATCTCGGCGGGCGTGGCGATCTGCATGATGATGCCCTTGTCCATGACCGCGATGCGGTCGGAGACGGTCATTGCTTCCTCCTGGTCGTGGGTGACGATGAGGAAGGTCAGGCCCAGCGTGTGCTGGATATCCATGAGTTCGAACTGGGTCTCCTCGCGGAGCTTGCGGTCGAGCGCGCCGAGCGGCTCATCGAGCAGCAACACTTTCGGTCGTTTGGCGAGCGAGCGGGCAAGGGCGACGCGCTGGCGCTGGCCCCCGGAGAGCTGGCTGGGCTTGCGCTTGGCGAACTGATCGAGCTTGACGAGTTTCAGCATTTCCTGAACCCGGCCATCGATCTCGCTCTTGGGAAGCTTATCCTGCTCGAGGCCGAAGGCGACGTTCTTCTCGACTGTCATATGCGGGAAGAGTGCGTAGGACTGGAACATCATGTTGGTCGGCCGCTTGTAGGGCGGCACGCCTGAAATATCCTTGCCCTGCAGCAGGATGCGGCCCTCGGTCGGCTCCTCGAAGCCCGCCAGCATGCGCATCAGCGTGGTCTTGCCGCAGCCGGAAGGACCGAGCAACGAGAAGAACTCCTTCTCGTAGATATCAAGGGTGAGGTCGTTGACCGCGACGAAATCGCCGAAGCGCTTGGTGATCTTCTCGAACCGGATGAAGGGTACCGAGTTTGGGTCGGTCCACGGCATGAATTTACGTTTGACCGGTCCGAGTGACTTCGCCATTTCGCCTGCGCCCCATATTCGCAAATCTTGATTGATCGTCGCATTGTTGATTGCCGGCGACAGCCGGAAAAAGAAAGGGCGGCAAAAGCCGCCCCTCTTTGTCTTGTATCAGCTGCCGGTCTTGATCGTGGTCCAGAGCCGGTTCAGCACGCGCGATTCCTTTGGCCCATAAGGCGAGATCGTGAACAGCTTCTTGGTGGTTTCCTCCGACGGGTAGACCGCGGGATTATCCAGCACCGATTTGTCGATGAACTTCTGCGAGGCGAGGTTGCCGTTGGCATATTGAACGTAGTTCGATGCCTTGGCGATAACCTCGGGCTTCATCAGGTAATTGATAAAGGCATGCGCCTCTTCGACATTCTTGGCGTCTGCGGGAATCGCGAGGTTGTCGAACCACATATAGGTCCCCTCCTTGGGGATAATATAGTTGATTTCGACGCCGTTCTTGGCCTCCTCGGCACGGCTCTTGGCCTGCAACACATCGCCCGACCAGCCGAGCGTGATGCATGCATCGCCATTGGCGAGTTCATCGATATAGGCCGACGAGTTGAACGTGCGCACGAAGGGACGGATCTTCTGATAGACCTCGCCGCCGGCTTCGATATCGGCCGTTTCCTTGCTGTCGGGATTCTTGCCGATGTAGTTCATGGCGATGGCAAATGTCTCATCCGGCGCATCGAGGATATTGATGCCGCAGGCCTTCAGCTTCTCGGCGTTTTCCGGCTTGAACAGCACATCCCAGCTGTCGATCGGCACATCGCCGAGCGCTGCCTTCACCTTGGCGACGTTGTAGCCGATGCCCGACGTGCCCCACATGTAATTGACGGCATATTCGTTGCCCGGATCATACTTGGCCAGGCGCTCGGAAACCTGCGGCCACATGTTGGCGAGGTTCGGCAGCTTGGACTTGTCGAGCTTCTGGAAAACGCCGGCCTGGATCTGGCGCGCCAGGAACGGACCGGTCGGCACCACGACATCATAGCCCGAACCGCCCGCGAGCAGCTTGGTCTCGAGGATTTCATTGGAATCGAAGACGTCGTAGACGACCTTGATACCGGTCTCCTTGGTAAAGTCTTCGAGGATGGCGTTGTCGATGTAATCAGACCAGTTGTAGACGTTGACCACCTTCTCCTGTGCGGTCGATGCAGAGGCGAGCAGAAGCGCTGCTGCCACGCCTGCGGCCAGCCCAAATAGCTGTTTCTTCATGATATTCTCCTGTTTTCCCGGCCTTGAATTGCTTTTGATCTATGTCCGGAGTCCCACTCTGAGAAACAGATTAGAAAGGATTGGAGCGCCCGACAACTAAAAAGTTGCAAATCGTTACAAGGGTGTGGTCGGCCCGTCGCCTTCACTGGAAATCGAAGACACTCATGCCTGCAACCATCTCGTCAAGACCTAGCGGCCTTGTGACCGGCGGTTCGGCGCGCGCGAGACAACCGGGCCGCTCGCAGAGCCGACAGGCTGGCCCCACCGCCAGCGGCGGGCCGCCGGGCAGCGCTTCGGCATAGGCAGTCTCCGCGGCATGGGATTGCTCGCAAGCCAGAAGCAGCGCGGTGCGGCGGACACGCTCACCAAAACCGGCGATCGGGCCTTCCAGCGTACGGGCGATGGTGAGGTAACGCGCGCCACCCGGCATCTCGACAATCTCCGGCAAGACTTGGCCCGGCGCGGCAAACGCCGCATGGATATTGAGCTTGGGACATTGCCCGCCGAAGGCCGCTTGTGGAAAGCCTGCCGCGCCCGAGCGCCGGATGCGATTGCCCGCGATGTCGATCTCCATGGTGAAGAAGGGAATGCCCTGCGCATCGGGCCGACCCATGCTGGTGAGCCGGCTTGCCGCCTGCTCGAATGAGACGCGGAAGCGCGCGCAGAGAATGCCGACATCATAACGTGCACGCCGGGCGGCGGTGATGAAGGCACCATACGGCATCATCACCGCGAGCGCGGCATAGCGGGCAAGCTCGAAGCGCGCGATGCGCCTGGCTTCGTTGGTGGACAGGCCAAGCGCATCTAGAGCGGCCGATATCTCGTCACGGAGCGCGATCTGGCAGGCCTCCTGGGCGATCTCCCGCAACTGGTCGTGCGGATAGAGTCGCTCGGATAGAAAAAGCCGCATCGAATGGCGGTCGTAGCGGCGCCGGAGATTGGGCATGGCATGGATGGGCAGCGTGCGGACGACGATGCCGTGCTCGGCGCGCAGCCATTCACGCAGCACCGTCCCGACATCCTCACCCCCGCCGATGCGCGCATAGAAGGCTTCGGCCGCGTCCTCGATCGCTGCATGGAAATTGGGGCGGTTCTCCAGCCGGTCGCGGACCTCGTCCATGGGAAGTCGCGCGCCGGACAGCGCGGGGTCGTGCCCGGCTTCCGCCAGCAGGCCGGCAAGATCGGAGAGCCGGGCCGCCTGCTCGCGATAGGCGCGGTGCAGCTTGATCATGCCCTGGGCCGCATTGGGTGCGGCTTCGGCGACCTCCACCAGTTCCTCGCCGCCGGGCACCTCGCCAGCCAGCAGCGGATCGGCGAAGACCTGTCGCAGTTCGCTCGCGACCGAACCGGTTTCGCCCTGCAAGTCCTCGATGTCGATCTTGTAGACCGACGCCATCTTGAGGATGAGCTGGACCGTGAGTGGCCGCTGATTGCGCTCGATGAGATTGAGATAGGACGGCGAGATGCCGAGGCCCTCGGCCATCGCTGTTTGGGTGATACCCAGACCGTTGCGGAGACGGCGCACACGGGGACCGGCGAAGATCTTGGCCTCAGCCATTTGTAATATCCTTTACAGACAACGATCCTGCTAACACATTTACATGATTTACAGATTTACATGACGATCCTGTAAAATTCAAGACAGGGTTACTCGAATTTTGTCGAGATTTTCAGGCTCTCTATGGCGTCTCTTCGCAATGCAATGTAAATCTCGTCATATCGAATTGACGCGAATAGCCGATCCCCAAGTCGGCATCCGCACCACTGGAAAAGCGACGGGAGACTATTATGACTGAGTTTTACAATCTGGTTCCATCCGCACCGCAAGGCCGCTTCGACGGCCTCGAGCGCCCCTACAATGCCGAGGATGTAAAGCGCCTGCGCGGCTCGGTCATGATCCAGCATTCGCTGGCCGAAATGGGTGCCAACCGGCTGTGGAAGCTCATCCATGAAGAAGACTTCGTCAATGCACTGGGCGCACTCTCGGGCAACCAGGCGATGCAGATGGTACGCGCTGGGCTGAAGGCGATCTACCTCTCCGGCTGGCAGGTCGCCGCAGACGCCAACACCGCGTCGTCCATGTATCCGGACCAGTCGCTCTATCCCGCCAACGCCGCGCCGGAGCTTGCCAAGCGCATCAACAAGACGTTGCAGCGCGCCGATCAGATCGAGACGCAGGAAGGCAATGGCCTTTCGGTCGATACCTGGTTCGCGCCGATCGTCGCCGATGCGGAAGCCGGCTTCGGCGGACCGCTCAATTCCTTCGAGATCATGAAGGCCTTCATCGAGGCGGGCGCGGCGGGCGTACACTATGAGGACCAGCTCGCATCGGAGAAGAAGTGCGGTCATCTCGGTGGCAAGGTGCTGATCCCGACGGCGGCCCACATCCGCAACCTGACCGCCGCGCGGCTTGCCGCCGACGTCATGGGTACGGCGACGCTGGTCATCGCCCGCACGGACGCCGAGGCCGCCAAGCTGCTGACGTCCGATATCGACGAGCGCGACCAGCCTTTCGTCGATTACGATGCGGGCCGCACGGTCGAAGGCTTTTATCAGGTCAAGAACGGCATCGAGCCCTGCATCGCCCGCGCCATCGCCTATGCGCCCTATTGCGACATGATCTGGATGGAGACCTCCAAGCCGGATCTTGGCCAGGCGAAGAAATTCGCCGAAGCCGTGCACAAGGTGCATCCGGGCAAGAAGCTCGCCTACAATTGCTCGCCGTCGTTCAACTGGAAGAAGAACCTCGATGACGCGACGATCGCCATGTATCAGCGCGAACTCGGCAAGATGGGCTACAAGTTCCAGTTCATCACGCTGGCCGGCTTCCACCAGCTGAACTTCGGCATGTTCGAACTGGCGCGTGGCTACAAGGATCGCCAGATGGCCGCCTATTCGGAGCTGCAGGAGGCGGAATTCGCCGCCGAGATCAACGGCTATACCGCGACCAAGCATCAGCGCGAAGTCGGCACCGGCTACTTCGACGCGGTGTCGGTGGCGATCTCGGGCGGCAAGTCCTCGACGACAGCGATGAAGGAATCCACCGAACACGCCCAGTTCCGCCCCGCGGCGGAGTGAGCGAATATCCCGGACCAAGACTATCAAGAACCCCAGATCACAAGAGGAGAAATGCCATGAGTGTCCAGACCCGAGTCAAGGAACGCGCCGAAGAGCAAGCCACCGCGATGAGTGCCGAGCAGCAGGCGGCGATCCGCATGGTCGCCAACGACCTGCACCGCCTCAACCACGCCGTGATGAAGGCGGTCGATGCCGGCGTCTCGGTCGAGCTGATCCGCTCGGCGCGGCATCACAACGAGGGCAATTGGGGCGACCTGATGATCCCCGTCATCGTGACCCAGGCACAATGATTTCCCTGCACCCGTAAAATGGTGCCTGCCCGGGCCGTCGAGAACGGTCCGGGCCTTTCTATTTAAGGGACATCGCCTGCTTCAGCGCGCGAACCTTGGCCACATCGGTGTGCCTGGCGGTATCAGGAGCAAAGCCGAATTCAACCATCCGGCCTTCGACGGCCGGAACCAGCGACGAGCACGAGGCGTGGATTTCCGATACGCCGAGATCGAGGAATTGCGCGGCGTTGTCCGCCGAGATGCCCGAACCGGGCATGATTGAAATGCGGCCGCTGGCGGCGTCCATCGCTTGCTTGAGGCCACCGATGCCCTCGATGGCAGTCTTCGCGCCTCCCGATGTCAGGATCCGGGAGAAGCCGAGCTTCACCGCAATCTCCACCGCCTCGGGAATTTTCGGCACCAGATCGAAAGCGCGATGCAGCGTGAGGTCGAGGCCGTTCGCGGCTTTCACCAGCACATCGAGAACCATGCGGTCGAGCCGGCCATCGGCCAGGCTGGCGCCGAGCACCACGCCGGCGAGGCCGGCACGGCGCGCCGCCTCGATATCCGCCAGCATGATATCGACCTCCTCATCGCTATAAACGAAATCGCCGGCGCGCGGGCGGATCATGGCGTTGCATGGAATGTCGAACGTCGCGGCGACCTCCATCAGCCCCGCCGAGGGCGTCAGCCCGCCGAGCGCGAGGGCGCTGCAGAGTTCAATGCGGTCGGCACCGCCTTCGACGGCCGCCTCCAATCCAGCGAGGTCATCGACGCAGATTTCGAGGAGGATGTGCTTTCCAATTGACCGGGTCATTTGGGCACACCCCCCTCTGTCCTGCCGGACATCTCCCCCTCAAGGAGGGAGATTGAATGGGGGTACCGCCTCGCCCGATCAACTAACGCTTTCGCCAGTTTCGATGTTAGGAAAGGTCGGGCCGTATGCCTCTTGCGGATCTCCCCCCTTGAGGGGGAGATGTCCGGCAGGACAGAGGGGGGTGTCCGACCTCGACGTATCCGGTTCATGCCTGCGTCCCCAAGCCGAGCAAGGCAGCTCCCGTCAGGCCGGGCTCCACAGTGAGCCCACTCGGCACGACGAGCGGCCGGGAAAAGCGCCGCAGTGTCCTTTGCCGCACCGTCTCGTCGATCCTTGATATCAGCGGTGCCGAATTCGACAGCCCCCCACCGACCGGGACGATCGAGGCGCCGGTGATGTTGACGGCGAGCGCTAAGGGCGAAGCGATGAGATCGACATAGATCTCGATCGTGCGCGCCGCATCGACGTCCCCTGCCAGCCAGCGCGTGACGATCTCCTTGCTCGACAGTTCCGTGCGATGAATTTCAAGGTGCAGGCGTTCCATGCCGCGCGCGCCGCCCACTGTGTTGACGCAGCGCCGCTGGCCGCAGGCGCATTCGTAGGCCGGGATCGCCACCGGCGGATCGCCGGCGAAGAAGGGCAATGCCGGGCCGTGGCCCCATTCGCCGGCGAAGCCACCGTTTTCGTTGACCAGCCGGCCATCGACGACCAGCCCGCCGCCGACGCCGCTGCCGAGGATGGCGCCGAGCACGATCGCATGCCCCCTGCCCGCACCCAGCCCCGCTTCGGCCAGCGCGAAACAATCGGCGTCGTTGGCGATCAGCACATCGACGCCGAGGACGGCTTCGAGATCGGCGGCAAGCGTCCGGCCGTGAATGCAGGGAATATTCGCGACGGTTGCCACCCCCGTTTCGGGATCGATGACGCCGGTGATGGAGAGTGCGATGCGCTGGGGCCGGATACCGGTCGCGGCGATGACGCCGATCAGGGTTGCGACGAAGGCTTCGAAATCCTCAAGCGGCGTCGGCCGTGGCGGCAACGGCGAAATATCGTCGGCCGCGCGCGCCACCGCACCCTTGATGAAGCTGCCGCCGATATCGAAACAGATGATGGCCATTCAATGAGTCCTGGTCAGGTATTTTTTACCGGCCGCTTGCCGGCATATAGTTCCTGATGCGCCTTTAAAAGCTTTGTCAGGCGGTCTGCAAGGGTACGGATTTCGCGGCGGGCGCGGTCGTCGTTGTTGGTCACGACCCATTGCTTGTGGCGGAGTTCGGGAATTTCGTCGCTGGCGCGCTCGATGCCGGGTTCCATGTCACCGATGAAGCAGGGCAGGATGGCGTTGCCGGTCCCGGCCTTGACCAGGTCGAGGATCGAGCGCGGCCGGGTCACCGTCACGACGATCTGGCTTGCGCGGTTCTCATGTGGCCAGCGCAGGTAGCTCGAAATCGCATCGGCTTCGGTGATGGCGATCCAGCGTTCGGGCAGATATTGCGGCGCGCTCTTGGCACGGTAGGCAGCATAGGCAACCTCGCCGATCAGCCGCGAGGCGAGGTTCATTTCCTCCGGCGGATGGGCGCGCAGGCCGACATCGTGTTCGCGGTGGGCGAGCGGCGCGCGGGCTTCCGTCACTGTCATCTCGACGCGGAAATTATCCCGCTCATTGCAGAGGTCGCGGAAATTCTCGGCGATCAGGCGCGCGTTCCACGTCCCCGCCGCAAGCCGGAGTGTAACGGCGCCCGACGATTCCATGCGCCAACTCTCGACGCGACGAACGGCCGATTCCATGTCTTTCAACTGGTCGAACAGGATCTGGCCGTCGGTGGTCAGCACATAGCCGGTCTGGCTGCGTAAAAACAGCGTGCGGCCAATCGATTGTTCGAGTTCGAGAACCCGCCGGCCAACGGTGGCCGGGCTGAGGCCAGACACCTGTGCCGCGCCCGTCAGTCCGCCATGCCGCGCAACCGTGATGAAGACCTGATAGGCGTCCCAGCCGATATTTTTCATGGGTGAATTATATGATGCATTCTCACCCGTATATAAAGAGATTTTTGTCGGATAGATTGAGGACGGTCCGATGGAGCAGACCACTGACAAATCCCGGCAGCGGTTGCTTATAGAATTGCGCATGCCGGCAAATTGCCGGCGCAGTTTCATCGACGTATCCGACATCCGCATTGATAACCGGCCACCGGGCCGGAAGGAGGCTTTTATGCAAGATATGCTCGCAGCATTGCTGCTCGTCGATCATTTTTCCGGACGCTACCGCCCGGTAGACCGCCCGCCCGCGCGACCCGAGCCGGAATCGCCCTGGACGCGGATATTCGCCTGGCATCGGCGGAATACAAGCCGGTAACGAAACGGCCCGGATTGCTCCGGGCCGTCTGCATATTGGACTTGTGCAATCACTCAGACGTTGAGCAGCAGGTATTCCCGCTCCCAGGGGCTGATCACCTGCATGAAGGTCTCGAATTCGCCGCGCTTGACGCCGGCATACATGCCGATGAACTCGTCGCCGAAGACCTCGCGCAGCGCAGGCTCGTTCTCCAGCAGCGATACACCTTCGAGCAGGCCGCGCGGCAGTTCGATCGAGCCTTCATTGGCCGTGCCGTCGGATGGCGGCGTCGGATGGAGGCCCTTCATGATGCCGAGCCAGCCACAGGCAAGCGACGCTGCGAGCGCGAGGTACGGATTGGCGTCCGAGCTCGGCAGGCGGTTTTCGACGCGGCGGGCGGCGGCATCTGAGACTGGTATGCGGAACGCCGTCGTGCGGTTGTCGTAACCCCAGGCATTGTTGACGGGGGCCGACATGCTCGGCGTCAGGCGGCGATAGGAATTCACATAGGGCGCCATCATCACCAGTGTCTTCGGCACGAAAGTCTGCATGCCGCCGATGAAGCCATAGAATTCCTTCGATGCCGTACCGTCCGGGTTAGAGAAGACATTCTTGCCCGTCTTGATATCGACCACGGACTGGTGGATGTGCATGGCCGAGCCCGCCTGGCCTTCCATCGGTTTGGCCATGAAGGTGGCATAGATGCCGTGGCCCATCGCGGCTTCCCGGATGGTGCGCTTGAACATGAACACCTGGTCGGCAAGCTCGACCGGGTCGCCATGGCGCAGGTTGATTTCGAGCTGCGCCGGCCCCTCTTCATGGATCAGGGTATCGATCTCCAGCCCTTGAGCGGCCGAGAAATGGTAGATGTCGTCGATCAGCTCGTCGAACTCGTTGATGCCGGCCATAGAATAGCCCTGCCCGCCCTGGATCGAGCGGCCCGAACGACCCGTCGGCGGCTTCAGCGGATAGTCCGGATCTTCGTTTTTGGCGACGAGGTAGAACTCGATCTCGGGCGCCACGACCGGCTTCCAGCCGCGATCCTTGTAGAGCGACATGACGTGCTTGAGCAGGTTGCGCGGAGTGTAGCGCACGGCCTTGCCGTCGGTATCGACGATGTCACAGATCACCTGCGCAGTCGGATCGGTTTCCCAGGGCACGACGGAAAGGGTCGAAAGATCGGGTACGAGCTTTATGTCACTGTCTCGCGAGTCGTAGCGGAATTCTTCGGTCTCGTCTGGATAACCGCCTGAGATCGTGTGCCGGTAGATCGCCGATGGCAGTGCGAGCGAGGTATTGGAGGTGAATTTCGAGGACGGCATCATTTTTCCGCGCGGAACACCGGCTAGGTCGGGCGTGATGCATTCGATATCCTCGATGCCGCGGGCGCGCAGCCATTCGGCCGCCTCCTTCCAGTCGGAAACACCACGGGTATTGAGCAGAACGGGGGATGGCTTTGGAGGAGTCGCAGTCGTCTTCTGAATGATCTTGTTGCGGACTTTCTTGGCTGCCATGATTAACCTGATTGTTGTTGCTCCCGGCGGCGATCATAGCTCTTCCCGGCCAAATGGCGAGGGGGGCGAAACGAAATTCGGCACAGTTGGAGCCTCAGGCAAGACCTTGCCGCACGATTTCAGCCTTTCTTAAGGGATTGGCTCCATCGTGGACGCACTGACCTTCGAGGGACCATCCATGCATCAGGATCACTCCACCCGTCGTCTCCGCCGCGCTCGCGCCATTGCAAAGCCGGCCCGCCTGGATATCCGGTCAGCGGTACGGATTGCCATATCCGTTTCCATGCTCGCGGCTGTTCTCTATGCTTTCAAAGCCCTCGCCTGAACGCGACGGCGAAGCAATTCGCATAAAAGCGTGCTTACGGTTTGCGGACGCTTAGCGCCGTAATGCAAAATTAATACGAGCAATCAATAATCCGTGAACCAGACGGTCTCTGACTCGCGAATGCCGGGAAGAGTGCAATGATTGCATTGCCGTCGATCCCCAGCTCATTTTGCGCGTTCCGGAGGAGACTTGCTCCCATGAATATCGACAGGATTCTATCCCGCTTCAGGATCCAGACGAAAGTTCTCATCTTCATCCTGCCTTTCGTGGTGTCGATCACCGCGGTCGGCGTGACCGGGCTTTATGCCTCGGGCCTGCTACAGGGGCGGATGGAGATCTCCAACAGCGTATTGCAATCGCTTTCCGGTTTCCGGGACGTGTCCGGCGCGATGAACAGCTTCCTGGAAAACGCCACGGCTGAAAAGCGCGACGATCTGGCAAACAGGCTGAAGAGCCAGGGCGAGACGCTCTCGGCAACGCTCGCACAACTCGATGCCAGTGCCGAAGGGCGCGCCGACCTCGAGAGCGCCTCGAAATCCGTCGATGGCATTATCGCCCGCGTCGGCGAACTCTGGACACTGCATGAGAGCGAAGCGGCTCTCGACAAGAGCATCCGCACCAATCTCAACGTCATCACGACGTCGCAGATGAAGGTGCTGGAAGCCACGACGCAGATCCAGAAGGGCATGCGCAACGACGAGAACGCGGCAAAATCGCTGCTGCGTGAGGCCGACCGCATCAACACCTCGGCGAAGTTCCTGACCGACACCTCCAACCTGTTCATGAAGGCCAAGACGCCTGACGAGAAGTTCGACGTCGTCAAATCCAACCTCGGGGAACTCAAGAAGCGCCTCAGGATCCTGACGCCGGCCCTGCCGGAGGGCAACAAGGCGGTCGCCAAGTCGCTCGCCGCCGCGATCAAGGAACTCGACACGCTTGTCGCCGCCAATGACAAGTCGCTGGATGGCATCGCGAAGATGTCGAGCAAGCTTTCGAGCTTCCGCCAGACATCCGTCTATCTCGGCGTCGCCGCGGCGCTGAAGATGAAGAACGCGACACAGAAATTCTCAGAACTCGACACTCCGCTGGTCAAGGCCGAAGGCGTGCTGCTCGACAGCCGCAAGGTGGTAACCTCGGGATACTCTATCCAGATCGAGCTTGCCCGCTTCCTGGTCGATCCGACGGAAATCAACCGCAAGCGCCTGTTCGGCGAGTTCGAGATCGTCCGCAAAGACATGGTGATGCTGGAAGGCAGCGCCAAGGACCAGGCGTTCTTCGCGCCGCTCAAATCATCGTTCCTGCCGGCGGTCGACGCCATGGACAAGGATGCCACGGCACTGGTGAAGGCCAGCGAGGAACGCCATCAGAAATTCGCTGCCACCGCCGCTGAGATCGACGTCATCTGGAAACAGCTCACCTCCTTTGCCGAACTGCAGAAGCAGAGCGCCGGCCAGGAACGCCAGAGCGCCAACGGAATTTCCATCGGCGCGACCGTTCTCGGCATTGTCATCGCCATCTTCGCCGGCATCGGCCTGGTCATGACCTTCAAGGGCCCGATCGGACAGATTACCTCCTCGATGCGCCGCCTGGCCGAAGGGGCGCTGGACACCACGATCAACGGCGAGGCCCGTGTCGATGAAATCGGTGAAATGGCCCGCGCGCTCGGCGTCTTCAAGCAGAACGCCGTCGCCAAGATCGAGATCGAGCAGCAGAGCGAAGCCGAACGCATGGCCGCCGAAGACGAACGCCGCCGCAACGATGCCGAGAAGCTCGATGTCGATCGGCAGATCGATTTCGCCGTCAATGCACTGGCCGCCGGCCTCGGCCGCCTGTCTCAGGGTGATATCTCGCAGACGATCGAGACGCCGTTCTTCGGCAAGCTCGAGACGTTGCGCAACGACTTCAACGGCTCGCTGGTGCGGCTGCAGGATACGCTGAGCCAGATCCGCAACAATGCGCAGATGATCCAACACAACTCGAACGAGCTGTCGGGTTCCGCGGACGAACTGTCCAAGCGCACCGAGCAGCAGGCCGCCTCGCTCGAACAGACCGCTGCCGCCGTCGAGGAGATCACCGTCACCGTCAAGTCCTCGGCCGAACGCGCCGAGGAAACCAATCAGATCGTGGCGAGCACGAAGCAATCCGCCGATGCATCCTCCAAGGTCGTCGGCAATGCCATCCAGGCGATGGCGCGCATCGAAGACGCGTCCTCGAAGATTGTCCAGATCATCGACGTGATCGACGAAATCGCCTTCCAGACCAACCTTCTCGCGCTCAACGCCGGTATCGAAGCGGCACGTGCGGGTGAGGCAGGTCGGGGCTTCGCCGTCGTGGCGCAGGAAGTTCGCGAGCTTGCACAACGCTCGGCGAGTGCTGCCAAGGAGATCAAGGACCTGATCGACAAGTCGACCACCGAAGTCAATTCCGGCTCCCGCCTCGTGCAGGAGACGGGACAGGTTCTCTCGGAGATCTCGAAGAAGATCCTGACGGTATCGGAGCAAGTCGATCTGATCGCCATGGCGAGCCGCGACCAGTCGAACGGCCTCGGCGAGGTCAATTCCGCCGTCAACTCGATGGACCACATGACGCAGAAGAACGCGGCCATGGTGGAAGAGACCAATGCCGCGACACGCCAGCTCGCCCAGGAAGCCGATACGCTGATGGCCCTGGTTGATCAGTTCAAGCTGTCGCCGGTGGCCGGCCATGCGCAGGAACGCCATCGCCGGGTCGCCTGAGCGAAGCATTCCTTCACAAGATCAGCGGGCCTTTCGGGGCCCGTTTTTTTGTTGCCACGCTGCCACATTTCGATGCAAGCGGCCCGTCTTTGGCGATGTTTTTAGTGGCTCGTCAAGAGCAAGATGAGACGCTCTGGCCTGTATGCGCGCTGGCCGTCACCCCAACGAAGTCGCCACCGGCGCGCGCTATGTCGGGGAGACGGCGACGCGCTGATCGAGATTTCACACCAGATCGTCGAGATTTCCAGCCAGGTCGACCTGATCGCAAGATCGGCGCGCGAACAGTCCGTGTCGTTGCAGGAGGTCAACGCCTCAGTCGATTCGATGGACCAGATGACCCAGCGCAACGCCGCCATGGTGGAAGAGACGAGTGCTGCCACCCGCCAGCTCGCCGAGGAAGCCGACATGCTGATGGAACTGGTCGGCCGGTTCCGACTGGGCGATGGCGAGGCACAGACCGGATTTGTCCGCGCCGCCTGATATCTGACATCACATCCAAAAGTCCTTCAGCGCTGGGGACCCCGTCTCCGGTGCGGTGCCATCAAGAACACCGCCAGCACACAGCACAGCACGCCAAGGGACACTGGCAGTCCCTGGTGTCCGATAAGTTGCATCGTGAGGCCGGTGGCGGGCGAGCCCACGATGCCGCCTATGCCCCATGCCAGCGCGAAGGCCGCATTGCCGGCGATCAGGGCCTGGCCGGTGAAACGCTCGCCGAGTTGGATCAGTGCCATCGTGTAGATCCCGAACGAGGCTCCGCCCCAGACGAAAATGATCGGCCAGATGAGCCATGAATGGAAGCTCGCCGGCATCAGCAGGCAACCGGCCAGCGAAACCAGGGCGCAGAACAGCATGGTCCGCATCGAGCCAGATTGTTCGGCGACGCGCCCGAGCATGATCTGGAAAACGGCATTGCCGGCGATGAAACAGGTGATGAGCGAGGCGATGCGCCCCTCGCCGCTGCCGAGTGCCGCGCCATAGACCGCGAACAGGGAAAGCAGGCTCTGCTCGAAGGCAGCGGCGGCGAAAACCGCGAATAACAGCAGCGGCGCCAGTGCGAAGAAGCCGCCGACCGATGTCGCCTCACCTTCGTCAGGCATATCAGGCAGGCGCGGCACGACCGCGAGCACGATCAGGCCACAGAGAAGGAAGGCCACGATGCCGACCATGAACGGCGGCCAACCCTGCGTCCCGACCAGGCCCAGCGACAGCGGGCCGATGGCAAAACCGCCCGAAACGATCGATGAATAGAGGCCCATAATGCGGCCCCGGCGCGGCGCGGGCGTGATCGTGATCAGCCAGGTTTCGCTGATCACATAGAGCGGATTGGCAACGAAGCCGAGCAGGAAGCGCAGCGGCATCCAGGCCCAGACGTCCTCAGTCCAGGCAATCGCGATCAGGATCGGCGCGGCCAGGATCGAGCACAGGATCGCCAGCCGTCCGCCGCCCAGGCGGCGAGACAGCGCCGGAATGAAGGGCGCCGATACGATGAAGCCCAGCGGCGTCATCGCAGCAGACAGGCCGATCAGGCCAGACGTCGTCCCTTGCCGCTCCAGGATGAAGCTGAGCAGCGGATAGGTCAGGCCCTGCGCGAGGGCGAACACCGTGACGGTCGCGATGATGCCCGCCATCGCGGCCCATGGCGTCCGATCATCTCGCGGCGATGTCGTGCTATCGGCAGTCATGCGGCCCCTGAATCAGTGCTGTAAAAATTCCGGCAATTGCAAGTGCCGGTGAACCACTGAGGCGAGCCGATACTGACGATCCGATATCATTGGCGTGTTCGCCGTATGTCTGCCAGAAGGGCTTGGCGATCTCCGCCTCGGCCTGCCGTTTTGTAAGACCTGTATCATCGATCAAATGAGGATTGTCCCTTAACATTTGCTCGAGTTCCCAGCGAAAAAATGCCCGCTCACGCCAGGCCGCAATCGTGCCTCGCAGGGTCGCCAGACTGTAATGCCGACGCGACATTTCCGCCAGCCTCAGGGTGGGACTATCATTCATGGCAGCCTCCATACGATTTGAGAGCCGGTGGCCCTCGACTTGAATGAGACTACATTCTGCCGGATGCGATCAGAGTCGTACTTAAGCCCTCCCAAATAGTTCGCAAAAAGTTCCAAAGCCGCTATAGCTGCGTCCTATGCAGGACACGCGCATTGCCTTTGGTCCGTTCGTCCTTGATCCGGGAGCTGAAACGCTTCTTCGGAACGATGTTCCGGTTGCCGCTGGCTCCCGCGGTGTAAAGCTGCTCGCCGCGCTCGTCGGACGGCCCGGGCAAATCGTCGGCAAGGCCGAACTGATGGATGCGGCATGGCCGGGTTTGAATGTCGAGGAAGGCAATCTGACCGTCCAGATCGCGCAACTCCGCAAGCTGCTTGGCCCGGCTCCCGATGGCGGTGAATGGATCGCCACGATTCCGCGCGTCGGTTACCGCTTCACCGGGACCATCGAACAGCCTGGCGGTGCGAAGCGTGAGCCTTTGGCCTTGCCCAGCAAGCCATCGATAGCGGTACTGCCCTTCGTCAATCTCTCCAACGATCCCGAGCAGGAATCCTTCGCGGACGGGATGACCGAGGACCTGATCACCGACCTTTCCAGGACATCCGACCTGTTCGTCATCGCGCGCAATTCGGCCTTTGCCTACAAGGGAAAGTCGATGGACGTGCGCGAGATCGCCGAAGTCCTCGGCGTGCGCTACCTGCTGGAGGGAAGTGCCAGGCGCGCCGCCGGGCGTGTGCGCATCAACGCCCAGCTGGTCGATGCGATGAACGGCGAGCATCTCTGGGCGGAACGCTTCGATCGCGGCCTGGAGGATATCTTTGCCGTTCAGGACGAGGTCACCGCCAAGATCGTGGAAGCGCTGCTCGGCCGGCTGCGCGTGACCCCGCCGCGCAATCGCCCCAGGAGCCTGGAGGCCTATGATCTCTGCGTGCGGGCACGCAGGTTGATGGACGATTCGCCGCAAACCGGACGTGAGGCGCATCTGATGCTCACGCGCGCGATTTCGCTCGATCCCGGTTACGCGGAGGCCTATCGCTGGCTTGCCATGAACCACTGGATGGGATGGGTGCATTGGGGTCAGCCGATGGAACCCAACCGCAGCCTTGCATTGGAGCTGGCACGCAAAGCCGTCGAGATCGACCCCAACGACGCCGGCTGCCACTGGGTCCTGGCGAACCTGCTCGCATATGAACGCAAGTTCGCCGAGGCGGATGCGGAATTCGCCACAGCCATCGAACTCGACCCCAACGAGGCCGACACCTGGGCAACCCTCTCCGACATCGCGTGTCTGGGCGGGCGCGTCGAGGAAGGCCTCGAACATATCCGCAAGGCGTTTCGGCTGAACCCGTTTCCGCCCAGCTGGTATTATCTGGTGCTGGGGGCAACCCAATACGCCGCCCGCGACTACGAAGCCGCCGTCGCGACGCTGAAGCGAGAAGAGACCTATCGCACGAGCTCGCGCCGCTTCCTGGCGGCAAGTCTTGCGCAGCTCGGCCGGCTCGACGAAGCGCGCACGGAGGTCGAGCTTTTCCTCATCGCAAACCCGCATTTTTCGACCCAGTATTGGGTCGATACGGAGCCCTTCGGTGACGACGCCATACGGGATCATGCCATCGAGGGCTTCCTCAAGGCCGGCCTTCCGGCGTGACGCGCCTGTGGGCGGTCAGCGCGCCCTATTCCTCGGAGCGACCCTTGGCGTCACGATTGCGGTCGTATTTTCTCATGTGCGGGAACGGCGGCAACCAGGATTCGCGGCGGGTGGTCCAAAGCTCATAGGTCGGCGTCAGTTGGTCAGGGGCATCGAGCGACCCCAGATTCACTTCGATCTCGTCATCGTCGCGTGCGAAAACGGGCGAGCCGCAGCGGGGGCAGAAAAATCGCCCAAGGTAGTCGCCTGTTTCGCCCTCGATCGCCACCGCCTCCCGCGGGAAGATGGCGGAAGCGTGAAAGAGGGCGCCATGATGCTTGCGGCAATCGAAGCAATGACAAATCCCGATCCGGTATGGGCGCCCCGACGCCACAAATCGGACATTGCCGCATCGGCAACCACCGGTGAACCGGTCCATGCTGCATCTCCTCAAAGATCAAACGCCCGATTGGTTACACCCGACCCCAGTCTGCCCGCAAGGTATTAACCGTATTTCAGGTCATACTGAACTATATTTGCGAATTGTTAAGTATGATCGTTTACATTTTGTTGACCATAAGAAGCACCCGCCAGTGCTCGTGCCTTTTCCTGAAGTGTCCAGTTGCCTTAGCCAATCCCCGGGGTCAGAGCGATGTTCTTCGACAAAATTCTTTCGCGATTCAAGATTCAGACCAAAGTCTTTCTTTTCGTCATCCCATTTGTTCTCTCCATGCTCGCCGTTGGGCTGACCGGACTCTATGCTTCTGGCCTTCTCGTCGGCCGCATGGAGATTTCCAATACGGTGATGACCTCGCTGCGCGGCTTCAAGGACGTCTATGCGAGCATGAATCGGTTCCTCTCGAACGTGTCCGACGAGACCTACCAGGACGCCAAGCACCGGGCGGCCGAGCAGCTCGCCGCGCTTGAGGCGACGGCCGCAAGCCTTGATACGGAAGCGGGCGTCGACCAGCTCCGCCAGGCCGTGGACGAGGCGAAAGGTATCTCGGCCAACATCGAAAGCATGTGGCAGCTTCACGAAGCTGAAGTGAAGTCGCTCGCCGAGGTCAATTCCATTCTCGACGAGATGGTGAAAATGCAGGAAGAGACCCAGCGCAAGATCACCGCGCTGGCCAATGCCGGCAGCCGCAAGGCCAACAAGAACAAGTCCAGCCTGCAGAAAGCCTACGCGCTCGATCTTGCGGCCGACATGGTCAACAGGATGTCGTTCGACTTCCAGAAAGAATCGGAACTTGCAAAGAAGCTCGAAGCGCTGAAGAAATACGCGGTCGAACTCGAGACCACGATGAAGACCGTCAAGGTGCTGCTGCCGAAGGACAAGGCTTCGGCCGGTACAGCCTTCGAGGCCGGAGGACGGCCGCTGCTCGACGCGATGATGAAGAACGATGGCGGCGCATCGGCGCTCGAAAGCGCCGGCGCGCAGTTCTTCAAGCTGCGGGCCTCCGCATCGCTGTTCAAGGAAATCTCCGGGATGATGACCCGCGAGGCGATCAAGACGATCAAGGCAACCGACGCCGAAATCTCCAAGGCCGAGGCGATCGCCGGGCGCATGCGCTACGTCAACCAGAACCACGCCACGATCCGTATCCTGGCATCCAAGCTGATCTATGCACCGTCGGCGGAGACGCTCGAAGGCGTCAAGCAGTCGATTTACATGTATGAAATCGAGATAGAGCGCGTCTCCAAGGGCGCAAAGGAAGATCCCTATTTCACCGCCCTGCCGGAGAAGACGGCGGCGATGAACGCAAGCCTGATGAGTGCCGGCACCCAGATCGTCAAGAACTCCGCCGACCGCAATGCGAAATTCGCCGACGCGGCGGCGCGCATCGACCGGACCTGGCAATTGCTCTCCGACTTTGCCGCCCTGCAAAAGGAAAATGCGAGCCACGAGCGCAAGGAAGCCAACACGATCTCGATCGGTGCGACGGCTCTCGGCATCCTGATCGCGCTGCTGGCCGGCATCGGCATGGTCTTCACGTTCAAGCGGCCGATCGGCCAGATCACCGCCACGATGCGGCGGCTGGCGGACGGCATGCTCGACACCGGCATTTCAGGCGACCGCCGCTCCGACGAGATCGGCGACATGGCCCGGGCGCTGACCGTGTTCAAGGAAAACGCGCTCGCCAAGGTCTCGATGGAAGAGCAGGCGGACGACGAACGCCAGGCCGCCGAGACGGAAAGGCTGCGCAACGAGCGCGAGCGGCAGGAGATCAACCGGCAGGTCGAATTCGCGGTGGAAGCGCTGGCGATGGCGCTCTCGGAACTGGCGCATGGCAGGCTCGATACATCCATCGACACGCCGTTTGCGGGCAACCTCGACAAGCTCCGGCACGACTTCAATACCTCTGTCGTCGGGCTTCGCGACACGCTTGCCGAGATCCTCAGCTCGTCGAGCATGATCCAGGACAACGGCCGCCAGATGCATGAAGCAGCCAACGACCTGTCCAAGCGCACCGAGCAGCAGGCGGCGGCACTCGAGGAAGCAGCCGCGTCGATCGAGGAAATCACCGCGACGGTGAAGACCTCGACGGAGCGCACCGGCGAGGCGCAGAAGATCGTATTCTATGCCAAGCAGAAGGCCGACAATTCCTCGGAGATCGTGCAGAACGCCATCTCGGCGATGATGCGGATCAAGGACGCTTCCAACAAGATCGGCCAGATCATCGGCGTCATCGACTCGATCGCCTTCCAGACCAACCTCCTCGCACTGAATGCCGGTGTCGAGGCCGCCCGCGCCGGCGAGACCGGCAAGGGCTTCGCGGTCGTCGCGCATGAAGTGCGGGAACTCGCACAGCGCTCGGCCAAGGCGGCCAAGGAGATCGGCAGCCTGATCGTCAATGCGACCGACGAAGTGGCAACAGGCGCCCGCTTCGTCGAGGAGACCGGCAGCGCGCTGATCGAGATCTCGAACCAGATCGTCGATCTCTCTGGCCATGTCGATCTGATCGCGACCTCGGCCCGCGAACAGTCGGTCTCGCTGGAAGAGGTCAACGCATCGGTCAACGCCATGGACCAGATGACCCAGCGCAACGCAGCCATGGTTGAGGAAACCAATGCGGCGACGCGGCGCCTCGCCGAAGAGGCCGATGTGCTGATGGAACTGGTGGGCCGCTTCCATCTGGATGCCGACGGAAACCGGCGCGAAGCAGCCTAATCCTTTTTCAAGTCCTCTTACAGCGGCCCGGGTCTCCCGGGCCGTTCTATTTCTGCCGGCGCAGCTTGTCTCTTCGAAGGCTTTCAGGCTAGACACTTCGGGCATTGAAACAACGTCCGAGTCCGCATGATGGCATGGCAGAGCCCGATCTCCCCCGGTATTTCCTGGTATGAAGCGTCGATCGACGACCGACCGGAATATCCGCCGCTCGATGGATCGGTCAATGCCAGCGTCGCTATCATCGGTGGTGGTTTCACCGGCCTGCAGGCGGCCTACAATCTGGCGAAATCCGGCGTGGATGTGGTGCTGATCGATGCAAACCGCTTCGGTGATGGCGCATCCGGCCGCAATGGCGGCCAACTCGGTACCGGCCAGCGCTGGTGGCCCGAGGAATATGAGGATGAGTTCGGGCTGCCGCTTTCGAAGGCGCTGTTCGACATGGCCGAGACCGCCAAGCATCACCTGCTGGATTTCGCCACCGAGCATGAGATCGACATCGAATACATGCAGGGCCACATGCTCGTTGGCCACAAGGCCCGCTACGAAAAGGCGTTCCGCGCCAATCCCGAAATCGCCGCCGAGCGCTACAACTATCCGCATCTCCACTTCATGGAGAAGGAAGAGACCGCGACCAGGCTTGGTTCGGCGCGTTTCCATTTCGGCGTTTACGACAAGAATACCGGTCATATCCATCCGATGAAGCTGATGGTGGGTCTTGCGCGCGTGGCGCAGGCCGCGGGCGCCAAGATCCACGAAATGACGCGGGCGACCAAGATCAGCAAGCAGGGCGGCAAGGTCGTTATCGAGACGCCGCGCGGGACGATTACCGCAGACAAGGCGCTGGTGGCCACGGATGCCTATACGGACGGGCTGGAACCGGTGACCGAGGCGCATGTGATGCCGATCGGTTCGTTCATTGGCGCGACGCCGCCGCTCGACAATTTCCCGCCGATCCTGCCGGGCAAGGAATCCGTCGCCGACAGCCGTTTCGTCGTGCGCTATTTCCGCAAGACCAGGGACAATCGCCTGCTGTTCGGCGGGCGCGAGGCCTATACGTCGGAGAAGCCGCGCGACATTACCGATCACATCCGCCGGCAAGTGGCTGAGATCTATCCGGCGCTGAAAGATATCGAATTCACCCATGGCTGGGGCGGCTATGTCGGCATCACCCTGCCCCGCCAGCCCTTCGTGCGCGAGATCATGCCGGGCGTGACCTCGATCGGCGGTTATTCCGGCCACGGCGTGATGCTCGCCAACTATTGCGGCAAGCTCTATGCCGACCTCGTGACCGGCGCCAACAGGACCGATCTCGAACTCTTTCGTGGTCTCAAGGTGCCCGCCTTCCCCGGCGGCACCGCACTGCGCGCGCCGCTGCTGTTCCTGGCGCTCAGCTGGTATGCCATGATGGATAAAATCTGAGCCCGGATACTACGTCTCCGGCCCGAGATATTCGCGGACCAGCATTCGCGCCCTGTGCAACCGCGCCTTGGCGGCTTGCTCGGTGATTGACAGCCGCGCCGCTATCTCGCCGATCGTCAGTTCCTCTATGTCGCGTAGAATAATGATCCGGCGATAATGTTCCGGCAGCGAAATCAAGGCTGCATCGATATCGAGCCGGAGTTCGTGGTCGGCACGGCTGATGTCGGGATCGGCTTCCGCGCCCGTTGACGACCCCGCAAAGCGCGCCGCCAATCTGACCTGCCGCAGGCATTCGCGCTTGACGACTGCGAAAAGCCAGGACAGCAGCGCGGCGGCCACGCGTAGCGTGCCCACCTGCCGGTACAGGACGATCATCGCGTCCTGAACCGCGTCGTCGATGTCCTGGCTCTTGCAGGTCTGGCGGGCATAGCGGCGAATATCGGGCTGGCAGATGACCAGAAGTTCGGAAATCGCCCTCTGGTCCCCGGCCTGTGCCGCCACTACGAGATCCGCCGGCGGGCGTGCCTTGGCTGCGGTCATCCGGAATCTCCGCTTTCACGACCGCTGACCTTCAGCTTCCGGCCGAGCATCGCGCAGGCCGGGCAAAAGCCTACGAGACCCGTTGCCATGGTCATCACCCCAGCCGCTGCGATCATGTAACCGGTCAACTGGCCCGGCAGCAGCAGCAAACCAGACAGGAGCATCACCGCGCCGCCGACAAGTCGCGCAACCTGCTCCCGTTCGCCCACATTCTTACGATAAAACATATCCGTTCTCCACGCTTCCGTCAGCCGTGATTGGCTGGCGTGGTCTAAGAGAAGGTGACGCGGCATTTGGATTCGCCGCACTGCAAAAAAATCTTCCGTCGGGCCTTTGTGAATGACTGGCAGCGCCGAAAATACATGCCTATAACACATGCCAGTGTTATCCACTCCGTGGGCTCGATGAAAAGCACGGAGATTTTTGCGTCGGGCCACTGGTTTTTTTAAATCGATTAGATTAAACCGCCCACGGGGGCAAAAGAGAGAGTGTCATGAGCAGTCAGTTCATTCCAGTCGAACCATTTGACTATGTCGTCTTCGGCGGCACCGGCGATCTTGCCGAGCGGAAACTCCTGCCGGCCCTTTATCATCGTTTCGTCGCCGGCCAGTTCACCCAGCCGACTCGCATCATTGGCGCGTCGCGCTCCGAAATGACCGACGAACAGTATCGCAAATTCGCCACCGAGGCGTTGGGCACGTTTCTCAAGCCCGGCGAAGCGTCGGCCGAGGAAGTCAAGAAATTCTGTGCGCTGCTTTACTACGTGTCCGTCGATGCCTCATCGGACAAGGGCTGGGACAAGCTGCATGACATTCTCGACGACGGCAAGGAGCGCGTGCGCGCCTTCTACCTCGCCGTCGGCCCGCAGATCTTCGGCCCGATCAGCCAGAAGATCCGCGACCACAAGCTGATCACCAAGAACACCCGCATCGTGGTGGAAAAGCCGATCGGCCGTGATCTCGCCTCGGCGCTCGATCTCAACGACACGATCGGCAAGGCCTTCCGCGAAGAGCAGATTTTCCGCATCGACCACTATCTCGGCAAGGAGACGGTGCAGAACCTGATGGCGCTGCGCTTCGCTAATGCGCTCTACGAGCCGCTGTGGAATTCCTCCCATATCGACCATGTGCAGATCACCGTCGCCGAAGCCGTTGGCCTCGAAGGCCGTGCCGGTTACTACGACAAGGCTGGCGCACTGCGCGACATGGTGCAGAACCACATCCTCCAGCTGCTCTGCCTTGTGGCGATGGAAGCCCCCTCCTCGATGGGTGCGGAAGCCGTGCGCGACGAGAAGCTCAAGGTGCTGCGGTCGCTGAAGCCGATCAATGCCTCGAATGTCGAGAAGATGACGGTGCGCGGCCAGTACCGCGCCGGCGCATCCGATCAGGGCGCCGTGAAGGGCTATCTCGACGAACTCGAAGGCGGGGTCTCCAACACGGAAACCTATGTCGGCATCAAGGCAGAGATCGCCAATTGGCGCTGGTCAGGCGTGCCCTTCTATATCCGTACGGGCAAGCGGCTCGCCAAGCGCGTTTCGGAAATCGTCATCACCTTCAAGCCGATCCCGCATTCGATCTTCGACAGCACGGCCGGCCGCATCAACGAGAACCAGCTGATCCTGCGGCTGCAGCCGGACGAAGGCGTCAAGCAGTCGCTGATGATCAAGGATCCGGGCCCCGGCGGCATGCGACTGCGCGAAGTGTCGCTCGACATGATGTTCGCCCAGACTTTCGACGCCCGCAATCCCGACGCATATGAGCGGCTGCTGCTCGACGTCATCCGCCAAAACGCGACGCTCTTCATGCGCCGCGACGAGGTCGAAGCCGCATGGCGCTGGATCGATCCGATCCTCAAGGGCTGGGAAGAAACCAACCAGCAGGTCCAGGGTTATACGTCGGGCACCTGGGGGCCGAGCCAGTCGATCGCGCTGATAGAGCGTGACGGCCGGACCTGGCACGAATAGCTAAAGCGAAGGGCGAGACAGGCAGATGGCACATCACTTCAATACCTTCGCCAACGGCGCCGATCTCGCTGAAGCCCTTGCCATGCGGGTGGCGACGCAACTCGCCGAGGGCGTTGCTGCGCGCGGCGAAGCGTCCATCGCCGTCTCGGGCGGCTCGACGCCCAAGGCCTTCTTCAAGGCACTGTCGGTCAAGGATATCGCCTGGTCGAGAGTGGTGATCACGCTCGTCGATGAGCGCTTCGTGCCGCCGGAAAACGACCGGTCCAACCACGCGCTGGTTTCATCCCTGCTGTTGCGGGACAAGGCAGCGTCCGCGAAGTTCGTGCCGCTCTATCATGCCGTCGCCGATGCCGAAGACGCGGCCTTCCTCACATCGGGTGACGTCAAGCGCATATCCCAGCCATTCGACGTGGTGATCCTCGGCATGGGTGGCGATGGCCATACGGCCTCGTTCTTTCCTGGCGGCAACAACCTCGAACGCGCGCTCAGCATGCGAGGCCCACGCGGCGTAATTACGATGGAGGCCCCAGGCGCAGGAGAGCCGCGCCTGACTTTCACGTTCTCGGCGCTTCAAGATGCGCGCCTGCTCGTGCTGCATATCGAGGGCGAAGCCAAGAAGCCGGTGATCGATACCGCGCTGGCGCAGGGCGCGGCAGGACCGCTGCCGATCGCCCGGGTGATCGCCAATGCGAGCGCCGATACCGAGATTTACTGGGCTCCCTAGCCCGGATCCGCGGAGTGCTCCCAACGCTCCGCTTACTGTCGAAAGGAACTGTCATGGCAGCCGATGCACGGATTACAGCCATTACCGCCCGCATTGTCGAGCGTTCGAAACCCGCACGCGAAGCCTATCTCGGACGCCTGAAGGCCGCCGCCAGCCGTGGCGCGCATCGCGGCGTGCTTTCCTGCGGCAACCTCGCCCATGGCTTTGCGGTCTGTTCCCCCGCCGAGAAGGAAATGCTCGCGGCCGACCGCGCGCCCAATCTCGGCATCATCACCGCCTATAATGACATGCTTTCGGCCCACCAGCCCTACGAGACCTATCCCGCCCTCATCCGCGAGGCCGCGCGCGAGGCGGGCGGCGTAGCACAGGTGGCGGGCGGCGTGCCAGCGATGTGCGATGGCGTGACCCAGGGCCAGCCTGGCATGGAACTCTCGCTCTTTTCGCGCGACGTGATCGCCATGGCGGCAGGCATCGGCCTGTCGCACAACATGTTCGATGCAGCCGTCTATCTCGGCGTCTGCGACAAGATCGTGCCGGGCCTGGCGATCGCCGCCCTGACGTTCGGTCACTTGCCGGCGGTCTTCATTCCCGCCGGACCGATGACCACGGGCCTGCCGAACGACGAGAAGTCGCGTGTCCGCCAGCTCTTCGCCGAAGGCAAGGCCGGGCGCGCGGAACTGCTCGAAGCCGAGTCCAAATCCTATCACGGCCCCGGCACCTGCACCTTCTACGGCACCGCCAATTCGAACCAGATGCTGATGGAGATCATGGGCTTCCATATGCCCGGCTCCTCCTTCATCAATCCCGGCACGCCGCTGCGCGATGCGCTGACCAGAGAAGCAACCAAGCGCGCGCTGGCGATCACCGCGCTGGGCAACGAATTCACCCCAGCCGGCGAGATGATCGACGAACGTTCGATCGTCAACGGCGTCATTGGCTTGCACACGACGGGCGGCTCGACGAACCACACACTGCATCTGGTGGCGATCGCGCGCGCGGCCGGCATTCACCTGACCTGGCAGGATATTTCCGATCTGTCGGACGTCGTGCCGCTGCTCGCTCGCGTCTATCCCAATGGTCTGGCCGACGTGAACCATTTCAATTCCGCCGGTGGCATCGGCTTCCTCATCCGCGAACTGTTGAAGGACGGCCTGCTGCACGATGACGTGCGCACCGTGTTCGGCCATGGGCTCGAGGCCTATACGGTCGAGGCCAGGCTCGGCGAGAATGGCGGCGTGATCCGCATGCCGGTTCCCGAGACCAGCGCCGACCCGAAGGTGGTCGCCACGATCGAGGCGCCGTTCCAGAAGACCGGCGGGCTGAAGATGCTGAAGGGCAACCTCGGCACCGGCGTGATCAAGATCTCGGCGGTCAAAGCGGAACGCCACGTCATCGAGGCGCCGGCCAAGGTGTTCCACACCCAGCAGGCGCTCAACGACGCCTTCAAGGCCGGCGAACTGACGGGCGATTTTATCGCAGTGGTCCGCTTCCAGGGCCCCAAGGCCAACGGCATGCCGGAGCTGCACAAGCTGACCACGGTGCTCGGTATCCTGCAGGATCGCGGCCAGCGGGTGGCATTGCTCACCGATGGCCGCATGTCCGGCGCATCGGGTAAGGTGCCGGCGGCGATCCACGTGACGCCCGAGGCCAAGGATGGCGGCCCGATCGCCAAGATCCGCGAAGGCGACATCATCCGCCTCGATGCCGTCAACGGCACGCTCGACGTGCTTGCCAAGGACGATTACGAGGCGCGGACGCCGATCACCATCGACCTCAGCGACAACGATTATGGCATGGGTCGCGAACTGTTCTCGATCTTCCGCCAGATGGCGGGTCCGGCCGATCACGGCGCGGGTGTGCTGGCGTAAATGTTGCGGCTCGCGACGGCCGACGATATTGCGACGATCATGGCGATCGAGCGCAGCCCCGGCTATGACCAACTGGTCGGCCGGTCGTCGGCGGAATTCCACGCGCGTGCGATCGTCGATCCCGATTATGTCTATCTCGCGGGTTTGAAGGACGACGGCACGATCGGTGGCTTCGGCATCCTGCGCGGCATCACCGAGATTATGGGCAACCTCACGCTCAAGCGCATCGCGGTCTCTTCACCGGGCGAAGGTTTCGGGAAGAGGCTGCTGCTTGAGGTCATCGACTGGGTCTTCGAGAACACGCAGACACACCGGTTCTGGCTCGACCACATCATCACCAACGACCGCGCGGCCCACGTCTATGAGAGCTGCGGCTTTCGAAGGGAAGGCGTCATGCGGCAGGCCTATGCGTTGCCGGATGGCACGAGGATCGACCTCGCGCTGATGTCGATCCTCAGGCCGGAATGGGCCGAGCGAAGAAAATAACCTTGCAAATCCGAATCGAATTCCATAATTGCAAGGTAAATAACCTCGCTTGATTTTTCGCGCAGTTTTACGTATGTTACGCAAAACTTGCGAGGTGTTTCAATGGTCTCAGTGCCAGCGTCCGAATTGCAGAAGAATTTCGGGGAATGGCACGACCGTGCCTATGATGGCCCTGTCGAAATCACCCGTTATGGACGAACCACCGCTTATCTGGTGTCGGCCAAGACGTTCGAAGAGATGCGGGCAAACTACCGAAAATCGGTACCGATCGAGGCTTTATCGCAGGAAGAAATCAACTTGATCGCGGCATCGAAGGTCGAAACCGAAAAGCCCTATACGCTCGATGACATTCCGGATGTCGAACCTTCAGGTCAATCCCCCCGCCGGTAACCTGAGATGAAAATTCCCGCCGAGCCACCGGTCGGCCATCTCGTCGCTTATGAATATCTATGGTCTTCGAAGGCAGGTGTCCAAGACCATGGTGAGAAGACCTATCCGGCCGCAATCATACTGGCCCGTGAAGGCCTTGGCTCGGCCACCATTACTTATTCGCTAGGCATTTCGCACTCACCGCCTCGGCCAGGGCAGCGAGCCCTGCCGGTGCCGCCCAAATTGAAGCGATGGCTCGGCCTGGATGCTCTACCGTCCTGGATTTACCCAGACCAGATCAATATCTTTGTGTGGCCTGGTCCAGATTTGCAGCCTGCGGACCGGCTTTCAAACCGGCCGGACGCTCGCGATAGCTGCGTTATCGGAGCGCTTCCGGACGATTGGTTCAAATTGGTACTGGACGATGTAGCCGAAAGCTACAGGCTTAAGCTCGTGACGCCAATCAAACGTAACGAATAGAATCAGAAGCTCGGCGCCTTCTTGCCCGCCTTGCGGTATGCCGCAATCACCGTATTGGCCATCAGCATCGCAATCGTCATCGGGCCTACGCCGCCGGGGACTGGGGTGATCGCGCCGGCGACGGGCTCGCAGGCGGCGTAATCGCAATCGCCGACGAGCTTGGTCTTGCCTTCGCCCTTTTCCGGCGCCGGCACGCGGTTGATGCCGACGTCGATCACGGTCGCGCCGGGCTTCACCCAGTCGGCCTTGACCATTTCCGGGCGGCCGACGGCGGCGACGAGGATGTCGGCCTTCGAGCAGATGCCGGGCAGGTCCTTGGAGCGGGAATGGGCCATGGTGACCGTCGCATTCTTCGACAGAAGCAACTGGCCCATCGGCTTGCCGAACAGGTTGGAGCGGCCGATGACGACGGCGTTCAGGCCGGAAAGGTCATCGCCCCTGATGGTGCGGACCAGGATCAGCGAACCGGCCGGCGTGCAGGAGATGAGGCCGGTTTCGCTGTCACCGGTGGCAAGCTTGCCGGCATTGACGACGTGGAGGCCATCGACATCCTTTTCCGGCAGGATCAACTGGATGACGGCTTCGGAATTGAGATGCTTCGGCAGCGGCAATTGGACGAGGATGCCGTGGATCGACGGGTCGGCATTGAGCCCGGCAACGAGCGTCATCAACGCTTCCTGCGTGGTATTTTCCGGCAGCGAATATTGGGCGGACTTGAAGCCGCATTCCTTGGCCATCTTCGACTTGGAGCCGACATAGGCCTGGCTCGCCGGATCGGCGCCGACGAGGACCACGGCAAGGCCCGGCTTGATGCCATCGGATGCCTCAAGCGCTAGCGTCGAGGACTTGATCTGGTCGATCACGGACGCAGCGACGTCCTTGCCGTTGATGATGGTTGCCAAGTGGATCTCCTCACCCAATCGATTTAAGTCACGGCGATCCTAGCGTCCGGATGCAGGGTGCAACCGTCATATCGCGTCGCCGAGCGGCGCTCTTTCACTATTGGGAATGACAGGTAAATTCAATAGCGCGAGCGGCGTCTTGGCGGCAGAAGATCGTCCAAACGGTCCTGGAGGTCCGCAACCGTTTCACGCAGTTCGTGGATTTCGTCGTCGTCGCGGTAGGACCGGCGCGAGGGGCGGGAGGTTTCCCGACGCGCCGGTTCGCGCGTGGCATGAATGCGGATCTCGCCTGCGGAAACGGCGAGGTCATCCGCCACCGAGCGGAAGGCCGAGACGGTTTCGCGTAGCACCGCGGAGAGCGCGTCGATCTCGCCCACGGACGGCACGGCCGGCGCCGGTTCGCGATGTTGTGCGACTGGGGCTGACTGCGGATGGTCGATGAAGCGCTTGGCGGCCTGGCCGATCAGGTAGACCGCCTCGCTGAACTTGAGGAAGTCAGCTTCGCGTGCGCGCGCATCATCGGCTGTCGCGGCCTGCATCGGCGGCGGGTCGATGACGGCACGCGAGGCGCGGGCGGGCTCTTCGGACGGGCGGTCGATCGCGGCGAATTGTTGCGCGCGCTCCATCTGCCCCTTGCGCTTCAGGATCGCTTCGATCTGCGCCGACAGGGTGAGGTCGGGCTGTTCCGGCATTGCCGGCTGCTGTTCCCGCATTGCGGGCCGCTGCTCGCGAAGCTTTGCTGCCATTTCCCTCAGACGTGCCTCCATGGTGTCGACGAGCCGATCGTCGGGAATCGCGCTGTCGGGCTCCGCCTGGACAGCATCTAACAGGTAGTCGAGGAGCGGACGGCTGTTCATGGCAATGACCGGCTGGTTGCTGAAACCTTGGCCGGATACGCAGCCCATACACATGAATGAAGCGCAAGGACGAACCCTGCCACCGTCAAAACATACTCATGCGATGGCTAACAAAGGGTTAATTTCCACGCCGAGGATTTCGGCGAGGCGATGACGCCCGAACGTCACGCCCAGGGAGACCGTATTCGCGACAAGCTACCCAATCGGCAGATTGTCTTCACCCAGCCTTTTCAACCAGCGACGATGGAACCAAGGACATCGGCCAACTCGCCGCGGCGGGCCAATTCGCCATAGACGTGATGCTTGTCCCAGCCGGGGATCGGATGAACCCGGGCGGTCGGAATGTCCTTGAAGCGAGACGCCTCCATCGCGTCGCGTGGCATGTCGGCGCCGTGGTACAGGTGGACCGAGATGCCATTGTTGCGATAGTCTTCGAGCAGGTTCGGTTCGACCAGTTCGCCGCGTTCGATCCGCTGCATAAGCATCGCATACAACGGCCGATCGTCGGCGTTATCTATTCCGTATTCAAACGACGTCGGCCCGGCAAAGCTCATCACCTGGTCTGCTTCCAACAGGTGGCCGAACTGGAGCGCGTTATACCCGCCGCCGGAGCTTCCCATGCACACCAGACGGGTGCCGCCAAGACGCTCAACGTCCCGCCTCAGGTGTTCAAGTGTCTCATCGAAATTGCCGATCGACTTGATGCCAGAGAAAAACAATGCGCGATGGGAGTCACGCATGATGATGATATTGCAATCAAGCGCCTCCAGCCACATGAGCAGCGAATTCAGCTCAAGGCCGAAGTGTCCGCCGACGCCACCGAACAGAAGAAGGGTGGTTTTCGATCCGCGATCAAAAACCTGGTAGTCCAGCCAGCGCCGGTCCTTGATGCTCAACGGGCCGCCATGCCAATTTGGGGGGAAAAGTCCCACTCCCTGCTCGCGAAATTTGGCCTTGTCCCAGAGCTTTTGGGCAACTCGAACATAGGCGCGACCCACATTCACGTGCCCGGAACAGACAATAAAGGACAGAATTGCCTTGCCGGTTAGCGCCTTCGTTCCGGTCGTATCGAAGGGTTCACCCGCGAGGCCCTTTTTCAAAGCCTCCACGGCCTGCCTGCTTTGCGAAAGAACCTGCGGGCGACCTTCGAAAACGCGCTGCATGCAAGCATCGACGGCGTCGTAGTCGATGACCGGTTCTTGCAAGAGCGGGTGGATGTGCTCCCAATCCTCGAATAGCATCTTCAACCGGCCACGTTGCGCTATCGGCGTAGCGTCGTCCCCCGGTACTTCGCCTTGCGCATGCAGCATCAGAAATTCCTACCTTAGGTATCGCGGATCTCAGGTCCGCGCCGCCATGTAATCGACGACTTTACGGATGGTTGTGAGCTCATTCGCGTCGTCATCGGAGATGTCGACATCGTAGGTTTCCTGAATAGCCAGCAACAGCGACGCTGTATCCAGTGAATCGAGCCCTGCTTCCTCGAAATCGATATCGACGGATAACTTGGTGTAGTCCTGGCCTTCTCTCACTTCGGAGAGCAATTCCCTTACCTTCTGTTCGATCGCTGCGACCACGCCCAAGATCCTCTCAATCTCGTTGGAGCCCGGTCGAAGCCGGGACAACCGCTCAGTTGGCGGTTCAGATAAAACTAAAGCCGCACAAATTCAAGCGGGGCACGGCTGGCGTAACGACTCGCTATGTTGTGCCGCCCGCAAGAAAAAGATTCTCGGCGGCAAGGCCACTTCGTCCGAATCTCGGCTCATCATATGGCGTCAAAGCAGCTCGTTATCTTAGTGGATGTCAGTCGTCTTCATCAGATGTCCGCTTGGCCCTACCCACGGGCTGAGGAGCCGCTGCCTGCTTCCGGATCACCTGTTGCGCACGGTGATGTGCTTTCAATTCCCCGTCCAGGCTGTGATCGGCATCCCCGTCCGAGAGCAGGTTCGTCGCTTCCCAAGGATCAGTCCGATGGTCGTAGAACTCACGTCCAGAGTTCCAGTACTTGATATATCGATAGTGCTCAGAGCGAATGGAAATGCTGAGTTTCTGCGCTTCTTCGTCTTTCATCGTCCAAGACGAGGGTGCGTACCATCTCTCCGGAGCTGAGCCTGTCTTGATAGTCTCGGCGAGATTCTGGCCAGAGAAGCTTTCACTCGGGGCGAGGCCCAGCAAAGATAGAATGGTCGGCGCGATGTCAACTGATGAAACCGGTGCCCCAATCCTTCTCGACTCCAGGCCGGCGCCCGCGAAGATCAGCGGTACGCGCAATGCTCTCTCCCAAAGGGTGAACTTCTTAAAGGCGAGCTTTTCCCCCAGCTGCCATCCGTGATCCGACCATAGCACGATCAGCGTCTGGTCCCACAGATTGCACTGCTCGATCCAGTCGAGGATCAAGCCGAGCTTGGCATCGGCGTAAGCAATAGCGGCCAGGTACGCCTTAACGAACAGCTTATACTCGCCGTATCTATGGATGATTTTGCCGATCTTGCTGGTGCGATAGGCAAGCTTGCGTCCGGCATTTGGAAGCCCCCTATGGACCTCTTCGTTCGCGGGATCAAAATGTTCCTGCATGAGCCCAGGAGGATCCGCCACTTCGTCCGGAAAAAGGTCAAAATACTCCTTGCGCACAATGAATGGCAGGTGGGGCTTATATGTGCCGCAGCCCCAGACCATGCCCTCGGCACCTGGCTTGATCTTGTCAATAATCCAGTCGACGTTGATATCGTCGCGCGACGGCAGGCCTGTCGCGTCGATGCCGTAATCGAGCGCTCCGTTTCCTGCCTTGGCCGCCTTCGATAATTTGGGAAAAATCACCGGGTCAGTAAAGTGATAGTCGTCCCAGTCCGCTGAATCGAGCGCATCCGACGGCGACACCAAGCCCTTGTGGGTGACGTGGAATATCTTGCCGGTACCGATCGTCGACATCCCCCTGTCCTTAAGATGGCCGATGATCGAGGCACGTTCTCCATACCTGAAGAAATTGGACCACAAATGGTCGTTCGAATAGACGCCCGTCTCCCATGGCCACCGCGAGTAGAGCGCGGCGGTGCGGGCGGGTGAACAGGCTGGCGCCGCAGCGTAGGCTTGCGTAAACGCAACACCGCGATTTGCAAGCCTTGTCAGGTTGGGCGTGTAGGCCTGAGGATGCCCCCCGAGATGCTCGGCCCAGTCATTCATGTCCTCTAGGGAAACGAGTAGAAGATTTTTCATTGATCACTTCAATTTGTTGGCGCGCGCACCGGTATCACGCCCGAATCGGGAGGACAACATGCGCCCAACTGAGGGCAACCGAACATATTCAGCTGCATATGCCGCCGCGCATCGCGTATCAGCATGTCACGTTCAAGATGAGGCAACGTGGCTGTGCTTGCATCAATTCTCGGGCAGTTCGCGCCGTTCCCGATACGCTACCCAGAATGCCTGCATGCGCTCGATCGCGGAGAAGACGACCGTCCGCATCGCGAAGATCGGGCCGCCGATGAAATAGCGCTTCCACAGGCGCTTGGGCTCCTGGCGCAACCGATGCAGCCACTCCACCCGTAGCGAACGCGCAGACTCGGGCGCGCGCGTGAACTCGCCGGCCATGAAGTCGAAAAGAGCCCCGACGCTGATCACCAGGCGGGCGTGTTCAGGGCGGATATAGCGGTCGATCCACTTTTCCTGCTTCGGCGTGCCCATGGCGACCAGCAGGATATCGACCTTGTGCCGCGCGATCTCGTCGGAGACGGACCACGAATCCTCGTCCTTGAAGAAACCGTCCTGGATGGCGACGAATTCGTGCCAGGGTGCATGCTTGGCAAAATTCTCACGCGCACGCTCCAGCACGTCAGGGCGGGCGCCGACGAGGCCGACGCGCTTGGGCGTGGTGATATAGGTCATCAGCGCGGGCACGAAATCGGTGCCGTTGAGATTGGCTGGGAACATCTTTCCATGCATGGCGAAGGAAGCGAGGTCGACGCCGATGCCATCGGGCAGCACGAGGTGACGCGAGAGCGCATCGCGGTATTCGCGGTCATGGGCCATCAGGTTGGCGTTGTGGGCGTTGAGGAACGATATCGTCGTCTGGCCGACCGGCACGTCGGCAAGCGTGCTCACGAACGTGAACGCCTCCGACCAGTCCAGATCACAGACCGGCAATCCGAAGATCAGCCGCTGCGAACTGAGCACAGCCATGTTCGAAATGATATTCATTCCCGTCTCCCGCCTTGTGCCTGGGTTTACCCAGCAGATGCCTGAGGCTCAGCAAGCTTCGTGCCGCGATTGGCGGAATCGACCCTCATGCGTAACCGGCGTCATGGATAAGGAGATACCAGCGACGCTTGAAATGCCGCTTAAAGGAACCATTCAAAAGCATTTTCAATAACTTACGGTTCGTTAACCATCGACCGAAATTGTGAATGTTTTCAAGGGTTTCCAAGGTTTGCGAGGGAGAGAGAACCTGTTCTTCGGGCGAAGAATCCTTGGCCGAAATGCGGCGCAGCAAGCGCGAACCGTCATTTCGGGACAGGAATTATGTTCCGGAACTGGAATTCCGTTAAGAAATTCTGTCGAAAAACGCGACAAACGAGGATCGGCCAGCCTCGCGGCCAGCCGATTAGCAAGAATTCGTTAACGATTATCGGCGCGCTCAGTGCGCGTTGCCGCCGTCGCTCTTGGCCGGTGTGATGTCGTCGGGCGCCTTCTCGGAGACGATGCGCTCGCCGCTCTTGATCGTCGATCCCGGCTTCGACATGCTGGACAGGATTTCTTCCTTGGTCAGGTAGTCGATCTGCTCGACGATCACGTCGAGCACCACTTCCGAGCCCAGCTTCTTGTTGAGCGCTTCCTTGACACGGGCCTTGAATGACTTGAGATCGAAATTGCGGTTGTCGCTGACCCGGATCACCTTGTCGCCGACAAGCTCGGTATACATTTCGTCGGTCAGAAGTTCGGGAATCGGAAGCGTGATCTCACCAAGCTTGGTCTTGTCGGTGATGAAAGACGTCCGCGTCAGGAAATAGCCTTCCACCCTGCCCTGTGCGATCACCGGAAAGGTCACGACCTCGCCCTTGACGAGTTCCTGCATGGCCTTCTTCCTGGCCTCTTCCTCAGCCGGATCGGGCGCCTTCGACACCTGGATCGAGAAATAGACCGATCCGAGCGTGACGACCGCGACCCAGACGCCTGATATGATCAGCTTGAGCATTTGGGCCTAGATCTCGCCGTAACGGAACTGTTCCTGGGTGTAGGTGCCGTCGCCTTCGTTTTCCTGCACCGCGCTTCGCAGGATGTCGGCCACCGTCCGCATCGCGTTCATGTGGGCTTCGAGCCTGCGGGCATTGACCTGCAGCTTCTTCTTCATGACCTTCATGTGGTCGGCGAAGCCTTTCGGATATTCGCCGGGTATGGTGTCGCGGCAAAGCACGGTCAGTTCATAGAGGCAGCGGCTCTTGTGGACGTTCGACGCCTTGATGTCGAACTTCATGTCGGTGCCGATCCGCTCGTTCTCGTTGTCGATGATCAGTTCGAGCCGGCCGAGTACCGTCCTCAACCGGATGTCCTTGAAAGGCTCTTCAACTGCCGCCATCGTCATAGTGTCGTCCCCGCCAGGAAAATAGAATTAAACCAATTCGCCGGTATCAGAGCCTGGGCTCTAGCCGGTCTTCCGGGCGTCATCGCCCGGTAAAAGCTTGTCGAGCGCCTGGAGCTGATGCTGGTTGATCAGCTGCGTCTCCATCTGCAGGCGGTCCGCGCGGTTTATCTCCGCCTTTTCCGCCTTGTCCTTGGGCTTCATCGAGCCGTTTTCCATCAGCTTCTCGGCGATGCCGACACCGCCTCCCTTGGCGATCTCGTTGGCGACCTGCTCGGCCATCATGCCCTTCCAGATTTCACCGGTCGCACCCTTGCCGTAGACTTCCTCGCTCTCCGGCAGCATGGTCTTGATGAAGTTCTGGAGCACCATGGCCTCGAACTTGCGATAGGTTTCCGGCACCTGCTTCTTCTCGACGCCATCGAGGCGATGCTTGAGCTTGTGGGCATCGGCCACCGGATCGCTGCGCATGATCGCCGCAAAGGATTCGTCGGTGCTGGCGAGCCGCGTCGCTTCCGCCGTCGCCTGACCCGCCTTGAGCTTGGCCTGCGCGACTTCCAGCACGGCCGGGTCGGCATTGTTCAGCACGTCGAGGACGATATCGGTGGGAGGTGAAATTGCCATGTAAAAACCGCCGCATGGGAAGCATAAATGCTGTAGCCGGCATCTTCACTTTTCTACCTTGACCGTGGCTTGCGGGGCGGTCAGAGGGGTCCGCGACGGGCGGAAAGGGCGAATTGCTGGTCGAGCAATTCGTAGATCGTCTTCTCTTCGGCCTCCCGGTCCTCGACCTCGCGCGCGTCTTTCGCCTGCTCGGCGAGACGATCGGCCTTGGCGCGCTCGCGCAGGATTTTCTGCTCCTGGATCTGCTGCATGGTGCTCAGATGCTGGTCCTTGGCGGTCAGCCGGCTGATCTGCCCGGAATAGATGCTGGCGAAGAGCTGGTGGACCGTGTCGAGCGAGCCGATGGCATTGACCGCGGCGGACATGCTCTCATCTATTTCGGCGCGGGCCCGGGCGGTGGCGGCCAGTTCATACTCCGCCATATGCTCGAGATGGCGCTGGACCTTCACGAGACGTTTTAATTTTTCCGACCGCGTCTGCGCCATTCGTCACCTGAAAATCGGGCCGAACGCGTCGGCATAGAGGGAAAGCATGGCCGACACGCCGAGATAGAACAGGATCGTGCCGCCCATGACCATGTAAGGCGTGGATATGAAGTAGACGGGCACGATCGGCGCCAGCTTGTTGATGAAGCCGATCGCCATGTTGAAGAGCACGTTGAACAGGATGAAGGGGCTGGCGAGCCGCAACATGACCGTGAAGGTGGCAGAGAGCGTATCGACCATGGAGACGAGCGCCTTTTGCGGGTCGAATATCGCGCCGGGGGGAAGCGTCCTGTAGGTCTCGGCGAGTGCCATGAAAACCTGATGGTGGAAATCCAGCATGAAGAGCACCATCAGGCCGGCGAAGGTGATGACGTTGGTCAACTGACCTTCGGCGCTGTCTTCCAGAATATCGCCCGCGGGCGGCGTGTTGAGACCGATCATCATGGTAATGACGGTGCCGAGGAACTGCAGGCCGAGCGCATAAAACCGCGTCAGCATGCCGAGCACGACCCCGGTCAGGGTCTCGAAGATGCAGAGCAGAAGATAATCCGGCGTCGTTCCCTGTATCCTGGGGAAGATCGAGTCCCACATCACGGGCATCAGCGCCATCGTCACGGTGACCGCGAGCAGGATGCGGAACATCACCGGCACGCGGGCCGTGGAGAAGCCGGGCAGAACCAGTATGCAGCCGCCGATCCGGCAGAATGCCGCAAACAGCGCCAGAACTATGCTCTGCGGATCGTCGATCATGAAATGGTGCCGAGGATCTTGATCTCGATGCCCTTGGCAAGTTCGACATGCGACAGCACGGGCAGGGTTGCGAAGAGCCGCTCGACGATCATGCGCACATAGGAGCGCGTTTCCGGCGAGGTGACGAGCACGAAAGGCAGGCCGCGATCGAGATATTCGCGGACGACCTTGGTTGCCTGTTCGGAGAATTCCTCGAGATGGCGCGGGTCGATATCGAATTCGATGATTTCGCCCTTCGTGTCGCGCTTGATGGCCTGGTGGAAAACCATGTCCCACTTGTTGCCGAGGCGCAGCACGCGGAGCAGGCCGTTGTCGGAGAGATCGCCGCAGATCTGCTGGGCCATGCGCACGCGCACATGCTCGACGATCTGCTCGGTCTTGCGGACATGCGGCGCGAGTTCGGCGACGGCTTCGAGGATGAGATGCAGGTTGCGGATCGAGACCCGCTCGGCGAGCAGCAGCTTGAGCACCGCCTGCAGGCCGGAATAGGACATATGCGTGGTGCAGATTTCGTCGGCGAGCTTCTTGTATTCCGGATCCAGCCGATCGATCAGGATTTTCACGTCCTTGTAGGAAAGAAGCTGCGGCAGGTTGTTGCGGATGACTTCCGAGAGATGCGTGAGCACCACCGAGACGTTGTCGATCGGGTGGAAGCCTTCGCGCTTGAGTTCTTCCGTGAAGGTTTCGATGACCGACACGGCCGGCATGCCGAACGCTGGCTCCCTCACCTCATCGCCCGGCGCGGAAGGCTTGCGTCCGCCACCGGTGATGACAAGCACTTCGCCGACACGCAGCATGTTCGAGGCGACCGTCGTGCCGTGGATGCGGATATGGTACGCCTTGTCGGAGATCGAGATGTCGTCCGAAACCTTGATTTCCGGCACGACAAAGCCGTATTGCGTGGCGAATTTCTTGCGCATCTTGCCGACGCGGAAGGCCAGTTCCTGGTGGGCGCCGAGAAGCCTCGTGGAGACCTGCTTGCCGAGCAGCAGTTCGATCTCCGGCGTCCTGAGCGCCTGCTTGACCGAGTCCTTGTCGTCAGCCTTGACCTCCGCAGCCTTGCGCTGATCCTCGGCCGCCAGTTCATTGGCAGCCTCTTCCTGTGCCCTCTGGCGCGGGATCATGAAAGCGGCAAGGCCCATTGAGCCGCCGAGCACGGCGAACGGCAGGAACGGCAGGCCCGGAACGATTGCCAGAATGCCGACCATCGCCGAGGCGACACCGAGCGCGCGTGGATAGCCCGCGAGCTGGTCCATGACCGCCTTGTCGGTCGTGCCCGTCTGGCCGCCGCGCGACACGAGCAAGCCTGCCGCCAGCGAGATGATCAGGGCCGGGATCTGCGAGACCAGACCGTCGCCGACCGACAGGCGAACGAAGACGTCGGCCGCTTCGGTGAGTTCCATGCCATGGCGGAAATAGCCGATGATGATGCCGCCGAAGATATTAATCGCGGTGATCAGGAGGCCGGCGACCGCGTCACCGCGGACGAACTTGGACGCACCGTCCATGGCACCGAAGAACGAGCTTTCGTCTTCCAGTTCCTTGCGGCGGCGGCGTGCCTCATGCTCGTCGATCATGCCGGCCGAGAGGTCGGCATCGATCGACATCTGCTTGCCGGGAATGGCGTCCAAGGTGAAACGCGCGCCGACTTCGGCGATACGCGTCGCACCCTTGGTGATGACGATGAAGTTCACCACGATCAGGATCAGGAAGACGATCAGACCGATGACGAAATCGCCCGACATGACGAGGCTGGCAAAGCCAGCGATCACATGACCGGCAGCGTCATGGCCTTCATTGCCGTGCGAAAGGATGACGCGCGTGGTCGCGATGTTGAGCGACAATCTGAGCATCGTGGCGATCAGGAGAATGGTCGGGAACGACGAGAAATCGAGCGGCCGCTGAATCCACAGCGAGACCATCAGGATCAGGACCGAGAAGGAAATCGAGAAGGCCAGCCCCAGGTCGATCATGAAGGCCGGTATCGGCAGGAAGAGCACCGACAGGATGATGACGATGCCGACGGCAAATCCGATGTCGCGGCCGCGAGGCGCCACCTTCGGAATCGTCAACGTTGTCAGAGAAGACTGTACATCAGCCATATGCCACGCGCCTCTTCATGAGCCGGATTTCTGAACGGCCCATGGATAGCGGCTGAAACTTGCGCGAGGGGTGTCTCGCCGGGTCGCGAAGCGGTCAGAAACCGCTTTCGACGCGCGAGAAGATCATGTTGGTGAAGATCGATATCTGCGAGCCGATGAACGGCGCGGAAATCGCCACGGCCGCAAGCACGGCAAGGATCTTCGGAACGAAGGTCAGGGTGATTTCCTGCACCTGGGTCAGCGCCTGGAGCAGCGCTACCACGACGCCGACGATCATGGCGGCGAGAACCGCCGGGCCGGAAGCGGCCAGCACTGTCCAGATCGCAGCCTGGACGATATCGAGTGCATCGGCCTCATTCATGGCAAATCCTCGCAGACGGTGGCCGGGCCGGGTTATTCACCGGCCGAGCTGGTCTCATCGGTTTGGCCGTCATCCGGCGTGTTACCGGTGTCTTCGCCGTTATCCGGCGTATTCGTGTCCGGCGTCGTCGGCGTCGCGCTGATGCTGATGCCGCTCTGGATGACCACTGTATCACCATTTTCAAGAGTCGCGGTCAAGCCATCGGATTTCACTGCGACAGACTTGACGACGCCGGTGGTCTCGCCGTCGGCGCTGGTGATGGTCTTGCCGATCATGCTTGCCGCCTGGCTGAGCGACGTTTCCTGGATGAGGCTCTCCAGATGCGTATTGGTCTTGATCGCCTGCTCGACGCTGGAGAACGTCGCCAACTGCGACATCTGCTCGCTGGCATCGATCGGGTCGGTCGGATCCTGGTTCTTCATCTGTGCGACGAGCAGCTTGAGAAAGCTGTCATAGTTCAGCGTCGCTTCCTTGGCATCGGTCGTCGCCGCCGTCTTGGGGGTCGAGACAGGCGTCGCGGTGACGTTGTTGACTGCGTCTACTGCCATGGTGCGATCTCCCTGCGGATCTGCTCGCGTACCGCAGGCGTGATTTCCTGCGTGCTGAGGATGCGCTCCTCGATTGGGTACAACGTGCGAATGGCTTTCAGCGCATCGAACGGCCGGCCCGAGGTCACCACTGCATCGATCCGCTTCAGCTCTGCCAGGATCTCGTCATTGGTGAAGCTGGCAAGCAGCATCGTGATCGATTTCTTGAACATGATCATGGACTGGCTTGCGCCTTCCGGATTGATCAGCATCATCTGGACGATGAAATAGAGCTGCTTGAGCGGCGTCGTGGCACCCTCGGGCTGCAACACGTGATTTTCCAACAGGAATGTCACATCGTTGAGGAACTCGATCGCTACCTTGCGATCAACCCGGAGGACGGCGCCGTTTATGAAGATACGCTCGCCCGATTTCAGCGAGATACGCAAAGTGCTTTTCATTTCAATCCATCCCTGATGATGGTGACGATATCGGCGATGCCCTTGAAGTTGTCCGATTTCCGCACGCGGATTCTCTCGGCTTCCTTGAGCACCCAGATGCCGATCGAGATAAGATCCGCCCTGACGCTGAGTGGCAGTTGATTTTCCGGGCTGCGCAGGTCGTCAATAAACGCGATCCAGACGCGGCGCGTGAAGAACAAAGCTTCAACGGCTTCCCTGGATTCCCGGCCGTTTCTCATGGCCGCCTGCAGCATGGTAATCGCCTTATCCAGCACCTGCCTTTCGCGGTCCTTCGAATCGGCGACATCATCCGCCATGATTTCTGCATAGGAAAACTGGTACATTCAGCCCCTCACTCCGGTCATTCTTTGAACGTAAACCACTTGCCTGAACCCAGGCTTACGCTCTTAATTCTACGCGTTACACGACGAAAACTCGAACTATACTCAGAGCTCGTTGACGAGGCTGAGTTGCGAGATTCTCGCCGTCAGGTTGTATGAAATTTCCATCTGATTGCTCAGAGCCGTGATCCGGCTCGAAGCTTCGTACACGTCCACGCCTTCCAGATCGTCAAGGTTGAGCTTGACGATATCGACCTGCGCCTGCAGCACTTCATTGGCAAGTTTGACGCGATTTTCCGACAGGCCGAGCTGGCTGCGTTCCGCATCGATGCCATAGATCGCCTGCCCCATGAACCCGATCGCCTTGTTGGAAACGACCGCGCGCGTATCGCTGTTGATCGGCAGGTTCAGGAGCTCGATGCCGATCACCGCCGCAAAAGCCATGCCGCGGAACGCGTCGCCATTGACGGTGGTCGAACTCTGGACGACTTCGGTCCTGGAGATGCGGCTGGTCATCGGCGTATCGGAGGCGGTCGACCAATTGGTCTGCCAGTCGGTGCCGCCCATGAACATCGGCTCGACGACATTGTCGAGAAAGTCCTGCATCTGGACGTCGGTAATGCCCTCAGTCTGCGGGTCGGTCTTGGGGAATCCGAAAAACCCGTCGAAGGCCGTGTCGAATGCCGTCCGCGCACCGGTTTCGTCGGTCATATAGTCGCCGAGCGGCTTGACGTCGGTATTGATGCCGGCCAGGACATACTCGCCATTCACTGAAGTATTCGACGAATCGACGAACTGATCGAGCACGTCGGTCAGGGTCTGCACCGCGGTGGATAGCTGGGTGCTGTCGGTCGATCCAGCCATAGCCACGAATGTGTTGAGCGCAGTCTGCCCCGCATTGGAAATGGTTTCGAGCGCCATCTGGGATGAGGAAAGCCGCTGGGTCACGACCGAATTCGTCGCGACCAGGTTCTGCATCATGTCGGCTTCGCGATGAAGATCAAGGCTGCGCGTCGTGGTGGCGCCGAGTTCCTCGCCGATATTATAGAGCCGTCCCGACACGACTTCCTTCTGTGCCTGGATCAGTTCGTTCTGAACCTGGTTGATCGTCTGGCGCATGGCCGACTGAACGGAAAGGTTGGATATGAAGGAAGTTTTCATGGTCTATCACACCGCTGCCAACAGGGCCTGCATCATCTCGTCCACCGTGGCGACGAGCTTGCTCGAAGCCTTGTAGCTCTGCTCGAGTTCGAGCATCAGCGACATTTCTTCGTCCAGACTGACGCCGGTCGTGTTGGAAAGCGCCTCGACCACGCGGGTCAGCTGCGCCTGCTTGTTGTCTTTCGCGGTGGCGCTTTCCGAGATCAGCTGTTCGAGCCAACCCACGGAACCGGTCGCATACTCGCCAATCGTCGTGCGGGCATCGAGGAAGGCCGCCGTATCGAAATCGCGGTCACCTTCAAAGGTGGCGACATAGCCGTCGAGAAGCGTGGAGTAACCGGCTTCGTTATTGACGTTGCCGAGATAGTCGGTGGCGGCGATGCCGAGGCCGTCCACGTCGTAGCCGCCATCGCGCAGAAGGGTAGCGTCGCCACCCTTCGACTTGACGAGGCTGTCATTGACCTTGATCACCGAAGAAAGGCCGGGAACGAGCGCACCCGTCACCGGGATCGTATCGCCGCTCGCATATCCGCTCCAGGTGAACAGACCCGGAATCGGATCAGCGCCGCCGCCCGTCATATCATTCTGCTGGAACATCTCGATCAGGCCGCGCGCGGTTTCATCGAGCTGGTTCTGATAGGTGGGAATGATCGAATCCCGGACCTGGAGAAGCGCCTGCAGCTTGCCCTTGGCCGTGGTGTTGCCACCCTCGCCGGCGGTGATCTCCGCCCCATCGATGATGAGGGGATTGCCTTCTGTCACGGCGTCATAGGCCGGCTGCGGGAGAAAAAGGATTTTCCGCTTGTCGACATCGAACAGCATGGTGCCATCGCTCGTATAGAGCGCCATGTCGTTGTCGTTGCGCGTGAAGGAACGCACGCCGACGATCGCCGAAATCTGCTTGAGATACCGCTCGCGCATGTCGAGCTCGTTATTGACGTCCCGCCCGAGCGTCGTACCGGCCTTGATCGCGTTATTGACGTCGCCGAACTGATCGAGAAGACCGTTCAGCTCTTCGATCAGATCGCCGATTTCCTGATCGACCGTACCCCGCATCGACTGGATTTCGGAGGAGATCGCGTTCAGCGAATTGGCGACATCCGAGGCGCTCGAAATGACCGTTGCCGCCAGCGTCGATTCGTTCGGCTTGGTGGCATAGGCCTGGAGATTGTCGCGAAGCGTCTTGAGGTAGGTCGACGGGGCAGTCTCGTAGTCGTTGCCTCCCAGCAGGGATCTCACACCCTCCAGCTTCTGCTGGAGGAGGTCCTGCGCGGCGGAGTCGGCCGTCGAATGCATGGTCTGCTTGACCAGGCCATTGTCATAAGTGCGCTCGATGGTCATGCGCTGCGCGCCATTCGCGTCGATGCTGGTCACACCGACACGCCGGGAATAATCCGGATTCGAGGCATTCGCGATATTACGGGAAAGTGCCGCACTCTGCAGGCCCGTATTGGAAAAGATCGTTTGCGCGGTGCTGATCGCCGATGACAGAGACATGGAGCCGGCCTACCTTTCAAAATTACCTTTTCAGGTTGACGAGGACGTCCATGAGATCGGAACCGGTCTGGAAGACCTTGGAGTTCGCGGTATAGGTGCGCTGCGACTCGATCATCCGGGTCAGCTCCTCGGCGATATCGACCGTCGAATTCTCGAGAGCGCCGGAGACGATCGAACCCATTCCGTTTGAATTCGGGAAACCGAGAATGACGATGCCGGAGTCGTTGCTCTGGGCGTAGACATTGCCCGAGATGACCCTGAGCTCGTCTGGGCTCTGCACGGTCGCCATGGCAAGGCGGTACATCGGCACGAGGTCGCCGTTCTCATATTGCGCGTAGACGATGCCGTCTTCGGCCACCTGGATCTGCTCGACCTCACTCGGCGCATTGCCGTTGACCGATGCCCGGACGGTGAAATCATAAGAGAGCTGGGTCAGTTCGGTGAAATCGAGCGAGAGCTCGACCATGTTGGGAACTAAACCGCCATCAGCGGCAGCAGGCAGCACCACCGTGGCGAGCGCCTCGGATGCATCCGTCAGCTTGCCGGTGACGGGATCGAATTCAATATCGATCGGATCGACGACCAGCGAATCCGTTGCATACGGGAATGAGCCCGTCGTTTCATCGCGGCCGGCGGCGTTGAAGATCGCCATCTGCCACATGTTCTCGTCCGTCTTCGAGAAATAGACGTCGTAGAGCACTTCATTGCCAAGCGTATCGAACGCCTTGATGGAGGTCTTGTGGGTATATTCCGTCGTCTCATCGGAGCCGTCGGCCGGAAGCAGGGCGGGATCGACCACTTCAGCGCTGGCGTCGAGGTTCGAGAAGAACTGTCCGAACGAAGAAGGCGTGGCCACCAGGCCGTCCGAGGTGATCTTGACGGGTTCGAGGCCCGCATAGCCATTGACCACGGGCGTGGGCTCGTCAGACGTATAGGGATAGCCGAGCAGCTTGTAGCCGCCCGCATTGACCAATTCGCCATCACCGTTCGGCACGAAGGAGCCTGCGCGCGTCATATAAGGAACACCGCTCGGATCCTCGACCACGAAGAAGCCGTTGCCGTTGATGGCAAGATCGGTCGCCGAGGACGTATATTGAAGGGCGCCCTGGTTGCTGATCCCATAACGGATATCGGTTTCCACGGCACCCGAATTGTAGTTGCCGGAGACCGAGGGCAGGAGAAGGGAGGAAAATTCGGTGGACGCGGCCTTGTAGCCGGTCGTGCCGGCGTTTGCGATGTTATCCGCCACCGTGCTCAAGCGGCTTGCCTGGGCATTCATGCCAGACGAACCGGTTCTCATCATTCCATAAAGGCTCATGTCGGTTCCTCGTGTCCGTAATTCATTTACAGAATAGGAAGCGCGCCTTGCGTGAACCTTATAGGACCCTCAGGCAGGACCCGAACCCATTGAATTCATGAAATCCCGCCGGGCCATGCCTGCGACAGGCAGCACGCCAGGAATCAGAAAGCGGGCCTCGATCCTGAATGTTTGTTTCAGGATCGAGGCCCGCCATCCAGGAATGGAAGAATTCGATATGTCCGGCCTGGCCCCCGAGTGCCGCTACGGCTTCATCGCCGTGCGCGCATCCAGGCCTTACTGCCAGTCGATGCAGTATCCCAGGAAGCGCTTGGAATCGATCGGATCGAAACCGAGGCGCTTGCGCAGCTTCTTGCGAAGCTTGCTGATATGGCTTTCCACAACGTTCTCCTCGACGTCCTCGTCGAAGATGCCGTAGATCGCGTTGAAGATCTGGGTCTTGGAAACGCGCCGTCCGCGGTTCGCGACCAAGTATTCGAGAATGCGCCGTTCACGCCGCGGCAAGGGAAACACTTCGCCGCCGATTTCCGGGTCGCGCCCGTCCGAGAAAACCCGGACCTGGCCAATGTCGACATAGTTCGTGTGGACCTTCTGCCGGCGGCGGATTGCCGCTGCCCGCGCCAGGATTTCTCTCGGATGGACGGGCTTCCTAACCACGTCGTCGACACCACAATCAAAGAATGCAAGCGTCGTTTCGAGAGAGGGAGAATCAGACACCGCGATTACCGGGGCCTGGCTTCGATCCCTGATCGCCTTGGGCAGTTCGAGCGAGAGCTCCGACTGTCCGATCAGGAAGGCTTCGACGGCATCAATATCCGTGTCCGCCGCCGTGGTTACCCATTCCCCAAATTCCACCGGATCGAAACCCGTCGAGGGTACTCCCTCACGAAAGAAAAGTGATGTGTAACCGTCTTTTACGAGTGTACGCTCATCAACCACTACGATCATCAGCCGCCTCCGAATCAGTGTAGTGAACCTATGCATCAATAAGTACGAATCCGGCGAATCGCCGTAAATATGCGGGAAGTGAGTGACATAAATTAACAGTAGATTAACAGAATAATAGCGATTTGATCTATATCTAGTGGCGGACTTTCCTGAGGCATACTAAACTTCAAAATCCACGTTAACATATGGTTAAGTCCACAGATAAAATGGCTAGCGGTATTGACTCGCCACATTGTCGCCCAGATTGCTCGCGTTCCGATTCAACCCATACGTTCAGCTACTTTCAGTTGCCGCAGAAATCGGATGCAGTCGGCGTCCATTTTCCGTAACCGGTCGCGACCAGGTTGGAGATGACGCGACACACGTACCGCTTTTGTGCCGGATCGTTGTTCGGGCCCGCATGGTAACGCGCCACCGCCATCGTCCATGTGACATGCTTCGAATGCAGCCTGGACAGAAATTTCGCCGCGTATTCGACATTCTTTCTCGGATTGAGCATGTCGTCTGGCGAGGCGAATTGATCGCCATGGTAGTGATGGTTGATTTGCATGCAGCCGAGATCGATGAGTTTCGAGCCCCTGTCGCGGGCATCCGAAAAGGCGACAAGCGCATCTTTTCTCGACGCGGCGAACACTGCCTTGCCTTCGATATTCAGCGCCCATGGCTGGAGCGAGCCACGCTTGCCGGTCTCGGTCAGTCCCACCGAATAGAGAATGCCCTCGGGCACGCCATATCGCGTCGCGGCAGCCGCGATCTCCCGCTCACAGATGCCGGACGAAGCGCGTGCGTCAGAGGTAGATATCGCTGGCGCGAGAAGAATCAGTCCTGCCGTCAGCAGACGTGGAAATCCCGGCATCTTCATCGCGTGTCCATGAATCCTGGTTGCCCTGGCGGGCATTTTCGTTGCGACCACTGGCCTGCTTGTCCTTCTGGCCCTGGTCCTGCCGCGCGAGATCACGATCGGCGTTGGCTTCCGTGCGCTCCGTGGCATTGAGCTGGACCGATACCTTGTCGATGCTGAAGCCCTGGTCCTGCAATGCCTTGACGATGCCGTCCTGATCGTTCGAGAGATGCCGGTAGGCCTCGATCGTATCGACGCGCACTTCCACCGTCAGCTCGTCGCCCTTGAGCTTCAGCGACGCGACCATGTTGCCGAGATCGCCGGGATTCATCTGGAGCTTGAGCGTGTTGACTTCCTTCACCGTATCGCCCTCGAGCGACAGTTCGGCGCGGTTCACATGCGCAAGCGCCTCGGTCCAGGTCGTATCGGACTTGATGGCGCTGGTCAGCGTCTGGGTGTTGGTCTCAGTGGAGAAGCCGAGATAACGCCGCGCCTCGATAACCGTGGCGGTATCGAACTTCGTCGCGTTCGAGCGCTTGTCGGTATCGGCTACGCCATCCGTGCCGGATTTGGTGAGCGGCACATCGATAGGCCTGCCCTTGCCATCGACACTGACCAGACGCACGGATTCGGTTACTGAATCGTCCTTGCCGTGCGCGTGGTCGTCGCGCTTGGTCGTGGCGGCAGCGTTTTCATGGGCATTCAGCAGGAGGATCTCGGCCTTCTTGTCCGTTGCGAGGGCGGTCGTCTCGTCCTTGACGTCGGCCTTTTCGGTGTCGTCGTCGTGCTTTTTGACAGGCTTGGCGGTGGCTTCCTTGGCGGGGACAAGCCCCAGCAACATGCTCAGCTCTTCGGACGGGCTTGCCGCCACCTCCTGCGCAATCGCTGCATTGCCGGCTTCGGCGGTAACCTTCTGAGCCATCCGCTTGGCGACATCCAATATGTTGGCGAGCGCCTTTTCAGCTCCGCCGTCCTTGCCTGCATCGGGCGCGACCGCAGCTTTCTGGCTCTGCTTGAGAAGCGCCAGGCGGATCCGGCTCTCGGTCGATTCCGCGACATTGCGACGAACGGCATCGGCGGGCGTCGCTACCGTGCTGGCGGAAGGATCATCGCTCGTCACACTGGCGGCGGCATCGTCCTCGACAGCGCCGTGCCGATTGTCGCGGCCGCCGTTTGGCGTTTCCTGCTGGTTCGCCTTGGAGACGTAGTCCTGGAAGCTGTCGCCACCCTCCGTGCCGCCGGTGCCGGAGGCACTCTGCTGGTCACGATAGGCGGGCTGGACGGGCGGGGATTGGGGCGGGCCTGCAAGGATTTGATCCATCATCGTCAGTTGCTTCCTGTCGATAGAAGTGTGTCGATATCTTTCAGCTTGGAGCGCCCCACACTCACGAAATCCTCGACCTCGTCGATCCTGGAATCGAGTGCCTGCTTTCTTGTCTCTTCCGGCAGGTTCTGGGTGCTGGGCAGCGTCTCGGCCAGAGCCTCCTCGGAGGCCTTCACGACACGCTCGGACATCATATCCCTGTATTCCTTGTCGACCATGACACGTTCGACTTGCCTCAGACTGTCCTCACCCGGCTCCTTGACCACCTCTTCGGCCACTATACGTGCCGCGTCCCTGAGAAAACGGTCCTTCGGCGAAAGCGATTTATCGGGGATCTCGGCGAGCTTTTCGAGCACCTGATTGATGCCGTCACTTGGGATGTTGACGATGCCGGAATAGAGTTCGGCAAGAGCGAGCTGACCGGCATCTTCCGCCGACGAAAGCCTGCGCGCCTCTTTCGAGGCAAAATCGGTGAGCGGCTTGTTGCCGTCTATCGCTGCACGGCGTCCCAGCCTGAGATAGATTTCCCGCTGGCGCTTGCGCTCGATGAGTGACAGCACGGCCTTGATCTCATCCGGCGGAAGCGCATTCTTGTGGTCGATGGCCAGCGAGACGAAAATGTCGGCGAATTGCGAGGCATAGGGCGAATTCATGAAGCGCCTGGCATAGCGGCGCGCAAAAGGTAGCGCACGAGCCGTGTCGCCCTTCGCGGACGTGATGCCGAGCGAGCGGCGCAGAGCCGCCTCCTCGATGATCGTGCCCGGTGCTTCGGCGCGCGCCCAATCGAAGAATTTCAGCGCGGCGTCGGTTTCCTTCTCCATCAGCGCATTGGCGCCGATCAATTCGAGATAGGGGCCAATGCGGGAATTCCGGTATTCCGGCACGACTTCCTGCAGCTGCTTGAGCGCGGTGGCTCCCCTGCCGGATAGATAGCGCCGCAGGATGCTGGTAACGCGGTTGTCGAAATTGCCCTCGACGTCGCGCTCGGCGAGTATGTCGAGCGTCTCGGGATTGCCGCCGCTCATCGCATAGATCAGCGCCGCATCGACATTCCGGGGGTCATCGAACACGGCCATGTCGATGGCGCGCAGGCGCTTGTCGATCTCCTCCAGCAGGTAGCGCTGCATGTCGACCGAATCGAGATCGCCGTTGATGACCTTGTCCTGGATCGTCTGCAGCGAGCGGATCATCAGGTAGGGCGGCGCGATCTCGGCGGTTTCTTCAGCCGAAACGCTTGCCGCCTGGCCGGAGGCCAGGCAGATCAGCGTCATCAATCCGAAGCCAGTCGAGCGGAGTGCCATTCGCTACTCCGAATTCGCCTGGAGGAGGATCTCGATGCGCCGGTTGGATGCGTCGAGAGGCGCCTCTGGCAGTTTCAGCCGGTGATCGGCGAAGCCCGATATCTGGGAAACCCGATCTTCCTTCACACCGCTGCTCAGCAGCATGAAATAGGCACTCTGGGCGCGCGCGGTCGAAAGCCGCCAATTGTCATAGGCCTTCGACTTGTATGGCCGACCGTCGGTATGGCCGCGAATGGCGATCTGGCCCTTCCGGTTCTTCAGGAGCTTGGCGACCGTCTCCATCGCTACGACCGTTTCCCTGGTGGGAATGGCCGATCCGGACCGGAACATCGGCGTCTTGACCTGGTCGGAGATGCTGATCAGCATGCCGCCCTCGGCGGGTGTGACCAGCAGGCCTTCGGCGAGATAGCCGGCTTTGGGGCCGAGTTCCTTGCGCAAGGCCGCCTGCAGACGTTCGGCGAGCTTTGCGGCCTCGGCCGCCTTCAGTTCAGCCTCGTCGAGCTTGCCGTCCTGGTTCTTGTCGAACTTGGCCAGCAATTCCTTGTCGGTCTTGCCATCCTTGTCCTCGTCCGACTTGCCGAGCTTGTCCTTTTCGGTCTGGCCGAGCTTGTCCTTGTCCGACTTGCCGGCCTTGTCCTTTTCAGTCTGGCCAAGCTTATCCTTGTCTGATTTGCCGTCCTTGTCCTTGTCGGCCGTCTTGGACTTATCCTTGTCGGTCTTGCCCTCACCCGGTTTGAGATCGCCCTTTTCCTGCTCGCCGCTCTTCTTGTCGCCGGTCAAGGCGTCGCCCTTGAACATGGAATCGGGATTGTCGGCATTGATGATTTCGCCATCGCCGGGCAGCCCGGCCGTCTCGGCGGGAACGTCGCTGGCATTGGCAGGCGAGGTTTTCGAGACTTCGACCTGCTGGGTCCAGAAATCCGGGTCGAAAATATCCTTGAACGCTTCGCCGCCGTCCGCACCCGTACCGGGCCCGGCATCATTGGCGCCACCGTCACCCTTGATGCTGATATTGGCCTTGTCCTCGGTCTCCTGCGCGATCTCGGCGATCACGGCATAGGGATTTTCGAAATAATCCGCCTCGGAGGCCTTTACCTGGTCCATTTCGGAGGTCGTCTTGTCCTCCTGTCCGGGATCGCTTTCGTTGTTCGCCGACTTGCCGTCCTTCTTGTCCTGCTGTTCCTCGGTGGCGTCGTTTTTCTCTTTCGCCCGCTTCGGCGTCTGGATGCCTTCGTCCGGCGGCACTTCGCTGGTCAGCTTGATGGGATTGAAGTAGCTGGCGACGGCAGCCTTGGTTTCCTCGTTTGCGGCATTGACCAGCCACATGATGAGGAAGAAGGCCATCATGGCGGTCATGAAGTCGGCGTAAGCGATCTTCCACGCACCATGACCACCGTGTTCCTCGTGGCCCCGGTTGCGCTTGACGATGATGATTTCATTTTTGCCGTGATGGTGGCTTTCCGCCTCGCTCATTCCATCACCTCGGCAAGCGACTGCGCCCAGACCGACAGCCGCGTCGTCAGCACGGTCTCGTTGATCTCAACGAAAATGTCCGTCATCTCGGCTTCCATGTGCCGGCAGGGAACGCCATCGGCTTCGAGCCGCGGCTTGAGCAGTTCGAAGAGACGCCCCGGGCCGCGCACCAGAACTTCAGCCGCCTTTTCCTCGATGAAGGCATTGTGGACCGCGTCGGCAAGCGCCGCGATCGAACGGCGGGCGAGATCCGCTTCCACGACGGGCAGCAGGACCTGAAGCGCCTGGTCGGCGACCGATTGCGAAATGGCGAGCGTCATGTCGAAGAACCGCGCATGGATCACGCTCATGATCTCGTTTTCGTGCTGTTCGTGCATCGCCTGCATTTCGTGCGAATGCTCTTCGGCGATGGCCGCGAGATCGCCAGCGAAGCGCTCCTCGCATTCGGCGACTGCCGCGGCATGGCCTTCCTGGCGTGCCGCCTCGCGCTCGGCTTCCAGGTCGATGGCCGGCTCCGGCTCGGCGAAAAATCCGAGGTCGTCGAGCGGCGAACCGGCAAGGCTCGAAAGGATGTTGGTCTCGACCAGCGCGGTGGATTCCGGAACGCTGAAATCCTTGAGATACTTCGTCAGCATGGCATTCATCGCCGCCGCCATCTTTCTCTGGAGTCTGCCGCGACACAGGAGCGGCCTCTTGATGCGGAAAACTAGAAGTTCAATCTTGTGCGAAGATGAAATGCATTGGGCCGCGTCAGGGCAATAACGCGGCCCAACTTCCCCATTCCGCGCCGATGACCGGCGGCGCGGTGGAACGGGTGTTCCCAAACCCTCAGATGCCGACCGGTCCGGCCACCCGAGGTTCTCCCGAATCAAATCTGGCGGAGACTGCCGGAGCCTCGATATGCCCCGGCCGGCGCGCCCATCCCGGCTCTTACTTGAAGAGCTGGAGGATGTTTTCGGCGTTGGAATTGGCGATCGAAAGCGCCTGGATACCAAGCTGCTGCTGCGTCTGCAGTGCTTTCAACCGCGTCGATTCCTCGTTCATGTCGGCATCGACGAGACGACCGATGCCCTTATCGATCACGTCCATCAACGTCGACACGAATTCGTCCTGCATCTCGATACGCATGTTGATCGAACCGAGCGTCGCCGCCGAATCCGTGAGCGTCATCAGCATGGCATCGACTGCCGAGATCATGCCGTCGACTTCCAGATCGGTGGTCGTGGTGGAAAGGCCGACCTCGGTCCCGCTCGCGGCAGTGGTGGAGCCGGCATTGAGGAGGAAGTATGTCGAAGCGGTGGGCGTCGTACCGACCATCTGGGTCGTAACCACGGCGCGCGTCAGGATGCCCTGTCCCGCATCATTGGTGTCGATCAGCGTCGATGTGCGTGTGTCGAATTCGAGTGTCTCGACGGCAACGGTGCCATCCGACGCGCGATTGAACGAGCCCACCATCTCGACCGTTGTCGGCGGAAACGTGGTGTCGTTGTACAGCCAGTTCTCGCCGGAGAACGACGCCGATTCCGCGATCGACTGCAACTGTGCCTTCAACTCGCGCAATTCTTCGTTGATCTTGTTCTTGTCGACGCCCGGCTCGCGTGCCGCGACCAGCTTGGCCTTGATTTCCGTGACCACGTCGATCGCCGATTCGAGACCGGTATAGGCGGTGTCGGTTTTCGCCGCGCCCAGTCCGAGGGCGTCCTGAACGGTGGACAGCGCCTTGTTGTCCGAACGCATGGTCGTTGCGATCGACCAATAGGCGGCATTGTCCGACGCCGTTTCCACCCGGTAGCCGGATGAAACGCGCTGCTGCGTCGTTTCCATCTTCTGATTGATGTCGCGGAGGGTCTGCAGGGCAGCCATAGCGGCTGCATTGGTCATCATGCTGGTCATATTCTTTGCCCCATAGGGAGTTTCAGGGACATTCCGGAGTCTACGCACCGGCAATGGCAGCTACGCTTCATGCTATCGGCACCGCTTTGCCCTGGGTGACCGATCCGCCATTCTTTAATTCTATGTAAACATTCATGGTTAACCAGCGGTTAACAGACCAGCGCCGAGTCAGGAATTATTAAACAACATTAATAACGTCTAAAATTGGCAACGTCTGCAGCAGTCGAGCGGCGTCCATCATGAACACCACGGCAACCCCGCCGGCACAAATGCCTGCGATGCTATTCTGGCTGTCGAAGCTTGCGGCAGGCTGACTTTGTCCCCAAACGGAAACGACCTCCCGGTGCGTTGCTGCGGGAAGTCGTGGAGAAACGGAAAACGCCGGCTGCTGGGCAGCCGGCGCTTGATATCAGACCGAAGTGGCTCGTTCTTAACGGAAGAGCGAGAGCACGTTTTCGGAATTGGAGTTGGCGATCGAGAGCGACTGGATGCCGAGCTGCTGCTGCGTCTGCAGGGCTTTGAGCTTGGTTGACTCTTCGTTCATGTCGGCGTCGACCAGACGGCCGATGCCCTTGTCGATCACGTCCATCAGGTCGGCAACGAAGTTGTCCTGCAACTCGATGCGCATGTTGGTCGAGCCGATCGTGGCCGCGGAGTCGGTCATCGATGCCAGCATGGATTCCACTGCGGAGATCATGCCGTCGATATCGGTGGACGTGGTCGTGGAGTCGAGCGCGATTTCGACGCCGGAAGCCACGGTCTGCGACGATGCATTCACCAGGAAGTACGTGGCGGATGTCGTGTTGGTGCCGGTGCCGGTCGTGACGACGACGTCGCCGGTCAGCAGGCCGTTGGCAGCATCAAACGTATCGACGAGTGTGGAGGTGGAGGTGTCGAACTCGAGGATACCGACCGAAACGGTGTTGTCGGCTGCACGGTTGAACGAACCGACCATTTCGACCGTCGTGTTAATGGTCGCGTCGTCATTGTAGAGCCAGTTCTCGCCCGAGAAGGAGGCCGATTCGGAGATCGATACCAGCTGGTTCTTCAGCTCGGTAAGTTCCGAGTCGATCTTGTCCTTATCAACGCCCGGTTCGCGGGCGGCGACGAGCTTGGCCTTGATTTCGGTGACCACGTCGATCGCCGAGTTCAGGCCGGTATAGGCGGTGTCCGTCTTGGCTGCACCCAGACCGAGGGCGTCCTGAACGGTGGAGAGTGCCTTGTTGTCCGAGCGCATGGTAGTTGCGATCGACCAGTAAGCGGCGTTGTCGGCAGCGCGGTTGACGCGAAGGCCCGAGGATACGTGGCTCTGGGTCTCTTCCATGTCCTGGCCGATGGAGCGCAGGGTAGCAAGAGCCGCCATTGCAGCGGTGTTGGTGATGATACTCGTCATATTCGTACTGCCCCTCTGGAACGGGTAAATAATTGGAAGGGACATTCCGGGATGTCAGAACCGGTAACGATGGACAGCTTCATGCCAGCTAACCGGTGTATTAAGGTCAGCCCGTCGTTTCTATGAGATCCAATAAACACCGTTAAGGTTAAGGAACCTTGAAGGTTGGATAGCTATTAACCACGTTTGTTAGCCATAAAAAATTCGGCACGAAAAAGCCGCCCAGGAGTCCCCGGGCGGCTCTTTATTGACCCTGATGCTTTCCGGATTAACGGAAGAGCGACAGGATGTTCTCGGAGTTCGAGTTGGCGATCGAGAGCGCCTGGATACCGAGCTGCTGCTGGGTCTGGAGCGCCTTGAGGCGGGTCGACTCTTCGTTCATGTCGGCATCGACCAGGCGGCCAATGCCCTTGTCGATCACGTCCATCAGGTCGGCAACGAAATTGTCCTGCATGGTGATGCGGGTGTTGGCGGCGCCGAGGGTCGCGGCAGCGTCGGTCATCGTGGTCAGCATCGAGTCGACAGCGGAGATCATGCCGTCGAGGTCAGCGTCCGTGGTGGTTGTCGAGAGCTCGATTTCAGTGCCGGAAGAAGCAGTCTGCGACGAAGCATCAACCAGGAAGAAGCTGGCGGCCGTCGTGTTGGTGCCGGTGCCGGTGGTGATGGTGATCGTGCTTGTCAGCAAGCCACCTTCCGCGTCGAAGGTATCGACGAGCGTCGATGTGCTGGTGTCGAATTCGAGCACGCCGACGGAAACGGAGTTGTCAGCCTTGCGGTTGAACGAACCGACCATTTCGACCGTCGTGTTGGCAGTCGAGTCGTCGTTGTAGAGCCAATTCTGGCCGGAGAACGAAGCGGACTCGGAGATCGAGACCAACTGGTTCTTGAGTTCGGTCAGTTCCGAATTGATCTTGGTCTTGTCGACACCCGGTTCGCGGGCGGCAACGAGCTTGGCCTTGATTTCGGAGACGACGTCGATGGCCGTGTTCAGACCGGTGAAAGCAGTATCGGTCTTGGCAGCTGCCAGACCAAGCGCGTCCTGGACAGTGGACAGTGCCTTGTTGTCGGAACGCATCGTGGTAGCGATCGACCAGTAGGCGGCGTTGTCGGAAGCGTCAGCGACGCGATAACCCGTGGAAACCCGGTTCTGCGTCTTTTCCATGTCCTGCGAAATCGAACGCAGGGTGGAAAGGGCCGCGATCGCGGAGTTGTTAGTCATAATGCTGCTCATGGGGGTGTCCCTTTAATACGCGTTACAGATGAGGGACATACCGGGTTCATGCGAATTTTACCGGTGACGACGGTTCGGCTTCATGCCACTCGGCCCGTTTTTCGTTCGGGTCCTTACTGTCGTGTGAGGGCTACTATTGGTTTCAATGCTTGCGTTTGTCTTAATCGGAGGACCCAGCCGCCGGACCGCTCAATTCATAGAAAACGAAAGGTAAAGACGCGCTAGCTAGTTCTAGCGCGCCTTTTACGGAATCGTATCGTTTTGATTGTTTGGGTGTCTAAGAGAACGACCGCACGAGACTGCCGACAAGCAGGTTCCAGCCATCGATCAGCACGAAGAACAATATCTTGAACGGCAAAGAGATCGAGGTCGGCGGCAGCATCATCATGCCCATCGCCATGGTGATCGTCGCCACGACCAGGTCGATGACCAGGAACGGCAGCACGATCAGGAAGCCGATCTCGAAGCCACGCCGGATTTCCGAGATCATGAATGCGGGAACCAGGACCCGGAGGTCGACCTGGCCGCCGGTCGTGGTCTGTTGGCCGCGTTCGGTGGCGATATCGGCAAACAGCTTGAGGTCCTTGTCGCGTGTGTTGGCGGCCATGAATTCGCGGAAAGGCACGGACACGCGCTGCAGCGCCTCCGCCTCGGTGATCTGTTCGGCGAGCAATGGCTGCGCGCCGTCACGCCAGGCCCGGTCGAGCGTCGGCGCCATGACGAAGAAGGTCATGAACAGCGCGAGGCTCGTCAGGATCATGTTGGACGGCGTGCTCGCCAGTCCCATGCCCGACCGCAGGATCGAGAAGGCAATGATGAAGCGCGGAAAGCTGGTGACCATGACCAGGATGCCGGGCGCCACCGAGAGGATGGTGAGCAGGCCGAAGGTCCGGATGATCCAGTTGGCGACCGAACCGTTGACCGGCGTATTGAGAATATCGGGCGTCGTCGTCTGCGCCAGCGCGCCGCCCGCCAGGCTCGAAAGCAGGATGACGACGAAGGCGATGGCGATCTTCCGGAGAGCGTGACGGGTCATTGGATCAGAAATGTCCTGAACATCAATCTGGAGACCTTGCCTTCGGAGATCATGTCGATGCGCTCCTCAAGGTCCTCCTTGAGATACTGGAAGCCGCGCGGCCCCTCGATCTGCTGCAGCGAAACCGTGCGCAGATAGACCGCGATATCCTGGTGGATGGTTTCGGCGAGCTTGACGTCGGGCTTGTCCTTGAACAGCAGCGCCACTTCGAGCCGCACCCAGCGATCCGTCGGGAAGGCAAGATTGGTGGTGATCGGTTCGAGCTGGATCACGCCATTGGCTTCGGTCGAGATGCGCGGCAGGCCGTCTTCCTTCTCGCCTTCGGGGGCCGCTGCAGCCAATTCCGGCTGCTCGGCAATTTTCGGCTTCGCGACATCGGGCGTCAGCATGCCGCCCAAAATCCATCCGCCGGCGCCGGCGATGACAGTGACGACACCCACCGCCGCGATGGTCATGATCAGCCCGGACCACTTTTTGGCGGGCGCCTGGCCCATCGTTTCGTCAAGCATCGGGCTTTTCCAGACTAGAACGGTGAGAAAACATCGATGACCTGCTGGCCGACCGGTGCGTTCTGAATTTCGGAGAGCCGTCCACGGCCACCATAGGAGATGCGGGCTTCGGCGATCTTCTCGTAGGAGATCTTGTTGTCGGCATCGACATCGTATGGCCGGGCGATACCGGCGAGATTGAGGACGCGCAGTTCCTGGTTCACCCGGACTTCCTGCGAACCTGAGATCAGGAGATTGCCGTTGTCCATGACGCCGGTGACAACCACGGCCACCTGAAGGTCGAGCTTTTCCTTGCGCTCGATCGAGCCATCGCCCTTGGCGTCCGAACTCGACGAGTTGCTGATCGACGCATCGAGACCATGGTCGTTATGGGTATCGGAGCCGAACAGGTTGAACTTCTTGGCCCAGGAGCTTTCGCGGCTGCGTTCCGTCGTGTTGTCGAACGAGGCCTTGTCGTCGATATTGATCGTGACCGTCAGGATGTCGCCGATCTTCAGCGCGCGTGCGTCCTTGAAGAGCGCCGATCTCTCATCGCTCCACAGCGAGTAGCCGGTCGCCACCTGCTGAGGTTCCTTGGGATAGAGCGCCAGTTCGTTGGTCTTGGCGAGATTGAGGCCCGCACCGATTGGGCTCATGGCCGGCGCGCGGTTGAGATCCTTGATCGCCTGGCCGGAGCAGCCCGTGAGCGCCGCCGTCGTAACCAGGACCGCCGCAAGCTTAGACTTCATGATGGATTCCTCTGCATATTGCGGCTGCCTGCGGCCGAGATGATCTCAGTCAAGGCCGCGGCCTTCTTCGGATCCATCTCGGCAAGGATCTGGCTGGACTGGCGTGGCGAAAGCTTCATGATGATGGCTGAGGCCAGATTGGGATCGATCAGGTTGAGCTGGCCGGCCGCGGCATCCGGTTTCATGCCCTTGTAGATATCGACGAGCCCGCCTTCCGCCTTCTTGAGGAAATCGTTGCGCTGCTTGAGCCAGCCTTCATATTCCGACTTGCGCTTCTCGAGTTGCGCGATGCGGTCATCCACCTGCGCCTGGAGCTTGGCGAGTTCCTCGCGCTGGAGAAGGTAGCGCTGGTCGCGGGCTGAATCGGCGATGTTGGCGCAGAACGCCTTGATCTCCTCGCGCGCCGTCTTGACGGCGGGCTTCGGCTTTTCTTCCAGCGCGAGCGCCCCGGAGAGCGATCCGACCAGCAGGACGAGTGCCGGTGCAACGGCTATACGGGCAAACCTCTTCAAAGTCGTCATTGCAACACGAGCTCCGCATGAAGTGCGCCGGCCGACTTGATGCCCTGCAGGATGGCGATGATGCCGTCGGGCTTCACGCCGATACTGTTGAGGCCGGATACCAGGGTTTTGAGATTGGGACCGGAAAGGATCGCCACCTTGCTGCCAGCCTGGTCGGCGATGATATCCGTCGAAGGCTGTATCGCGGTAACGCCATCCGAGAAGGGTAGAGGCTGGACCACGGTCGGGTTCTCGCTGACCTGCACGGTGAGCGTGCCGTAGCTGACTGCGACCTGCGAGATCCGGACATCGGCGCCGATGACGATCGTGCCGGTTCGTTCATTGATGACAACGCGTGCCGGCGCATCCGCCTCGACCGTCAGGTTCTCGATCTCGGCCATCAGCCGGGCGAGATCCGCATTGCGCGGTTTCTCGACAACGACCTCCTGGTTGTCGTTGACCGATGCGATGCGGCCGCCATAGGTCGTTGCCGCGAATGCGTTGATCGTGTCGGACATGCGAACCGCGGTGGAGAAATCGGGATTGCGCAATTGCAGGACCAGGTTGACCGAATCCTTGAACCTCGAAGGCAGCGGTCGCTCGATGATGGCGCCGTTGGGTACACGGCCCGACGTCGTTACGCCCTGTGTGAGCTGTGCGGCATCACCCGTCGCCGAAAATCCGGAAACGATGATGGCGCCCTGGGCGACGGCATAGATCTGCCCGTCGGCGCCGGTCAGCGACGTCATGACCAGCGTGCCGCCACGCAGCGATGTCGCATCGCCCAGTGAACTGACCGACACATCCATGCGCGAGCCGGGGCTGGCGAAGGGCGGCAGATTGGCGGTGACCATGACCGCAGCGATATTCTTCGAACGATTCTCGCCGCCCTGGGTGGAAATGCCGAGATTCTCCAACATCGCGCGCAGCGACTGCTCGGTGAAGGGCGATGCCCTCAGGCTGTCGCCGGTGCCCTGCAGGCCGACCACGAGACCGTAGCCGATGAGCTGGTTGTCGCGCCCGGACTGCAGCGAGGCGATGTCCTTGATACGGGCGACCGAGGCGGCATTCGCCATCTCCGGAAGACTGCCCAACGCCATCAACAATGCCATTGCGAGCGCGAAAGCTCTCTTCATTTCTGCACCACGAGCACGGTTCGGTCCGGCATGACGGTACCGGAAAGAATGACGCCCGTATCCGTATTGCGGGCCTGGATGAGTTCGCCGACGATACCATCGGCAAGCGGCGTGCCGGACGCGGTTATGCGAAGCCCGCCATTGTCGTAGACCAGCAGCACCTTGTCGCCGCGCTTGACCGTGAAGGGCTGGCGGAGTGCGGAAACCATGATGGTACGGCCCGGCAGCAACGTGCGAGTGGTCACGAGGCCCCTCACTTCCGAGATTTCGCGGGCATAGCCGCCGGAGAGGTTCTTGTTGGTCACCTCGACTGTCTGCAGCCGCTTGGAGTCGATTTCCTCGCCGGGATAGATGATCTGCGTCGGCACGACCGCATAGCCGAGATTGTCGGCCATGACGTGCAACGGAGCGAGGACGGATGCCGAGAGAACCGCGCCCAGGGCGGTCCTCTTCAATGCCTTTGCAAATGCTGGGCGAAACGTCATGTTTGCCTGCCTTTCACTTATCTCATGTTCTTGCTGACGGTGGCCGCCATTTCATCGGCGGTGGTGATCACCTTGGAGTTCATCTCATAGGCGCGCTGCGCCGAGATCAACTCGGTGATTTCCTTGACCGGATCGACGTTCGAACCTTCGAGATAGCCCTGCTGGATATAGCCGTAGGCCGGATCGTCGGGTGCGCCGATGACGGGCGCGCCGGAGGCCGGTGTTTCCTGGAACAGGTTGTCGCCGAGTTCCTTGAGGCCTGCTTCGTTGACGAAGTTGGCGAGCTGGAGCTGGCCGACCTGGGTCAGATCCGTTTCCTTGCCGATGCGGACGAAAACCTGGCCTGAACGGTTGATGCTGACTTCGGTCGCATCGACCGGAACCGTGATGTTCGGGATCACACGTGCGCCGTTGATGGTGACGACTTCGCCATTCTCGTTGGTGTTGAAGGCGCCGTCGCGGCTGTAGACCGTGCCGCCATCGGCGGTTTCGATCTGGAAGAAGCCCCGGCCGATGACCGCCAGGTCATAGCTGTTGCCGGTCGCGACCAGATCGCCCTCGGTGTGGAGGTTGCGCACGGCGGAAGTCTTGACGCCGAGGCCGATATGGATGCCTTCCGGTACCAGTTGCTGGTTTGCCTGGTTGGGTACCCCCGCGGCCCGGTCCGACTGGTAGATGAGGTCGGAGAATTCAGCACGCGCCCGCTTGTAGCCGGTCGTGTTGATGTTGGCGATGTTGTTCGCGATGACCTCGAGATTGGTCTGCTGCGCGTTCATGCCGGTGGCTGCGATGGCTAGGGCTCTCATGGATGCTTATCCTTAGATTGGCATTCTTATGACTTCGAGATAGGCCGACACGACCTTGTCGCGGAATGCCATGGCGGTCTGCAGCGTCTGGTCGGCGCTCATGACAGCCTCCACCACTTCCCTTGTGCTTGCCTTGCCAAGGATGCCGTCCATCGAAGTTTGTTCGGCCGTCTTGAGGCTTTGCGAGAAATTGGTGCTCACCGAGTTGACGAAGTCGGCGAATGTCGCGCCGCTCGGATCTGTCTCGGCGATGGCGGGTGCCACTTCCTTGGTGGACGCGTCCCGCATGGCGGCGGCAAGCGCCGCCGAACTGACTGAATTGATTGCGTCTATCATGACGATGACCTCAGGAGATCGATGGTGGAGGAGATAAGATCGCGCGCCTGGCGGATCGATTGCAGATTGGCCTCGTAGGAGCGGTTCGCTTCCCGCATGTCTGCCATTTCCACGAGGATGTTCACATTCGGCATCTTGACCACGCCATTGGCGTCGGCCGCGGGATTGCCCGGATCATACTCGGTCTGGAAATCGGAGCGATCGACGCCGAGCTTCTTGATTTCGACGGTCATCACGCCGGACGCGCGGTCGAGCTCTTCGTTGAAGGAGATCGTCTTGCGGCGATAGGGATCGGCGGCCGGTGTATCGCCTGTCGAGCGAGCGTTGGCCAGATTTTCCGACACCACGCGCAGGCGGGCGGACTGGGCTTCGAGACCCGATGCCGAGATTTTGAGGGATGCTGTCAACGGATCCATTTATCAGCCCTTTCTCACGGTCATCATCATCATCCTGTTGAAGGATTTCACGATGGCTGTGTTGAGGTCGTAATCGCGCTTGATCATGCCCTCCTTCATCAGCTCGTCGGAAAGCTCCACCGAATTGCCCGAGAGTTGCTGCGCGCTGCCTTCGTTGACCTCGGACTCGACCACATAACGGTCGGCCGTCGCATCGGTGAAATGCAGCGGGTTGGTCGTCGTCATCGGCATGGTGGTGTTCTGGAGCACGGCGTCGAACGGCGTGACATCCTTGGCCCGGAAACCGGGCGTGTTGGCATTGGCAATATTGCCGGAAACGGTGCTCTGACGAACGCTGAGCCATTCGGCCTGCCGGGACGCAACTGCAAAAAGCTGGATTGATTCCATCACTATCTCCGTCATCATGACTGGCATGAACTTACGAAGACAATCTTGCGCGGGACTTGCTGTGTATTAACGATTGGTTAACCAGCCGAAGCGGCGGAAAACCTGCGCCATCGGGCGCTATTTTCCGCTTGGAGCGTAGACCACGCCCTTGTCGGTCACGATGACCCACTTGCCGTCACGCTCTTCCAGGCTGGTCACCTTCGAGAGGTCGGGCAGCGTGTCGCCTTCCCGGACGACATAAATGCCTGTGCGATCCTCGATCATCGCCTGGCCCTTGACGACATGCAGCAGGCGGAAGACGCGCGGTGCGGCCGGGAAAGGCTGGGCCGGAATGGATGCTTGTTCCTGGTTATCCTCCTCGACCGCTGCGGCCGGCACGGTTCCGGTGATGATCTGGTCTTCCGGCTTGGGCAGGACGGTGTTGTTGTCGCGATCGCCGATGCCGCTCGGCGAGGCGATCACGACCGCCTTGCCGGCCCGTTCGGGCAGGTCGCGCGAGGTGATCTGGCGGATATATTCGAGGCCGAACTTGTCCTCGTTGAAAAAGACGTACCAGGGGAAGAACGCGGCGACCAGCGCGAGCAAGGCCCCCGACCAGCCGATCACGCGATCGGCGGTAAAAAGACCCTTGCGCTTGGGGGAGAGCGGGGACACGGGTTCGTCTGCGTCGAAATCGGTCATATCATCTCTGCCTTATCGGGGCGCCCTGTTGCGGCTGAGCCTGGGCGGCCGCCTTCAGCGCATTGGCGAGGTCGGCGAAGCTGTCCCTGGCCGGACGGTCGCTTGGCGTCTGCTTGAGAATTTCGTAGATTACCGGCACCTGCTTGACGGCGATATCGAGATCCGGATCCGCGCCCTGGCGATAGCCGCCGATGAGCCGGAGATCACGGGTTTCCTCGAAACGGTGCATCAATGCCTTCAGCCGGCCGACCAGTTTCTCTTCATCGCCTTGCCACGCCTTGCGCGCGAGACGCGAGACCGAGGTGAGCGGATTGATCGGCGGGTAACGTCCCTCCTCCGCCAGCGACCGATCGAGCACGATGTGGCCATCGAGAATGCCGCGGGTCGAATCGGCGATCGGATCGTTGTGATTGTCGCCATCGACGAGGATCGAAATGATCGCCGTGATCGAGCCCGTGCCTTCCGGCCCCGGCCCGGCGCGTTCGAGCAGCTTCGGCATTTCGGTAAAGACCGACGCGGGATATCCGCGCGCGATCGGCGGCTCGCCCGAGGCAGTCGCGACCTCCCGGATGGCGTGTGCGAAGCGCGTCACGCTGTCGACGATGAGCAGGACATTGTCGCCCTGGTCGCGGAAGTGTTCGGCAATGGTGACCGCCGAGAGCGGCGCCATCTTGCGCAGCATCGGGCTTTCATCCGAGGTCGCGACCACCGCCACCGACTTCTTCAGGTTTTCGCCGAGCGTGTCCTCGATGAATTCGCGCACTTCACGGCCGCGTTCGCCCACGAGTGCGATCACGACCTTGTCGAAGGCGTCGGCGCGGGCCAGCATCGACAGAAGCGTCGATTTGCCGACGCCGGAGCCCGCGAAAATGCCGAGGCGCTGGCCGAGGCAGAGCGGCGAGAAGATATCGATGGCGCGCACGCCTGTCTTGAAGCCCTTGGTCACCCGCTGGCGGGTCATCGACGGCGGCGCGGTGTTGGAGATCGGCCGGCGATGGATACCGCTTTCGAGCGGCCCGAGACCGTCGATCGGCTCGCCGAGCGAATTGATGGTACGGCCGCACCAGTTTTCCGTCGGCGCCAAGCGAAATGCACCGCGCCGGAGAATGAGATCACCAATGCCGATCGGCTCACCGGGTTCGATGGGGCAGACATAGGCGAGGTCCGGCTCGACGCGCACGACCTCGCCGAGATGTACGCCAGTTCGGGTCTGGTGCGCCACAAACTCGCCGAGCCGAAGGTGATGGGAAAGGCCGGTGACAGTGTAGTGGCCCGCGGCCATCGTCTTGACCCGGCCGCCATGGGCAACGAGCATTTCCGGATGGCTGAAGCGCCGCAGCACGGCCGCGGTGGCGGCCATCTTGCGGCTAGTGCCGGTCATTTCAGGAAGATCCATCAAGGCTCAATACCCGTTCATGTTAGCGCGCGCCGCCGAGTGTCTTGATCGCATCGGACAGGCTGGTCTCGCTGTCGCGCATCAGCTGCGTGACGTTCTCGAAGGCCCGCGACACGGTGATCATCTGCGTCATCTGCTGGATCGGGTTGATATTGGCCTGTTCCAGATAGCCCTGTACGACACCGGCGTCGGCGCGATCGACGACCGCCTGCGGCTGCTCGGACGGGATGATCGCGCTGTTGCCGGCGCGGGTGAAGTTCGGACCGATATTCGCCTCGAGCAGGCCAAGTGCCGCGACGGGCAACCCATTCTGATAGAGCGTGCCGTCGCTTGAAAGGTCCGGTGCACCGGCCTGGGGATTGAGGGTGATCTGGCCGCCGCCAGCATCGAGCACCGGATAGCCTTCCAGGGTCACGAGCGCGCCGGATTCAAGCATGGAGAAGCGGCCGTCCTTGGTGATAGCGCTGCCCGATGGCGTTTCGATCGAAAACCAGGTGTCGCCCTTGGTCGCGAAATCGAGCGGATTTTTCGTCTGAATCAGGCCACCATTCTGGGTGGATATGTATTCCTCGCCTTCCGAGACATAGTCGACACGCGTACCCTCGGCGCGCGTCATCACGTCGTCGAACTTGAGCTGAGTAGCGCGAAATCCGACCGTATTCATGTTGGCAAGGTTGTCCGCGATCGTCGTGAGACGCCGCTCAAGCGCGATCTGCGAAGACAAGGCTACATAGAGACCTGATTGCATGGTCTTTCCCCGTGCCGGAAAGTCATTCCCGGAAAGTCGATTTTGAATTGGTTCTGACCGGAAACCCGGCGCCGGCAGACATTAAGAATGCCAGTCCCCCGCCTGCTTCCTGGGAGGGAATGTGGTGGCATTTGCTTGCGCGAACCTGTTCCGGATTTTGGTTGCAAAACAGAGCCTTCCAACAGCTTCACGCAAGCCAGAATCTCTATTTCCAAAGTCCATATTCCAGTAACAGGCGCAGGCTCCGTCTCATGAATATCATCATCGGTCTGGTCATCGTCTTTGGCTGCATCATCGGCAGCTTCATGGCCAGCGGCGGTCACATCGACGTCCTGTGGCAGCCGTACGAATTCATCATCATCATCGGTTCGGGCCTTGGCGCGTTCGTCGCCGGCAATCCGATGAAGGTAATCAAGGATTCCGGCAAGTCGCTGGGCGAGGCCTTCAAGAACAAGGTTCCGAAGGAACGCCATTATCTCGATACGCTCGGCGTGCTCTATTCGCTGATGCGGGATCTCCGCACCAAGTCGCGCAACGAGATCGAAGCCCATATCGACAATCCCGAGGAATCCGCCATCTTCCTGACGGCGCCGACGATTCTCAAGAACAAGGAATTGACGGCCTTCATCTGCGATTATGTCCGCCTGATCATCATCGGCAACGCCCGCAGCCATGAGATCGAGGCGCTGATGGACGAGGAGATCGAGACGATCTCGCATGACAAGATGAAGTCCTATCACGCTGTCCAGGCGATGGGCGACGCCTTTCCCGCCATCGGTATCGTCGCGGCCGTCCTCGGCGTTATCCACGCCATGGGCGCGATCAGCGAACCGCCGGAAGTGCTCGGCCACCTGATCGGCGCAGCACTCGTCGGTACCTTCACCGGCATTCTCGTTTCCTACTGCATCGTCAATCCGCTCTGCTCCATGATGAAAGCGGTGCGGTCGAAGCAGAACAGGCTCTATGTCATCGTCAAGCAGACGCTCATCGCCTACATGAACGGCTCCGTGCCGCAGGTGGCGCTCGAATACGGCCGCAAGACGATCTCCTCCTACGAACGTCCATCCATCGATGCTGTCGAACAGGAAATGATGAATCCTGGCGGCGGCGGAGAAAAAGCTGCTTAAAAAACGGAAGTTGAAGCAATGACTGCTCGCAACACCCTACCCATGGATCCGAAGCTGCTGGCCATCATGACCGGCGAACTCGGAAATAACTCCAGGATCGGAAAGACCTGCGCCGACCTCGGCGCCGTGTTTTCAACATTCCTGCCGGACCTGATCGAATCGGAAGCGGCGCTGAAGTTCACCTTCGCCTACGATTACTGCGAGACGGGCCTCAAGGACGACCTGCTCGGCCACCTCGACGACTACATGGTGTTCGTCGATGGATCGCTGAAGAACTGGTGCTCGGACTTCACGATCGCATGTCCCTCGCAGATCATTTCCGCGATGGTCGAATGCCTCTTGGGCGGCGATCCGGAAAGGCTGGTCGAACCGGTGGCGCGGCCGGCCTCGAGCATCGAGCTGGAAATGGCGCCGATGATCACCGACAAGATCGCCTCGGTGCTCAAATCCGCGGTCAATGCGCCGGGCAATTACGAGCCGATCCTGACCAAGCCGTACAACGCCAAGGACAAGCCCAAGCATCCGGAAGATTATGTCGATCCCTTCGCGGCGATGGTGCGGATCAGGATCGAATTCGGCACGCTGACCAGCCATTTCTGCATCATCATCCCGCATCGGACGCTTTTGAAGACCGATGTGAAGGCGCCGAAGGCCACGACAACCTCGAAGGCGCCTCCGGGCTGGGCGGAAATGATCCAGGAACAGGTCCGCCGTTCCGACGTCAAGGTAGAGGCCCGCATCCGGTTGACGCCTCTCAAGCTCGGCGCGATCTCGAGGCTCAGGCCCGGGGACGTCATCCCCTTTCTCGAAAAGACCGACGTCACCGTGCAAGTCAGCGCCAATGGTCGCGATCTTTACGATTGCGAGTTCGGCCGCTCCGGCGAACGCTACACAGTGAGAGTGAAGGACACGGTGGGCGGTGAGAACGACCTGCTGAACGACCTCATGGCGAAAGCATGATTTTCTACAATCCCTTTTCAAAATAAAGCCCGGCACAAGTTACAAGTGGAATAGTTTCGACATGGCACCGAAGAAAGCAAAATTAGAGGATCAGGCTCTGGAAACCCCCGGCATCGACGCCGAGCTGGACCAGGCAATCGATGATCTGCGCGGCGTATTGGATGCCGACGCGAGTGGTGGCGCGGCGCTCGACAACGATTTCGGCGCGGATTTCCCTGCTGCAACAACGGACACGAGCTTCGGTGGCGATTTCGGCCTCGACACCGATGCCGAATCCGACATTGGCTCCGACTTCGGGCTCGATGGCGACACGGCTTCGGATTTCGGTTCGGAATTCGGCGCATCGACCTCCTTCGGCGGCGATACAGGCCTTGGCGGCAACGCCTTCGGCGGAAATGACTTCGGTGCCGCACCAAGCTTCAACGAGAGGCAGGCTTCCGAGCCCGGCAGCTCGATGAATTCCAATCTCGACATGATCATGGACATTCCGATCGACGTCCAGATCGTACTCGGTTCGAGCCGCATGCAAGTCTCCGGTCTGATGAACCTGACCGAAGGCGCTACGATTTCTCTCGACCGCAAGATCGGCGAGCCGGTTGACCTTGTTGTCAACGGCCGGCTGATCGGCCGCGGTGAGATCACAGTTCTGGAAAATGACGAGACCCGATTCGGCATCAGGCTGATCGAGGTCATGGCGATCAGGAAATCCTGATCGTCGCACTGGAAACAGCCGGGATGAACCCGGGGAGGTTTTCGCATGTTCGACTTCGATAGTTTCGAGAACTCGGGAGACGGCCTGTCCTCGCCTGAAAAGGCGGCGGCCGTCCTGCTTGCCATGGGGCGAGGTGTCGCCGGCAGGCTTCTCAAATATTTCACCCAGGCCGAGTTGCAGGCGATCATCCAGTCGGCGCAGACGCTCAGGAGCGTCCCGCCGCAGGAACTGGTGGGGCTGGTCAACGAGTTCGAGGACCTGTTCACCGAAGGTGCAGGCCTGATGGACAATGCCAAGGCGATCGAGGGCATCCTCGAGGAAGGCCTGACGCCTGATGAAGTTGACGGCCTGCTCGGCCGTCGCGCCACCTTCCAGGCGCTCGAGACGTCGATCTGGGACCAGCTCGAAAACGCCGATCCGACCTTCATCGCGAAATACCTGCTCAGCGAGCATCCGCAGACGATCGCCTATATCCTGTCGATGATCCCCTCGTCGGCGGGCGCCAAGGTGCTCATGCAGATGCCCGAGAGCCGCCGCGCCGATATCCTCAACCGTACGGTCAACCTCAAGGACGTGAGCCCCAAGGCGGCTCAGGTCATCGAGAACCGCGTGATGGAAATCATCCGCGAACTCGACTCCGAGCGCAACTCGGTCGGCAGCGTCAAGGTCGCGGACCTGATGAACCAGCTCGACAAGACCGAGGTCGAAACGCTGCTCGATTCGCTGGAAGCGTTGTCCAGGGATGCAGCCACCAAGGTGCGGCCGAAGATCTTCCTCTTCGAAGACCTGCTCATCATGCCGCAACGCAGCCGGGTTCAGCTCTTCAACGACATCTCGGCCGATGTCATCACCATGGCGCTGCGCGACACGGCGATGGATCTCCGCGAGGCCGTGCTGTCGTCGATCGGCGCGCGCCAGCGACGCATGATCGAAGCCGATCTCGGCGCGGCCGGGGCGGGCGTCAATGCCCGCGCCATCGCCGTCGCCCGCCGGTCGATCGCGCAGGAAGCCATCCGTCTTGCCGTCAACGGCCAGATCCAGCTCAAGGAAACCGACCAGGCCGCTGCAGCCTGATCACCATAAGCTCGAGGAGATTATCCTATGGCTGATGGTGTTGATAAAGACAGCAAAACAGAAGCCCCTACCCAACGAAGATTTAGCGAAGCGGCGGAGAAAGGTAACGTACCTTTCTCTCGCGAAGTCACGGTCTTCGCCTCGACGCTGGCGATCTACATCTACCTGCTCTTCTATTTGCCCGCGGGCGTCGCCCATCTCTGGGAGACGCTTCGGGACCTCTTCGAGAAGCCCGACCAGTGGCGGTTCGAGAACGGCCAGGACATCGTGGCGTTGTTCGTGCGGCTCGGCTGGGAATCCTCGGCACTCGTCGCGCCGGCGTTCGTTCTGATGGCAATGTTCGGCGTCGCGGCCTCGATCATGCAGAACCTGCCGACCCCGGTGCTCGAACGTATTTCTCCGAAGCTTTCACGGCTCAGCATCCCGGCCGGCTTCAACCGCATCTTCGGCCTGCCCGGCTATGTCGAATTCGGCAAGTCGCTGTTCAAGGTCGTCGTCGTCGGCACCGTGATCACCTTCTCGCTGAAGAGCGAATTCATCTCCTCGCTCGACGCGATGTATGCCGATCCGACCTTCCTGCTCGGCCGGCTGACATCCGACGTCAAGGTGATCCTGATCATCATCATCTTCGCGACCGCCACGATCGGCATCGCGGACTATTTCTGGACCCACCATCAGTGGTTCACCGAACTCAAGATGACCAAGGAAGAGGTGAAGGAAGAGCGCAAGCAAATGGATGGCGATCCCATCATGAAGCAGCGCCAGCGGTCCTTCGCCCGCGACCTCGCCCGCAAGCGCATGATGGCCGCGGTTCCCCGCGCCACCATGGTCATCGCCAACCCAACCCACTTCGCGGTCGCGCTGCGCTACGTGCGAGAGGAAGACGCGGCGCCTGTCGTCGTCGCCAAGGGCGCGGACCTCATCGCGCTCAAGATCCGTGCCATTGCGGAGGAGCACGGCATCCCCGTGTTCGAGGACAAGCCCCTGGCACGCTCAATGTTTGCGCAAGTCTCGGTGGATAGTGTGATTCCGCCGGTGTTTTACAAGGCGGTCGCTGAACTCATCCAGCGAATCTACGCTTCGAAGAGCAAACCCAGACGCGCGAGCTAGCATTGATGAAAAAGATACCGCATTCCACGGAGCACGAGAAGATCGTTGCCGAAGCTCTATCGCCTGTGGCGACAGAACTGCGCCTGATCGATGCTGCCGACCTCGTATCGCTGTTGCGCTATGAGCGTTGGGGCAACATTTCCGATCTCGTCGCATCGGCGGCGGAGCTCTATTTCCTGCCGGGCACCGTGCGCTTCGGCACCGGCGGCGACTATCGGCTGGACTGGGATTCCAAACCCGAAATCGTGCTCGACCTGGAGATCAAGCCGGAGGGCGTCACGATCTACGCCCAGCTGTCGCTTGCCGACCTGCAGGCCGGCGTCGAGATCAATCACATCAATTTCCACCGGCCGTCGGTCGATCCCGACGACGACACGGCATTCCTGGCGCGATCGCTGATCGACGCGCGCTTCGTGGTATCCGGTGGTGGTGAAGACCGCTCAGCTCAGGCGATGTAGCCGAGCCGGATCGCCTTGGCGATCGCCTGGATGCGGTTCACCGAATCGAGCTTCATGGTCGCCGCCGCCAGATAGGCGTTGACCGTATGGACGGACAGCCGGAGCTTCTCCGCCACTTCCTCGCTGACGAGACCGTCGCCCGCCAGTTGCAGGCAGGATATCTCGCGGCTGCTCAGCACCTCATCCGGCGCCGAACGCCGCTCGTCGAGGACAAGAAGATCCATCATCAACTGGTGGCTCCTGTCATGCAGATCGACCACTGCCTCGCTGGTGAGATCGAAGTAGTTCGCCACGAACACCGTGTAACCGTTGCCCATGCCGCCGAGCCTGACCGGAAAGGCGACGCCCGACACGGGCAGAACGTTCGGCTTGATGTGCTTGACGAAGCCGGCGAAATCGGTGGTCTCCGCCGTCTGACTCGCCTCTACCCCGTTCCAGAGCAGCGGCAGCGAAGAGATTTCGAGATGATCCAGCAGGGCCTGGCTGTAATGGTCGAGGATCTCGGACGCCGCGATATCGCCATCCGACGCGAAATTGTCGATGATGCAGGTGAGCTTGCGGCGGCTCGGCAGACCTGAATTGTTGGTCTTGAAGACGGCGAAATTCCTGGCATGCGCGAAACGCTGCATGGCCACCAGTCTCGGAAAGAAATCCGCCCGGCTGACAGGCCGCCCCTGCCGTTTGGCGGTATCGTTCTTCCCCTTGGTATCCTTCATCGCCGCCGCCGCTCTCCCCTGTCAAACCAGATTGTGCCGCACCGCATAGGCTATCGCCTCGGAACGCGTCCGGGTGGCCGTCTTGCGCATGACGCTGGTGATGTAATTGTTGATCGTGTTCTTCGAAATGCCGATGATCGTGGCGATCTCGTCGCTCGTCTTGCCTTCGGCGATCCAGTAAAGGCATTCCAGTTCGCGATCCGTCAGCTCGAGTTCGCGGCTGACCTTCACGTGCTCGCTGAACATGAGGCTCGCAAGATAGCTCGCATAGACACCCGTTGCGCGCACGCGCTGCTGGGAAAAAATGAAGTCCGCGGGGCACATGAAGGTGAGGCAATAGCGATTGCGGCCGACATTGAAATTGACCGAGCAGTATTGCTGGCTTGCACCCTTCGGCAGGTCCGGCGTATCCGGCATCATCGCGAACAGCGGCTGAAGAATCGAGAGGCATTTGTCGAGTTCGGTCGCACGTGACAGGTCGGACATCAGCGACGCGCCGCTTTTGCGCACGAGGTCGAAGGGCCAATTGGAAGAGATCACGTTTTCGAGCGCATTTTCACTGTTGATATCCTGACGGATCAACAGGAAGCCGGCCGCACCCACATAGTCGGACAGTGCCCGCAAGCCCCTGGAGATGTCGCCACTTTCGGCGGCCTCCGCGAGGCGGTTCACGAGTTGCTCGTTCGTCATATGCCGCAGTTCAGGAGCCGGGGCTTGCTCGGAAGCCCCGTTCTTCGGCAATTCGTTCTGCTTAATCCCCGTCACCTAGCCCACCGCATCTCTGGCCTAAGGAAATTAGAATTTCCCCAGTGGTTCGCAGCCCCGATTTGCGAATCACCTGCCCTATTTGATGTTCTGATTCGCGGACGAATTCAATGAATATTAACGTGAGTTAATTTATATCCGGAATTGTCAACGTGTGAAATCTTCACCACAAGATTTCGCATAGCTGTCAGAAGGCCAGTCGCTGATAAGAGGAAAGCGGCCCTCAGGCCGCTTTGTCGTTGGATGCCCATTTGCGCAGGATCTTGGCCGCTCTCTCTTCGGAGAGATCCACCATGCGGGCCAGGCGCCGCTCGGGGCCTTCCTTGACGCGCTTGGCCAGTCCGCCGCCTTCCTCGTCCATGGTGAGCAGGTCCTCGGTCGAGTCGAAGCCGAAGTCCGAACCGAAGCCTTCCATGAGTGTGGACCCCGGTCCACCGACCGACGGCGGGGAGAAGTCCGGCAGTTCGAGGCCGGAGGTTTCGCCGAGCGGCATGACACCCGCCGGACCGCCAACCTGGGCTGCGGCCAGTTCGGGGCCGCCGATCGCCCGGATCAGCGGGCGGAAGCCCAGCCAGACGATGAGGAATGCCACCACGACGAAAGCCAGCGCATTGATCATGCTGCCCATGTTGCGCATGAAGACATCCATGAAGGACTCGCCCGTCGCGGCATCCGCGAGAAGCTGGTTCTCGAGGAAATCCATCGCGGTGACGTTGACCGTATCTCCGCGCGCCTCGTCAAGGCCGGCAGCCGACGCAACGATCTTCTGCATCTCGCTGATGAAGCCGTCGTACTTTGTCTGGTCGAAGGGCTCTCCGACGAGCTTCATGACGCGGCCGCGATTAATCACGACGGCGATCGAAAGCTTGTCGATCGTGTAGCCGTTGCGCACCGTGGCGACAGTCTTCGAATTGATCTCGAAGTTGGTCTGCTCTTCTTTCTTGTCGTTCTGGTCGGAAGACTTTGGTCCTGTCGTGGTCGAATCATTGCCCTGGGGCACGTTCTGCTCGACCGTCGCCGCCTCGTCGGCGCTGACCTGCTCGGACTTCTGGTTCTCCTTGGTAACCCGCACGGAGCGTTCGACCTTGGATTCCGGATCGTAGATGGTTTCCTGGATCTGCTGGGCATCGGTGTTGAGCTTGGCAGTGACCGAGGCGCGGAAATTGTCCATGCCGAGGAAGGGCCCGAGCGCCTTGTCGATATTGCTCTCCAGCTCCATCTGGACATTCTGGGAGATGTTGAGGGAGCGGTTCATCGAACTGTTGGCCGGGTCGTCGCCGGATGCCAGCAACTGGCCGGCCGAATCGAGGATCGTCACGTCATCCATCGAAAGCCCCGGCACGGCCGAGGCGACAAGATGGCGGATGGAGGCTGCGGCCTGCCGGCCCGCCGACTGGGAGGCCCGTATCATCACCGATGCCGTCGGCTTCTGTTCCGCCTGGCGGAACGAACCACGATCGGCCATCACGATATGCACGCGCGCCGCGGTTATGCCGTCGATCGTCTGGATGGTGCGGGCGATTTCGCCTTCAAGGGCGCGAACGCGGGTGACTTCCTGCATGAAGGAGGTGAGGCCGAGCGAGCCGACATTGTCGAAAAGTTCGTAGCCGGCATTGGCGGAGTTCGGCAGGCCGCGTTCGGCAAGGAAAAGACGTGCCTTGCTCGTCTGGCCGACCGGCACCATGATGGTGGTGCCATCGCCGGCGGTCTGGAAATCAATGCCGCCTTCGGAGAGCGCCATGCTGATCTGGTTGAGGTCGCTGGATTCGAGATTGACGTAGAGCGTCTCGTAGCCGGGCTTGTTGACGTAGTACGTGCCGAACAGCACCATTACGATGATTGCCACGCCCACCGCGCCGAGCGCCAAAAGGCGGCCCGACCCCAGTCCGCCCAGGTTTTTCAGGATGGCAGTAAGCTGATTCAACAGATTCATTCTGTTCTCACGCGTTTGCAGAGTCATGCCGAGAGATCATTCTCGACGACAAGCTACGAGATCAAACTTGCGCGAAGGTTTTCTTCAGAAGGAATAGTTGAGCGGGCGTTCAGCCCTTCCGGTCATATGCGTGCCCCGGAAACCCGGAGCCTGTGGAAACCCTAGAACAAGTCGAAGTCGCCCGCGGCCCTATTAAGCGGCTGGGAGTGTCCATGGCGGAGCCCACCGCCGGACAGCGCCTTCTGCATGTCGGCGAGCTTGACGAGGTTGAGCGCGGTTGCGACATCGACCAGATGCTCCTCGGGAATGCCGGCGGCAATCGTGTCGATGAATTCGGCCAGGCCGCGGGTCTTCTGAACCGCCAGGTCGATGCCCTGCATCACCATCAACTTCTCGGCAGCACCGAGGAGCTGACCTGCGTGGTTATCGGATATCGAGGGCTCAATGCGCTCGATGAGGTAGGCGACATCGTGCAATTCGGCAACGATACGCATCAGGATGTCCGGGAGCGATTCCTCGTGAGGAAGTTTATTCGACGCAAAACTCGACTGCATGACGCAACACCTGATTTTAAAAGAACTCGATTGAACTTTCGACTGGCTTCGGAACGGCAATCGGACGTGTTTCCTGGCGGACGGTACGCTGGGTCTCGGCACCGGTCAGCGCATATTGACGCGCCCGGCCCGACACCGGCCAGAATTCGAGCTTGCGGCCGGCATCACCACCCGTGGACGCGCTGACGATCTGGATGCCTTCGTCGCGCAGGAAACCGGTCGCGAAATCGGCATTCTGCTGACCGACATTCGAAAACGAGGCGATCGTCTTGGCGCCACCGAAAATCTTGGCTTCCAGGCGGTCGCGGCGCGCGCCCTGCTTCAGGAGGCCGTTGATCAGCAATTCCATCAGATGAACGCCATAGCGCGAGACATCGCCACCTTGCGCCAGGGCATCGACGGAGCCCGGCAGCAGAAAATGGTTCATGCCACCTACGCCGTTCGTCGGATCGCGCAGGCACGCAGCGACACAGGAACCGAGCACTGTAGAGAGGACCACGGAAGGATCGTTCGAGACCTTCCATTCGCCCTGTATGACATGCATACGCCGAAAGCCGTCTGCATTCATTTCAGGGATCCAAACACGGCCTCGATGGCAGCACGCATCTTTTCGATCGTGAACGGCTTGGCGAGGACATTGTTGGCACCCATCTGTGCGGCCTTCTGCACCAGAGCCCGGTCGCCCTGGGCGGTCAGGATGATGAAGGCGGCCTTCTTGGTGGCCGGGTTCGAACGCACCGCCTGGAGCAGGCCAAGCCCGTCCATCTTCGGCATGTTGAAATCCGAGATCACCAGGTGATGCGGCTGCTGGGCCATGATCTGCGCGCCCTGCATACCGTCGCCGGCCGCGGTGATCTGTTTGAAGCCGAGCTGTGTCAGTGCATCGCTCAACAGAAGCCGGCTGGTCACCTGGTCGTCCACGATGAGGACCTTGATTTTTTCAGCGATAGACATTTTAGTCGCTCCCTTCTTTTCGGGCGGCTGTAAGTTTCAGTATTTCCTCCCCGATGCCGTTGAGCGGAAGCTGGCTTTCCACAGCCCCCAGTTCAAACGCCACGCGGGGCATTCCATAGACAATGCAGGTTTTTTCGTTCTGCCCGACGGTGCGGGCGCCTGCATGCCGCATTTTCAAAAGGCCCGAGGCACCGTCTCGCCCCATGCCAGTGAGAATCACACCGACCGCATTGCGGCCCGCGAGCTCGGCAACCGAATCAAACAGCACGTCGACCGAGGGCCGATGACCGTTGACCGGCGGCTTGTCGACAAGCCGGCAGGAAGGCGCGTGAGGATTGACGACGGTCAGATGCCGCTCGCCGCCGGGTGCCAGGTAGATCCTGCCGATCTCCAGGCGTGCTCCATCCGTCGCTTCCTGCACCTGTGGTGCGCAGAGCCGGTTCAGCCGCTCCGCAAAGCTTTTAGTGAAGGTGCCGGGCATGTGCTGAGTGATGACCGTCGGAGGGCAATTAACCGGAAATCTCTTAAGAACTTCTATCAGCGCCTCGACACCGCCAGTGGACGAACCGATCGCCACGACCTTGCGGCCAACCCGGTATTCGGGCACCGCATTGGTGTTGGCGGCCGGGGCCGGGGCAGCGGCAGGTTTGCGTGTATATTGATAGCTGGCGGCTGACTTGGCGGCGGCCTTCACCTTCTCGATCAATTCGTGGAACGGGCGCGCATCGCCTGGCACCGGCTTGCCGATACAGTCAAACGCGCCGATCTCGAGTGCCGCGATCGTGGCATCCGCCCCGCGCTGGGTGAGCGAGGATACCATGATGACGGGCATGGGCCTGAGCGTCATGATCTTTTCGAGAAACTCGAGGCCGCTCATGTTCGGCATCTCGATGTCGAGCGTGACGACATCGGGGTTGAGTTCCTTGATCGCAGCGCGCGCCTGCAGCGCGTCTCCGCACTGGCCGATGACGCTCACATCAGGATCGGAATTGAGCACAGCGGAAATCAGGCCACGCATGGTGGGGGAGTCATCGACGACAAGGACGCGAGCTGGCGACATCAGACCTTGCCCCCCGGCTTGCCGTTGTAACGATAGGTGGTGATGCCCGTATTGTCGAAGCAGGCCTTGGCGTCGCCCGACACGCGCTCGGAATGGCCGATATAGAGATGGCCGCCCACCGGCAGAAGCTCGGAGAAACGCGACCAGATGCGCATCTGGGTCGGCTCGTCGAAATAGATCACGACATTGCGGCAGAAAATGACGTCGAACTTGCCCTTGAACGGCCAGGCGGCCATCAGGTTCAGCTCGTTATAGGTGATCAGCCGCTTGACTGCATCGACGACCTGGAACTTCGGCTTGCCATCGACGGCGACTTCCTGGAACCATTGTTTGCGCATCTGCGGGCTGACGGTTTCGAGCGAAGCGGCATCATATGCGCCCAGGCGGGCAGCCGCGAGGATCTTCGGATCGATGTCGGTCGCCAGGATCTTGAAGTCGTAGTCGGCGATGTTGGGCATGAGCGAAAGCGCGGTCAGCGCGATCGAATAGGGCTCCTGCCCGTCCGACGACGCAGCCGACCAGATGCGGGCACGGCCGCCGGCCTTGAGCCGCGACACGAGACCCGGAAGCACCTCATCGCGCAGATTGTCGAAATGGTGGTTTTCGCGAAAGAAGCGCGTGAAATTGGTGGTCAGGAAGGACAGCATTTCCTTGCGTGCCGCGCTGCCGGCCGGCGAGGAAACCAGCGCGCAATATTCGCGGAAATTCCTCAGGCCGAGCTGCCTGATATGCTTGGACAGCCGGGAATAGACAAGCGAAGCCTTGGTCTCGTTGAGGAAGATGCCGGCATCGGAATAGATCATCGCGGAAACCTCGGCGAGATCCTTGCGCGTCAGCGGGAATTCCCCGGCTGCGAGGACCTCGTCAGGATTGCGGCGCTGATCGATGGCTACATTCATGGTCAAGCCGCTTCGCTTTCATGTTCCGGGAACAGGGATTCGAGTTCGATGACGCAGATCATCCGGCTCTCGATCGCCAGAATGCCCCGGGCAAACGACCGTTCGAGATTGGATGCGATCTCCGGGGTCGGCTGGATATTGTCGTCGGTCACGGTCAGTATATCGGACACCGCATCGACCAGCAGGCCGACGACCTTCTCGCGTACCTGCGCCACGATGATGACGTGCCGTTGGGTCGGTTCGGCAGGCTTCATGCCGAGCCGGAGCGAGAGATCGACGATCGGAAGGACGACGCCGCGCAGGTTGATCACGCCCTTCATGTAGGCGGGCGAATGGGGCATGGGCGTAGCGGACGTCCAGCCGCGAATCTCGCGAACCGACATGATGTTCACAGTAAATTCCTGATCGCCGATGCGGAAAGCGATAAGCTCCCGGCCTCCATGCGAAATGGTTTTTCCAGTGTACGACATACGCTTACGCCCGTTCCCTTCCCTGGATCATCCGACAGCCGCGAGCGCGTTTTCAGGCCGGAGCGCCTGTCCACGCGAAGCTGCCACAACCGCATCGACGTCGAGGATGAGCGCCACGCGCCCGTCGCCCAGGATCGTCGCAGCAGCGATTCCCGGCACATGGGTGTAGTTCGCCTCGAGGCTCTTGATGACGACCTGGCGCTGACCCTGGATGGCATCGACCATCAGGGCACGCTGGCCGCCGCCCTCGGATTCCACCAGAAGTGCGACGCCATCGACCGGATTGGCCGGCTGGGGGCGATAGTTCAGGATGCGGCCGACATCGACCAGCGGGCAGAAGGAATTGCGGATCGCGATCAGTTTCTGATGGGCGCCGAAGGAGTGGATCGCAGCGGCTTCGGGTTGCAGCGTTTCGACGATTGCCGTCAGCGGGACGACCAGGGTCTGGTTGGCGACAGTCACCACCATGCCATCGAGGACGGCGAGCGTCAGCGGCAGGCTCATGGTAAAGGTCGAGCCGTGGCCCGGGCGCGAGGAGATCGATATGCGGCCGCCGAGTGCCTGGATCGAGCGCTTGACGACGTCCATGCCGACACCGCGGCCCGATACGTCGGTGATCTTGTCGGCGGTCGAGAAGCCCGGCATGAAGATGAGGTTGTCGATCTCTTCGTCCGACAGGTTGGCGTCGGCGGGGATCAGGTCGTTGTCGATCGCCTTCTGCTTGACCTTCTCGCGGTTGATGCCGGCGCCGTCGTCGGAGAGTTCGATGACGATGCGGCCCGAGCGATGCTTTGCGGTCAGCTTGACGGTGCCTTCGGAGTTCTTGCCGGCGGCTTCGCGCTTCTCGGTCGATTCCAGGCCGTGGTCCACGGCGTTGCGGATCATGTGCATGAGCGGCTCGGCCAGCTTGTCGATGACAGTCTTGTCGACTTCGGTGTTCTCGCCCTCAGTGATCAGGCGGACCGATTTGCCGACCATGTCGGCGACTTCGCGGACGATGCGCGACATACGCTGGAAGACAGGCTTCACCGGCTGGGCACGGATCGCCATCACCGAGTCCTGGATCTCGCGGGTGAGCTGCTGCAGCTCCTCCAGACCCATATTGATTCCATTGGTGCCGCTCTGGTCGTTCTCGATCACGCTCTGGGCCAACATGGCCTGGTTGATGACGAGTTCGCCGACCAGGTTGATCAGGCGGTCGACGCGGTCGAGATCGACGCGGATGGTGGGCGTGCCACCGGCTGGGTCGCCACCGGACTTGGCCGCGGCGGCGGGTGCTTCCTTTTCCTTCTTCTCAGCCACGCGCGCTGCACGTGCTGCAACGGGCTCCGCGGCGCCGGTTTCCTGGGCCTGCACGGTGGCCATCAAGGTTTCGACGCTGGCGATGTGATCTTCGCCTTCCATTGTCAGCGCAGCGTCATCGTCCAGCATGGCGAGATCGAACGGAACGGGCTGCATCGGCAGTTCCTCGTTCGCGGCCTTGGCGGTCTCTGCCCTGGCCTCGAGCGGCTTGACCTCAAGCTCGCAATCCCACTCGGCGAATTCGAAAACCTGGCGGATCGCGTCTTCGCCCTTTTCGGTCTTGATCCAGACCTTCCAGCTGAAATAGGCCGCTTCGGGCTCCATTTCATCTAAAACAGGCAATGCCGACATGTCGCAATGAATGCTCATTTCACCGACACGTCGCAGATCGCGCAGCAGCAGCGCCGCATCATTGCCCTTGGTGTAGAGTTCAGAGCGCGGCTTGAAGTTCACTTCATAGGTCGGGACATCAGCGACCACTTCCTCTTCGGCGCCGAAATCGTCGAAGGAGAAGGGAATGGGCGTAAACCCGCTGTCGTCCGCCGGAGCAGCAGCAACCGGTGCGGGCATTGGTGCGGCCCTTGCCGGGGCCGCCTTGACAGGTGCTGCTTCGGCATGACCGCCGCCGACGCTTTCGCCATTGGCAAGCGCCTCGAGGTCCTTGACGAGGCCGGTGGTCCGGCTCGGATCGATGGTGCCGCCGTCACGGGCCGCATTGGTCAGGTCGGCGAGAACGTCCGCCGACTTGAGCATGACCTTCATGACTTCAGCACCGGGGTCCAGCTTGTTGGATCGAACGCAATCGAGAGTGGTCTCGAACACATGGGCGAAGGCGACGAGATCGTCCAGCCCGAACGCGCCGGCACCCCCCTTGATGGAATGAACGGCCCGGAAGACCGCGTTGACGGTCTCGGAATCGGTTTCGCCATCATTCATCTTGAGGAGACCTGATTCCAGTTCAGCGAGCTGTTCCTCGCATTCCTGGAAAAAGATCTCTTTGATTTCGTTCATATCCATAGGAGTAAATTCCCGGTTAGGCGGTCACGCGCTCGATGGCATCAATCAGCTTGGTCGGATCGAAAGGCTTGACGATCCAGCCCGTGGCGCCAGCCTGGCGCGCGCGGTTCTTCTTTTCCGCATCGCTCTCGGTCGTGAGCACGAGGATTGGAATCGCCCGGTATTTTTCATTGCGGCGAACGCCTTCGATGAAGCCGAAGCCATCGAGACGCGGCATGTTGATGTCGGTCACGATCACATCGGGATCACAATTTTCGAGAACCTCGAGGCCCTCGATGCCGTCTTCCGCCTGGATCGTTTCGAATCCGGCGTTGTTGAGCGTGACGAGAAGCATGTTGCGGATGGTTCTGGAGTCATCCACCGTCAGAACTTTTTTCTTCATTATTTGCTCTCCTTTGCGAGCAGATGATCGTAATTCACGCCGATGAGCTGCATTGTCTTGGTCAATGCATCCGACATCTTCGAAAAGGTGAAATTCAATTTTTCTTCTTCCCAAGTCTTTGCAGCCGACATCAGGACCTGGATGCAGAGCGCGCCCGCCCGCTCCACGGCGGAGGCATCGATCGCCACATCCGCACCGCGCAAGTTCATCAGCTTGCCATGGAGATTGCCGGCCTCGTTGAGGTCGAGCACCTTCTCCAATGACAGTTCCTTCGTTGCGGCTGTCTGGCCCTTCATGTGGTGGTCCCCTTGTTGTCCGGGATCGTGACCGATGCCTGGGCACCGGTTCTGTGTCGCGGCTCCTGATCGATGATGGTCTGCCTGCCTTGCCAGCGCGTCGCATCGCGCGGCCCTGATGTTGCGGAGAGATGCCGGCGCGTCATGCCACCGCCCTCCCCGCGAGAAGAACCGGCGACCCAAGGGCCGCTTCGAAATCGTCGAAGTCGTCCTGGAACTGCTCGATCACCGCCACGGCCTGCGATTTCGGCGTGCGGGATGCAGGACGCTCCTGCCTCCGTTCCAGACGGAATTCCCTGATCGTATTGCCGAGTTCGAGAATGACGGACTGCAATTGATCCGCCTCATCCCGGGCCTCGGTTGCACGAGCGACGGTGCCCATCAGTTCCTGGCTCACGGCAGCGGTCGCTCGCGCGGTCGCGGCAATATCGGAGGCGGTTTCAGCCGTCTCGGCCGCCAGCGTGACGATCGTCTCGTTGATGCCGGTGACCTGGGTCACGATGTCGCCGATTGCGTCCTGGGTACGGGCGACCATCTGGACGCCGCTGTCGACCTGGGTCTTGGTGCCGGTGACGAGCTGCTTGATTTCGCGGGCCGCATCGGCGGAACGCTGCGCCAACGCGCGGACTTCCTGCGCGACGACGGCAAAGCCCCGTCCGGACTCGCCGGCCCGCGCGGCCTCGATGCCGGCATTCAACGCCAGCAGGTTGGTCTGGAACGCGATCTCGTCGATGACGCCGATTATCTGGCCGATCTTCTCGGCCGACTGCTCGATGCCGGACATCGCTGTGATGGCCTCGCTGACGATCTCGCCGCTGGTGACCACTGCCTGCCGGGCCTTGACTGTTGCAGCCTCGGCGCTTTTAGCGCTCGCAGCGCCGCGTCCCGCCTTTGTCGCGATTTCATCGAGTTCCGCAGCGGTCGCCGCAAGGCTGCCCGAGGAACGGCCGACGCCGTCGGCGATCGCCGTGGCGGACAGCGAGAGCCTGCCGGTGGAGGCGCGCGCAACTTCGCTTTTCTCCGATGTGGTGCTGAGTGCCGACTGGATGTCGGAAAGCGCGGAATTGAGGCTATCGAACACGTCGGCGTAATGATCAGCGGCGCCGGTCTCCAGCCCGCCCGAGAAGTCCTTCGCGGCAAGGCACTCGGCGATGGCTGCAAGCAGCGTCCTGGTCTCGGCACGCTGGGCACTGCGCGCATCGGCCAGCGCCTGCTGATGGCTCATGCGGCTTTCGTTGAAGCGAAGAGACACCGCGATTTCGAGATCGACCAGCGCGGTCCGCAAAACGGCGGTGACAATGTCGGCGAGCTTTGCCTTGCGTGCCGCAGCAGTCGCAAACATCGATTTCGGCCAGAATTCATCGATCAGTCCCGAAACGAGATGTTCCAGCACGACGGCATGTCCGGCAATGTGCCAACGTGGGTCGATACCCATGCGCCGTTCGGCATCGGCGAGCGCACGCACGCGTTCGGCATAGAGCGCATCGAAGCGGGCATCCGTCAGCACTTCCCAGTGCGACTGGTCGAGGTCGTGCAGCCTTTCGAGCTGAGCCTCGCTCTGAAAATTCCGCGCTGCATCGGGATAGGACTGGAAGCGGTGGAAGAGGTCGCGGAGCGCGTTCTTGAGATGGGGCAGCAGGAGATTGCGATGCTCGCGCATCAAGGCGGTGCCAGCGGCATCAAGGCCGGCAAAGCGAAGACGGCCGTTCAGGCTCCCGCCTTCCCGCTGGTCCTTCCCCGCCTGTTTTGCCGCCTCAACCAAGTTATTCCCCGTCCAAACGCATGATGCCAGCCGACGGGCTGACATGAACTTCGCCTCTCGCTTCATGCCCGGACGACCCTTCCCGGCGGTAACGCGCAGGGATGCTCAAGCCCGGTGAGAGGCATACATTTTCGATGAATTCCGGATTGCGAGTACCGGTACGACGAGGCGGCATCATGCCTGGGGAAAGACGCAACTATCCCATTTCGGCGTGACCTAAATCTTTATGGTTAATTCCTTGCCTGAAGGTTAACGCAACATGCAAACACTTGGTGTTACAAAAATAAATCCTAATATTAAAACCCGCGAGATCAGCAGACAGACTGCCTTTTTGCCTGACGGCGACAAGCTTGAAGCAAGCAACGGCCGCTACCAAGACCGTGCCTGATGACGATGAAGTCACTTGAGGAAGAGCAATGATTGTTCTCGGATTGACCGCCACGCTGATCGCCACGTTCACGCTGGCTGCGTTCACCATACTGCTGAGCATAGATTTCGACCGGAACATCGCCGCAGCGCGGATATTCTGAGACAGGTCACCAGCAAAGACTTCTAGCCCGGTGCGCATGCGCATTTCGGGCCGATGCTATTTGTGGCGCTTGGTTCGAGTCTTCCGGCATTTCCAAAGCTGTCGAAATCCGGCTATAAGGCCTCATTGCGAAATCAGCGGCAGTCCATTTTTCATGAGCGTTCAATCCGTAAAAGCATTCTTCGCCGCCAAGGCTCCCGACATCGAAGTCATAGAACTCACGGTCAGCACCGCCACGGTGGATCTGGCCGCCGCCGGTCACGGCGTGAAGCCCGAACAGATCGCAAAGACGCTGGCCATAAGGCTCGGCGAAGAGATCGTGCTCGTTGCGGCCAAGGGAACCGCGCGACTGGACAACAAGAAATTCAAGGCGCAGTTTTCCGCCAAGCCCCGCATGCTCTCCTTTGATGAGGTCGAGCGCGAGACCGGCCATCCCGTTGGCGGCGTCTGCCCCTTCGGACTGGTGAGGCCGCTCAAGGTCTACTGCGATATTTCGCTCCAGCCTTATGACGAAGTGGTGCCGGCGGCCGGCGGGACGAATGCGGCTGTCAGGATTTCGCCTTCCCGCATGGCCGAACTGACCGATGCCCAATGGATTGACGTTTGCGAGTGACAACGATGACCATCACAGCCGCCCAATGCCGTGCCGCCCGCGCCCTGACCGATATCTCCCGTGAGATGCTATCGGAGACGACCGGTGTCGAGGAAGATGTCATCCGGGCCTTCGAGAAAAAGCTGGCCGAACCCGATGCCGAGATCATCACGCGGTTGGGTCATCAACTCGAAGCGTATGGCGCTGTGTTCGTACCCGAGGATGCGCATGGTGGCATCGGCGTGAGGCTCAGATTCACCCGCTCCGAGGCGAAGCGGGTTGCCAACCTCGAGAACGAGGGTGGGCCGGTCGGCGACGACGATATCGGCGACTGAACCTACCCAGCTGTCACTTTCGCTCAATCAGCTAGCGATTCAGGCCAAATCCGGCTGAACGGGCTTCGGAATGCGGCTTTCCGGATCGATATTCAAACGATCCTTCTTCGGCACTTCCGGCGTCGTATCCTGCTTTTCCCCATCGGGAACAATCGCGACCGGCAGGCCGGTTTCCTTGTCGATCTGCATGTCGTGGTCGTTACCGCGGACGGGTTCGCCGCGCCGACCGACGCCGCTGCTGGCATCCTGGTTGCGCTGATCCATTGCAAAACTCCTTATGCTAAAGCTGGACGGGCCGGGTCGTACCGGCTCCCTGAGCGGATCATCTTCAGTGAAGGGACTGGCCGTCGCTCTCCTCGATGGCATCGGCGCCATTTACGGATAACTTGACGCGACCGCCCTCTACCCCGGCAACATTGTCGAATGAAATAAAATGGTGGTGGTCCTGATGGCCAGGATCGTTCTCGCTACGCGTCAGCTTTATGCGGTCGCCCTCGATGCCATCGACGGTACCGACGTGGCGGCCATCGGCGCCAACCACTTCGGCATGTTCCTTGATGTCAGATATATTGAACATGGTGATCTCCTTTCGACGGGGATTAACGCACAGAGGAGCAAATTGGATGCATGGGAAACCGAGCCATGTCTAATTGTCATCTAGATACGCCCGTATAAATTGTATCAAGTCAATGCATATGTAGTTTCGCTACGCGATCGACTTCTCGGTAAAGAAATCGTTACCGGACTGGAAAAATAAGAGAAATCAAAGGCGGTGGTTACGACAGCGCAGCCTATTCTTGACAAAAATCAGCAAGAAATCCTGATGTTCCCTGCGCCGGTTACAACCATTGCATTTAAGACACTGAAATCGTTGCATCATCCTGACTGCGATTCAATTTTCCTTAAGTGCCCGCCGATACGTTCGCCACACTCAGTTTAGTTGGTGGTCATAATGTATCGAGTTCTCTCCTGCTTGGCGGTCGAACATAATCTTTGGCTCGTTGCCTTGGCCGGCCTCATCTGCTTCCTGGCAAGCCATGCGACGATCGTCCTGGTCCAGCGCGGCAACGAAGGGTCGGGGCTGGCACGCTGGATCTGGCTAGGGGTGGCCGGCGCATCTGGCGGATTCGGAATCTGGTCGACGCATTTTATTGCTATGCTTGCCTACGACCCAGGCGTCGTTGTGGGATACGAACCCGAACTCACCTTCTTGTCGCTGGCGATGGCGATCGTGGCAACCTTTGCCGCAGTCGCCTGTGCCGCGTTCCTCCGTGGATTTACCGGCTACGCCGCAGCGGGTGTCCTGTTCGGTTCGGGCGTGGCAAGCATGCACTTTACCGGGATGACTGCCATCGAATTCCCCGGCTCCATCATCTGGGATCATGCCTATGTGGTGGCGTCGATCGTAATCGGAGCAGCGCTTTCAACGCTGGCCTTCTGTGTCGCCTCCACTGCGAAATCTCACAACACGCGCAAATTTGGCGGCACGATCCTGCTAACCCTTGGGGTCGTTTTGCTGCACTTTACCGCCATGGGTGGGGTGACCGTCGTGTCAAGCGTCGAGACGCTCGATCCTGCGTCGCTGCTCTCTCCGTCGGTGATGGTGATCAGCATCGCCGCGACCTCGCTGTCGCTGCTGACATCGGGACTGATGGCGATGACATTCGCCGTTCGCGCCGAAAGCCAGGCGGCGGCGAGCGAAGCCAATTTCAAGCGCCTCGTGCAGGGCGTGACCGACTATGCCATTTATATGCTCGACGTCGAAGGCCGCGTGAGCAACTGGAATGCCGGCGCGCAACGCGCCAAGGGCTACACCGCCGACGAGATCGTGGGCCAGGATTTTGCAAAGTTCTATTCCTGGGAAGATCGACGCAAGGGTCTGCCGGCGCGTGCGCTTGCGACCGCGCTGACCGAAGGGAAGTTCGAGGACGAGGGCTGGCGATTCCGCAAGGACGGTTCGTCTTTCTGGGCGCATGTCGTGATCGACCCGATTCGCGACGAGAGCGGCAAGCTTCTCGGCTATGCCAGCATCACGCGCGACAAGACCAGACAGAAGCAGAACGAGGACGGCATCGCGACTGTCACGCGCAATCTCGACATCGCACTCGAAAACATGTCGCAAGGCATCTGCCTGTTCGACAAGGACGAGCGTCTGGTGCTGGCCAACAAGCACTACAGCGAAATCTTCGGCTTCCCCGCGAGCCTGGCCGTTGCCGGCCGCCTCTATCGCGAGATCCTCGAACAGGCTTTTCTGAACCGTTTCCAACTGCCCGAAATCGCGCTTCCCCGCGCGGCGGAGCATTACGAACGGGCCATGGCAGTGGTGCGCTCGGGCTCCGGCAGCACGATCCAGAAATATCAGGACGGCCGCTCGATCCAGGCGATCTACAACGCCACCAGCGATGGCGGCTGGGTCGTTACCTTCGAGGACATCACCCAGCGCCTCCAGTCGGAGGAAAAGATCGCTTACATGGCGCGGCATGACGGCCTCACGGGCTTGCCGAACCGGGCGGAATTCAACGAAATGCTCGACGACGAGATCAAGCTGGCCGAGCGTACCCACGCCAAAGTCGCCGTGATCGGCATCGATCTCGACAAGTTCAAGGAGATCAACGACCAGCACGGCCATGCCGCCGGCGACCAGGTGCTTGTCGCACTCGCCGAGGCGATGACCGCAGCACTCCAACAGGGCGAATTTGTTGCCCGCTTCGGCGGCGATGAATTCGCGGCGATCAAGCGCTTCACCGACATGTCGGAACTGCACGATTTCGCCGGCCGGCTCGAAAAATGCCTCGTCGGCGACATGAATATCGACAGCTTCGAAGTCCGCACCGGCGCCAGCCTCGGCATCGCACTCTATCCGGCGGATGCGACGGACGGCGAACAGTTGCTCGCGAATGCCGACCTCGCCATGTACCGCGCCAAGAACTCGATCATCCAGCGCGTCTGCTTCTACGAAGGTGCGATGGACGAGGCCGCCCGCAGCCGTCGCGCGCTGGCCAACGATTTGTGGGTCGCGATTGAAAAGAAACAGTTCCACCTGAACTACCAGGTCCAGAAATCCGTCGCGACCGGTGCGATCACCGGATACGAAGTGCTGCTCCGCTGGTATCATCCCGAGCGCGGCAACGTGCCGCCGATGGATTTCATCACGCTGGCCGAGGAATGCGGCGCCATCCTGCCGATCGGCGAATGGGTGCTGGCGGAAGCCTGCCGCGAAGCCGCGACCTGGGAAATGCCGCACAAGATCGCGGTCAACCTTTCCCCGGTCCAGCTCGGCCATGCCGACATGGCGGCGATCGTCCGCAACGTGCTGATTGAAACCGGCCTGAACCCCAAGCGCCTCGAAATCGAGATCACCGAAAGCTCGATCATCACCGACAAGAACCGCGCGCTGATGACGCTCAGGCAGATCAAGGATCTCGGTGTATCGATCGCCATCGACGATTTCGGAACCGGCTATTCGTCGCTCGAGACGCTACGTGCCTTCCCCTTCGACAAGATCAAGCTCGACCGCAGCTTCATGAACGAGGTGGAAACAAGCCCGCAAGCGAAGGCGATCATTCGCGCCATCCTCGCACTCGGGCAGAGCCTCGAAGTCCCGGTGCTCGCCGAAGGCGTCGAGACGCAGGATCAGCTCGAAATCCTGCTCAGTGAGGGCTGCGACGAAGCCCAGGGTTATTTCCTCGGGCGGCCCAAGCCGATCTCGGACCTGCTCCGCAAGATCGCGGAAGTCAAAGCGGCGTAACTAGGCGCCCGCGCCCGGTGAGATTTCTTCGGCGCTGCCGATCAGACTTGCGAACGCCGCCGCATACGCCGCGCGCATGGCGAGGCTCCGGGTTTCGGATTCCTCGGGCAGGTCAGGTGCCACCCGTCGCATGACGATGCCGCTGATCAGCTTGGCCTGCTTGCGGTGAACCGGCTGGGCGTGGCTCTTTGCTTCCTGATAGCTTTTCTGAAGATCGGCACTCTGCCAGGCCGGATCGGCGACGACGGAAGACGCGGCCTTCATCGCTGCCTTGGTCGCCGCCTTGAAGGCGGCGGGCTCGATCGGCGGTGCAGCCTTGTGGTCCTCGACCGGCTTTTCCGGCTTGGCCATGGTCTTGGCCACGAACACTTCCCGCAACGCCTGCTTGCGCGCGAGGACGGGCTTCGGCATGGCGAAAGGCTTGGCCGCGACGTCGGCCTTGGGTGCAACCGCCACGGGTTTTTCGGGCGCGCTCTTGCGCTGATCCACAGCCGGCGCCTCTCCTGAAGGAGGCGAGGTCTTGAATTTCAGCGAAAGTATTGGTCTTCCTGTCTTCCCGTCCATATCCCGGCCCTGCCTGAGCAGTTCGAAACCGCCACCCGTTAGCACTCCTTCACGTGAGTTGCATGACGTGTCAACCGTCAAGGCGGATTTGACAACCAAACAGGCTACGCTTTTTCAAGAATGCTGCCGTCAGGACTCGAAATGCACAAAGCCCCGGTACCGTTCCCTTGGGAAATGATGCCCTCGACGATAATCCGCACAGCTCTCCCGATTGCCGCCGTCGAGGCCTCCAAAGCAGGCTTCGTCCCCTCTTCGGTGGAGCGTTTGAATTGATTTCCATCAAAATCGACCTCTCACTCATAAGAAGTGGGGATTGTAAAACAATCGCAGGGCGCGCTCTTTAGATAAACCCAAATCTTCAAATTTAGGTGGGATGACTATCTGTCCATCGGAAGCGAGTGGAGCCATGGAAGCGCGAAGGAAAGATTTTCACGTTGTGGAGATGCCATTGGCATGCCGCTCGTGTGAGACGCGCGAGGGCGGCATCTGCGGTGCCATGACAGACGGGCAACTTTCCGAACTCAGCCGCTTCACCGCGCGCCGGAAAGTTGATCATGGTTCGGAACTGCTCAGCCAGGGAGAACGCATCGTCTCCTATGCAAATATCATCAAGGGTGTCGTCAAGCTCACCAAGAGAATGTCCGATGGACGCCAGCAGATCGTCGGGCTGCAATTCGCACCCGGTTTCATCGGCCGGCCCTTCGCCAATGACAGTGCGCTGACCGCAGAGGCGGCCACCGATATCGAAATCTGCGTTGTCGCCAAGTCTGCACTCGACCGCATGGTGATGCGTGCGCCTGATCTCGGACACCGGCTCCACAGCCAGGCGCTGGTCGAACTCGACGATGCGCGCGACTGGATGCTGACACTCGGCCGCAAGACGGCGCGCGAGAAGGTCGCGAGCTTCCTGCACCTCATCGCCACCCACAGTGATGGCGACAGCAGCGGAACACTGCGGTTCGAACTGCCGCTGAGCAGGCAGGACATCGCGGATTTTCTTGGCCTCACCATCGAGACCGTCAGCCGGCAGGTGACCAAGCTGAAGCAGGAAAAGGTGATCCGCATCGAGACCACTCGCAGCGTCACTATCCACGATATCGATCGGCTCGCGGAAGTCGCAGGCATCGACTACTGATCGTCGTCGCGCTGCGGGTGGCGTCGCTTTCTCACGGTTAGAGCGTTTCATTGCTAAATGGAAGCAGTTCTGCCCGGCGCCGCAGGTCATGGCGGAAAGATGCCCGGCCCTTCGGGTTGGCTGAAACGGGCCGGCTGATCGACCGGCCGGCTTGGCCGTATGCTTTGGCTACGACACGTGGCCCACCGGTCGACCATCCGACTCCGTTTGAGCCAACAGAACTGTTTCCATTTAACAATGAAGCGCTCTAAACGTCGTCTGCGCTAAGCACCCAGCCCGGCCTGCGCTTTTCGGCGAAGGCGGTGCGGCCCTCGCGCGCCTCGGTGCTTTCGCCCAATGTGGCGATCATGCGCTCGGCATATGCCAGCCGTTCGGTCTGCGGCATGTCCTGCATCTCTGACAGGGCCTGCTTGCCGGCCGAGATCGCACCCGGCGCGCCGAGCATAAGCTTGTCGAGAACTGACTGGATGAGGGCGTCGAGTTCGGCAGCGGGAACCGCGCGATTGATGAGGCCATGGCGTTCGGCCTCCTCAGTGCCGATCGTCTCCCCGAGATAAGCCATCTCTCGGAAACGGCGCTCGGGGATCTGGCGCGTCAGGCGTGTTGCGATCATCATCGGAAAGACGCCGACGCGCACTTCGGGCAGGCCGAACTTGGCGTGATGGGCAGCATAGGCGAGATCGCAGGCCGCGACGAGACCAAGGCCGCCGGCAAGCGCCGAACCGTTGAGACGGGCGACCACGAGCTTGCTGCACGCCTGAACCGCCCGCAGCACATTGCCGATCGGGTTCGTCCCGCCCGCCGAGGCGAACATGCTGGATTGGTCCTTGAGGTCGGCGCCGGAACAGAACGTTCGTTCGCCGGCTCCCGTCAGGACGATCGCCCTGACGCCTATATCGGTCGAGGCCTCACCAAGCGCCTCAACCAGCGCTGCCGTCATCGCGCCATTGATGGCATTGTGCCTCTCGGGCCGATTGAGCGTCAGCCAGAGCACGGACCCTCGGCGTTCGACGAGCAGTTCCTCGGCCATGTCAAGCCTCCCTTCTCGCCAGGATCGCCCGGCCGGCCCGCGCGGCATTGGGACGGTTGAGGCGTTCGCTGATCCAGCCGCCGATCTCAGCAACCGTATCGAGATTAACACCGGTCTCGATCCCGAGACCACGCAGCAGATAGACCACATCCTCGGTCGCGACATTGCCGCTGGCGCCCCGCGCATAGGGGCAACCGCCGAGACCGGCCACGGAACTGTCGAAGACCGAAATGCCCTCCTCCAGGCTGGCCAACACGTTGGCGACGCCCTGGCCGCAGGTGTCATGGAAATGCATGGCGATCCGGTCCTTCGGCACGGAGCCAGCCACGCCCCTGATGATGCCGCGCATCTGATCCGCGGTGCCGACACCGATCGTGTCGCCGAGCGAGAGTTCGTAGCAACCCATGCCGATCAAAGCGTTCGACATCTCGACGACGGCGGCAACGGGAACATCGCCGTCATAGGGGCAGCCGGCGACACAGGAAAGGTAGCCGCGGACCTTCAACCCCTCGGCTATCGCCCGCGTGGTCACCGGTGCCAACCGCTCGAGGCTTTCGGCACGCGAGCAAGCGATATTCTTCTGGCTGAAGCCTTCTGAAGCCGAGACGAAGACCGCGATCTCTTCAACGCCGACGGCAAGTGCGGCTTCCAGCCCCTTCATATTAGGAACCAGCGCCGGATAAGACGTGCCCCCTTGTCTGGAAATGCCGGCGAAGACCTCAGCCGAATCGGCCATCTGCGGCACCCATTTCGGCGAGACGAAGGAGCCCGCTTCCACCACCGGCAAGCCTGCACGTGCGAGGCGATCGACGAGCTCGATCTTCACGGAGGCGGGAACGATGGCCGCTTCGTTCTGCAGGCCATCTCGTGGCCCGACTTCGACGATTTTCACCTTCGTCGGCAGCGTCATGACCCGGCCTCCGGCGTGAACGACACGAGCACAGTGCCCGCCTCGGTCATCGCGCCTTCGGCGCAGTTGAAGGCATCGACCACGCCATCGGCCGGTGCGCGAATCGTGTGCTCCATCTTCATCGCTTCCATGATGATCAGTGCCGTGCCCTTCACGACACGCTCGCCGGGAGTGGCAAGGATCGCGCGGATGATGCCGGGCATGGGTGCGGTCATTGCGCCAGCCGCAGCTTCGGAACCGCCCTCGCCCATCGGATCGGGAAGCGTGATGTGGAGATGTTGCCCCTCGGAGAAGAGATCGAAGCGCTGGCCGTCGCCCCAGAAGAAACCACGGACTTTCCGATCGCCGATGCGGGCATCCAACGTGCCTTCTGTACTCAATGTGCCATCGATATCAAGGCCGGTGCCCTCGTGCTCGAAGCGGAAGCCCCGATCGAGATGCTGAACTGTCGGCGTAACCAATTTCCCATCGAGTTCGATGCGCAATGTTTCGCGAGCGGGAACATTCAACCGGAAGCCATTCATCCGGGACCAAGGACTGGAAGCATCGGATGACGCCGCTGCCTGCCGTTCCGCGGTGGCGCGTCGATGAAGCAGGAGGCCAAGGCCGGCCAGCGCGATGGACGACGCATCGATCGCTGGCGCTGCGAGAAGTTCGTCCTCGTGGCGGCCGATGAAGCCGGTGTCGAGGTGGGCCTGTTCGAACGACGGCAGGCCGACCAGCCGCGAGAGAAAGCCGACATTGCTGCTAACGCCTGTAATCGCGGTATCGGCCAGTGCGCGCCGCATGCGCGAAACGGCAGCCGTGCGGTCCTTGTCCCAGACGACCAGCTTGGCGATCATCGGATCATAATGCACGGTGATACGATCTCCCGCGCGGATGCCGCTGTCGATGCGGACATGCGGGCCAGCCTCGGGCATCCTCAGATGCGAGACGAGGCCGGTCGAGGGCAGGAAGCCATTGGCGGCATCCTCGGCATAGATGCGCGTCTCGATCGCATGGCCGTTGATCGTGAGGTCGCGCCAGCTCTCGGGCAGCCGCTCGCCGGAAGCAACCCGCAGCTGCCACTCCACGAGATCGAGGCCGGTGATGAACTCCGTGACGGGATGCTCGACCTGCAGCCGTGTGTTCATTTCCATGAAGTAGAATTCGCCCCTGCTATCGAGCAGGAATTCAATCGTACCCGCGCCGGAATAGCCAATGGCTTTTGCCGCAGCCACCGCAGCCTCGCCCATCCGCTTGCGCAGGTCCGGGGAGAGCCCCGGCGCCGGTGCCTCCTCGATGACCTTCTGGTGACGCCGCTGGATCGAGCAATCGCGCTCGAACAGCGAATGGCAATTGCCGTGATTGTCGGCGAAGACCTGCACTTCGACATGGCGGGGGCGCACGAGATATTTCTCGATTAGCATCCGGTCGTCGCTGAAGGACGCCATCGACTCGCGCTTGGCGCCCGCTAGTTCGGCCGCGAAAACGTCGGGCGTTTCCGCCACACGCATGCCCTTGCCGCCGCCGCCGGCCGAAGCCTTGATCAGCACGGGATAGCCGACATCGGCCGCTTCAGCGAACAGCACCTCTGGCGACTGGTCCGCGCCGTGATAGCCGGGCACCAGCGGCACGCCGGCGCCCGCCATCAGCGCCTTGGCTTCGCTTTTGCCGCCCATGGCGCGGATCGCCGATGCGGGTGGTCCGATGAAGATCAGGCCGGCTGCCGTGCAGGCGTCGGCGAAATCGGCATTCTCCGACAGGAAGCCATAGCCGGGATGCACGGCCTCGGCGCCGCTATCGACTGCGGCCGCGATAACCTTCTGCTGGTCGAGATAGGATTGCCGTGCCGGCGCGGGACCAATCAGGCGGGCATCGTCGGCGAGCGCCACATGCTGGGCATCGCGGTCGGCTTCGGAATAGACGGCGACCGTCTCGACGCCCATCCGGCGCGCAGTGCGGATGACGCGGGCGGCGATTTCGCCGCGATTGGCTATCAGGATTTTCTTGAACATCACTGCCTCACATCCTGAAAATGCCGAACCGGGTCGGTTCGATCGGCGCATTGAGCGAGGCCGAAATACCCAGGCCCAGCACCATGCGGGTATCGGCCGGATCGATGATGCCGTCGTCCCACAGCCGGGCGCTGGCATAGTAGGGGTGGCCTTCGATCTCGTATTTGTCGCGGATCGGCGCCTTGAAGGCCTCTTCCTCCTCGGCAGACCAGCTCTTGCCGCTTGCTTCCATCCCGTCACGACGCACCTGCGCCAGAACCGACGCCGCCTGTTCGCCGCCCATGACGGAGATGCGGGCATTCGGCCACATCCAGAGGAAACGCGGCGAATAGGCCCGGCCGCACATGCCGTAATTGCCGGCGCCGAACGAGCCGCCGATGACCACGGTGAATTTCGGCACCTTGGCGCAGGCGACCGCCGTCACCAGTTTGGCACCGTCCTTGGCGATGCCGCCGGCCTCGTATTTCCGGCCGACCATGAAGCCCGTGATATTCTGCAGAAAGACGAGCGGAATGCCGCGCTGAGCGCAGAGTTCGATGAAGTGGGCACCCTTGAGCGCCGATTCCGAAAACAGGATGCCATTGTTGGCGACGATGCCGACGGGATAGCCGAAGATGTGGGCGAAGCCGCAGACCAAGGTCGTGCCGTAGAGCGCCTTGAACTCGTCGAAATCCGATCCATCGACGATGCGGGCGATCACCTCGCGCACGTCGAATGGTTTGCGCGCATCGGATGGCACGATGCCGTGCAGATCGCTGGTGGGATAGAGCGGCTCGGTGCTCGCACGCAGTTCGAGGTCGACCAGCTTGGGCCGATTGAGCGTTCCGACGATGCTGCGCGCCATCGCCAGTGCGTGCCGGTCGTCGTTCGCATAGTGGTCGGTGACCCCTGATGTGCGGGAATGGACGTCAGCGCCGCCGAGGTCCTCGGCAGACACGACCTCGCCGGTCGCGGCCTTGACCAGCGGCGGGCCGCCGAGGAAGATCGTGCCCTGGTTCTTGACGATGATCGACTGGTCGCTCATCGCGGGCACATAGGCGCCGCCGGCGGTGCAGCTTCCCATAACCACGGCGATCTGAGGAATGCCCTCGGCGGACATGGTCGCCTGATTGTAGAAGATGCGGCCGAAGTGATCGCGATCGGGGAAGACCTCGTCCTGGTTCGGCAGGTTGGCGCCGCCGGAATCCACCAGGTAGATGCAGGGCAGCTTGTTCTCGCGGGCGATCTCCTGGGCGCGGAGGTGCTTCTTGACCGTCAGCGGATAGTAGGTGCCGCCCTTCACCGTCGCATCGTTGACAATGATGACGCATTCGCGCCCAGAGACACGACCGATGCCGGTGAGAATGCCGGCGGCCGGAATGGGTTCGTCATAGACATTGTAGGCGGCGAATTGCGAGAATTCGAGGAAAGGCGTGCCGGGATCGAGCAGGCCGTCGATCCGGTCGCGCGGCAGAAGTTTTCCGCGCGAGAGGTGGCGCTCACGGGCTTTCTCTCCGCCGCCGATGGCGATGGTCGAGACTTTGGATTTCAGGTCGTCGACGAGGCCGCGCATGTAGGCGGTGTTCGCGTCGAAGGTGGCGTGGTGAGGGAGGGTGGAGGTGAGCTTCATTAGGTGAGGCCTCTATTCCGGGCAGAAAGATCCCGCCCCGCCCCCTCCCCACAAGGGGGAGGGGCTAACCCGTTGCGGCCGTCGTCTTTCTCCTCGCAACGTTGCTGCGAGTGGAAACGATTTGAGGAGAATAAGACGGCGCGGCGATGAAGCCCCTCCCCCTTGTGGGGAGGGGTTGGGGCGGGGTCTTTATCGACAAACACAAAGCCAGCCATCATCCCCTCACGCATTGCTCTTGAACAATTCGCGCCCGATCAGCATCCGCCGGATCTCGCTGGTGCCGGCGCCGATTTCGTAAAGCTTAGCATCGCGCAGCAGCCGGCCCGCCGAACTGTCGTTGACGTAACCCGAACCACCGAGAAGCTGGATCGCATCGAGCGCCACCTGGGTCGCGCGCTCGGCGGCAAACAGGATGGCGCCGGCGGCATCCTGACGGGTGATGCGGCCGCGGTCGGCGGCGCGGGCCACGGCGTAGACATACGCGCGGGAAGAATTCATCGCCGTGTACATGTCGGCGATCTTGCCCTGGACAAGCTGGAATTCGCCGATCGCCTTGCCGAACTGGTGGCGCTCGCGGCTATAGGGCAGGACCAGATCCATCGCCGCCTGCATGATGCCGATGGGGCCGGCGGCCAGCACGGCGCGCTCGAAATCGAGCCCGCTCATCAGCACACCGACGCCACCGTCAAGCTTGCCGAGGATATTCTCCTCAGGCACTTCGCAATCCTCGAACACCAGTTCCGACGTCGGTGAGCCGCGCATGCCGAGCTTGTCGAGTTTCTGTGCCGGGCGAAAACCCTTGAAGGTCTTCTCGATCAGGAAGGCAGTGATGCCGCGTGGTCCGGCGGCCATATCGGTCTTAGCGTACACCACCAGCGTATCGGCTTCGTGGCCATTGGTGATCCACATCTTGGTGCCGTTCAGCACATAGCGATCGCCCTTCTTGTCGGCTTTCAGCTTCATCGACACGACGTCGGAGCCGGCGCCGGTTTCGCTCATCGCGAGCGAACCGACGTGCTCGCCTGAAATGAGCTTAGGGAGATAGCGGTTCTTCTGCTCCGCCGTGCCCCAGCGGTTGATCTGGTTGATGCAGAGGTTGGAGTGGGCGCCATAGGAGAGGCCGACCGATGCCGATGCACGGCTGACCTCTTCCAGCGCCACGCAATGGGCGAGATAGCCCATGTCGGCGCCGCCGAATTCTTCCTTCACGGTGATACCATGCAGGCCGAGCGCGCCCATCTCAGGCCAGAGATGCCTGGGGAAACGATCCTCGCGGTCGGTTTCCATCGCGAGCGGGGCGATCCGGTCGGCGGCGAATTTCTGTACGCTGTCGCGCAGCGCGCCAATATCGTCTCCGAGATCGGCATCGAACAAAGCGGCGAGATCCATAGTCAGTTCCTCCACTTGGGCCCGCTGGGTTCAACCTACTCCAGCATGGCTCACCCGCAAAGCGCCTTCCGGTCTCCCGCTTTGCGGCATTCCTCTCATTGGCCCTTACGAGCCGCCTTTCCTCTCGCCCACCGAAACCGAACGGCGGATGAAGGTCTTGATCGCGAAATTCGACTGGATGCGGGCGACGCCGGGCACCGTCGTCAGGAAATCCAGCAGTTCCTGGTAATGCGGCAAGTCGCGCACCATGGCATGCAGCAGGTAATCCGAGCTGCCCGATGTCTGGTAGCCGCCTACAACCTCGGGAACCGACGATACGCGCTCCTCGAAGGCGATCAGCACATCCTTGGTCTGGCGCTCGAGCGTGACCGAGATGAAGACGCCGATGGTGCCGAGCAGGCGGCTTTCGTCGAGTACCGCAGTATAGCCCTGGATGGTGCCGCTCTCCTCCAGTTGCCGCACGCGCCTGAGCGTCGGCGAGAAGGACAGGCCGATTTTTGCCGCGAGATCGCGCCAGCTGATGCGGCCGTCTTCGCCGAGTATGGCAAGAATCTTGCGATCGAAAGAGTCCAGTTCACGCATCTGGATCAATTGATCTACAGTTTCAGCCAGTATTGGATCATTACTGTCGCCATCGCGCTTCCTCCCAATTCAAATTTGCGCTGAAATAAACATTGAAGGGTGCTATTGTCAAATCCGGAGTGAGTTGAGGAGATCGCATGCGGATCAGCGGTAAGGTTTTTGTCGTCACCGGCGGGGGCTCGGGTCTCGGTGCCGCCGTGGCGCGCAGGCTCGTGGCTGAAAGCGCGCATGTGGTCGTTGCCGATGTCAATGGAGCTGCAGGCGCTGCGGTTGCCGCTGAACTCGGCCCGGCCGCGAAGTTCATCCGCACCGACGTGACCGATGAAGCCGAGGCAGCGAGGGCGATCTCAACGGCGATCAACACGTTTGGTCATCTGCATGGGCTGGTGAATTGCGCCGGCATCGCGCCGGGCGAGAAGGTGCTTGGCCGGGAAGGACCGCACGCGCTCGCGAGCTTCACCCGCGCTATATCAATCAACCTCATTGGAACATTCAATATGATCCGGCTGGCGGCCGAGGCGATCGCCAAGCAGGAGCCGGGCGCCGATGGTGGGCGTGGCGTCATCATCAACACTGCCTCGATCGCCGCCTATGATGGCCAGATCGGCCAGGCGGCCTACGCGGCCTCCAAGGGCGGCGTCGTGTCGATGACCTTGCCGATCGCGCGCGAACTTGCGCGCCACGGCATCCGCGTCGTGACGATCGCGCCGGGCATATTCGAAACGCCGATGATGGCGGGGCTGCCGCAGGATGTGCAGGATTCGCTCGGGGCAAGCGTACCCTTCCCCAGCCGGCTCGGCCGGCCCCAGGAATTTGCTGCGCTGGCGCAGCATATTATTGAGAACGACATGCTGAACGGCGAAGTCATCCGCCTCGATGGCGCGCTGCGCATGGCGCCGAAGTGAAGGAGACGTCCATGACATCCCATGACCCTGTTGTCATCACCGGCATGGCCCGCACGCCGATGGGCGGGTTCCAGGGCGAGCTTTCAGGGGCCACGGCGCCGCAACTGGGCGCGACGGCGATTTCGGCCGCACTGTCCCGCAGCGGTATGGACGCCGTGAGCGTGGACGAGGTTCTATTCGGCTGCGTGCTGCCCGCCGGTCTCGGCCAGGCACCGGCGCGGCAGGCGGCGATCGGCGCTGGTATTCCTTATGCGACGGGCGCGACCACCATCAACAAGATGTGCGGATCGGGGATGAAGGCGGTCATGCTGGCGCATGATCTTATCGCCGCCGGCAGTTCCAGCATCGCGGTCGCGGGCGGCATGGAGAACATGACCAACGCTCCCTACCTGCTCGACCGGGCGCGCGGTGGATACCGGCTCGGCCATGGCCGCGTCATCGACCATATGTTCCTCGATGGTCTGGAAGATGCCTATGACAAGGGCCGGCTGATGGGCACATTCGCCGAGGATTGCGCCGAGGCCTACCAGTTCACCCGTCCGGCGCAGGATGACTTTGCGATCACATCGCTGACCCGGGCGCAGAAGGCGATTGCCGAGGGCATGTTCGATGCCGAGATCACACCGGTGAGCGTGAAGAGCGGTCGCAGCGAGAGCGTCGTCGAACGCGACGAGCAGCCCGGCAAGGCCAGGCTCGACAAAATCCCATCGTTGAAGCCTGCCTTCCGCGATGGCGGCACGGTGACAGCCGCCAATTCGAGTTCGATTTCGGATGGCGCCGCCGCGTTGGTTCTGATGCGCCGTTCGGAAGCCGAGCGCCGAGGGCTTACACCACTCGCCACGATCACCGGCCATGCCACGCATGCACAGGCGCCCAATCTTTTTGCGACAGCACCGATCGGCGCGCTCAACAAGCTGAGCGACAAGACCGGCTGGAACCTCGCCGATGTCGACCTTTTCGAGATCAACGAGGCCTTCGCCGTCGTCGCCATGGCGGCGATGCGCGATCTCGACCTGCCGCATGACAAGGTCAACGTCCATGGCGGCGCCTGCGCGCTCGGCCATCCGATCGGCGCTTCTGGCGCTCGCATAATCGTGACGCTACTTGCGGCGCTCGCGCGTTATGATCTCAAGCGCGGCATGGCCGCGGTCTGCATTGGCGGCGGCGAGGCCACGGCTATCGCCATCGAGCGGCACTAAGGTTCTGGAGGAACGACAAGCATGACCGAAACAAACAAGCTCAGCCTCCACGTGCCCGAACCCGCCGTGCGCCCCGGTGGCCAGCCGGATTTCTCCAACGTCAAAATTCCCAAGGCGGGCTCCGTGCCAAGGCCCGAGGTGGCTGCGGCGCCAGAGGACATGCGCGACCTGGCCTATTCGATCATCCGCGTGCTCAACCGCTCGGGCGAGGCTGTCGGCCCCTGGGCCGGCTCGCTGACCGACGAGGAAGCGCTGGCGGGCTTGCGCGACATGATGCGGCTGCGCGCCTTCGACGCCCGCATGGTGATGGCGCAGCGGCAGGGCAAGACCTCGTTCTACATGCAACATCTCGGCGAGGAGGCGGTGAGCACCGCTTTCCGCAAGGCGCTGGTGAAAGGCGACATGAATTTCCCGACCTATCGCCAGGCCGGCCTGCTGATCGCGGGCGGCTTTCCGATGGTCGAGATGATGAACCAGATCTATTCCAACGAACTCGACCCTCTCAAAGGCCGCCAGTTGCCGGTGCTCTATTCCTCGAAGGAGCATGGCTTCTTCACCATCTCGGGCAACCTCGCGACGCAATATGTGCAGGCGGTGGGTTGGGCAATGGCTTCCGCCATCAAGGGCGACACGAAAATTGCGGCTGCCTGGATCGGCGACGGTTCGACGGCGGAATCGGATTTCCATTCGGCGCTGGTTTTCGCCTCGACCTACAAGGCGCCCGTCATCCTCAACATCGTCAACAATCAGTGGGCTATCTCGACCTTCCAGGGCATCGCGCGTGGTGGCTCCGGGACATTCGCGGCGCGCGGCCTGGGCTTCGGCATCCCGGCGCTGCGGGTCGATGGCAATGACTATCTCGCCGTTCACGCGGTGGCGAAGTGGGCGGCGGAGCGGGCGCGGAGGAACCTCGGACCGACGCTTGTCGAATACGTGACCTACCGCGCCGGTGCGCATTCGACGTCGGACGATCCGAGCGCCTATCGCCCGAAGACGGAATCCGAAGCATGGCCGCTCGGCGACCCGATCCTCCGGCTCAAGAACCATCTGATCCTGCGCGGCATCTGGTCCGACGATCGCCACAAGCAGACCGAAGCCGAGATCACCGACGAAGTAATTCAGGCCCAGAAGCAGGCCGAGGCGCATGGCACATTGCATGCCGGCGGCGGCCCATCGGTGCGGGATATTTTCGAAGGCGTCTATGCCGAAATGCCGCCCCACATTCGCCGCCAGCGCCAGAAAGCAGGATACTGACATGCCCAAGATGACGATGATCGAGGCGGTGCGCAGCGCCATGGACGTGTCGATGGAGCGCGACGACGACGTGGTCGTGTTCGGCGAGGATGTCGGCTATTTCGGCGGCGTGTTCCGCTGTACCCAGGGCCTGCAGGCGAAATATGGCAAGACGCGCTGCTTCGATGCGCCGATCAGCGAATCCGGCATTGTCGGCACCGCCATCGGCATGGCGGCCTACGGCCTCAAACCCTGCGTCGAGATCCAGTTCGCCGACTACATGTACCCGGCCTATGACCAGATCACCCAGGAGGCCGCCCGCATACGCTATCGTTCGGCCGGCGACTTCACCTGCCCGATCGTGCTGCGCATGCCCACCGGCGGCGGCATATTCGGCGGGCAGACGCACAGCCAAAGCCCGGAAGCGCTGTTCACCCATGTCTGCGGCCTCAAGGTCGTGATGCCGTCCAATCCCTATGACGCCAAGGGCCTGCTGATCGCCTCGATCGAGGATCCGGACCCGGTGATGTTCCTCGAACCCAAGCGGCTGTACAACGGCCCGTTCGACGGACATCATGACCGGCCGGTCATTCCCTGGTCGAAGCATGAATTGAGCGAAGTACCGGACGGACATTACACGGTGCCGATCGGCAAGGCCGAGATCCGCCGCAAGGGCAGCGCCGTGACCGTCATCGCCTATGGCACGATGGTGCATGTGGCGCTTGCCGCAGCCGAGGAGACCGGCGTGGATGCCGAGATCATCGATCTCAGGAGCCTGTTGCCGCTTGACCTCGACACGATCGTGCAATCGGTCACTAAGACCGGCCGCTGCGTCGTGGTGCATGAAGCAACGCTGACGTCAGGCTTCGGCGGCGAGATTGCAGCGCTGGTGCAGGAGAGCTGCTTCTATCATCTTGAAGCGCCCATCGTCCGCGTCGCCGGCTGGGATACGCCTTATCCACATGCGCAGGAGTGGGATTATTTCCCCGGCCCCGCCCGCGTCGGGCGCGCGCTCACCGAAGTGATGGAGGCGTGAGATGGCCGAATATGTGATCACCATGCCGGATGTCGGCGAAGGCGTTGCCGAGGCGGAACTCGTCGAATGGCATGTGAAGCCGGGCGATCCCGTGCGCGAGGACATGGTTCTCGCCGCCGTGATGACCGACAAGGCAACCGTCGAAATCCCCTCGCCCGTTGCCGGCACCGTGCTGTGGCTGGCCGGCGAGATCGGCGACACGATCGCGGTGAAGGCGCCACTGGTGCGGATACAGGTTGCGGGCGAAGGCGATGTCGAAGAGCCCGTTGCGGCTCACGTGGAGGAAGCCAAGGCCGAAGAACGCCTGCTGGTTGCCGAACCCGAGAAGGTCGAGCCCGTCAAGCAGCCAAGGCCGGCCGAGCGGGTTGCACTTGCCAAGGCCCCGGCAGCGGGGGAAGAGCGCAAGCCGCTTGCCTCGCCGGCCGTACGCCGCCGCGCGCAGGATATGGGTGTCGACCTGAGGCAGGTGCATGGCACGGGTCCTGCAGGCCGCATCACCCATGATGATATCGAGCAGTTCCTTTCGGGCGGATCGCAACAAGCGGCACCGGCGGGTCTTGCCCGAAAGACCGCGACCGAAGAGATCAAGATGGCGGGAATGCGCCGCCGCATCGCCGAGAAGATGTCGCTTTCGGCTTCGCGCATTCCCCACATCACCTATGTGGAAGAGGTCGATGTGAGCGATCTCGAGGATCTCCGCGAGACGATGAACCGGGGCCGCAAGCCCGACCAGCCGAAGCTCACCATCCTGCCCTTCCTGATGCGGGCATTGGTGAAGACGCTTGGCGAGCAGCCAGCGATCAACGCGACCTTCGATGATGGCGCGGGCATCATAACCCGCTATGGCGCCGTGCATATCGGCATCGCGACCCAGACGCCCGCAGGCCTGACGGTGCCTGTGGTCAAGCATGCCGAGGCGCGCGGCGTCTGGGATTGCGCCACCGAAGTCGCGCGTCTCGCCGAGGCCGCCCGCAACGGCTCAGCCCAGCGCGACGAGCTTTCGGGTTCGACGATTACCATCACCTCGCTCGGGGCGCTGGGCGGCATCGTCACCACGCCGGTGATCAATCACCCAGAGGTGGCGATCGTCGGCGTCAACAAGATGGTCGTTCGCCCGGTCTGGGATGGCAACCAGTTCATCCCGCGCAAGATGATGAACCTGTCGTCGAGCTTCGACCATCGCGTGGTCGATGGCTGGGATGCCGCGATCTTCGTCCAGCGGATCAAGGCGCTGCTCGAAACGCCTGCCCTGATTTTCATCGAAAGCTGATGCCATGAAAGAGATTTCCTGCAAACTTCTGGTCATCGGCGCGGGTCCCGGCGGCTATGTCTGCGCCATACGAGCGGGCCAGCTCGGCATCGATACGGTCATCGTCGAGGCGAAGAAACCGGGCGGCACCTGCCTCACAGTGGGTTGCATTCCATCCAAGGCCTTCATCCACGCTGCCGAGGAATTCGACAAGGTCCGGCATTTCGCCAATGGCGGCAGCGCGATCGGCATTTCGGTCGAGGCGCCTCGGCTCGACCTAGGCAAAACCGTCGAATGGAAGGACGGCATTGTCGGTCGGCTGACGGGCGGCGTGTCGGCGCTGCTCAACAAGGCCCGCGTCAAGATCGTCAAGGGCGAGGCCAAGTTCCGCGACGGCAAGACCATCGAGGTGGAAACCGAGACCGGCACCCAGATCATTCGTGCGGAGAACATCGTCATTGCCACCGGTTCCGAGCCGGTCGAGATACCGGCTTTGCCCTTTGGCGGTACGGTGATTTCCTCCACCGAGGCGCTTGCCCTGCGCGAGGTTCCGGCAAAGCTCGTCGTCGTGGGCGGCGGTTACATCGGGCTCGAACTCGGCATCGCCTTCTCCAAGATGGGCTCCGCCGTGACCGTGGTCGAGGCGACGAAGCAGATCCTGCCACTCTACGACGCCGATCTCGTGCGGCCGGTCGCCAAGCGGCTGAAGGAACTCGGGATAAGGGTGTTGACCAATGCCAGCGCCAAGAGCCTGTCGGATGGCGGGCTGGTCATTCAGACAGCCGAAGGCGGGAGCGAAACCCTGCCCGCCGACAAGGTGCTGGTGACCGTGGGCCGCAAACCGCGCATGGAAGGCTGGGGGTTCGATGAACTCGACCTCGACCGGGCCGGCCGTTTCCTCCGTATCGACGACCGCTGCCGCACCTCGATGCGCGGCATTTACGCCATAGGCGATGTCACCGGCGAGCCGATGCTGGCGCACCGGGCGATGGCGCAGGGCGAGATGGTCGCCGAGATCGTCGCGGGCCACAAGCGGAGTTGGGACAAGCGTTGCATTCCGGCGGTTTGCTTCACCGATCCCGAGATCGTCAGTGCCGGCCTCCTGCCTGACGAAGCGCGCGGACAGGGACTGGAAATCAAGATCGGGCAGTTCCCGTTCAGTGCCAATGGCCGCGCGATGACAACGGAGAACGAGGACGGTTTCGTGCGCGTCGTGGCGCGGGCCGACAATCACCTTGTGCTCGGCATCCAGGGTGTTGGCCAGGGCGTGTCCGAACTCTCCAGCGCCTTCGCATTGGCGATCGAGATGGGTGCCCGGTTGGAGGATATCGCGGGCACGATCCACGCACATCCGACACGCAGCGAGGGCTTCCAGGAGGCCGCCCTCAAGGCAATGGGCCACGCGCTGCATATCTGACGCGCTTGCCTCGTCGCAGCACGGGATCACAAGGCCGTGAGCTTGGGAACGAGACGGCCTGTGGGCCGTTTCGATCGGCACCACGTAATGCCGAGGAAACCCCAATGAGAAAAACAAATTTAATGCTGGCTGCTGGCCTGGGCGCGGTCTTCGCCGTATCCTCGATCCTGCCTGCGCAAGCGTTCCCGAATTCACCGTCCAAGGTGGAAACGAATTCGCCCATCGTATTCGCAAAGACAAAGGTCAAGGTCAAATACTATCGCGGCCATCGCGGCTATAACTATCATCGCCGCGGCTACAGGCGCCATATCGACGGCTTCTGGTATCCGCCTACCGCATTCGTGGTGACGGTAAGGCCGGGCGTTCGCGTCTATGGCAATCGTCATGTCCGCTGGTGCCGCGCGCAATATGCGAGCTACCGCGCTTCCGACAATACCTGGAAGCCGCGCGGCGAACGCCGTCGGATTTGCCGCTCGCCCTATCGCTGATGAAAAGGCCGGAGGCGTGAACGCGACCTCCGGCACTCCTCGCTAAGCGCTGGTTTCGACAGCCAATACCGAAACGCAATCGCCCGGCTTGACGAGGCCGGGGAAATGACGTGCGGCAAGTATGCCGTCCATTTTCGCTTTCACCGTTTGCGGTTCGGCACCCGTGCGGCCCACTGGATAGATGAGCGCGACCGTGTCGCCCGCATGGACCTCATCGCCGAGATCAGCAACGAACTCGATCAGGCCGGGATCTTCAGCGAACGAAAAGCAGTTGCCATCCGGCATGTCGAGCCATGAGGTCTTATGCTCCTCGACGTCTCCCTTAAGTATGCCCGCCTTGACCAGGACATTGCGGACACCGCGCTTGGCAATGCCGGCCGTTCTGGCCGTAGCAGTGCCACCACCGCCGAGTTCTGTGGTGACGAAGATCTTGCCCATTTCCTCGGCCGCCGTGTCATACATGCCGACCGCGTCGATCTCCAGCATCGCCATGGAATAGGGCGCGCCAAAGGCTTCCACCAATTCGAAGCTCTTGCGTTCCTGCTCCTTGTCCGGCAACCGATGGGCGGCGCAGTAGGGCAGAAAATCCAGCGTCTTGCCGCCCGAATGAAAGTCGAGGACGATATCGGCCATCGGCAGCAGGTGCCGCTGGAAATAATCGGCAATCTTCTGGGTGACCGTGCCATCGGGCGCACCGGGGAAGCTGCGGTTCATGTTGCCCTTGTCGATCGGCGACGTCCGCGTGCCGGCGAGGAAGGCGGGATAATTCATCGCCGGCACGATGATGACCGCGCCTGTCACGTCCTCGGCCTTTAACGAACGCGCGAGATCGAAGAGCGCGATTGGCCCCTCATATTCATCGCCATGGTTGCCGCCGGTGAGAAGGGCCGTCGGCCCCTCCCCGTTGCGGACAACCGTGATCGGGATCATCACCGAACCCCAGGCGGAATCGTCGCGGCTATAGGGTAGCTTGAGAAAGCCGTGCTGGACGCCCTCGGCCATCAAGTCGATGGTCGGGGAGATTGGCGACGGCCGAAGTTCACGCATGCTCATACGCTTAGTCCTTCACAACCAGCTTGCGCGGCACATTGGCCAGGCATTCCACGCCCGTTTCGGTGATCAGGATGCTCTCGGTGATTTCCAGGCCCATGGTTTCGAGCCAGAGGCCGGTCATGAAGTGGAAGGTCATCCCGGGCTTCAACTCGCTTCTGTCGCCCGGGCGCAGGCTCATCGTGCGCTCGCCCCAATCCGGCGGATAGGAAACGCCGATGCCGTAGCCGGTGCGGTTGTCCTTGACGATGCCGTATTTCTTGAGGACGGCGAAGAAGGCATTGGCTATATCCTCGCAGGTATTGCCGGGCTTGGCGGCGGCGAGGCCGGCATCCATGCCTTCGAGCGTCGCTTTTTCGGCATCGAGGAATTCCTGCGTCGGCTTGCCGAGGAAGACGGTGCGCGACAGCGGCACGTGGTAACGATTGTAGCAGCCCGCGATCTCGAAGAAGGTGCCCTCGCCCGATTTCATCGGCTTGTCGTCCCAGGTCAGGTGCGGCGCGGAGGCGTCGCGGCCCGAGGGCAAGAGCGGCACGATGGCCGGATAATCGCCGCCGAAGCCATCGACGCCGCGCGTGCCGGCAGCGTAGATCTCGGCGACGAGATCGCATTTGCGCATGCCGACTTCGATTTTGTCCGTTATGCGCTGGTGCATGGCCTCGACGATGCGGGCGGCATTGCGCATGTACTTTATCTCAGTCGGACTCTTTACCGCGCGCTGCCAGTTCACCAGCGCGGTCGCATCGATGAATCTGGCATTCGGCAGATGTTTGACCAAAGCGGCGAACGCTGCCGCCGAGAACCAGTAATTGTCCATCTCCACGCCGATGCGGAGCGAGCCAAAGCCCTTGTCCGCCAATACGCTTGCGAGATAATCCATCGGATGCCGCTCGGTCGACTGCACATAGTGATCGGGATAGCCGATGATGTTCTCGTGCTTGAGATAGGCGGTCAGCTTGGCGCCGTTGGCATCCTGCCCGCGGCCATACCAGATCGGCTCGCCATGCGGCGGCACGATCACCGCCTGATGCACATAGAAGGACCAGCCGTCATAGCCCGTCAGCCAGTTCATGTTGGATGGGTCGCTGCAGATCAGCAGGTCGATACCCTTGGCCTCCATCGCCTTCCGGGTCTTGTCGAGGCGCGCGGCAAATTCCTCGCGCGTGAATTTGAGTTCGACATCAAGCATTGTTTTTCCTTCCCGTGCGGTATTCCGCATTCACATTTCGAATTTCGTGCCCGCGCCTGTCGCTCGGGCGCGTGCAAAGGCAAGCGTGGCGATCGCCGTGTCCTGGATGCCGGTGCCGGTCAGGTCGGCGAAGGTGATCTCCTCGTCGCTGGTGCGGCCCACGGTATGGCCGGCGACAATCTGGCCGAGCTCGGCGAATTCCTGGTCGGCGGCGACGAGGCCCTTGGTGATCGCGTGATGCAGTTCGCCGAGTTTCCGCGTCTGCGAGAGCCGGTCGGCGACGTAAATATCGGCGCGGATGATGGCGGCTGGATCGATCTCGTTTTTGTGCTCGGCATCGGAGCCCATGGCGGTCAGATGTTGGCCGGGCGCGAGCCATTCAGCCTTGACGATCGGTTCGCTCGACGGGGTGGTCGTGACGATGATATCGGCGCCCGACATGGCGGCCCGAGGATCGCCCGATGCCGTGACTTCGATGCCCAGTTTCGCGCCCAGCGCCCTGGCAGTGGCTTCCGCCTTGGCGATATCACGCGCCCAGATGCGGGCCTCGCGGATAGGCCGGACAAGCGCCAGCGCTTCGAGCTGCAGGCCGGCCTGCATGCCGGCGCCGAAGATCGCCGCGTTGGACGAATTCTCGCGCGAGAGATGCCTGGCGGCCACCGCGCCGGCCGCCGCCGTTCTGATATCGGTGAGGTAGCCGTTGTCGAGCAGCAGCGCCTGCACCAACCCTGTTTTGGCCGACAGCAGCACCATCATGCCGTTGGTGGAGGGAATACCGAGCTTCGGATTGTCGAAGAAACCGGGGCTGATCTTGATCGCGAAACCATCGAGGCCGGGGACGTAGGCCGTCTTCACGTCGACCTCGCCGCGTGCTTCGACAATGTCGAGCCGCAGGATCGGCGGCATGACGACCGGCTTGGTTGCCAGCGCGTGGAATGCGTCCTCGACGCAGGCGATGGCGTCGGCATCGAGACGGATGATCTTGCGGAGATCCTTCTCGGTCAGGATGGTCATGTCGCTCATGGCGCGTCCTCCAATTCGCCGCCGTTGATGATGTGGCGGTGCAGGCGCATATCGATGTTGCGGCCGGAGAGGATGACCGCTGTGGGGCCTGAGAGTCTGGCATTGCCGGCGACCAGCGCCGCGATGCCAATGGCGCCGGCACCTTCCAGCACCTCGCGCTCCTGCTCGTAAGCATGGCGGATGCCGGCTGCGATCTCGGCCTCGGTCACCAGTATAATGTCATCGAGCAAGGTCTGGCACATCGAAAAAGTCAGCTTGTTGTCGAGCCCGATGCCGCCGCCGAGCGAATCCGCAAGGCTCGGATATTCCTCGACCTCGACCGGACGGCCGGCGGCAATGCTCAGCTTCATCGCGGCGCCGCGATCCATGGTCAGGCCGATGATCTTTACACCCGGCTTGAGCGCCTTGACCGCAGCCGCGATGCCGGAAGCAAGACCGCCTCCGGAGACCTGTACCAGCACCATCTCCAGGTCCGGCAGATCCTCGACCAATTCCAGGCCAATCGTGCCCTGCCCGGCGATCACAGCCGCATTGTCGAAAGGCGGCACCATGATCAGCCCTTCTTCGGCAACGAGACGATCGACCTCTATCTGCGCCTCGTCCTGCGACCTGCCCGATATCCTGACCTCGGCGCCAAGCCGCCGCACCTCATCCACCTTGTTTTGCGGAACCAGGCTCGACATGCAGATCGTGGCCTTCGACCCCACAGAGCGGGCAGCATAGGCCAGCGCCCGGCCGTGATTGCCGGTCGAGGCCGCCACCACGCCATGCTTCCGCTGGTCCGCCGATAGCGTCAGCATGGCATTGGTGGCGCCTCGAAGCTTGAAGGCACCGGTGCGCTGGTGGCTTTCGAGCTTGAGATGGACCGGCACGCCGCACAGCGCGGACAGGCTTGCCGACTGGGCCATCGGCGTCCGCAGCACATGGCCGGAAACCCGGGCGGCCGCTGCACGGATATCATCGAGGCTGACATGACGTTCGGCAGACATCGGTCAGACCCCGGGCACTTGCATTGTCATCAGGCGGCCGAGTTCCGGACGAGACGCCTGATCGCCGCAGAGCCGCAGGCACTGCCAGGCGGTCGCGAGATTGCTCGTCACCACGGGCTTGCCGATCGCCTGTTCGATTTCTGCTGCCACGCTTGCCGCGCGCAACGCTGTGCAGGAAATGAACAGCGCATCGGATTCCGGATCGAACGCCTCCTTGGCGAAGGCGACGATCTCCGAAGGCGCCACGCGCGCCATCTCGCGGTCGTCGGTCATGTCGAGGCAGGTGAAGCGGTCGATGCCGAAACCGAGGCCGGAGAAATAATCCGCCATCGGTCGGCTGGTCTCGATTGTATAGGGCGTGAGCACGCTGATATTGCGTGCGCCGAAAGCCTTGAGACCAAGCACCGCAGCCGCGGTCGGTGTCACGACATTCACGCCGGGCTTGGCCTTGCGGATCGCCGCTGTCACTTCGTCGTCGCCGATCACCACGGAGGCAGAGGTGCAGGAATACATGATCGCATCGAGCGGCTCGGCGGGCAGGATCAGCCCCGCGCCCGTGGTCAGCGACGGCTGCATGGCGCGGAGATTTTCCGGCGTCGTCGGGTTGGCGTAATGGATGCGGCTGACATAAATGCCGATATCCGGGCTCGCAACCATGCGGGCGAAATCCGGCTCGGTCGTGTGGTCGGTGGCGAGGATGACGAGCCCGATGCGCTTCTTGAGCGGCCGGTTGTCGAGCTTTGGCGCACGCGAGGCCACGCCGATTTCGATATCGCGGATCATCAGTTGTACCTCCGGGCAAAGCGTTCCTCGAGCCAGCGCAGGAAGACGACCGAGATCAGGCTCATGACGAGGAAGAAGATACCGACCAGGGTCATCGGCTCGATGTAACGGTAACTCGAATTGGCGACGCTTTTCGCCTGGTTCATCAGTTCGAGCACGGTGATCGCCGAGAGCAGCGGCGTTTCCTTGAACATGGCGATCAGGTAATTGGCGAGCGCCGGGATCATCGGCGGGATCGCCTGTGGCAGGATCACGTGGATCCAGGTCTGGCGTGTCGTGAGGTTGGCCGCCTTCGCCGCCTCCCACTGACCGCGCGGCACGTTCTCGATGCCGGAGCGATAAACTTCGGCGGCATAGGTGCCGTAGTGCAGGCCGAGGCCAATAACGCCCGCCACGAGCGCCGGCAGGCGGATGCCGATGTCGGGAAGCACGTAAAAGATGAAGTAGAGCTGCACCAGCAGCGGCGTGCCGCGAATGAATTCGACCACGAAGCCCGTCGTTTTCGACACGACAGCTACCGGCGAGCGGCGCAGGATGGCGAACACCAGGCCAACGATCGCGGCAACGATCGCGCCGAGCACGCTGGCGATGATGGTTATCTTCAACCCCTGAAGCAGGGTCGGCATGATCTGCCAGACGAATGCCCAATCCCACTCCATCACTTAAGCCCTCACGCCATCGAGGTTTCGGGTCACACGGCGCTCCAGCCGGCGCATGAAGAAGGAGATGGTCCAGGACATCGCGAAATAGAGGATCAGGATCGTGCCGAACGGGATCAGCGTGCTGCCGGTCTGGGCGCGCACGACCTGAGCCTGGAAGGTCATGTCGGTGAGCGAGATCAGCGACACGACCGCAGTGCCCTTCAGAAGCTCGATCGCGTTGTTGCAGAAGGTCGGCAGCATCAGCGGCAGCGCCTGCGGCAGGATGATATAGCGCATGCGCTGGAAGCGTGAGAGGTTGACGGCGATACAGGCCTCGAACTGTTCACGCGGCACGGATTTGATGGCGCCGCGCACAACTTCAGCACCATAAGCCCCGACATTGAGGCCAAGGGCGAGGACGCCGGCCTGCATCGGCGTCAGCGTCACGCCGGCAAAGGGCAGCACGAAATAGACCCAGAAGAGCTGGACGAAAATCGAGGTGCCGCGGAAGAACTCGATATAGGTGGTGGCAAGCGCCCGGATGGCGAAGAAACGGGACAATCGGCCGAGCCCGGCAATGAACGCCATGACCAGCGCCAGGGCGGAACCCATGACGGTCAGCTCGAGCGTCACCAGAGCGCCCTGCAGAATGAGGCCTATATAGCCGGACCAGTCGATCATGCGCTCGTTCCGTTTTGAAGATTGCCCCTCACCCTAGCCCTCTCCCCGTAAGAACGGGGCGAGGGGACGCTAGAGGCGTTGCCGGTGCCGCAAGTCCCTTCTCCCCGCGTGCGGGGAGAAGATGCTGGCAGGCAGATGAGGGGCATCCCAACCACACTACTTCGCAGCACACAGCTTGTCGCGCGAGGTCGACATGGCAGCAGCCGCCGAGAAACCGTAGGGCTCGATGATCTTGGCGAATTCGCCGGATTCCTTGAGCTTCTTCAGTTCGACATCGAAGGCGTCGCGTAGCGCCACGTCATCCTTGTGGAAGGCCGCGCCATCGCAATAGACCGGCGCGCCAACGACAGGAGCGATGACTTCGAGGTTCGGATCGTTGGCCTTCTTCACGAGGTCGTTGATCGACAGCACCGGCAGCGAATAGGCGTCGATACGGCCATCCTGCAGCATCTTCAGGCCGCTCTGGCCATCCGGCACGACGATGACGCGATCGCGCGGCACGCCGGCGTCGAGCGCCAGCTTCTCTTCGGTGCCGCCGCCCGGCGCGCCGATTTTCGCATCGGGGTTCTTGGCGATGTCAGCGTAGCTCTTGAAGCCGAGCGGATTGCCCTTCTTGACCAGCAGTGCTTCGGCATCGCAGAGGATCGGCTCGGAATAGGCGACGGCCGCGCAACGCTCCGGCTTCATGAACAGGCCGGCGGTGATGACATCGTGACGATGGGCCTGAAGGCCGGGGATCATCGCGCCATATTCGGAGATCGATGCGACGATCTCGTTGATACCGAGGCGCTTGAACACTTCGCGTGCGACATCCGGAGCGGCGCCCGAAACCTTGCCATCCGCCGCGACTGCGGTGAACGGCGGCTCGTTGGCGATGGCGACGCGTGCGAAGCCCTGGTCCTTGAGTTCCTGAAGCTTGTTCTCGTCGGCCGACACCGGCGCCGCCGCGAGCATGACAGCAAGCGTGGAGGCGCCTGCCACTGATTTGATGATGCTGGATAATTTCATAGTTCGTCTCCTCTGAGGATTTAACCTGTTGTTGTTGGAGCATGCCCTCGCGTAACGCTCAGACGCGGTGCCCTGCCGCTATGATCTTGCGCAGGAAGGTTTGCGTCCGTTCCTGTTTGGGATTGCTGAAAATCTCGTCCGGCTTGCCTTCCTCGACGATTTTGCCGCGATCGAAGAACAGTATCCGGTCGGCAAAATCGCGGGCAAAGCCCATTTCGTGGGTGACAAGAAGCATGGTCATGTCGGTCTCGGCGGCCAGCTTCTTCATGACGTTGAGCACTTCCTCGACGAGTTCCGGATCGAGCGCCGAGGTCACCTCGTCGAACAGCATGATGCGGGGCGAGAGCGCCAAGGCGCGGGCGATCGCCGCGCGCTGCTTTTGCCCGCCCGAGAGCTGCGCCGGCACATGCTTGGCCTTGTCGGCCATGCCGACCATGTCGAGCAGCTCCATCGCCCGCTTTTCGGCTGCCGGCCGCGCGATGCCTTTGGTCAGGATCGGGGCGAGCGTGACATTGTCGAGCACGGTCTTGTGCGGAAAGAGATTGAAATGCTGGAAGACCATGCCGATCTTGGACCGCATTTTCTGCAGGTGCCTTTCGTCGGCGGGCACCAGCTGACCGCCCTTGGGCATGTGATAAAGCTGTTCTCCCTCGACCTCGATATGGCCGCCGGAAATGCTCTCGAGCGTCATGAGGATGCGCAGGATCGTCGTCTTGCCGGAACCGGACGGACCGATCAGCGCCAGCTTCTCGCCGGGCATCACGTCGATCGACAAGCCATCGAGCACGGTCAGCGGACCGTAGCGTTTGACGATATTGTCGATGCGGATGATGGGCTCTGGCATTCATGTCTCTCCCTGTTGAGACAAGCGATGCCCTAACGATTATCCTGATCCGAAATCATGTCAATTAACAAAATAATATCATGACAATTTTTCTGAACCTGCCCAGAACGGGGACATATCGCCTTAAATAGCGAGCAGCAGGGCTTCAGGATCGGCAACGCTCAACGAAGCTACAATCCCCAATCCAGTCTTCAGTTCCACCTCGGTCGTTGAGCCGAGAGAGATGCGTACGGCGGGATGCCAGGTCTCGCCGCTGGTGCGGAAGGAACTGCCCGGCGCGATCGCCACGCCCCGGAGCCGCGCCTGGGACACGAAGCCTTCTTCGGTATGCGCGCCGGTCAGCGGCAGCCAGACATGCAGGCTCTGCGGATGATCGCGGTAATCGAGCCCGGCGAGTGTTTCCGCCGCGATGGCATGCCGGACCGCGAGCGCACGGCGTTGCCAGCCAACCAGCTCCATCGCCGTGCCATCACCAACCCACTTGGTGGCAATCTCGGCAATCGAGGGTGTCGCCATCCAGTTGGAGACCAAGTGCCGGTTGGCGACGGCTGCTACATAGCGGTCGGGCGCAGCGAGGTAGCCGATGCGCAGGCCAGGCACGGTGATCTTGGTGAAGCTGGTGATGTAGAGCGTCCGCTCGGGCGCAATGGCGGCCATCGGCGGCGGACGATTCTCAACCAAAGGGCCGAGAATGTCGTTCTCGATGATCGCGAGGTCGTGCCGGCGGGCGACCTCGGCCAGCGCCTCGCGACGCTCCGCGCCCATCATCGCTGCCATCGGATTGATCACGGTCGGCTGCAGGAAGACGGCGCGGACATTGCCCTTGCGGCAGGCGGCTTCGAGCGCTTCCGGCAGCATGCCCTGTTCGTCGATGGACACACCTTCGAGATGGAGGCCGAGATAGGTCGAAAGCGGCACCAGGGTGTGATGGCTGATCGCCTCGACCACGACTGTAGAGCCCGGTGGAGCCACGCTCATCAGAGCCGTGGTCATGCCCGAGGTCGCGCCGTTGGTGACGCTGATATTGAGCGGGGACACGTCGAGCCCGCAGCGCGCGAGCCATTCGGCGGCCGCAACGCGGTGCCGGGGGAAGACGACATTCGGGCGGAAAGACAGGGCCGAACTCGCGGGCAGGTTCTCCGCCAGCCAGCCGAATGCTTCCCGCATCTTCTCGAGATGATACTGGTCGCAGGCGGGCTTCAGGATCGAGAGGTCGATGAGTTCGCCCAGCCTTTCCGGCAGATAGGGCGGCTCTGGTTCCTTCCTGAGCGTCTGAACGAAGGTGCCGCGACCGATCTCGCCCGATATCAGCCCACGGCGGATCAGGTCGTCATAAGCGCGGCTCACCGTCTGAACCGAGAGTTTCAGGCTATCGGCCATCATCCGGTGTGGAGGAAGGCGGGCTCCACTCGGCAGGATGCCATCCTGAATGGCGCGGGCGATCTGCTCGGCGAGCGAGAGATAGGCCGGGCGGCGAAGGAGGGTCGGATCGGGTTGCCAATTTGTCATGATTATACAGCTACCAAAACCAGTACAATTGACAACCGAAATTTACTCTTCCAATGTCCGCGCACACAATTTGTCATGAATCCGGACTGGTGAAACCATGAAACTCGATGCCGTCGACCTCAGGATCCTGGACGCCATCCAGCGCGACGGCCGGATCACCAAGCTCGCGCTTGCGGAGAAGGTGGGCCTGTCACCGACCCCCTGCTGGATGCGGTTGCAGAAGCTGGAGAAGGCGGGCATCGTCAGTGGTTACCACGCGCATCTCAACCTCCGGAAGATCGCGCCTGTTGCCACCGTGCTGATGGAAGTGACGCTCGCCAACCACCGCCAGGCGGATTTCGATCGTTTCGAGCGAGTGATTTCAGCGCTCGACGAGGTCGTCGCCTGCTGGTCGGTCGGCGGCGGCGTCGATTATGTGCTGAAGGTCATGACGCCGGATATCGACACCTACCAGCGCTTCGTCGATGGGCTGCTCGACCGCGAGATCGGCATCGAGCGCTACTTCACCTATATCGTCACCAAGACTATCAAGGAGGAAGTGGCACAGCCGCTGGCCGGGCTGCTGCCGGATCAGGCGTGAACGGAGAAAGTCTCTGCGGCCTGGCTCGGATATAGAGAGAGTCTCTACAGCAGCGCGCCAGAACAGACAATTTCTCCGGCTACAATGGCTAGACTTGGGTTCAGACCAGACCGAGGAGACCGGAATGACCGCCATTTTCGCGCGCGCCGATTTTCATGACGCCCTGGCGGGCCTCAAGGACCGCCACCTGCTGCGCAACCTCGCCTACGCCGATGGTCGCTGGCTGGCCGGCAATGAAGGCAAGGGTTTCGAGGTTACCGATCCCTCCAACGGCAAGGTGCTGGCCTGGGTCGCGGCTGTAGATGCCGATCAGGTAACAACGACGATCGATGCCGCGAGCCGCGCCTTTCCGAAATGGCAGGGCCTGCTACCGCAGGAGCGGGCGAAAATCCTGCGCAAATGGTACGAACTGATGCTTGCCCATCGTGAAGACCTGGCGCTGATCATGACGCTTGAACAGGGCAAGCCGCTCGATGAATCGCGCGGCGAGATCGATTACGCCGCTTCCTTCGTCGAATGGTATGCCGAGGAAGGCAAGCGCTTGAATGCCGAGAGCGTCACCAGCCACCTGCCCGGCGCCGAAATGATGGTGCGCAGGCAGGCCATCGGCGTCGCAGGCCTCGTCACGCCATGGAATTTTCCCTCCGCCATGCTGACGCGCAAGGCGGCGGCGGCACTCGCCGCCGGCTGCACCGTGGTTGCCCATCCCTCCTCCGAGACGCCGCTATCGGCGCTGGCACTGGCGGAACTCGCCGAACGCGCGGGCATGCCCGCGGGCGTTTTCAACGTGCTGACCGGTGACGCCGCAACCATCGTCGGGCAAATGTGCCGCGACAGCCGCGTCCGGGCGATGAGCTTCACCGGTTCGACCCAGATCGGCAAGCTGATCGCCGAACAGAGTGCGGCAACGATGAAGCGGCTGGTCATGGAACTCGGCGGACACGCGCCACTGATCGTGTTCGACGATGCCGATATCGACCGCGCCGTGCAGATCACGATCGATGCGAAGTTCGCGACGTCGGGGCAGGATTGCCTCGCCGCCAACCGCATCTATGTCCAGCGCGGCATCATCGAGGCGTTTACCGCACGGTTGGCCAAGCGCGTTGCGGCGCTGAAGGTCGGCCCCGGCCTCGAACCCGGTGTCGACATCGGGCCGCTGATGCACGAGCGTGGGATCGCCAAGGTCGAGGAACAGGTCACCGATGCCATCGCCCATGGCGCACGGCTGGTGACCGGCGGCAAGCGGCATGCAGCCGGTCCGCTCTTCTATGAGCCGACGCTGCTGACCGATGTGCCCGACAGTGCATTGATCATGCGCGAGGAGACGTTTGGGCCGGTCGCGGCAATCACCGCATTCGACAGCGAGGACGAAGTCGTCGCTCGCGCCAACGACACCGAATACGGCCTCGTCGCGTATGTCGTGACCGAGAATGGCGCTCGTCAGATGCGGCTCGGGCGCGCGCTCGACTATGGTATGGTCGCCGTCAACCGGGTGAAGATCACCGGCGGGCCGATCCCCTTCGGCGGCTGGAAGCAATCCGGCCTTGGCCGCGAAGGCTCGCGCCACGGCATGGAGGCCTTCACCGAACTCAAATATATCTGCATCGACACTGCCGCCTGAACATCAGACGCCATTGAAAAGGAATTTTCCCATGCTCGACCGCAACAACGAACTCAACGCCTGGGACCGGGACCACTTCTTCCATCCCTCGACGCATATGGGCATGCATGCGCGGGGCGAGACCCCAACCCGGGTGATGGCGGGTGGTGAGGGCGTTTACATCACCGACGTCAATGGCAAGCAGAGCCTGGATGCCTTTGCCGGCCTCTATTGCGTCAATGTCGGCTATGGAAGGCAGAAGATCGCCGATGCGATTGCCGAGCAGGCGAAGAACCTCGCCTATTATCATGCCTATGTCGGGCACGGCACGGAAGTCTCGATCACGCTCTCCAAGATGATCATCGATCGTGCGCCGCAGGGCATGAGCCGCGTCTATTTCGGTCTCTCCGGTTCGGACGCCAACGAGACCAACATCAAGCTGATCTGGTACTACAACAACGTGCTCGGCCGGCCTGAGAAGAAGAAGATCATCTCGCGCTGGCGCGGCTATCACGGCTCGGGCGTGATGACCGGCTCGCTGACCGGCCTGCACCTGTTCCACAATGCCTTCGACCTGCCGCGTGCGCCGATCCTGCATACCGAAGCGCCTTACTATTTCCGCCGTCCGGACCTTTCGATGAGCGAGGAGCAGTTCGCCGATTATTGCGCCCAGAAGCTCGAAGAGATGATTCTCGAAGAGGGTCCGGATACGGTCGCGGCCTTCATCGGCGAGCCGATCCTCGGCACCGGCGGCATCGTGCCGCCGCCGAAGACTTATTGGCAGAAGATCGGCGCGGTGCTTGAGAAGTACGATATCCTGCTCGTCGCCGACGAGGTCGTCACCGGTTTCGGCCGTCTCGGCACGATGTTCGGCTCGGATCATTACGGCATGAAGCCCGACCTGATCACAATCGCCAAGGGCCTGACCTCGGCCTATGCGCCGCTTTCGGGCACGATCGTATCCGACAAGATGTGGCAGGTTCTGGTGCAGGGTTCCGATGAACTCGGCGCGATCGGCCACGGCTGGACCTATTCCTCGCATCCGATCTGCGCGGCCGCCGGCGTTGCCAATCTCGAACTGATCGATGAATTGGGCCTGGTGGAGAATGCCGGCTCGACCGGCGCCTATTTCCGCCAGCAGCTGACCGATGCGCTTGGCGGCCACAGCCATGTTGGCGAAGTGCGCGGCGATGGCCTGATGGCCGCAGTCGAATTCGTCGAGGACAAGACCGACCGGAAATTCTTCGATGCGTCGAGGAAGATCGGCCCGCAGGTGTCGGCAGCGCTGCTCGAACGCGGCGTGATCGGTCGCGCCATGCCGCAGGGCGATATCCTCGGCTTCGCACCGCCGCTCTGCCTCACACGTGACGAGGCCGATATCGTGGTTAAGGCCGCGACCGAGGCTGTCGAAAGCGTACTCGGTTCGCGCTGAGGTATGACGATGCATTCTGTTCCGAAGACCATGGCCGCCGTGCAACTCGTTGGCCATGGCGGCCTCGACAAGCTGGTCTACAGCCGCGCGGTGCCCGTACCCCAACCGGCCGCCGGCGAGGTTCTGATCAAGGTTACGGCCTGCGGCATGAACAATACCGATGTCTGGGTGCGCCAGGGCGCTTATGGCACGGAGGATGATCCCGCTGCCGTATCGACTTGGCGGCGGCAGGGCAATACGCTGGCCTTCCCGCGCATCCAGGGCACCGATACGGTCGGCCATGTAGTCGCCGTTGGCGAAGGCGTGGATGCAAGCCGGATCGGCGAACGCGTGATGGTGGATTTCTCCATCTACAATCGCGACGACGATAGCCTTGCCGACATCGATTACATGGGCCATGGCCGCGACGGTGGATATGCCGAATACATGGTCCTGCCCGCCGAGAACGCTCATGTCGTGAATACCGATCTCAGCGATATCGAACTCGCCACCTTCTGCTGCGCCTACCTGACCGGCGAGCAAATGCTCGAACGCGCCCGGCTCGCGGCTGGCGAACGCGTGCTGGTGACAGGCGCATCCGGCGGCGTCGGCTCGGCGATCATACAGCTTGCCCGCGCACGCGGCGCCATCCCCTTTGCCATATCAGGCAAGGGCAAGGAACAGGCGGTTCTGGACATCGGCGCCGAGGCTGTGATCACCCGCGGCGAAGGCGATCTGGTCGAGGCCGTCCGGCGGGTGACTGACGGTGCCGAGATCGATGTCGTGGCCGATCTTGTCGCTGGATCGATGTTCAACGATCTCCTGAAGATCCTGCGGCCCGAGGGGCGCTATACGACCGCCGGTGCGATCGGCGGGCCCGTCGTGCAGCTCGATCTCCGCACCATGTATCTCAAGCAGTTGGAACTTCACGGCTCCAGCCAGGGGACGCGCGGCGATTTCCGCCGGCTGGTGCGCTATATCGAGGAAAAGAAGATCCGTCCGCTCGTCGGCGGGGTTTATCCCCTGTCGGATTTCCACCGCGCCCAGACGGATTTCATGGCCAAGAATTTCATTGGCAAGCTGGTGGTCGTTCCGGATTGACGGAAACCAGGCGCCGGGCAAGCGTCAGGGCCAGTGGCGGTTCGTGCCTGAGCCGGCAATCATGTCGCCCTGATAGCGATTGAGGCCGATATCCTGGAGCGAGGCGCGGCGGTGGATTTCCGCCATGACGGGCTCGAATATCGCGTTGCGCTTTTCGAGTTCGGCGTGCTCAACGAGATGGGCCGGCACCAGTTCACGGATTTCGGCAAAGATCGCCACCTCATCGACTGTCGTCAACCGGCCGTCCTTCATCACGATCCGGCCATCGACCATCACCAGTTCGATCGAGGAACCGTTCTCCGAAAAGACCAGATGTTTGTCGATGTCGTTGCAAGGCATGAAACTGTAGCTGTCGAGATCGAGGATCAGGAGATCGGCCGCCTTGCCCACCTCCAGCGAGCCGGTCACGTTTTCCAGCATCGCCGTGCGCGCGCCACCCATCGTCGCCATCCGCAGGATTTCATCGGCGCGAACCCATTGGCCATAGTCCGGGCCGGAGACGCTGTGGATCAGGCCCGCGACCCGCATGACATCAAAAATACGCGACGTGTCGTTGGAGCAGACGCCATCGGTGCCAAGCCCGACGGTTACACCGGCATCGAGCAGCCGGCGGATCGGTGCAATGCCGGCGCCGAGCTTCTGGTTGGAGACGGCGTTATGCGCGATCGAGACGCCCGCCTCGCCCATCTTCGCCATGTCGTCATCACTGACCCATACGGAATGCGCAATGGTGGTGTTACGGCTGAGAACGCCGATCTCGTGCATATAGGCGATCAGGCTCTTGCCGTAGAGTTCGTGGCCGGTGACAGCCTGCACCTTGGTTTCCAGCACATGGGTGTGGAACGGCACCCGCCGGTCGCGCGCCAGATCGTGGCAGGCGAGCAGCAGGTCGCGCGTGCAACGCTGCGGCGCCGAAGGCGCGATCATGAAATTGAGCCGCCCGGCCCGTCCGTGTAGCGAATCGAAGACGGACTTGCAGTAATTGATATAGGCGTCGGCCGTCATCGGCGGGCCGAAATCGAGCTTGTCCTGCAGCTCTTGGGGCATGACCTCGCGGGCATAGGGCAGTGCATCGAGCGTGTGGATGTTCATCACCGCGCTCGATATGTTGGCGCGGATGCCGGCATCCTCATAGGCCTGGAAGACCAGCCCGAGCCGATCGAGATCATGCGCCGGCGGATCGAAGAAATCGTCGCAGAATGTGGTGACGCCGTTGCGCAGCGATTCCATCGCCAGCAGCAGGCTGCGGAGATAGAGCAGCCGCTTGCCGATCGCGCCGTTCATCAGCAGCGGATAGGCATAGAGCAGCCAGATTTCCAGCGGCATGCCCTGGTAGCGGCCGCGAAAGAAGGTCTCGCTCGAATGGGTGTGGGAGTTGACCAGCCCCGGCATCACCAGCTTGCCCCGCGCGTCGATGATTTCGGCGGCGGGATCGGCGGACAGGCCGATGCCGATGGCCTTGATCGTCCGGCCTTCGATCAGGATGTCGCCCTGGAAGGTCGCGGTGCCGTGTTCGGCGCCCATCGCCAGGATCGTGGCGCCTTTGATCAATATCTGGCTCATGGCAATGCCTTCAAGGAGTTCGCCAGCAGGTCGTAATAGGCGACCGGGTCGCCGTCGCGCACGTAAAAGACATTGCGCGGCCGGTCGGTGATCTGCCACCAGTCAGCCACGGTCATGCCGGTTGTCAGCGTGCCGTTGAGTTCGACGGAGACGTTGATCTGCCGGCCCGAGAAGATTTCGGGCGCCAGCATGAAAGCGGGCACGCAGGGTCCATGCAGCGGCGCGCCGTCCCAACCGTATTTCCTGAGGTCGAAGGCTTCCGAGAATTCAAGCATCTCCGCCGTGGCGATACCGCAGCGATTGCCGAGCGCCCGCATCGCCTGAAGCCGTTCCGGCGTCGAGCGCATCTGGTGGGTGACATCGAGCGGCAGCAGCGTTGTCTTGATGCCTGCCTTGAGCACGATGTCGGCGGCTTCGGGATCGACATAGCAGTTGAATTCGGCTGATGGCGTGATGTTGCCGACCTCGAAATAGGCGCCCAGCATGGCGACGATCTCGACGATCTTGTCAGTTATATCGGGTGCTTTGCGCAGAGCGACGGCGAGGTTGGTCAATGGCGATAGCGCGCAGATCGTGACCTCGCCGGGATGGGCGCGGACCGTGTCGATAATGAAATCCACGCCGTGCCTGTCCTGCGCTTTGATCTCAGGCACCGGCAGGTCTGGACCGTCAAGGCCGGTCGGGCCGTGCACATGCTCGGCCATCACGAGCGGCCGGATAATCGGCTGCGGGCATCCCGCGAAGACGGGAATATCCGGCCGGCCGGCCAGTTCCATCAGCTTCAGGCAATTGGTGATCGTATGGTCGAGATTGATGTTGCCTGCCGTGGCGACAAGGCCGAGCACATCGAAGGCCTGGCGCTGGCCGAGGATCATCAGGATCGCCGCCGCCTGATCCTGACCAGGGTCAGTCAGTATGATCAGCTTGCGCGTCGTCATGCCGCCGCCTCGGCGAGCTTGCCGGGCGCACCGCCTTCGAGCCAGGCATAGAGTTCCCAGGTTTCACCATCCGGGCCGTGGAAATAGAGGCAGCGGGCGTTCCAGGGGTAGTTGTCCGGCGGCCTGACGAATGTGACGCCATCGCCCGAGAGTTCTTCATAGATGGAATCCAGCGTGGCGGGACTGTCGATCAGGATCGCGATCAGCACGGCCGAGGCCGAGCCGGGTGTCACCCGGACGTCTGCATGCATCGCGATATGGTCGCGCTCCCAGAGCGCCAGCGTGATGCCGGCGCCGGTGAAATCGGCAAAGCCCGGCGCGCGATGCTTGAGCATGAAACCGAGCTTTTCGGTGTAGAACCGGATCGAGGCTTCGATATCGGTCACCAGGATGCAGACGTCGCGGATCGGGTGTTTCTGGGCAAATTTCATGGGTCTATCCGTCATTGATCGCGCAGTTCGGCAAAGCCCGCCGCAGCCTTGGCGCCGCCGCGCAGCTTGCCGCTCAGCCAGACGCCGAAGATCGTCGCGAGGTAGGGAAGAGATTGCAGGAGATCGTGCGGCACCTTGCCGCCGAAAGTGAGCTGGGCGCGGATACCGAGCGCGCCGACCACCGCGAAGAAGAGTGCGGCAAGCGTAGCGCCAATGGGATGGGCTGCACCGAAGATCACGGCGGCGAAGGCCATGAAGCCGCGGCCGGAGGTCATACCCTGGGCGAAGAATTGCAGGCTGCCGCCGGCAAGCTCGGCCCCGCCGATCGCGCAGAGCACACCGCCGAGGGCAAGCGCCACCAACCGCATGCGTGACGGATTGGCGCCGATGCTGCGGGCCGCGAAGGGGTGCTCGCCGCAGGCCGCGAGCTGGAGGCCGAACCGGGTGCGGCGCAGAAGCACCCACATGCCGAAGACGACGAAGGGCATCAGCAGCACGAAGATCGACAGTACGCCATAGGCGCCGAACATCGGCCCCAGCTTCGGCACGCCGAAAGGCGCATTGACAGAGGCCTGGCTGCCATAGATCGACTGGACGGCAAGTGCCGTGCCGCCGATGCCGAGCCCGGTCAATCCGAGCCCGGCAATGATCGGATTGGCCTTGAGCTTCTCGATCACGAACCACAGCAGCACCGAGGCGAGCACGCAGAACAAGATAGCGATCAGGATTGCGACCGCGAATGAACCCGTGAGCATGATGCCGAGGATCGTCGCGCAGGCGCCGATGATCATGATCCCTTCGAGGCCGAGGTTCCAGACGCCGGCCCGCTGCGCGATCACGCCCGCGAGCGTGACATAGATGAGCGGCGTGCCGGAGCGCAGGATGGCGATGATGATATCGTTCATGGCGAACGCCCTCCGATGCCGAGTATCCGGTCGACGAATTTCGAACGCGCGGTGATGAAGAGCGCAATCGCGGCGTTGATGATATCGATTGCCGCCGCCGGCAGGCCGGCCATGATCGGCAGGTAGAGGGCGGCTGAAGCAAGCCCGCCGAAGAAGATCGCCACGACGGCGGTGCCGACCACGGAGAGGTTGGCCACCAGCGCGATCAGAATCGCTGTGAAGCCATGGGTTGGCAGAAAGCCGCTGGCGATGCGGCCATTGGGACCCATCAGTTCGATCGTTCCGGCCAGACCCGCCAGCGCGCCTGAGATGATGAAGCTCGAAAGCCCGAGTTGCCAGAGCTTGGCGCCCTGCCATTGCACCATGGTGCCGTTGCGTCCGGCGAGGCTCGCAAGGACGCCGAAGGCAGTGCGGTTGACGAGCAGCCACATGACGACGCCGACCACTATGGCGATGCCGATGATCGTGGGCGACAGGCCGAGCGAATTCGAAATGCGGTATGCAGCGTCGAGCGGTCGGCTGGAGGCCTGCTGCCCCGAGCCCGACGGGTCCTTGAGCGGGCCCGATGTGACATAGATCAGCAGCAGCGAGGCGAGGAAATTGCCCATCAGCGTAGTGATCACCTCATCGGTGCCGGAACGCAACTTGAGCAGGCCGGGCCATAGCGCCCAAAGTGCGCCGCCGGTCATGCCCGCGATGAAGCAGACCGGGATGACGATGGCTGCAGGCGCGCCCTTCAGCCATTCCGCGGCGAAGGCGGCGAAGATCGCTCCGACATAGAACTGGCCCTGGGCGCCGATGTTGAAGAAGCCGGCGCGGAAGGAAATGCCGACGCCGACGGCGGTGATGAAGAGCGGCAGCGCCCAGCGCAGACTTTGCGACCAGGCACCCGGTCGCAGGAAGGCACCGTCGGCGACCGAGGTCAGCATCAGGTAGGAATCGTAGCCCGCGATCTGGAACACCACGGCGCAGAGGGCGAGCGCCAGAGCGACAAATACCAGGCTTCGGACGATGGATAGCAGCCGCGCGGTCATTGGCGGACCCCCGTCATGGCGGCGCCCACCGACTGGATGTCATAGGGTGCGGCGAATTCTCCGGCGATCCGGCCAGACAGCATGACGACGACGCGATCGCTGATATCGAAAAGCTCGTCGAGATCGGAGGATATCAGCAGGATTGCGCAGCCGCGATCACGGGCGGCGCGCAGCGATTGCCAGACGAAGGCGGTGGCGCCGATATCGAGACCGCGGGTCGGCTGGGCGGCGATGATCACCTTGGCGTCGGAATCGACCTCGCGTGCGAGGATGACCTTCTGCGCATTGCCGCCGGAGAGCGAGCCAGCCTTCTGGTCGGAGGAATGGTAATGCACGCTCCAGGATTTGAGCGCCCCGTCACAGAGCGCCCGAATGGCGCCGGGACGGATGAGCTTCAGGAGTGGCCCTTGGAGGAGCGTGCGGGCGCTCCAGTTTTCCCAGAGCGAGCTTGTCAGGCTCAGGCCCTCGGTGTTGCGCTCGAAGGGGATGATCCGAAGACCCAGCCCGCGCCGGGCCGACAGAGATGCGCCGCCGACATCATGTCCCGCTAGGCTGATGCGGCCGGCGCCAAGATCGGCGAGACTGGCGATGGCGCGGACGAGGGTCTTCTGGCCGTTGCCTTCGACGCCGGCGATGCCGAGAATTTCGCCGGGCCGGATGATGAGATCTATATCGTCGAGAGCCGCGCCTTCGCTGTCCGGCCGAGTCGATACGCCGGCGAGTTCGAGGACGGGGTTGCCCTTTGGTGTGGCGGGATCATGGCCGAGCGCGCCAGCGTCGGATCGCGCGCCGACCAGCGCCAGCCTGTCATCGGCATCGAGGTTTCGTGCCGCCTCACCGACGATCAATGCCGCGAGCCGCTCGGCATCGATTGTCGCGCAGGCCACCGGCCCGTCGATGAGTTTGCCGCCACGGAGCACCGTCACGGTATCGGCGATTGCCAGCACTTCGCGGATCTTGTGGAGAATGAGGATGACCGTGACGCCGCGCTCCTTGAGCTTGCGGACACGGGCGAACAGCATCTCGATGCCGGCAGGCGAGAGCACCGCAGTCGGCTCGTCGAGGATCAGCACTTTTGCATCGGTGACCAGCGCCCGGGCGATCTCGATACCCTGCTGGGTTTCGACGGGCAAGTCGCGGATACGGCGCGAGAGATCAACCTGGACGTCCAGGCTCTTGAGATGCGGTGCCCAGCGCTTGAGCAGCGAGCGGCGGGAATAAAGTGCGCCGGGACCATTCGACCCGAACTCCATCGCCTCGGCGACAGTGAAGGATGGCGGCAGCGCGAAACTCTGGTGGACGAGCTCGACGCCCGCCGCGCGGCTGTCGTTGACATGGCCCGTACGGATCTCGCGGCCGTTGATATCGACCGCGCCTTGCGCCGGGCGAACGAGGCCGGAGGCGACCCGTGCAAACGTGGTCTTGCCCGCGCCATTCTGGCCGACCACGGCGTGGATCAGCCCCGGCGCGAAAGACACGGAGACATCGGACAGCGCCACGACGCTGCCATAGGTCACCGTCACGTCGCGGCAGGTCAATGCGGATGGGCTGGTTTCCGGCATGCGCTGGGAATCCCATGAAAGAAGGTGATGGAGCGGTTCGCGGCCGCAGACAGGGCTAATTGCCGCGCCCGCGAACCTGCCCGTGATCCCCTCCCTGAACAGAAGGAGGGGAGCGGTTCGAATTACAGCGCGGTATTGAAGGGAACCTTGATCGAACCGTCAAGGATGCCCTTCTTCGCCGTTTCGATATCGGCCCACACGTCCTTGGTCTTGCCGGTCAGGTCGGCCGGACCCTGTTCGGCGAAGACTGGCGACGCCACGAAATCGATGACGCCAGTGCCAAGTCCGGTCGGCTCATGCGTGCCGCCCTTCCACTCTGATCCGAGCGCCTTGGAGACTTCGTTATAGAGCGACTGGCCGAAGTCCAGCGCCACCAGCGCGATGACGGATTTCGGGCCGAGCGCATATTGCGCCGGCGAGATGCCGCTGACCATCCGGCCTTCCTTCTCGTTGGCGGCGGCAATGATGCCACCATCGGTCGCGGCCGAGTCGGTCTGGATGTAGTCGATGCCATCATTGTACATCTGGGTGGCGATTTCCTGGCCCTTGGCCGGGTCCTGGAAGGAGCCCGCGAAGGCGGCCGTCACGGTGGCGTTCGGGTTGACCGACAGCGCGCCGGCCTTCAGCGCGTTGAAATCCGCATTGAGCGGCGGGATGGAGATGCCGCCGATATAGCCGATCTTGCCGGATTTCGAGACCTTGGCCGCGAACATGCCGGAGAGGTAGCAGCCGAGATAATAGTCATAGGAAACCGTAACCACATTCGGGATGGCCGGCTCGAAGGGGTCTCCGAAGAGCTGGATCCACTTGGTATCGGGATAGGAGGATGCGAGTGCCTTGAACGGCTCGGCGACCTCGTTGAAGGTCGAGACGATGACTGCCGCACCGGCATCGCCGAGAGTACGGAACACGGTCTCGTAGGTGGCCGGATCCTGCGCGTAGACGGCGCGGTATTCGAAGCCCTTTTCCTCCGAAAGCTGCTTGAGCTTGGCGATCATGGAATCGACCGGGCCATTGTCGCCGGCGGCCTGGGTGTGGACGAGTGCCACGAGCCCGCCCGCGGCACGCGCAATGGCGGGCATCAAGCTGGCGGTGAGGCCGAGTGCTGCGGCGCCGGCGCTGATCTGCAGGAAGTCGCGGCGATTGAATGATGCTGTCTTGTCTTGTGTCATTGTCTGTTCCCTTTTTCTTTGGTTTTGGCTTTATGCTGGTCGGCATCCCCAGGGCTGCCGCATGCGTAGTTTCCTAGATTCCGCAGGCCTTCTTCAGACGCCGGGCGAGCACGGCGCCGGATTCATGATCATCACATCCTGTTTCTCGATGGCGTTGAGCGCCCAGACCTCCGAGATGAACTTCTTCCAGTCCGGATCGGCATACATGGCGGCCCGCCGCTGCTCGCGATCGGCCAGGCTGTCATAGGCCCACATCAGGACGGTGGTATGCAGGTGGCCGAGTTCGGAGACATAGAGGCCAACGAACTTGTTCAGGTGCTTCTTCTGTACGGGCAGGCCCTCGGCCTCGTATTTCCGCATCCAGAGGTCCACCGTGCCGGGCTTGAACGTGTAGGTCCTGTGTTCGAGTATCATCGGCGTTTCCTCAGGAATTCAGGATGAAATCGGCGCATTTCTCGCCGATCATGATGGAGGGGGCATTGGTATTGCCGCTGGAGATGATCGGCATGATGGAGGCATCCGCAACACGCAGTCCATCGATGCCGTGCACCTTGAGCCGTGCATCGACCACCGCTTGGGGGTCGTTACCCATCTTGCAGGTGCCGACAGGATGGAAGGTCGTCATGGCGGTGGCGCGCAGCCAGGCGGTCAGGTCATCGTCATTGAGCATGGCTGGCCCCGGCGCCAGTTCCTTGCCGCGATATTTGTCGAACGCCTTCTGAGCGATGATCTCGCGGGTCAGACGGATGCCCGAGATCATCGTCCTGATATCGAAATCCGTCTTGAGGTAATTGGCCTGGATTTTCGGCGCGGTTGCGGGGTCGGCGGATCGCAGCGTGATCTCGCCACGGCTCTCTGGATTGACTGGGCCGACGCGCAGCGTGAAGCCGTGATTGGCCTCGACCGTGCTCTTCTTGAACGGATTGGGGAAATGCAGGTTGGCGGTCTTCTCGAGCGCCGGCATGAAATGGAGCTGGATATCGGGCGCCACAAGCTCGTCGTTCGAACGGATGAAGGCGCCGGCTTCATAGGGAAATGTCGTGGTGATGCCCTTGCCGAAGAGCAGGCCCTGGATCATCGAGACCGTCAGCTTGTCGGCGCGGAGATCGGAGTAAAGCGTGACCGGTTCGCGGCATTCCCATGACATGACGCAATCGACATGGTCCTGCAGGTTCTTGCCGACGCCCGGCAGTTCGTGGATCGGCTTGACGCCGGCGGACGCGATCTCCGCGCCGGGCCCGATGCCGGAGAGCAGCAGCGCCTTCGGCGAATTGATCGTGCCGGCGGAGAGCACGATGTCGCGGTCGGCATAAGCCTTCTCGACCGTGCTTTCCCTGACATACTCGACGCCGACGGCCCTGCCGCCCTCGATGATGATGCGGCTGGTTTCCGCACCGGTCAGCACGGTGAGGTTGGGACGAGCGAGCACCGGCCTGAGGAACGCGAAGGAGGTCGACCAGCGCTTGCCGTTCTTGATGGTGAAATCGAAACGGCCGAAGCCTTCCTGGTCGGCGCCGTTGAAATCGTCGTTCAGGGGGTACCCGGCTTCTGCACCTGCCTGGGCGAAGACATCCATCAACGGATTCCAGCCCCGCGCCCGGCAGACCGTCAGCTCGCCATCGCGATTATGAAAGGCGCTGTTGCGTTCGATATGGCCCTCGGAGCGGCGGAAGGCAGGCAGCACCTCGTCATAGGACCAGCCCGGCAGGCCGAACTGCGCCCAGCGATCGTAGTCATGCCGGTTGCCGCGCACATAGATCATGCCGTTGATCGTGGAGGTTCCGCCCAGCACCTTGCCACGCGGCCAGTAGAGCTTGCGGCCGTTGAGATAGGGCTCCGGCTCGGTATGGTAATGCCAGTTGTAGAGCCCGGAATGAAAGAGCTTGCCCATCAGCATCGGCAGCCGGAAGAGCGGATTGCGATCGCGTCCGCCGGCCTCCAGCAGCAGGACCTTGTGGGATGGGTCCGCGGACAGTCGATTGGCAAGCACGCAGCCCGCCGAGCCCGCGCCGATGATGATGAAATCGTAGCTCTTGCGCGCCATGGTCACCACCCGATCGGCGCGGCGCCCATGGCCGCGAGATGGTTGTTGCAGAGCACGAATGGGTTTGGCATGGCGAGCACGGCCTCGGCACGCGCGGGATGATCGCGCAGCACGCAGGCCAGCCTCCCCGCCTGCCCGTCCCTTATGCCGGCGGCCTTGATGACCTCCGCAGCCGCATCGCCGAATCCCAGAACGACGAGAGGCTGGCCGCGCGCGGCGAGCGCCTCGATTGTGGCGATCATCAGCGGCCGCCAGAGGGGGAGATGTCCCTGTGACTGGTGTGGATCGATCGACACCTGGAAGCGCGTCAATGTCAGCGACGCGTTGAGAAGTAGCACGCCTTGTCCCACCCATCGATCGGCGATCGCCGAAGGAGACTCGAACGCCGTTTCCGGGGCCGTGATCATTTCGCGCACATCTGGCCAGCGATCGAAGCTTTCGGCATAATCAGGTTGCCCGGTCCGCGCGGCGAGGATGAGCTGCATATAGGCGCGGATGCTTTTGGAGAACATTTTGTCCAGTTCGCGCCAGTCGGCGACATTGCCGGCCTCGAAGGCGCGGCCGGTGGCAAAGCCCGGTTCCGGATAGGGGTCCTGCCCGAGGATCACGCAGCGCACTTCATGCGGCTCGATGCCGTCGAATGCCCGCAGCATATGCGCGCCGGGCGGCTGGCCGGGAAAATGCCGGCCCTTTCGAACCGGGAAGATAGGCTCCCAGATTTCCATGTCCAGCGCCGGCTCCATCGCATCGAAGCCAAGCTCGACATGGCCGAGACAGTTGCGCCACGCCTGGGGAAGGTCGGCGTGCCAGCCTTCCAATACAGCGCTCATCGCTTGTCTCAACTGAATTGGCATCATGCCATCCCCTCGGTCGCTTCTGAAAATAAAGTTGCCAAAAGCTGACCAAAGTGTCAACTTCTGAAAATAGAAAAAATGACCGGATCGTCAAAAAAAGTGGACCGAATCGTCAGGTTATTGTTTTTGCCCGGATGCCGCGTACAGTGCTGCATCCGCACCTAAATCCGCGCGTGCAATTTTCGACGGATACAGCTATTGACGGGATGTTGGGAGTTGAATGGGACATGCCACGCAAGGTGAAGGATCAAGAGGAGCGCATCCGTGAACGCAATATCCGCCTTATCCTGAAGGCGGCGATCGAGATTTTTTCGAGGAAAGGTTTCGACGGCACGCGGATTGCGGAGATCGCCGAGCGATCGGGCCTGCCCAAGGCCAATGTCTATTACTATTTCTCCTCGAAGGAGGAGATCTACACCGCAGTCATCGCTCACCTGATCCGGGGCTGGGACGATGCGCTGAAACAGCTTTCACCCGAGCGCGAACCTGCCGAGGCATTCGAAGCTTATATACGTTCCAAGCTCGAATATACCCGCAAGAACATCACCGAATCCCGTCTCTTCGCCAACGAGATCATCCAGGGCGCCCGGTTCCTCAAGAAGAAGGACCGGCTGCACATGCAGGAGGTGACGACCGAACGTGTCGCCGTCATCGAAGGCTGGATCGCCGCGGGCAAGATGGCTCCCGTCGATGTGCGGCATCTTTTGATCATGCTGTGGTCGGCGACGCAGTTCTATGCCGATTTCGAGCCGCTCGCCTGCGACGCACTCGGCAAGAGCCGGCTTAAGGCCGAGGATTACGACAATGCCGCCAAGACCATCGCCGAGACCGTGCTGCGCGGCATCCTTCTCTGATCACTCTCAATCAAACTTCAGCGCGAAGACGTCGATCTGCTCCTCGATGCCCTTGAGGGAGAATAGGCCGAGCGCGTCGGCCTCCGCCTGGCATCCAGCAGTCTCGACGAAGGTCTTCGACAGCAGGACGGGTCGCTTCACCTCCTTGGTGAGCGTTTCGAGCCGCGATGCGATGTTCACGGCCGGGCCGATCACGGTGAAATCGAGACGCGTCTTCGAGCCGATATTGCCATACATGACGTCCCCGATATGGACGCCGACGCCGTAGCCAAGCTGCGGATGGCCGTCCCCGGCGCTCTTCACGTTCAGTTCGGCCATGGCGGCCCTGCCCTTCCTGATCGCGCTCAGGAGATCGGCGCAGGCGGTGGGAACCGAGAGCGGGAACACGGCGAGCAGGCCGTCGCCCATGAATTTGAGGATCTCGCCGCCATGTTCCTCGATCGGCCCGGAAAGGGCGTCGAAATAGGCATTGAGCAGGTCGATCACATAATCGCGCGGCCAGAGCGAGGACAGTTCCGTGAAGTCGCGAAGATCGCAGATCATGACTGCGGCACTCATCGTCGCACCGCTGCCCCGCGTGGTCGCGCCGGCCAGGATCTCCTCGCTGGCATGAGGCCCGACATAGGTGCGGAGCAAGGTGCGTGCCATGACATTCTTCACACGGATTTCCGTGACAAGCGCCAGCACCGGAATGAGATCCTTGAGAAACTCCAGATGCTGCTCCGCAAACCCGCCGGGGCGCGCCGTGGAGAATGTCACGACATGCCGCTTCCCAAGCGTATGATCGAGCGGCCATGCCACATATTCAGTCAGGCCCTCCTCGCGCAGATCGGTATAAAGCGAGGCTTCCGACGCGGGATCGGCGACCGGCTCCTCGAGGTTTTTGCGCAATTCCCCGGCGCCATCGTGGATTACCTTGAGCGGGCTCCTGAGAAAAACCTGTGTATTCTCGACCTCGTATCCATAGAGGTCGATTTCCGCCTCTTCGAGCCCCGTGCGCCATAGGAGTCTCGCGCCGCGCCATTGCGGATGGTTGGTCTGGAAATGCAGGGAAGCCCGCGCGACCGGCACACCGGCTGCAACCAGCCGCTCGCTCATTTCGACCAGTATATTGTCGACGAAGCGCTGGTCGCGCGTATCGTGGACGAGCCAGTCGAGCACCTTCCGGCGTTTCGCGGGCCAGGTGCCGTCGTGTTCGTCCAGATTAATGGGAACTGTATTCTCAACCATCGCCATGCGCATGCGCCCCAAACAAATGCCTGCCGCATATCTTGGACCGCCAAGGCGTGAATGCAAGCGGATGCGCGAATATTCGCACGCTCGGGAGACGGGGGTGGAGCGGCCGACGCCTCGCCGCCGCCCATCCCAATCAGTTGGTTTCCAGCGAGACGCCGTTTTCGTTGAGCTTGAGCTCGACGCCGTCGGGCTTCTTTTCCTCCTGATAGGTGTAAGTCGCAAACCCGGCGACCGCCACAAGCAGCGCGCCGATGATGAGATAAAGGCCGTTTCTGTTCAAATTCACATCCTTCAATTCATGAAAAAATCTCAGAGGTGCCAGCGAGACCCGCTCGCACTGGCAGTCGTGCCGATCAGATATCCAACTGCCAGGCCAATAATGCCGGCGGAAACCGCGATGGTGGAAACGGTACCGGGATTATCGCGAATGACCCCGATCGAGGGCTTGGCAGCGCGCTCCAACTTGTCAACGCCGGACGAGATATTGGCCGACATCTCGACCAGTTCGGCCTTGAGATCCTGAATCTGCTCCTGCAGGCGGGTAACTTCGAATTCGTTCTTGTCCACGTGGTGACTCCATGTTGCGGGTCACCAGCAACGTTGTCGGTCGCGGCGAAGTTCCGAAGGAACTCCCAAAGATAGCGCTCAAACACAACTGTTCACATGGAGGCGAGTGGTGCCCGGGACCGGCATTGAATTGATTTGTCAAGGCTTTTCAGCTTTAGTCATGGCTTATCAAACATCCTGGTACCCACGGCTTTCTGTTGCGTCAGGCGCTGTCATCCCTTATCATTTGCCTTCAGCGAAGCGCAAATCAATGTGGGGATAGACGGGGGGATCGATTTGACAGCCCGAACTTTAAACAAGCTCACGGCACAGGAAGTCAAAAGCAGGCCACCCGGAAAGCATTCTGATGGTGGTGGCCTCTGGCTGATCAAGCGCGAAGGCGGGGGCGGCCAATGGGTTCTTCGAGTGACTGTCCACGGTAGGCGCCGCGAGATGGGCCTTGGGTCAATGACCGATGTATCCCTCAAGGAAGCCCGCGAAGCAGCGGAGCGTCATCGATCGATTGGCCGCAGTGGCGTGGATCCTATCAAGGAACGGCAGCGCCAGAAGCGCGAGGCCGCCAAGCGTCTCCACATGTTACGCGAAATTGCCGAGGATGCGTTTGAAAGCCGAAAGGCCGAACTGAAGGGCGACGGCAAGGCGGGCCGATGGTTCAGTCCCCTGGAACTTCATATTCTTCCAAAGCTCGGGAAGGTTCCAGTTGCGGACATAGATCAGACGGATATCAGGGATGTCTTGGCGCCGATCTGGCACACCAAATCCGACACCGCGCGCAAGGCCCTAAACCGCCTGAGCATTTGCATGCGCCACGCTGCCGCGCTGGGTTTGGATGTTGATATCCAGGCGACGGAGAAGGCCAAGGCCCTGTTGGGCAAGTCTCGGCACGTTGCAGAGAACATCCCCGCTATGCCGTGGCAGGAGGTGCCCGCGTTCTATGCCTCTCTGTCTGACGGCTCGCTGACGCACCTCGCACTGCGATTGTTGATCCTGACCGGCGTGCGATCGAGCCCACTTCGCTATTTCCAAGAAAAGCAGATTGATGGCGACATCTGGACTATCCCGGCGGACAGTATGAAAGGCCGAAAGGAAAAGACCCAGGCGTTCCGCGTGCCGCTTGTGCCCGAGGCACTGGAGATTATCGACCAAGCTCGACCACTATCGAAAGATGGCTTTCTATTCCCAAGCATCCGCAAAGGCGTCATTTCTGACGCGACCATGAGTAGGCTGATGGAGCGGCGGCAGATGACATACAGACCCCATGGCTTTCGCTCCAGTCTGCGGGACTGGATTGCTGAGACCACGGACACGCCTCATGACATCGCCGAGACTGTGCTCGGCCATTCGGTCGTCGGCAAAGTCGTCAGGGCTTATCGTAGGACTGATTTCCTCGACCAACGTCGAAAGCTCATGGAAAAGTGGGCTAAGCACGTCACCGGACAGAATGGGCAGGTGTTGCGGCTGGTTTCAGATGGCTAACACAACACTCCATCCCGACGAACGGAAGGCAGCTTTAGCGATCGGGTTCGATCTCACCTGTCTAACAGACATGTATGCGCCAAATAGGAAGTTTCACGTGTTCAGCGCGGTTGCCTTCCTAAAGGACACAAATGGTCTGCATGCTCGATGGAACGATGCACCGGACGATTTGCCAAATAGATTTGTTCGACGGGCTTTAGATTTTGCGATGAACGACGCATTGACGGCGGCAATGCACGAAGACAGGCTGAAATTTAGCGCTGACAAGATAGACGAAACGGCAAAGGCCGCAGCAAAGGTCGGCAAGGCCCTTAGAGAATTTATTCGCGCCGGCACCCCCAGAACTTGGGAGCTTTCGGAAGACGGCATGACAATATGGCGAGAGGACGCCTCTCTGGGCAATCCCACGGAAGTTCTCGTACGAGAGTCAGGTTTGTTCCTTACAAATAATATCAGAGCCTTGCACATCAGTGCTGAGCCTAGGCGGCGAGTTGCGCGAGCGCTGGTCAAAAAAGATGGTTCGCGTGACGGGAATGGCCTTCCCACGTTGATTGATCTGGCCGGCTCAGACCTTCGTACTCTCGGCCTCGCAATCGATCTGTTCAACCGGCTCGAAGCGCACTCCAGAAAATCGTCGCTGCGAAATGGCCGTCAAAATCCAGGTGACCCCGCAAAGTTCGCGTTCGTCAGTGTGATGGCAGATGCATGGATGTGTCTGACCGGCAGATCGCCCAACAAAGGCACCCAGTTCAACCAGTTCGATGTATTCCTGCACCTTGCATGGGCAGATGCCACTAGCTTGCCCTTGGCAACCACACCGTCAACGAAGCGAAGATCCACACCCGTAGCCAGAAACCTTGAGTACCCAGAGGGGCTGGTGGTCAAAGGTGGTCGGCGAAAAGAAGGGCAAAGCCCTTTCACCCACATGATACGCCGTGCAGTAGATAAGATACGCGAGAGCGACGTTCACCCCGAAGAGGCAGACTTTGCAATGCCTGCTTGGTTCACCGAACTCGACTGACAGGCTCATGCAATCCGCGCATAGACCCCTCTCAATTTCATCCGGGGTCTATTTCTAGTTTCCGCTAGCGGGATCAAGCACCCTCATCCTTGCGCCAACAATCGCAAGGAACTGAGATGAATATTTCTGAAAAACCTCGCATTGCTCCCGATGCCCTCCTCACTGACAAAGACGTTGCCAAGATGCTCTGCGCGAGCGTGGCCACCGTTTGGCGTCGTGTGCAGGATGGCACCCTCAAACGTCCGATCAAGATCGGCACTTTAAGCCGATTTCCCCAATCCGACATCGTCGCATTCATTGAACGCGCCAAGACCAGCCGGGCGGCCTGATCGCCCCGCCAACCTGTTTCCATCGGAGAAAAGAAATGTCTATCAAGACCAGAAACCCGGCCGCGCTTTCGCAGGGCCGGGCTGGAAATGGTATCAGTGGTTTGGTCGCCCTTGATATTCAATCCAGTCATAGCGCAAATGCTTGCTACGTTCAAGCGCACCTCACCCGCAAGTTCCATCTCCAGCCGGTCGTTGCACGTCTCGTCGCCGATCTTGCTGGCCTCGGCGCGAGGGTTCGGTAATGAAGAAAATCGAACGCCTGGAAGTCGTGTTCCGCATCCTGCCTGATGGCCAGCCTATGAAGGCGATCGGCCGGGATGCCTGGATGCTTAAAGAACTGATCAGGGTAGGCTCGCGCGGCCTGACCTCATTGGAAAATCCGGCGCCCAGAATTTCGGGCTACGTCTTGAAGTTGCGCAAGCGCGGCCTCGTAATTGAGACCATCCACGAAAACCACGATGGCCCTTTCGCCGGCAACCACGCTCGTTATGTGCTGCGTTCGGAAGTCGCCGTCATCAGCGACAGTTCCAAGCCCGATGCGGAAGGAATAGCCGCATGACCAGCAAACGTTATAACAATACATCGGGGGCGCCAGTGGCGCCTCCTACCGCCATCGTTCGCCAAGCCGCCATGTGGCTCGCCGATCAAACCACGCCTCCCGCGCCGCTTGTCCCGTCTCTTCGCGATCGGTTCAAGCTGACAGCCATGGAGGCATGCCAGGCCAGCGAGCTTGCCGGCCGGTTCCGGACTCTGCGGAGGGCGTTCGCATGATTAACGATGTCTCACAGACAACGGCCAACATCGCGCAAGGGAAGTCGCCTTATCAACAAGCGTGTACCGACCTTGTGGCGTTCAAATTGACCTTACTGGAGACCGTCGCGGCCGATCCTCGGTTAGCCAAAGCGCCATGCCTCGCTGCGATTACTGTCTACTTGTCCTTTCTCACCATCGACAAGGAAACGCTGAAACCAAAGCCGGTGTATGCGTCGAACCTCAAGCTCATGGCCAGGGGTAACATCCGTACAAAGGTCACCGCCGGCCTCGCTCGCCGGACGCTGGTCAAGGAGGGCTATCTTCTGGCGACGAACAGCACCACTCGGTACGGATGCGCCAAGTTTCGCGTGGCCAACCCACATTCCGAGCGAGTGCAAATGCACGTTCGCGAGAGCGAGGACTTCTATGCTCGTAAGGAGATTGAACGCAAGGAAGACGAGCGCCGTAAGAGGATTTTGAAGAGGCAGGGGGTGATAGTTACTGACACCCCTTGTTTGCCGAGGGGTGATAATAACTATACCGACAGGGTGATAGTTACTGATACCAAATACCATAGAGTAAACCTTAGAGATTATCTCTTAGAAGGGGACGCTCATTATCAGAGGGACGTTTCAGAGAAACTGACCTCCTACGCTGATCTTGATGACGACCCCCATCAGCCATTCCCCAAGCCGGTCGATGACCACGACGCTGAATCGATGATCGACAGCATTTGTGCCGGCAAGGATGTAGAGCCCCGTTTCCGGAATCGTCTCAAAAGCATGTTGAACGATGCAATTCTGACGCCAAACATGGCAATCAGGATGCTCGCCCAGATGGAGGCCGCCGCATGACCCAACTTGATCTCTTCGATTGGGCGGACAAGCGCCCCTCCAACGTCATCAACTCCCGTTGGCGCTTCGAGGCCAAAGTTGAAATGCTTGTGAGAAACATACTCGACGGCCGACTGCCACCAGAAAAGGAGGGCGAAGTTATAAGGCCAGATCGCTTCCAAAAATGGAGGGCGGCCGCATGACCAGATACCTGGAAAAATCCGGCAACGGCGCGCTATTCCTTGGGCGGGGCACCCTTGTCCGAAGTGGTTTTGAAACCATCAGAGACATCGCGCTTGCGCGGATCCTGAAGGTTCTCGCCATTCGCGTCCCGATCGACCACCGGGTTGTCCTTGGCAGGGAGGTAACCGCGTGGCCGAGACTCTTCGGGTCCTTCCCAGCGAGGCGACTGATCGGTGGTGCCTGGCGCACCATCCCTTGGCGATTTGATAGTCATCTGGCAGTCCTTTCCTCAGTTGCGTTTATTGGTTTGGTCGCGGATATCAAAGCCTGGGTTCGGCGACGGTTTTTTATCTGCATTCTCAATAGTGGCGTCGTCCCGCCCAGTGACTGCTCGCGGCGTCGCACTGACGAGACCGTTGTTTTTCCGGTCCCCCTGCGATTTGGCAAACTGGCCCTTCGCGTCGTGCTGAATGTCTGTCTTTTTGGCCATTCAACTATCCCTCGGCGGCATGTTGTTGCGGACATCGTTCGGGTCGATCCCGATTTCCGGATTACCCTCGAACTGAGGTCCATCCAATTCGGTCGGGCCGAATCCGGGCTGAGCGCGCGGGTCAAGCGTGCCCGTGCCATCCACCGCCGCTATTTCGTCAAGCAAGTTCGGCTTCTGCGTCTCGGTGAAGGCGAGAGTTTCGGCTTCCTCGGAGATAGAAAGTTTCGTTGCAGGCAAGGCGCCGTCGCCGGCCGGGACGAGCTCGTCGATCGGGTCAGGATCGGGACCACGCCTCTCGTTGATATGTTCATGCCCACCGTGGGGGTCGTTAGCGCTCGCACCTGTTCGGCGCTGGTCGCTGTTGGGATTGGATCCGGGGTTGTTGATTGCTGCGCCTGGCATTGCCGCTTCTCCTCGTTACTTCGGAATAGAACGCCCTCTTTCGACGCACAGTTCCATCCGGGCGTAGGAAGCGATAGGAGTTACCAGGACCAGCGGCCGGCAGTCTGCCAATCGGCCTCAGTCAACGCCGCACGAAAAGCCAGCCATGCCGGCCGGGCCATCACGGCGTTACGGGAACCCTGCTTGCACCGCTCCAGGGCGAGATTAAACAGGTGGCCGCGCGCTACCGGCCAGTCGCCCTCCATGAGAGCCACGGCTTCGGCAGGGCTGCTGACCACAATCTCTTTTCCCACGGCGATGCGTAGGGTCAAAGGAGGCCAATCTTCTGTCTGTTCCAGTGAGATTTGCATGAAGCCGGAAACGCCACATGATCTGAATAGTTTCGGAGGGTACGATAGTGTACATTTCTCCTAACAGTCTCCTTCCGCCTCGCGCCGATATCCTGGGCCTTGGTGACGGCGTCAGTTGCGCGTCCTCATCGCGATTGAGCGTATTTACCGATGGCGCGTGCGTGCCAAATCCAGGCGTAGGCGGATGGGCTTTCGTGGCCTATCGGGATGGCCTGGAAATCGCCCACGACTTCGGCGGCATAGACATCGCCACGAACAACGTTGCCGAACTGACGGCACTGCTCCGTGCAGTGGAATGGATCGCCGAGAACGCGGCCGGTGAGTCGGCGACCATCATCAGCGATAGCAAGTATGTCGTGGAAGGCTGCAACATCTGGCGCCATTCGTGGCGGTCGAAGGGATGGAAGCGCAAGGGCGCCAATGCTAAGCCAGCAAATCAGGCAGTTGCGAACCTTGATCTATGGCAGGCAATCGATGCGGCGTTAACGGAAAATCCGTTAATCTCCATCGCGTGGTGCAAGGGTCATTCGGGCATCCTCGGCAACATCCGCGCCGACGAACTGGCATCGATCGGCCGTGCCTCGCTCGACAGCCGCGATGAAAATCCTAGCGCGGCGCTGGACAGAGAGTACGCCGCAATCATGGGAGGCCAGTCATGGACTTCGCAAGCCATCTGAACACGCTGCCCCTAGACCGGATCGATATCTATGCCTGGCCCGAGGATGACGGCAGCATGGAATTCTGGGTATTCCACTGCGGGCGCAATCTCCTGGACATGACCTATCAAGGCCCGAGCTACGTGGACGCACTCATCGAAGCCATCCGGCTCAAGCACCGTTACGAACTGCCGATCTATGACTTTGGCGGCGCGATCGAGTCCGACTTCACCACCTGCCATCTTCATCTCGACAGGTGGGCGCTCCAATGAACGAGAACCGCCCAGCACCCATCCTTCTCAAGCCCGACGACATCGTCAACGTGGATACGGCCGCGCATTCTGTTGGTCGATCGCCGAAAACGATCAGACGTTGGTTTGGGGACCACAAGATAGGCCGGCAATCCGCGCCGAACGCCACACTCCAGATATCGCTCCCGGCTGCTCACATGGTGGCATCTGGCGATCTGGACGCACTCGAACTGCTTCGTACCGGGGAGCGTCATCACCCCTCGGTCAAGCGCTATCTCGATTTTCTAGGATTACCTGCATGACAAAAACCACAAAAACCAAATCGCCGGCAAAGGCGCCTACGCAAACACTGGTAGGCGTGCCGAAGAAACGAGGGCTGATCCTAACCTTCAACCCCGCCACTATGGAAATCAGCCTCGACGGTGACAAAACCCGGCAGGCGTTCGGGTCCGATGACGATGGCTTCAAAGACGGACTAATCGAGCAACTTGTCCAGATGACCGCCGTCAATGGGAAGATCAACGAAAAAACGCTCCACTTCGTCGCCGGCGCGATGATGGACATCAGCCCGCGTAATGCAACTGAAGGGCTGCTTGCGGCGCAGACCGTCGCCAATCACGTCCTGGCAATGAAAATAGCTCGGCTCGCCGTGACATGCGACGGGATCGAGAAATTGCAAAAGCTAGAAACCATGATGACGAAGATGATGCGTACCACGACAGCGCAGATGGAGGCACTTCACAAGCTGCGGAACGGTGGCAAGCAGAAAGTGAAGGTCGAGCACATCCATATTCACGAAGGCGCTCAAGCGGTTATAGGCGACGTCACGACCGGGGGGAGGTAAATGAAAAAGCCCATCAATCCCATGCAACTTGCTCCTCGTTGCGGTGCAAAGTCCAAACGCTCCGGTCTCAAGTGTCAATCACCTGCGGTCAAGGGAAAGCGCGTTTGCCGAATGCATGGGGCGAAAGCAGGGGCGCCATCCGGTATCGCCAACGGCAACTGGCGCCACGGGGCTACGGAAAAACCGTTCACTGAGATGATGGATGTCTTGCGTAAAGTTCAGAGGCATTGTCGCCCAATATAGGGGGATGACAGACCGCGCAGTTACTCTTACGTTATTTCAATGACCGTAATGGGGAGGCAGCTATGCGCCGATTTTTGTTTGTGGTTCTAAGTCTAACATTTCCCATCACTTGCCTTGCGCAGACTGCCGAGGAACAACGAGGCAGATGGCTGGAATGCCTGGCCACCGCTGCCGCGAAATATGCTGCCAAGACACGCGAGCGACCGGAGGTCATTGTGGAGGCTGCGTTCGGGAAGTGCAAACAACAGCGCCTGGCGTTTCTTGGCCAAATGATCAAGGAAAGCACGGAATTTGATTCCACTGACGTCTCGCACCTGACCGAAGAACAAGAGGAAATGGAGCGGTCTGGCCTGCTTGCGGTCGTGCTCGATACGAGGGCGGCGCAATAGCAGGACGATTGTTACATGGCGCGCGCCAGCAAATGACTACTGAACAGAAACCGTAATTGGACCCGGTTCGGCTTTCATTTTCTCAACAAGATCCAAGACTGAGCGAGCCATAGCCTCAGCGGCGGCGACTGGCATAACAAGCCTTCCTATGACTACTCGATCAATACCAGGAGGATTGGTAGTGTAGTCGGAATGAACAGCCTCGAACGTTATTCTCATGTTCCCATTGAAGTTAAAAAAACCCACTGCTGAATCGGCAAAAACATCCGGAGCATTAGGATTATTCAGTAGCGGTGGTGCTGTAGTCATGCTGGATGCTCCCTGTCAGCCGCGTCACCAAGCTAGGTTAAGCCAGCCAAGGCGGGTTATCGAGTCATTTTGTACCTCCCGAAACACTCATAGAATTTTTTTTGCCCGCTGGTTAGGGCACAGATGTCCACATTGAGCAAATACCCACGGTCGCAAGGATGTGGTCAAATGCCCTCATCGATCAATCCTGATGAGGCGCGACCATGTCAGAATACAACGCTCAGAACCCGGTTCGTCCCGTGTCGATTACGCTGAACGGCGGCCGAGTGTGTGAAGGCTTCCGCTCAGCGCTTTTCGAGGCTGCGGGTAGGCAAGGCAAATCCGTCAATGAACTCGTGCTGGAAGCCGCTGGCGAAAGCCTGAAGGCGGCCGGATATCATTTCCCAGCCGTGTTTCCCGGCAGCCGAATGAACGCATAGGGGGTCAACAGCGTGGTTGGATACATTTTCGGTGGGGAAGGTCTCCCCAAGACACCTCAGGAACTGGCAAGGCTTCGCGCCGTAGCGGAAGCGCTTGGCGGCCGGCGCCGCACCCCGCAGACTGTTGGCGAGGGCATTGCATCGATCGGCGACGCCATTTTGTACCGGGCCACGATGAACAAAGCCGACAAGGCGGAAAAGTCCGGTATCGAGGCAGCGGACACCGTGGGCGATGACGCCATCAGCAGCCTGTTTGGTCCACGCGACCAACCCGATACGAACCTTAGCGTCACGGATGCGGCGCCGGCCGTCGTGCCGACAATAAAGTCGCCACAGGATGCTGTAGACGCATCGCCTCAGCAGCCGCTCACTCGCGACCTGGCCGCGCGGGAATCCTATATCCGCCAAGCAGCGCAAAAGCGCGGTGTCGATCCTGATATTGCGGTCAGGGTTGCCCGTTCCGAGGGCTTGGCTCCAGGCGTCTGGCAGTCCCGCGTGAAAAAGGGCGACCAATACGAACCGTCCTATGGCGACTTCCAGATGCTTGTCGGCGACGGGAAAACCTTCCCGAAGGGTCTCGGCAACGACTTCCAGGAACGAACTGGCCTAGATCCCCGCGACCCGAAGAACGCCAACGCCATGATTGATTTCGCGCTCGATCACGCGAAGAAGGACGGTTGGCGCGCCTGGTACGGTGCGAAGAAGGCTGGCGTGAACCGCTGGGACGGCATCAACGCCAACCAGGTCGCGAGCCTTGACGCCAAGGTGCCTGCGAGCGCCATGATGCCGCAACAGGATCAGGTGCCGGTCGTGCCTGTGCCTGATGGTTTCCAGCAGCCCGACCCGATGGCCCAGCAGCAGATGCAGCAGCCTGTGGAAGTGGCCCAGAACTCCGATTACTTTCCCCCAGCACCTCGCAAGATGGTTGCTGCCGCTCTCTCGCAAGGCATGTCGCCCGACATCATGAAGGCGACCGAGGCGCTTTCGAATCCGTTCCTCTCGCCCGGCAAGAAAGCCATCATCCAGGCGCTGATCAAGCGTAGGTTCGAAGAAGAGGATGCCGCCCGCGAAACGCAAAGGCAGCAAGCCGACCCGAAGTACCAGATGGATCTCGAAAAGGGCCGGCTCGAAATCGACAAGATCAAGAATCCGCCCAAAGCGCGCCGCATGACCGAGCAGGAAGAGAAGGAACAAGGCTTCGACACGACCGGCGTCTACGAAGTTATGCCAGATGGCAGCACCAAGACGGTGCAGGAGCCCAAGAAGCGCAACTCCGTGACCGTGAATGACAGGGTTATCGACGCTGACACGAAGGAAGTCATCGCCGATTTTTCGACACCTGACGCCGACTGGGAGAAGCTGAACGACACGACGATTTACAACAAGCGTACCAACGAAATCAAAAAGCTCGATGGTGCCCCGACCAGCGATTTCAAGGATGTGACTTCACTCCGCAAGGAAATCCAAGACCTCCCCAGCTACAAGAACCTGTCCCAGGCGCTCCCGATCTATCAGAGCATGGCAGAAACGGCGGGCCGCAATTCCAAGGCGTCTGACCTCAATCTCGTCTATGGCATGGGCAAGATATTCGACCCGACCTCCGTTGTGAGGGAAGGCGAACAGGTCATGGTTCGCAACACCGCTTCCCTGCCTGACTGGTTCCAGGGTGTTGTTGCCAGCATCAACGGCGGCGCTACGTTGACGCCTGAAACCCGCAAAGCGCTGATGCAAGAGGCTTACAGCCGCGTGAAGGCTTATGATGGTCAGTTCCAGAACGACAGCACGCAATTCAAGGGCATTGCGGCGCGCAACAAGTTCAACGAAGCCGACGTTATCCCGACATTCAATCCCTACGCCCCTTGGCAGGCTGACGCCTCGCAGGCTGACCCCGCGACAGGGCAAATGCCGATGGATGGTACCAATGCCACTGTGATGCCTTTAGCGAACTCTGTTCCGGACGGCGTGGATCCTGAGGACTGGAAATTCATGACGCCTGAGCAAAGGAAGCTTTTCCAATGACGCCAGAGCAGATGAAGGCCATTGCCATTGCGCAAGCCAGGCGCAAACGAATGCAGTCTGAAACCGGCGAGACAGTGGACGCTGAGGCGCCTGCCGACGACTTCGAAACTCTCATGAGGGCCGAGGCCGCTAAAGTCAGCCAGGCAACGCGTGATAACTCGCTTGTTGATGATCTGAAGGCGATACCGGGTCGCGCCGAGGAAATGGTGCGCACGATGGGACGTGGTGTTCTTGGAGTCGGCTCCTATCTGGATGAAGCGGACGCGGCGACGAACGCAACCCTTGCGCCTGTCGTGGATCCACTGTTGCCAGACAGCTACCAGAAGCTGCCTCAAGAGACCTGGGGCGATCGGTATGACAAGGCCTTGGAAATCCAGCGCGGCAAGGACAAGACATTTGACGAGGAAAATCCTGCGACCTCGACAGGACTGAAAATCGGCGGCGGCGTGCTGTCTGGGCTCGGTCTCTTGAAGGCGGCACCTGTCGCTGGTCAGTACGTTCTAGGCAATATGGGTCGAACGACCGCTGGAAAGGTTATTGCGTCAACAGCTGCCGGGGCTGGTGCGGGGGCTGTGCAAGGATTTGGTGCTGGCGAAGGAAATGCTGAAAATCGGGCGAAGCAATCCGCTGAAGAGATGGTAATCGGCGGGATTCTTGGCGGTGCCGTAGTACCCATTTCCGCTTTAGCGAGCAAAGGCATAAAGCTTGGCAAAGAGTATTTCACGCGCCAGAAGGTTGCAGACGCCCTGTCTGGCATCAATCGTGACGCGGCGAAGTATGTCGAGAAGGAGCTTGCCGACCCCGCCAAGGTCGCGATGCAGAAAGCCGAACTGGACAAGCTCGGTCCTGAGGCGATGCTGGCGGATGTGTCGCCCGATTGGCTCGGCGTTGCTCGCGGAGCCTCCACCCGTCCCGGCACCCGCGATGATATCGTCAACGCTCTCATGGACCGTTCAAAGGCCGCTAACACGCGACTTGGCGAGGATGTCCGGCAGAACCTCGGCGATGCCGTTATTCCCTCGCAAGTCAATGAAGGCATTGAGGAGAGCCAAAGGGCAGTTGGTCAGTTGTACGCCCCGCTGTTCGAAAACGCGCGGGCCGTGGATACCACCGACCTTGCAAACAGTCTGGATTCGGCGGTTGTCAATCTTCGCGGCCCCGCGCAGGAAGCACTTCGCCGAGTGCGCGGCTATCTCAACATTCCGGGGGAGCAAGTTCTTGACCCGAACCCGCGTGCGCTCTTCGAAAGCAGGCAGGCGATTGACGGGCTCATCACCAGTGAAACGAACCCCAAAGTAGTCCAACAGCTTACCCAGGCTCGGCAAGAGATTGACGGTCTTCTGAGCGAGGCGGTCCCACAGATCAAGGAAGTGGATGCGCAATTCCAAGAGTTGGCCCGTCAAAAGGAAGGCCTTACTCAAGGTCGGCCAGTTCTGAACAATGAGGCAAGCGCACTTCGGCCAGAGGAAGTCGATGGCATGCTCACGGAAGGGGCATTGCCCGCAGGCGAGATGATCGGGCCATCCGGTGTTCCCACGCGCATCAAGCAGAGCACGCGCGCGGAGATCGAGCGCGCAGTTGGCACCAAGGCTAACGACCTCGGCGCACTAAAGCGGATTGTGCAGGGTGAAGGCGATTGGAACCGCGCCAAACTCGGCATGATGTTCGGGGATGAAAACGCCGAACGGGCGCTGGCGGCGATCGATCGGGAAGCCGCATTTGCCGACACTGCTAACCGCGTCGCGCGCGGCTCAGACACCGCTATGGCAAACCGCTTCGGGGACTTCCTTGACGAAACAGCAAAGCCGAAGACACTCCCCGGCGATACGACTCTCACTGGATTGGCCCTCAAGGGCGGCAAGAGCATCGCTGACTCGCTGCTGAGGGAAAACGCGGACAGTGCCGCCTCTCGCTTCGCAGAGCAGATAGGAAGCCTCAGCGTGGCAAAGGGCGATAGCCGTGATGCAATCGTTCAGGCGCTCATGAACCGAGGCCTGCGGCTTCAGTCGGTTAACGATCCGAAGATCCAGAAGTTGATTGCGGCCCTTCTCCAGACCGGAGGCCGTTCGGCCTATCCGTCTTTACCTGGAGTTCGGGAATGATATCGCTCCGAGTCCCACCAACCGAGCCGCATGCCAATGAAAACACCGAACACAAGGCCGCCAATGGCGGTTTGCGCAGGAAACGGAATGAACCCCACTACTTGCTCAAGCCCGTATCTCAGCACGAGCAGGAGGCCGATCGTTACGGCGCCTGCCAATTCGACGATAACCTTCAGAGAGCGATGCGTCGGCTCATTCGGGTCGTGATCAATCTGCAATTCCCGGCCCTCGTGGCATAGGACAAAAACATGGCCTTCATATTCGACGGAAACGACCCACGGCGCAATAGCCCCGAGACCTCACGCCAACGGATCGCCCGCGCCCTCATGCGCCCACCACGGGACGTAGGAAGCGGCATGGCCATGATGGGTGATGCCCTGGCTTACCGCGCTCAGAAGAATAATCCGTATCCGAAGGCACCTGGTAATTCGCCATTCTCTGGCATCGGGCGCATCATGGGAATGTTCGGCAAGCCGGGGCTCTATTGAGAAATGGAGGAATGCAAGAGGCGTCGGGCGTACCGAGTTCTGGCGGCCGTAAGCGCCACGCCGGCCCATCACGCCGCCACCACGACCGACGGGCGCGCGCCGCCGTCATCGGCGTCCAAAAGAATAATCCCCCGATACGTCTCATCAATCGATCCCGACGCTTCGATGAAATCCTCATAAGCGGTACGCGATATAGCGATGCTCTTGGCGTCAATGCCGCGCTCATGCAAGCCATCGAGTACACCGTCTAGCCATAGGATTGCCTGGATCAGACCAATCGACCCGACGTTATCCAGTATCGCCGTGCCGCCTTGCTCCGCGAGGTCACGCCCTACGAACTCCCCGGCACTATGCCAGTCCACTTCCGCCATGGTCATTTCCAGAGAAATGTAAATACGGTGCGGCGCCTGCCATCCTTGCCCACATTCTGCACCCGCACATACGAAAGCATACGCGGCTTACCTGCGCGCTTTCGATAGCACGCGGCCGGCACCTCGATTACTTCTCGCGGCTGAGGGCTTTCATTACGCTGCATGGATGTCTCCGTTTTCTGTGCGCGCGATCAACACACAGCCCTCAAAACCAGTTCCATCTTGAAAATAAAAAAGGGCTCGGTGCGGGAGGAGGTGCGCCGAGCCCTTGATGATGGACCGCCGACTGGGAGGAGGAGCGCCGGCTGGTCGCATTGCGCGCTTGGGAGGAGATAAGCGGCCAATAATCATACAATAAAATCGCAGCGCAGCACCGTCAACCATTTTTGCTGCGGTGCGACAAAGTTGAGCAATGCTCGACCCAAAGGAAAAACAGGTGGCACCGCACAGACCCTTTCTCTGGCGCCGGTCAACACTGCCTGCCCCATAGACATTAGCAAGGTTGCGCGAATGCGAGTTCAAAGAGCGTACATGCGCAGACCTAACGAGGAACATATGCACAGATCCATCGCGCACGCCGCGCAGGCCTCGACGCCGACGAAGTCTATATCCCGTCTGGGGTGGAGACTGCGCGACCGCTGACGGTCGATCCGGAATACACGATTGACATCAATTGACGATCCTGAGGTCGAGGCTTTGCTGGAACCTGGCCCGGCAGCAATCAACCTCCGCTTTAGTTCATTTGCCAACACGGGCAAGACTTCCTCGACGATCGGCCGATCGCGTATGTCGCCGACTCGCGTTAGCAAGACATTGAACAGTGAGGCAGCTTCGCTGGCGACTGCGTTGCCTGTGATCGGCACGATAAACCCGTTCGACGGCGATATAGAGCCGCTCCATTGCCCAGGGATCAACTGCAGTTGGTGGTGCGGGCCCCCTTATACGGATCGACGAACATGCTTCCAGCGCCGGTCAGTAACCAGTCAGGGCGGATGCCAAACGCCCGCTGGTAAGCAAGCAAGATTGACGCTGTAGGCTCAGTTTTCCCCCGCTCATACGAAGCCAGCGTTTGTTTCCCAACACCGAGCTTTCGTGCCCACACCTCCCGATCCGGATCGTTGAAATGCCGTCGGATCGCGCGCAGCCGCGCGCCGAGTTCGGTTTTCGGCTCAAGTTCAGGTCTCGCCAATAGTTTCCAGTCCCTGTTCGGATCTGAATTTGCTTTGGTACTGTGCCGCCTGGAGCCATCGTGCCCTTGCGGCCGCTGCTGAGGGTCCTGTCGTTCTTACCTCAACGTCCATGTAATTTCCGACAGCCATCCAAAGTGAGTTGCTCGTTTGGAAAACATCAATCCGCACTTCGGCGCTTCCGAGCTTGACGGTCATCATCGAGTCTCGGCCCTGTATTTCATACCTGTCGTCTCGTCATCGAAGCCTTGGCTGTCGGACGGCAAATTGATTTGAGTTCGCGGCGACGAGTGTGGTCACCGGACGCTTTGCCAGATAGATGCAATAGTCATCGAACGCATCAGCGAGTGCAAGAGCGGCTTCGCTTTCGCGCCAGCCGGCAGCAACCATATCTAAAACAATCCGCCGTGCTACCGCTTCCGTTTCTCGCCGGCATTGTGCAGTTCGTTGAGGATTTGAGGCATCGAAGATCGGTGAATGGAGATCGACCATAATAGGCACGTGAGCCTCCGCAATGCGATTTAACGCACAACAACCCCTGAAAATTAAGGGGGTTCCATCTTTCTGAATCTGAACGAAAGTGACCAAGCCGACAGCCGTTAAACGGCGGGGTAATATGCCAGCTGGTCAATATTGGTATGACCCGATTTGCCGTGGCGATCAATGTACAGAGTCAATTTTCTGAGTAGCTGTGGTAGTATGTCGCAAACATGTTCCGTTGGTCGCAAGTGGCCATAGCCACGGAACTACCAGTGGCAGCAATCCTGCTTTTAGTGAATCCTTGTTCGACTGTTTGATCCGCAATTCCGTCTATGACCAGGGAGCCGATAGTCAAGGGATGAAGTTCGCGCACCGGGCACAACTTGGAATATATTGACCTCGACGGGATTTGTGGCACGATTTGGGGAAATGAAAGGCCGTGCTCTCTATCAACTCGCCAAGTCGTCCTGGACAATACCCACAGCGAGGGAAGGAATGCGAGCTCGCATCGAATCCGACTTCCTTCGGCAAGTCATTGATCTCCACGCACCCTACGTCGACCTTGATCACGTTCTGGAAGCACTTGCGGAGGACGCAACGAAAGCCGGATGGACAGAACAAGAGTTGACAGATGCAGTTGTCGAGCTGGCGCGCCGCCACAGGATGAACCGCTTTCGCAGCTTCGCATCTTTGGCGCTATGAATAACTGCGGGATGCAGCAGCCCGGTCGTGCACATGCCGGCTGGCTGTTTTTTTCGAACGCGTCCGCGCCGCACACGATTGGCCGGCGAGTGTCTTGCAGACGCCGATGTCGGACGGCCTAAAGGGTCTGTGCAGACTTGGAGTCTGCCGAGCGATTGCGCCATGCTCCGCATCGTCCGGCTCGCAGACGATCCAACCAATCCTTGGGTGCTTTCTTGATCGCAGTAAGGCACTGCCGCTCAACGATTGTGGCCTGTGGTTCGGCCACCGGCGCCTCGGCCGCCACTTTTAAAGATATGATCAAAATCAGTGCGGTTGAGAATATTGCAAATTTCCACATTGGTGGCTCCAGGAGCCTTGCTTTAATCTGGCGTCGGCTCCAGCCGACGCCAGCGCCCCTTCCACGGCATTGCGTCAATCGACGATTTTCACGACCTTGCGGGTCTTCGGTTCGACGATGACGCGTTTCTTGTTGACGAAGGCAAAGCCATAATCGTCGTGGTCTGGAACATTCTTGATCACCACCTTGTCCGGCAGCGATGAGCCGACGACGATATCACCGTCAATGGTCGTGTCTTCGACCTGCTGCTGTGTGACGTAGGTGGTCACCGTGTCGGGAATGACCACCGTGTCCTGCGCCATGGCGTAGGGGGCCGACAGAGCCAGCGACAGGCCGGTGAAAGCAATAAGAACGTTTTTCATTGTGGTTCTCCAGTTGGGTGGCGTGGTGTGGCGCCCAAACGGAGACCAATCAAGAAAGTTCCGAATTCAGCGCCAACGCTCTGAATTTGTAATGATTTTCGCGTCAAGCTTGCGGAACTGAGCTGAGACACTATCCAGAAATTGAATGCACCGATTGTGATTGGTGTGAGTTAGTTCGCTGCTGGCACTGCAGCGTTGAGTAGCGTTGCAATCGCCGTTACCAGTAGCGCAGGGACATACGGTTTTGAAATCATAATGCTGTTCGGGACGCCGTGCACGGTCCATTCTGCACTGTGCTGGCCGCTAACGTAAACGACCGGCAGATCCGGACGGGCTTCGCGAGCGCGGCGTGCGACATCCCAGCCACTTGGACCGCTTCCCAAATTGATGTCTGTGACCAGCGCGCTTATCTCGCCGTTCTCAATCTCAACAAACGCCGACGGACCGTCATTAGCCGTGAGAACCCCATCCTGTAAGATTGTCTCAGCTTCCAACAACAATAATGCATCGTCTTCTACAACGAGTATCCTTGGGCAAAGCTGCTTCGTTCATGGATCACCCGCTCGTCAAACGTCGTACTAATCGAGGTGGCTGGGAACGCGGCTCGCTTAAGGTATGTTCCATTTGAATAGCGTCCATTTCAAAATACCCCGGTTCCTGATTGGTTGAACGATCAATTTCGTTCTAGGTAGGCTGAAACGGAGTCGGACCTCGCAGTGCGAGCAAAAGGAAGCGGCCGCTCGGGATCAAGCGTGCGGCCGCTTCTTTTAGAACGCAGATTTTACGGGATCAGCGCCCCTCTCTAATACTGTTTGGCGGTTAAAATTCTATTGTTCTAATGCTGGATATAGTCCGTTAACCCTCACCGATGGTGCCTGGAAAAGCAGTTGCGGAATTTAAATGTCGATTAGCAACTGAGCCATACAATTGATCGGAGGTTTGATAGGAGAGTGGCATGCGATTTTGGTCACTGCGGCAGAAATGCTCCAACGCTTTCGGAAGATTCACGCAAGACCGGGGTGGAAACCTTGCAATGGCGTTCGCCATAATCAGTGTCCCCTTGCTGGGCGGCATGGGGGTCGCGTTCGACTACACCATGGCACTGAATACCCATCGTGAGATGCAGAGCAGTCTGGACGCCGCGCTCGTGGCAGCAATCAAACAGATAGAAGCCAAGAACAAAGACGAAAAGTCCATTCGAGCTCATATGGAAAACTGGTTGGCGGCTGAAGCCCAGTCAGGCAGCAAGTACAAACTTGATACCAACAGTATCGTTATAGACTTCGGGGGCCAGGACATCACCGCCACGGCGCAGGCAACCGTACCAACGAGTTTCCTCAAAATCCTGGGTGTAGACACCGTCCCCGTGTCTGTGCAGGCGAGCGTGCTGGGCGGCGCGGACATCGTGACGAAGACTGCGTTTTCCATGTATCTGGTGCTGGACCGATCCGGTTCGATGGATTACCCTACGACCACCGCCTATACGACGACGTGCATGAACGCGAGCAACAAGCCGTATATTTGCACCAAGGTTTACAAAAAAATCGAAGCGCTGAAGCTGGCGACTTCCGACCTCCTTACCCAATTCGTAGACGTTGATCCGGATCTCAAATATGTCCGCACAGGCGGCGTCTCCTACAACAATGCTATGCAAACGCCGTCCGACCTTAATTGGGGCACCTCCGCAATCCTGCAATATGTAAACGCTTTGACGGCAACCGGCACCACGAACTCTGGTGAAGCCATGGAGGAGGCGTACGAAAGCCTGAAAGACTCCGACGAAGACAAAGCGCACAAAGACAAGAATGGCACCAAGAAGCCGGACAAGTACATTGTCCTGATGACCGATGGTGAGAACAACGTAAACGGCGCGGACGCTAAGACGAAGAAATATTGCGACAAGGCGAAAACGCAGAAAATGACGGTATATTCAATCGCGTTTATGGCGCCTGCGGCCGGCGAGGCCCTACTTAAATACTGCGCTACTTCGTCCGCGCACTATTTCTCTGCCGACAATACCAAGGAACTCGTTGCGGCATTCAAGCTGATTGGTGCCACGGCCGCGAAGACGCTCGTGAGACTGACGAATTGACAGTCGACGAGACCTGTTTTGCCGTGCACTCCAAACTCGCAACGCGTGCCACGCGGACGTACGTTAGCAGCGTCGCCGTAAATTGGTGGTCGCTACGGAACCTTTCCCAAGCCGATCCATTCTAGGTGCACAGCTGTGGATCGTCCCCCGCCTTTTTTGACCACAGCTAGAGCATCCTTCCCGCCGTCGGATGACTCCAGTCAATAAACCCGATGCCTTCCCCTGAGGCGTCGGGTTTTTCATGAGAAAAACTGCGTTCGTTGCCGCAGAGAGGCACCATTTCATCACACGATGCTTTTGAAGAGACTAGATAAATAGGCATTACGTTCCGGCGGAATCCACCCCCGTATCCACCTTATCCGTTGATGTACACTCTCGGAGCGAATAGCGTCCCAGGGGCACCCACCACTACCTCGCGGGGAACAGCCGGATATGAGGTTCAGCTGCTCGTTTGAAGATAGTAATTGATGCGTGGTCCGGGCGGCACATCTCTGTGAGTGGGTACTGGCGGAAAACATGGCAGTAAACCGCCCCGCCCGGAGAATGAAGGATGCCACGATTATTTTGGCACGCAAGTTAAACCGATCATTAACCTTACCTCGCCCAGATGACGCAGGCTTCCGATTAGTTCTACCGCGCGGGCAGGACTGTCGTTGGCCCCATTTAATACGCGGTACGGTTTGACCGCTCTCGCGAAGCTCGCTGATGGCGGCTTCTAAAGCCTCGGCCGTGCTTTCTAGGTTCGGGACGCTGACCCGGAATGCATATGCTCCCCCTTCGACCGTCGCCTCGACAATTGAACTGCGCAGGTGACGATTGAATACCTCAAGGTGCTCTCCGGGTATCGGCATGGAGGCCTCCTGTTCACTTTCCTCGAACAGCGGCGACGCCGCACGACCGGACGGTCTTTTGAAGGATGGCGCACCAAACTTGCCGGTATGATGCGCCAGAACTAGATACAAATCCCGTCCGGCACTCGTGGGGACGAGCATTTAGTAACGTACCGATCGGACATCAGTTGCGTCGAACCGAACTAAAGATAAATGGGCGGAGACGCGCGAGGTTTGGCGAAGGAATGATAGCTGCCCCGCCGACCGGGATCCATGTTTCCATAGCCGCCGGTCGGGGTGACTCCGCGATTGAGGCGCGGAATTAGCATTCCATAGTTTATCTGTGACTGAACAAAAATCAGATTAGGAATGTGACCCAACGGCGAGAGTAGTCGCGCGACCCATGCAGGGCTGTTTGGGTAGACCGGGGTACTGGTCTCAGGCTTTGGCCTGCGCGCTTAAATAGACAACGCCCGAAGAGTGGTTTTTGTTCAGGGAATTGATCCAGGTCAATTATAAGTGAAGCTTAATAAGACTTAAGTTAGAATTACTTGACGGAGGTTTAGCGAAAAAGTATGATGAAATCTAGGTGAGAATCAACACCACATAGCGGTGTCTACCCCTGCCGCGAATTCAGGCCGGCTCTCGCGTCGGCCTTTTGCTTTGGGGGGCCGTCGCCTACGACGCCGTGCTCTTCCTGCGTTAAGTCCAGGCTGATTAAGTCGGGGGCGTCATTTTCGCCGACCTGCCGTGCTGTACGCGGCTCAAGTGTTTCTGTATCGCGGACGATTTCCATCATTTCAGCGACTTTGGTTTCGAGGCCGTCCGCGCCGTGGGGAAATAGCCCTGCAGCGATGGCCTCGTCATAAGTCATCGCGTTTTCGTTGTTATTGGTCATGCGCTTTACCTTTCGTGTGTGCGTTATGCGTCAGGCGTGGTCGCGCTGATCAGTGGTGTTGCAAGCTAGCGAGTATTAGCGCCATTCAAGGTGACACCAAGGCATTGTGGCCTCAATTCCCACTGACCTCAACGTGCCGGGCCAAGGCTACGGCAAAAGAAATGGCGCGATTATGAGCGCGTTCTCGTGCGGGCTTTCATCCGATCCCAATAGTCCTCAACCGCCTTCGCAGCCTCAGCCGCCGATAGGCTATATCCGGCATTTGGCATGATAGGCGAGCCGCGAAATCGCGGAGGATAACTACCGGACCAACGCCACGGACCTTTTTTCAAGCTCTCTCGGTCAAGTCGGATTCTTCCTGCGTTCATATCGCCATCAAATGCGCAGTAGTCTTCGAATGGCTTTCCATTAATGTCTTGTTCATCCTGCCAGGTTCGGCGCCAGCGGTATTTTTTCTGCCAGTCGTCAGCCATGATCAATCCGGATCATCTGCGGGGTCGGGGTCTTCGGCATTAATTGCTGACTGGTTCTTCACGACCGCTTGCAGGGCGTCCATTGCTTCCCCCGTGCTGTAGCCGGCGTCATTGGCTTCGGCCATCAATTCAGAGACGCGGTCATCCATGGTGGCTTGAAGTTCGGTCTTCCTATCTGGGTCATCGAGGGCGCGGCGGGCAAGTTTCATGGTCAATCCTCGCTGTTACGCCTGTCTCGAAAGAAGCGCTCTCGTTCCGCCTTGAGCTTGATAACGGACGCCTCGATCGATTTCATCATCGCTTTCTGGGCCGCTATGAAGGCTTTCGAGTTGGACGATGGGAGCGTAGCCGCGCCCTTCATTTGATCGATCGGGCGCGGCCGCATAGGCCGGTTACTCTCTACATGCCCGGCCATATTGAAACCTCCGAAACTCGACTAACGCGAGTCAATCGAATGGCCTGCGACTCGTTCCGCGAGTGAGGAAAGATTCTTCGCAACCGACTTGACCGAAGGGTGCGACGTCTGGTCAGTTCCTTTATCGCATCTGGAGGCGAGAGGATGAGCGGGGCTGGTGTGGAACAACATTTTGAGTCACCTAAGGCGCTGATCGACCATGCGCGAAACAACCTCTACCGGCTAGACGTTGATGTCACAGACTGGACTAACTCCGGCCCATACCAATTAACTGAAGCATTTGATGAAGTGGACGGTATGGACGTCTTCACATTGAGGTTGAGGGAAGCTATCCCGAAGCGGTTTTCCTTGCAGACCTTTGATATCGTAGGAGAGCTTCGTTCCGCTCTTGATCAGGCCGTTCATGCATGTGCAGCCAACTTTGGAAACGCGCCTAGCAGCGGATTGCATTTCCCGATCGCCGAAAGACCCGAAGGGCTGACAAACGCCCTCGACAACGGGGGTTCAAGAAACATTCCGGCTCAGATTCGCCCTTTCTTCCGAGCGTTCGGCACTCACAAGATGGGCAACCCTACCATTTGGGCGTTAAACAAGCTTCGCAATACCAAGATGCATGCGTTGCTCATCCATCCCTGTGTCGCTACGAATGGCGTCGTTGCGGTGCCTCATATGGAGCCTGGGCAAACGTCATACGCCTATTATGGCAGGCAGCGATTCCGTATTGGCCCGTGGCAAGATGCTGAAAACGGCATGGAGATTTTCGCCTGTTCGCACGGTGTCGAGCGGACTTTCCACCTGGAGGTCGATGCGTTCCTCACGGTCGGCAACAGCCCTCTTTTGGTTGGGAAAAGCCTAACTGGTATCCTCAACGCTATGGCGGGCGAAGTCGAGAGAATCGTGACGGCCATCGAAACCGAGACCGCAAGAATAGTAGCGCTCGGCACGCCTTAGCGAAATGTTTCTATGGTCTCAGGCTACGGCAAGCGCCGACCCGAGGACGACCGCCCCGCAAAGCTTCAATTGGTGGGGATGGCTGGTTGCGCTAGTGCCGATGGCCTTTAGCGCCTACCTTCCTTTGAACATCGGTGCAAATGTCAGATCATATCGCAACATGCATCGATCCTCGCCTTTGCTTCCCGCGCGTGGACAGCCCTCGCCCTCGGCGATTTTGATCAGCAACAGCGGCATTGGCGTATCCTCGATACGCTCCATCATCGCATCCGCGTCGTACCGGCGCTCCAAGCCGCACTTGTCGCACATGACAGCTATCTTTTCCCCGCGATAATGTGAAAGCTTCGGCACGCCATGCGCGCGGCGCGGTCTCATCACCTAAGCAACTCTGACATCTGGTAAGCGCCAATAAGGCCCGCAACAAAAAAAGCGGCAAAGATAACTGCCCACCACAGTACAGTCTTGCGCCAGGACTTGCTTTCCCAGTCGTAAACCATAGCCACTCCTTACATGGGCTATAGACAGCATTTTAATTATTCTATGGCGCAATTGGGAAATGGTAAAGCGTTCCCACCCTCCCAAGTCCGCGCCGCTCAAGCGCGATGTTGATCTGCCGCTCGTTTCCCGGCCGATCACCCCGCCTGATCCTCGCCAGGGTCGTATCCCGTTCGACCTCATGCCGGAACGTATCGAGCCGTGCCTGGCTCTCTTGGCGCAAAAAGCCCCGGCCGGCGACCAATGGCAATACGAGATCAAGTGGGATGGCTATCGCCTCGCAATCCATGTCGAGCTCAACGGCATTCGCATCATCACGCGCGGCGGTCATACCTGGACTGACCGTTTCCCCCATATCGCAGCCGCTGCCCGTTCATTCAGCCCCAGGACGCTCATTCTCGACGGAGAGGCCGTCGTGCTTGACGAGCAAGGGCGATCGGACTTCAGCGCGCTCCAGAAGGCTCTGGGTGGCCGTGGCGGCAAGCGCAGCGCGGGCGAGGCTGTCTTCATCGCGTTCGACCTACTTTATCTCGATGGCCACGACTTGACCAAGTTCGGACAGCATGAGCGCCGGCAGATGCTAGAGGACTTGCTTGCCGATCGCGACGGCGCCATCAAGTTCTCGGAGACGATTGAAGCCGATGGCGAGGAACTGCTGAAGCAAGCCTGTGCGCTCGGCCTCGAAGGCATTATCGCCAAGCATGATGACCGGCCCTATCGATCGGGCAGGACTGGTGATTGGCTCAAGATCAAATGCGTCCAGAGCGACAGTTTTGTCATCGTGGGCTATGAGCCATCCACCTCAATGCCCGGCGCCATCGCGAGGCTTCTCTTGGCTGCGATGAAGGACGGTAAGCTCGTCTACGTGGGATCGGTCGGGACGGGCTTCAAACACGCTCAGGCGCGCGACCTGAAGTCGCTGCTGGACGGAATGAAAACCGATCGGCCGGCAATAGCCAAGAAGGGAAAGACGCTGGTCTTTGTTCGGCCCGAATTCACTGCCGAAATCGAGTATCGCGGTTGGACCGATGACGCAAAATTGCGACACGCGTCATTCAAAGGGCTGAGAGATAAAGTGGATGCGAAAAGCATCTTTACTCTTGAAGGGCCCAGTGCTTCTGAATGAAACTTCTGACAGCGGCTACCATTCTCGCCGCAGTTTAAGAAATTGAACGCCGCCGATCTCGGGGACCGGCGGCGCAATGGTATCATACGAGTGGATATCTATTCCGCTCCTGAGCGATCTGATCGCGGGAATAGGGATCGAGGCTCGGATCGAAGCCCTTCCAGCCCTGCTGCTCATAGGCACTGCGGCGCATGGCGGGATCGACGGGCTGGTTGCCCTTCAGAATGCCCTCCGCTTCCGCGACACGGTTTTCGTCAACCCGGGCGGTCACCAACGAACCACCGCGACGGACGCCCTCGGCATAGACATGCGCGTCATTTTCCGGCACGCCTGACTCTGTCAGCGCGCCGATGATGCCGCCGGCCGCGCCGCCTACTGCTGCACCAGCGACCGCGCCGACGGCCGTGGCTGCGAGCCAGCCGGCAGCCACAACGGGGCCTACGCCTGGGATGGCAAGCATGCCGAGCCCGGCCAACAGGCCACCTGCTCCGCCCGCCACAGCGCCGAGACCAGCACCGGTGCCCGCGCCTTCGGCGGCATCGGTGTCGCCGTCATAGCGGCCGTCGCCATTGTTGGACACGATGCTGATGTCATCATGCGAAATGCCAGCGCTTTCGAGCTGGGATACAGCAGAGCGGGCATTGTCGTAATTGTCGAATAGTCCTGTAACTGTTCTCATGGGTCATTCCTTCCCTAAAATTCTTATTGAGAGACGATGTTGCCTTGATAATCGAGGCCGACCGGCATCGACTTGCCGCCCTTCATGGCGGTGCCGCGCCATACGCCCTTGTCGTCCAGCTTGAGCGCCGACACATCGGTGAAGCCGGCCTCGACGATGCGCTCCTGCGCCTGTGATTCCGTGAAGCTGTTGGCGCCTTCTACTGGCGCGGTGGCGTTCTTCGAATCCGGCGTGGCGACGGCTGGCGTATCGCCATCGGTCGCTGTCGTCTGGGCAAAGGCATGCATTGAGACGGCGCTGAGCAGCGCCGCTGCGATAAGTGTCATTTTCATGATTTTTCCTTATGGTGGAACGAATTAACCTCGTGTCTGGGAAACTCGCAATGGAAATGGAGGTTCCTTGCCCGCGAAAATTTAGATTGCTGGTTTCACTTCGGTTTCGGGGGTGGCGCTTTTCGCCGCCCCGTTTTTCCTGGGCTATTCCGCGTTCTGATTGACCACGGAGGTCGCGATCGAAGTCAATGCAAGATCGGTCGCCTGTTCTTCGTCCAGCGTTGTCTGCAATAAGCCTGCCGCATCGGTAAGACCCAGTTCCAGAGCCCATGTCCTCAGGGTGCCGTAGCGAGACATTTCGTAATGTTCGACGGCCTGCGCAGCGGAAAGAAGGCCGGCGTCGAGAGCGGGCGACCCCTCATATTCTTCCATGATTTCGGCGCCTTCGTCGGTGATGCCGAGGATTGCGGGACAGGTCTTCTTCGCAGGCTCCTTGCCGATGATGGCAAAAACCTCTTCAAGCCGAGTGACATGGACCTTGGTTTCCGCGAGATGCTTTTCGAATGCACCCTTGAGCTGGCTACTCTTGGCCGCTTCCTGCATTTTCGGGAGAACCTCGACAATCTTGTTCTCTGCGAAATAGACATCCATCAGCGTGTCGTGGAACAGCTCGTTAAGCTTCTTAATTTCCTTGGCCAAAGTGGCCTCCTGTCATCGGGGGGAATACAGCCGTATGGCGGTAATACGCAGATTGCGCGCTTAGTAACCGCAAGCGACAACGGAGGTTCCGGTACGATACCGGACACTATTCCGCCCTGCGCTCGTTGGCCTTTTGCGATGAGGCTAGGCAATGCGATTCAATTGAATCTCCCGCGACTGTTCCGCGAGTGCAAAAAGAATCCATTTCGCGTTTTCGGCTGTCTTGACTATTTTCCTATCCGTGAACAGAATGAGAACATTCGAACCGAGAGGAGTTCTCATGAGCACGCCAGAGGAGCCTGACACGCTACGTTCCATCATCGATTATCGACAGAAGCGGGGCAAAAGCACCTACGAGACTATCCAGGTCTATGGTGAGAAGTACGCGCCCGAGACATTCGCCCATGCCCCTATTCGCGAAACCTTGTCACGCGAGCATCGCTTGAGGAAGGAGATTGCTGCCCGCAGGGCGCGCGGGCAACCTCTTATTCCCGAGTTTTCTCACATGAGCAAAGTGCCGAAGTGGGAGTTGCCTGCATATGAGAGCTACTTCCAAGAACTGCAGGCTCTTATCGACGCTGGGGCCTGAGATTTCAAAGCGGGTTGATCTCGATCCCCGGATCGCCGGCGAATTTAGAGCTGTTCACATCTCTGCTGACGCGGTGGAACTGTAGCTGCCCATCAAGGTGATGGTCGAGCAGTTCCATGGCATCGCCCGGTCCCGTTTCGGCCGCCAGCCATTCGTCATAGACTGCCGGATCGAGAATGACCGGCATGCGGTCATGAAGCTGGCTGACCGGTTCTCCGGCCTCCCGGGTGATGATGGTGCAGCTCGTCACGCCAAGTTTGTCATTGTGCGCCCACAGCCCTGCGAACGAGAACGGCTTTCCGCCGGGCAGGTGGATGTACCACGGATCTTTCGTCTTGCCCTTCGGGTCTTCGGGATTGAGCGTCCATTCGTAAAAGCCATCGGCCGGGATCAGGCAGCGCTTCGACTTGAATGCATCTTTGAAGGCTCCTGACGTGGCGACAGTTTCGATCCTGGCATTGAACATTGCCGCCTTGGGCATTTCCTTTGCCCAGAATGGCACGAGCCACCAGCGCGCTTCCTGGGCGATTTCGTTGCCGTCCTTGTCGTTGTGGACGATCGGGACGGTTTGGGTGGGGGAGATGTTGAACCGCGCCGGCATGTCGTTGCGGCCGACGAGTGGATCAAGGGTGAGGCGGTAAAGGCCGTGGATTTCGGCCCAAGACAGGCGATGAGTGAGGCGTCCGCACATGGGCGATTATTCTCGTTTCTCGTGGTCAGTCCGGCAGTAAAGGCAGCCTAGCCACCAACGTCAAGAATATTGAGAAATACGATGCGAGAGACCAAACTGATACGAAAGGGACGGGACTGGCATATCTGCTTCAAAGCGCGCGGCACCATTGAAGGCAAGCGGGCCATTGCCTGGCTGCGGACATGCGACGACGCGTTCATATGCAAGGTTGGTGAAGCCGATGCCATTGAGCCGTTGCCAGGCAACTACACCCCGGATGCGGCCATTGCGCGCGATCTGTTCCACAACATCATTTATGAGGTCGATGCCCACGGCAATGTCCTAGAAGCAATGGGCGGCGCCAACAATGCTATTGCGGCCCGCGCGGCTTTCGAGGCACTCGTTAAGCAGTCTGCGCCCAATCGGCGGCTGTCGATGCGCCACGGTGCCCATGAAACGGGTGCGGCAGTAGGGAAGACCGAGACGATTTGAAAGCTGAAACGTTCGTCGCTTTCCGTCATGCGGTGGGCGCGGGATGGCGCGGATAATCCAGAGGTGTATTCTCTGATGTCATACTCGAGAAGCGCTACCCAACCAGGCCTACGGCGATCGGCTCGTTCATAGATGCCGGCCTGAAAATCTATGGCCGTCGCACGCGCGACCACGACTTTCATCGGCATTGAAAGGAGCGCCCAGCTGAACGAGGTCAACGTCCAGCTGGGACTATACCTGATACCTACTTGCCTTTATTGGACGACTTCGAGCCGCCCTTGGAGTCACCTCCAGAGCCTTTGCTGCTTGAGCTCTTGCTGCCCGAACTGCTCGACTTGCCGTCATTCTTGTGGCTTTGCTCGCCCGCCTTAACATGCTGTTCGTGCGTACCGCCTTGAGTTGCCATTCTCGTATACTCCATTGGTTTCGGCCACATGGCCACAAAAGGAACCCGCTTCAGTTCCTAAGGTTTCGGTACGAAAACGCACAGTTTGCGATGACTCCTCGTTGATGGCTGAATGGAACCTGCTCTGGTACGGGGGAGGCGCAAAGCATGCTCACAGAGGCGCCTGGTCAAGACGATCGACGAAGGGCGATTACTCCATCTCCGGAAGTTTGCCGTGCTGAAATAGCACCTCTGGGGGACCATACTCTCCGACACTTGGATCAGCTGACCGCTGCCAGGCTGTAACGCCCGCATGCTTGCCAGCGATGATCTGAGCCTCTCGCTTGGCCCGGGCGGCATCGTTAAATTCCCAAGGATCGAAGGCCGGCACGAGATTGCCCTCGTCGTCCTCATTGAAGGCAGCCATGACAATTAGCTTCCCAAGTGGTTGGGCCATAGTTCATCCTGTTCTTGCTTTGATCTCATCCTGACACAGCGGCGATCTAAGTCAAGTCGGGCGAGCTATCGACACTTTCAACTTTGTCGGGCATCCTTCATTTGTTGGGGGAAGATGGCCACGGCGAAGAGGAAGCCTTGGCGGCATCATCGTCATACTCGGCGGCGCCTGGCTGATGGGCTTGTTCGTCGGAGGCGAGGATACCAAGCCGCGTCGCGTGCCGGCAACCGACCTAACCAGCCCTTCGGCCTTCATTGACCGGAGGGTTCTTCTTCGAAAATTTTCAGCTTTGCGGCAGCACCATTGGCTTCATCCATCGACGCATCCAGGGTGGCTTTAAGAATACGAAGCTCAGCCAGTAGGCGCGGGCTAAGAGCTTGTGACTGCCAGTTGCCAAGCTTCTCCTGCCATTCGGCGACCTCGACAATGAGCTTGCGAGACCGATCCGCTGTTTCAGGGTTAGGATTTCGGGCCGCACGCTCAGCGTTGTCTGCCAATTCGACGAGTTCGACGGTGCTTACGACCCAGGTGGGCAGAGCCATGCGCAGGGTGACGACCTCAGAAACAACTGCATCATCGGCTGGATATTGGGTCATCAGAATTCCTAGTTTCGGGAACAAGCCCGCTTGCCGAGAGTGAAACGAGAGAAGCGAATTGTAGTGCATGCGCGCTCGAAGAGGTGGCTTTAGCGTGGATACTGGTTGCGCGGCTCTAATCCGTTCGCATTCCGACAGTAAAGGGCACGTTGAATAGCCGCGCGCCGAGTTCGTCCTCCACCTCGAATTCGCTGCCCTCTATGTTCGCTCCACCGGCATGCGGTCGTCCGCGCGGCCTTTTCAGCGTGTTCGAAGGCGGCTTTCTCGTTAGGGAATTCGGCTCCAACAATGTCCTTGATCAACTTCTCACCGTCGCGCACGTGGAAATGGTATCGGGCCATCTGATTCCTCCAGATCAATAAAGCGGTCGGGAGCAACTAAGCGCCTTTAAAATTTGGAAAGATAGAGTGGGCGAGGAGTTGTCCGAACCACTCGACTTCGCGACCAATAATTTGTCCGCTTTTCAAGTAGGTTGACGACTTGAAACAGAGCGCGGCAATCTTAAATTTTTTTCGTCCTAACATCAGTCAGGAGGTTTTTATGAGAAAGGTAGAAACCATCAACCGCCACAATGAAACGCATGCCGAGATCGACCTTGTATCACTACTGAACCCGGCCGAATATTTCTCTAGTCCAAAGCAGGTTCTGGAGGCGCCGACGCTCTCGAAGCAGGAGAAACGCGCCATTCTCGCGTCGTGGGCGTCCGATCAGTATGCAGTGGAATCCGTTCCAGCCCTCCGGGAGTTGCCAGGGTCTCATGCCCTGGTCAGAATTCAAGATATTCTCGCAGCGCTAAAACAACTTGATGGACCCCATGTCGAGATCCAGCGCTCGTGGACGTTGAGGTGGCCCAAGAGGCTCAAGAGATACAACGAGTATCCGATGCACGGGGCAAATAAGGCCGTCAAAAAAATTCTTGAGGGAGATATTGAAATGCAAAATTCGCCCAACTAAATCGATCGCTGCCGGCGCCGAGAGGGCCGGCTTCACAAGGCTCGATGGCCTTGATACCCATGTTGCTTCAAGGAGGATATGGCTATGGCAACATCTTACGATTACAGCCCCCTGTTCCGGTCCAGCGTCGGTTTCGACCGGGTTTTCAATTTGCTGGAAAACGCCCAGCGCGTCCGTCCGATCAGTGATTGGCCGCCTTATGACATTCTGAAAATTGGAGACGACACCTACCGCATTACGCTGGCGGTCGCGGGCTTCGGTGAAAAGGATCTTGACCTTACATTCAAGTCGAACCTGCTGATCGTCACCGGCCGCAAGGAAGGGGACAAGGCTGACGGCTATCTCCATCGCGGCATTGCCGGCCGGCCGTTCGAGCACAAGTTCGAGCTAGCCGACCACGTCAGGGTGACGGGAGCGAGCCTGGTCAACGGCCTGCTGTCTGTGGATCTGGTCCGGGAGATTCCTGACCAAATGAAACCGCGAAAGATTGCGATCCAGACCGTGGCTCCGTCCATAACTTCGGTTGACCCCCAGCAGATCGAGGGACAACGGGCTGCTTGACCGGGCGCCAGTTGTCGGCAAGAACTCTCGGCACCGGGCGGGAAAGTCCGGTGCCGCTCAATGATCGGGATGAAAAGGAGAGGAGCCATGAAACCCGATACTTTTGACAAGCCGGTCCGCGTTCTGGTTGGTCTCGGGGCGGTGCGGGAAATCCGCAACGTCTTGGAAGCTTATATGTTCTTGAATGACGCGCCCGGCTATATGCGTAACCCGGCGCAGCGGATGGCCCTGAACGCGTGCAAGGCAGCTTTGCTGGGCGAAATAGAGGCTGAAACTGCGCGCGGAGCATTCGAGGCCTTCGCCAGCAAGCACGATCTAATCGCGCCGGAAACCGACTATTTGGTGGAAGTATCAGCACGACGTAGAGGTGACCCGCATATTCATTGATGGCGCGACAAGGGCCTCCGCACACATCCCTCTGCGTCTCGACGTTCACAGAGAGCGTCTTGGCGCGCTGTTTTGCGGAGGTCCTCTAACGCAGGTTAATAGCCCGCAATCAACGGAAGTGCCTCGAATGCAGGCTTTGCAAAAATAACAACCTTGGATCAGTTTGACGCCCATTGCTTCCAACACTTCCGCGTCTTCTGTTTTGTTGGCTGAGTTGGTGAATGGCGGGCCTAACAGCCTCAGCGTAGGTGAGGTTGAATCATCTAGCGCGGTGCTTGATTACGCTCGCTTTCGCCGGGCCAGCGCCTGGGCTATCTGCCGATCGGTCTCAGCGTTCGCACGGTCTGCAAGCAGTAGGTTGTCAGCCAGGGCAATTGGCGCATTGGTCACGTCTGTAGTGGAGCCAACTGCGGCGCCCTGATCGATGAGTGAAATAACAGCCGCCTCCAGATCCATCTCACAGTCAAGATGACGATAAGGTTTCTGGCCAAAGCAGGATTACCAACGCCGACCTCAAGCAAAAATCGTTGCAATTGGCGTGGGCAATCCGCGCATCCTTAGATCAATCTTGGGGGATCAAGATATGGAATGCGAATCGATAAACGACTTTGTGCCCATCCAACAATGCAATCCTAGCTTTGAATATCAAAGCGTGTAAAATACACACAATTCGTTCCTTGCGGAGCCTCAAATGGCCCAAATTAGTCGGAGCAAAAAAGCCTCCCCGCAGGCGTTCAGGACGTATCTTTCAAAAAGGCAGCCATCTTCGGAAAAAAAGATTAACTGGGGGCAATGGATAGGATCGCCAACCGCTTGGCTGGCGCTATTTATTTCCGCAAGCACTGCGTTTTATTCCATGCTGTATGTTCGTGATGAGGCGAAAATTGTATTCGATAAGCATTACATTAAAGTTCATAACAAAGACTGGTTGGCAATTAATTCGCCGCGTACAATAACCTTCGTAAATTCCGGAAATAGACCTATTGCCATAACGGAAGTACTTATCGATGTAGTCCAACCCTTTGGGAATTACCCAGATCCGCAGCTTTGCAGTGAGTCCGGCGACCATTCAGTGTTCGATATGGACTTTGAGCAAACGGCGATAAAACCATTCGACATCGTGGTTAAGCCATTCAGGTTCCAAAAGACTAGCGTTCAGGAGATGAGAGCTATTCCAATGAGCGCCGTAAATAAAGGGCGGCGGAAACAAGTCGGACACCGCAAAGCCCTCGTATGTGCACATGTCACATTTGTTGTCTCTGATGCGGAGTATAGGCAGTCCGTATTACTGTTTTCTGGCTGGTTTGAAGGAGGCCAGCAAAACCGAAAGTTCCTGATAGAAGAGCCGGTGACGGTAATAAAGCGTAGCCTCTTTGGCGCAGGTTACACACGCAATCAAAGGCACTATTGGTGCACTGATGATGACGGATGCAAGCACAATATCCTTCGAAACAATACAATAATCCGAGATGGGACTGTAAAAACTTTGTGAGATTTTCTCTGCCATTCCTGCATATCTGGCCGGAGAGATGCGGTGATCGGCTGTCGGTCATGGCTGCTATTCTATCGCTACGGCGCGCCCATCTTCTGTCAGGACATAGCCGGATGTTCGACGGGGAACTTCTTCTGCCTTCGTATTGTGATTATGCCGCGTGCGTCCACACTAAGCGCGTTGCCAAGTCGATTTGAACGGTCGAGCCAGACGCCTTCGCCGCCTTGAATATCCGTTGCAGATCGGCTTGCCTTATAAAGCTGCTGGCCGTCACGTTATCGGCTTTTTCTTAGATAGCGCCTCGGCAATTTGGCGATCGGTCTCCGCATTGGCTCGATCTGCAAGCGAGAGGTTGTCGGCAAGTCCGAGAAGTGCGTTCGTCACGTCTGTAATGGACCATCCAGCAGCGGCGCCTTGATCAATGATTGAGATGACAGCGGCCTCCAGATCCATCTCGCAGTCGAGATGTCGGTCAGGATAGGAATCAGCGCTGAGTGGGCCGTGCATGGCCACAGACTGGCATTTAAGGACCCGGCGATCAATCATGCCCAGAGTCATGGACCAAGGCAACCGATCGAGATTTTCCTCGGCCCCTCAAGTTACCTGGGTGACAGGTTCGAACGGTCCAGGAATAATACCGTTCCCGGCGTCGTTACCTTATCAAGTCCAACAGCCTGATAAGGAGGCGACAATGGCCTTGCAGATGTACAATTCCACCATAATTACGGGCGGCACCGCCGCAGATCTCGGCACCACCGACGACCTTTATGTAGGCAAGAGCGGCTTTCTCGGAAGCACGGGCGGTTTTGCTGTCTACGGCTCGGGTAGCGACCACGAGATAACCGTGCAGGGCGAGTTGGCCGGCAGTGGCTATGCCATTTACATAGCCAATTATTCATCACCCATCGCCGGCGAGACCGTCACCGTCGGCACGACCGGCTCGCTCTCGGGGTCCTACGGCATTTATTTAAACGCTCACAGCAGCTCCATCGAGAACGACGGCGTAATCCGGGGAAGCACCTGGGGAATTTCCATGACTGGCAACGCACACAGCGGTCAATCTAGCCTGTCTAATTATGGATTGATCGTGGGTGGCATCTCTCGCGACGGCAGCGAGGATTTCGAACTGGTCAACGAAGGAACGATCAGGAAGGAGCAGGGCTATCCCCACGCCTATGTTTCTACAGGCACGGGCGACCAGACCATTGAAAATAGCGGCGTCATTAACGGCAATGTCGTGTTTGCCGACGGCAACGACGTTTACGACGGCAGGGAAGGCGTTCTCAAAAACGCCTATGTCAGTGGGGGCATGGGGGACGACACGCTCCTTGGCGGTATGAGAGACGAGGTTTTCATCGGTGGCGTTGGGGCCGACACGCTGAAGGGCGGCGGCGGCGCGGATCACTTCATCTTCGACGATGGGGAGAGCACCACCACCAAAGCCGGCCGCGATATTATCAAAGACTTCTCGCATGCACAGCAGGATATCCTCGATCTCGCCTGGGTCGACGCTATACCGTCGAACGGCATCGACAACGACGACGAGTTCAGCTTTATCGGCAAGCAGTCCTTCAGCGGCGAAGCTGGCGAGTTGCGCTTCTCCAAGTTCGGCGACAATACGCTGGTGAGTGCCGATTTCGACGGCGACAAGCTGGCCGATTTCGCCGTTGAGCTGCAGGGGCGTTTCGAATTGGTGAAGGGCGACTTCGTCCTCTGACCGGCGTGCGCCAAAAAAGCCGGCTTCGCACGGCGACTTCCGCCGATCCATAAGGTGCGCCGAGAAGTGCACCTTCGTTACCTCCAGTGGCCTATAGGCGTTGCCCTGTGTCCTAAAGCCATTTGAACGATCGGGAATTGGACGAGCATTGACGGACGCTAGGCCCTCGATAAAAATATTGGCATGAGGGACCTGCTCGGCTTTTTAACGCTCTTCCTGATGCTCTTCGTGCCCGCGAGCGTGATAGCAGTGGCCTTGGTTATTTACATTGAAGTCTACCAGGACATTCCGCACATGGCGGCTGCCCTGATAATCGCAGTGCCCGCCGCCTTCCTGAGCGGAGCAATACTATTCTACCTCTTGATGGAGGGGTGGGCCGTCATGATCAGATGGAGCGCAGAATTGTTTCAGGCGCTCAATGCGGCGGTGGTGAGAATATTCTTTCTTCTCTGCATAGCGTCATCAGTGGCGGTGTTGTCGTATTGGTGTCTCCTCAACTATCGTTTTATCCGATGGGCGCTGTTCTGAGCCCAAAAATTTGGAAATTAGGAAGGGTCACTTCCGCAGGTAGCTTTTCCCACCGTCATCTTCGATACAGTAATGACCCCCTCGCGGGCCGACGCAATACGAGCCCGACCGACAAGGACAGTCCTTGCCCCCCACCGCTTCCATTTCCTCTGATGGCATAAGGCTCATTGTCCCCATCGTGGCCGAGCAGTTTTTCTTGCTGGCGCTGACTGAGCCATCATTGCAGACGAATGTCTTTCCTTGGCAATGAGAGACGCCACCCTTCTTGCCGCTACAGGGAGTGTTGGCCCCCTCAGCCGAAGACGTGGCGAGGCAGAACAGAGCGACACCGGCTATCACAGTCCTCAGGCAAAGTGCTGTCGATCGGTCATTGACCATCTACGCGTTTGTCTGACCCTTGGGCTTGGCCAGCCGCACACCGGCACCACCGCCGTTCTCTGGAATGAAAACAACGCCGGCAGCCTCAAACGCATTTTTGATTGCCATCACTGTAGAAACTCGCACTGCGACAATGTCCCCCTCCATGGCCTCAAGTCTCTTGATAGACGGGAGGGAAACTCCCGACATCTCCGCCAAGTCCCGTTGCTCCAATCGCAGCAGCGCTCTTGCCGCTCTAATCTGCTCTGCGCTCAGCATTTATCCCTCAGGTTCAAAAAAATGCACCCAAGGTATTGACACCTTGCGGCTTCGCAATTATTCTCTAGGTATAAATTAAACGCCCTGAGGATGCAAGGCAATGTTCGACTGTCGAGAAATCATGAACACCGCTTGGGCCATCTTCCGCGACGCCCGCCCTCGTTGCGGTGCATGGCAGTTGGTCAATCGCGAGGATGGCACCTTTGCCGGCTGCCTTCGTCAAGCATGGCGCATCGTCAAGGCTGCAACTGCCCGCGTCGTGGCTCGCATGGAGGAAGAGGCCGCAATGAACGGCCCGAACGGTCCCGCAATCCGCGCCATCAAGCACGCTATCACGGAACTTCAGTTCAAGAGCTTCCGCCACAACATCGCAGCCGAGCGCAAGAGCCTTGAGGCCCACTTGGCATCCCTCATCACCGCCTGACAGCAACTCAATATAGGAGAGCCTCCCATGACGACTGTTTCCACCCGCCGTGCGTTTCTCAAAAGCGCACCTGCCGCGATAGTATCATCGGCCATTCTGCCGGCATCGGCCTATGCAGCAGCCGCTAGCGTCAATGTTGGGCCGATGACGGCCAACCCTGCACTCATCGAAGCACATAGCCGGCTGAAAGCGGCTATCGCAGAGCGGCAAGAAGCGGAGGACGCGCTGAATGGATTGCCGACGAATGGCGCCACCTTTGGCCGCTCGCCCCCGTGGAATTGTTGTGGGCCGCAAACGCCGACCGATACGGCCCGTGGCAAGATAAGGCCGAACGGGACATAATTGGCAACTTCATTTTCCGGGACACCAGCGTCCTCACCAAGTGCATGTCCGCAAAATTTCGCCGTGAGACGCCCCGGACCTGCTTTAGCGTCCAGACATCTGTAGCGCTCCAGAAAACAGTTGATGCCTGGCGGAAGTGCGAGCCGACAGGACGGACCGAGAAGGCACTGGCTCGAAATCGCTGCCAGCGGGCGAGTTGCATTCAGGAGTACAGCGCCAAGGTCGCTCTGGCTCGCGAGTACGAATCCGAGACGGAACGCCTGAGGAAAGCGGCCGGCGTCACCAAAGCGCAAGAACGTATTCAAGTTGCTGAGCGTCTGGTGTCGTCGGCCTGCCGTGATATTTCGGATATTCCGGCGATCAATCTCAAAGATATGGTGATCAAGGGTGAGGCGCTTATGCACGACGGGCTGGTAGAAGCCTGCAAGGCCCAAACCGGCATTTTGGGAGACATGGCACGCTTCATCAAAAACACAGTCGAGTTGGGAGGTGCCGCATGAACGCCCTTCTTTCACGCCGCACATTTCTCCAGCGCGCGCCGATCGCCGCCGCTGCTATCGCAACACCAGTCACAATAGCCGTTGCGGAAGCGCAGTCCGAGCCGATCGAAGATAGCGATATGAAGTGCATGCGGCTTGCCCGAGAACTCTTCAATGCGATGAAAGCTCACTATGGCGAAGGCTGCACGATGGTCCGCAATGAGGTTGACGGATCACTCTTGTTCGTGCCGCCACCGCCCCCTCCGCGCATGGTGGAGTTTTCTGGCGCTGGATGGTACGAAGTGGAGGATGGGACGCCCGACCGCGTCGAGGTGATGTGGATCGAGCCTACTGACCGGTCCGATGCCATGATGGGCCGATTGTTCAGGGCCTCTCCAAAGGACACCGACCTCCACACCCGATATTATTTCGAGGACTGGTTCCGGCAAATCGCAGTTCGCAAGATCGGCGGTTAGCACCAATCTTTAGCATTCCCCGCCCATTTGATAGGGTTCCAAGATGCCAACTCGACTGAAACTGATTTTATGGGCGGTGGTCGCTAGCGCGATTGCCGCACCTGCTTATGCGATGGACATTTGCAGAGGCGGAAATCGCGCCGCCCGCAAGGTCACTTGCGTCTACGACGGCGACACAGGCCGCAGCATGGCCTCAAGTGGCGGCTGCTCGATATTGATGCTCCCGAGATCCAAGACGCGGCTTGCCCACGCGAGCGGTCGCTAGCGCTTCGCTCCAGAGACAGGCTCGCCCAACTCATGGCGCCCGGCTACAGCATCCAATGGAATGGGCGCCGGGATAGGAACAAGCGGGCGCTATTATCCGTCACACTGCCCGATGGTCGCGATGCCGGCCGCGTCTTGATCGAGGAAGGGCTTGCGCAGCCGTGGCCGAACGTCGGGAACGTGTGGTGCGAGTAAGCCAGGACATGATGCAGGCCACGTCGTCTACTTACATCATGCTCAATCGTCGGCATTCCTACCGTCTCGGAGAGAACCTTTCGCGCTCGGCCTTGATCTTCGTGACCGACTTCTCGACACCGCGCATCGCATCGCGGTTGGCTTGCTGCCAAGCCTTAGATTTTGATGGGTACCCATAGCTATCTTGGGCGGGTTTTCAGTCGATCGATGTGGATATTTGCTTCATGGGCGGCCTTGACAAATCCCTGACGCGCACTCTTTGCCGTGGCAGCCGGTGGTGCCCACCAGTTGATAGATCGCCAACATGGCGGCAACGACGTCTCCGGCGGCTTCTAAGAGCCGCCGTTGCCTCACTTCCGCGCGTCGCCTCCTTACGAGGTCATCAAATCGATGACCCGCATGATGGCGACCGCACTGCTCATATTCTGGGTGCCTTCTGTCGTATCGGTTTTAGCGCACGTCCAAACATCACCCTTCTTGACCGTGAATTTTTTTTCGTTTTGAACCACCGAAAGTTCTCCCTCGGTCATGTGGCAGAGCATGTCGTTCATCATCACGTTGTCCGGCGTCTTCGCACCGGGTTGGATAACCACATCCCGCAGCTTCACCATTTTATAAGCGGGTATGACCGAAGCCCGCTCACCAAGTTCAACAACTCTGACACCGGGACCGATCTCCCTACCATCATCCGGGCCGTAAGACTGTGCGGCTGCTGGCGTCACCCAAGCGATCAGAGGTGTGGCCGCGATTGTAATGCCGAGTGCGAGGGTGGATCTTCGATTGACGGGTTCCATTGCTTCCTCCCTAACCAAGTTGCAACCGGTCAGTATTGAGCCGCTGCCACCAAGAGTCAACGGGCCTTCCGGTTTTGGCGGGAGGTGGCGGAGCACAAATTACCCGCTACGTCACCGGGGGAAACATTGATGGTAATGAACTGCAATGCTCTGCCTCAGCTCATACTTGCTTTTGAAAAGCGGCTCGCCAGAGCGTCTAGAAGTGCCAGCGTGAGCCGTTAGCAGATGCACTCGTGCCGATGACATAACCGAGTGCGAGCCCGACAACGCCGGCCGTGATGGCCACCGACGATACGGTCCCTGGATTGTCCCGAATTACGCCAATTGCCGGACGCGCAATCTTTTGAACTTCGTCTACCCCAGCGCTCACCCTACCGGAAAGCTCAACAAGTTCCGCTTTCAGGTCTGCGATTTGGTTCTGAAGTTGGGTAACTTCGAATTCGTTCTTGTTCATGTCGTCGCTCCCGCTTGATAGCCAAGCAGTAACGTCGTCGATGACGGTAGAGTTCCGACTCCATCCCCGCCGCGTCCAGGTCCTCGGCTACGACGTCGATGGCTTGGATGGAGATGGTGACGGAATCGTTTGTAAGTGGCACTCTCAAACTGCTGCCTTGAGGGTGAAACGCGTGATGATAGGTGGACTAAAAGGGGGATAAAATTTTTTGAAAAATCAAACTATGTCGCTAAATCAATTAGTTAGCTGGTATTGATGGTGCCCGGGACCGGAATCGAACCAGTGACACGCGGATTTTCAATCCGCTGCTCTACCAACTGAGCTACCCGGGCAAATGCTTGTCGCGGTCTCTTTCGAGACTGCCGGGGGTTGGTGCGCCCCGGAAGCGAGCGGGGTTATAGCATCTTGACCTTTCGGTGCAAGCCCCAATCCGACATTTTTTTGACAACGTCCAAGCCTTTGTAAAAGCTTGAAATTATTCGCCGTCGTGGCGCCTGGCTTCTTCCTCTTCATCCGCCTTCGACTCGTCGTCGGCGACCGGGATCGCATAGGCGCCGGTCAGCCAGCGCGAGAGGTCGAGATTGCGGCAGCGATCGGAGCAGAACGGATAGTTTTCGCGCGTCGAGGGCCGTTTACATTCCGGGCACGGCCGGGCCTTGCGCAGCGGTTCAACGTTGGAAGCCAATTCTCAGCCCTCTTGCCATTTGTCGTGGAACTCGTAGCCCTCGCCGTTGAGAAGTTGCACGGTCTCAGACAGTGGCAGTCCGACGACGGCTGTATAGGAGCCTGAAAGCTTTTGTATGAACGTGCCGGCAAAGCCCTGGATGCCATAGCCGCCGGCCTTGCCGCGCCAATCGCCGGAGGCGAGATAGCTCTTGAGTTCAATGCCGGACAGCCGCTTGAAACGCACCTTGGTCTCGACGACCTTCAGGCGCGTCGTGCTTTGCGGCGTGATGAGGCAGATGCCGGTATAGACCCAGTGGCTGCGGCCCGAGAGCAGATGCAGTGCCGAGGACGCCTCCTCGACATATTCCGGCTTGCCGAGAATACGCCGGCCGACCGCGACAACCGTGTCGGCCGCCAGAATGTAACTGCCGGCCCAGGCCGGGTCGCCGCGCACATGCTGGAACGCGGCTTCGGCCTTTTCATGCGCCAGGCGTCGGGCGAGCGAGCGCGGATGCTCGGCACGCTTCGGCGTCTCGTCGAGATCCATCGGCAGCAGCTTGTCGGGGGTAATGCCGGCCTGCGCAAGCAGGTCGAGACGGCGTGGCGAGCCCGATGCCAGTATCAGCCTTGATTTCAGCATCCGGCGCCTGCCCTATGAAATGTCACTTGAAACGATAGGTGATGCGGCCCTTGGTCAGGTCATAGGGCGTCATCTCGACCAGCACCTTGTCGCCTGCGAGAACGCGGATGCGGTTCTTGCGCATGCGGCCGGCCGTATGGGCGATGATCTCATGCTCGTTTTCGAGCTTCACGCGGAATGTGGCATTCGGCAGCAATTCAGTAACGATTCCCGGAAATTCCAGAACTTCTTCTTTCGGCATATTTGGGGTATCTTCCTAGAGGTTCACACGATGGGGTAGAATGCGCCCGGTCGCGAATTGGCGCGGAAACTACACAAAAGTCTGGGCATTCTCAACCGCTCTATCAGCGATTTTCTGCCTAATTTGCAGGCCTCGGCATCAAAATCACCAATTTTTCAGGCGCCCTGGCCGTTCTTGCGCACGAGCCGTGCCATGATGAGCCTTGAAATGTGGTCGCGCACGTCGCGATAGGCATCCAGTATCTGCTCGCGCGTGCCTGATGCCACGGTGGGATCGGGCGTCGGCCAATAGTCGACATCCACCGACCACGAGCGCGTGAGATCAAGGGCCTTGTGGTGGGCTTCCGGCGCCAGTGTGACGATCAGGTCAAAGTAATCATCCTCCAGATCATCAAGCAGATGCGGCTGGTGGCGGCCGAGCGTGAGCCCGATCTCATCGAGCACCGCATCGACGAAAGGGTCGCGCTCGCCGCGCCGCACGCCGGCGGAAGCGACATAGACACTCTGCGGCAGGTAGTGGCGCGCGATCGCCTCGGCCATCGGCGAGCGGATCGAGTTCATGCCGCACATGAAAAGCACCGCGCCCGGCCGCTTCCCTTCATTTGCCGGTTCGTTGGGGTTCGCCATCAGGCTCAGCCCCGCCAGTAGAGCACGCAGACCAGCGTGAAGAGGCGCCGCGCCGTGTCGAAATCGAGCGTGATCTTGCCGCTCAGGCGATCCTGCAGGGTCTGTGAGCCCTCGTTGTGGATGCCGCGCCGGCCCATGTCGATCGCCTCGATCTGGCTGGGCGTCGAGGAGCGGATCGCCTGGTAATAGCTCTCGCAGATCATAAAGTAATCCTTGATGATCCGGCGGAGGGGCGTCAGCGACAGGATGTGGGTGGTGACGGCAGCTCCCTCTTCGGTGCTGATCGACAGAACCAGCTTTTGCTCCATGAGCGAGAGCTTGAGGTGGTAGGGGCCGCCCGCATGGCCATTGGGTGTGAACGAATTCTCCTCAAGAAGATCGAAGATGGCGACGGCGCGCTCGTGCTCGACATCCGGCGTTGAGCGCCCGATGGATTCATCGAGCACAATGTCCGAAAGCCGGTAAGCGCCCTCACCCATCGCTTAGGCCTCCGGGTTCAATCGGATGGCGACGGAGCGGGCATGCGCATCAAGGCCCTCACATTCGGCGAGCGTGATCGCAGCGGGCGCAAGCGTCTTCAACTGGGCGGCGTCAAGCCGGAGGATGGAACTGCGCTTCATGTAATCGAGCACCGAGAGGCCTGAGGAGAAGCGGGCCGAGCGCGCCGTCGGCAGCACATGGTTCGAGCCACCGACATAGTCGCCGATCACTTCGGGCGTATGACGGCCGAGGAAGAAGGCTCCGGCATTGCGGATCTTCAGCATCAGCGCATCGGGATCAGAAGTGGCGATTTCGACATGCTCGGCGGCGATGCGATCGGCCAGCGGCACGGATTTTTCGAGATCGGGCACCAGGATGATCGCACCGAAATCGCGCCAGCTCGCGGCGGCGGTCTCGGCACGGGAGAGCCGCTTGAGCTGCCGTTCGACTGCGGTTTCGACGGATTTGGCGAAGGGCTCGTCATCAGTGATCAGGATCGACTGCGCGCCGGTATCGTGCTCGGCCTGTGCCAGCAGGTCGGCAGCCAGCCAATCCGGGTCATTATCCCTGTCGGCTATGATCAGAACCTCGGATGGGCCGGCGATCATATCTATGCCGACCGTGCCGAAAACCTGGCGCTTGGCGGCCGCCACATAGGCATTGCCGGGGCCGGTGATCTTGGCCACCGGACTGATCGTCTCGGTTCCGAAAGCCAAGGCTGCCACCGCCTGCGCGCCGCCGATGCGATAGATCTCGTTGATACCGGCGATTTTCGCGGCCGCCAGCACGGCCGGATTGATCGCGCCTTTGCGGGCCGGCACGACCATGACAATGCGCGGCACGCCCGCGACCCGCGCGGGAATCGCATTCATCAGAACCGAACTCGGATAGCTGGCCATGCCGCCCGGCACGTAGAGACCGACAGCCTCGATCGCGGTCCAGCGCGATCCGAGCGTCACGCCCAGCGCGTCCTGATAGATATCGTCCTTGGGAAGCTGGCGCCTATGGTGCCGCTCGATTCGCTCTGCCGCCAGATGCAGCGCGTCGCGAACGGCGGGCTCTATGGCGCGTTCGGCGACATCGAGGTCATCGACCGTGACACGCATCGGAACATGGTTGAAATCGAGCGCATCGAACCTGAGCGAATAATCCTTGAGCGCTGCGTCGCCCCTCGCCACGACATCGGAGATGATCGCCTTGACGGCAATATTGACGTCTTCCGACGCCTCGCGCTTGGTGGTGAGAAAGCCTGAGAAATCGCGCTCGAAGTCAGGCGCCTCGAAGTTGAGCCAGATTGCCAAGATGCCCCCGTGCCTTGGGTGTCAGGCCGCACCCGGATGGCGCGGCTTCAGCTTCGTTTCCCATGCTCCGCCGGTATCCGCAAGCTGAACTTCGATGCAGTCCACATCGAGCAGGATAGAACCACCGCCGGAAAGCACGAGTTCGACGGCGCCATCCGGCCCTTCGCCTTCCTTCTCGAAGGTCACGGCGAGCAGGGACAGGACATTCTCATCCGCCTTGCGGTCGAAACCGACCGAGCGCACCGACTTGACCTGCTTGAAAACCAGCGCGGCACGCCTGCGCTCGAGCGGCTGATCGCCCACCGCCGTGTTTTCCCAGACAAAGCGATTCGCCGCGACGGCGAACTGCTTGCGCGACGGCCAGTATTGCACGTCGCCGGTCTTGAAGACGGCGTCCTGCATATGGGCCGACACGACCTCCAGGTCCGCATCGTCAAGTGCCAGAAGTTTGAGCGTCATGGCCGTTAATCCGGGTTGTGCCGGCGCCCCCGTTGCAGGGCGCCTCGATCCGGTTGTCAGATAAGGTGCGTGAAGCCGTTTCGCAACGTCAATCGCTGATGCGCTCGACGATTGCGCCGCAACGGGTGAGCTTTTCCTCGAGCCGCTCGAAGCCGCGATCGAGGTGATAGACGCGCGACACCGTGGTTTCGCCCTCTGCCGCAAGGCCCGCGATGACCAGTGAGACCGAGGCACGAAGATCGGTCGCCATGACCTGGGCGCCCTTGAGGCGGTCGACGCCTTCGATGGTGGCGGTCTGGCCGTGCAGGGTGATCTTGGCGCCAAGACGCGCCAGTTCCTGCACATGCATGAAACGGTTTTCGAAAATCGTCTCGGTGATATGCGACACGCCGCTCGAACGCGTCATAAGGCCCATGAACTGTGCCTGCATGTCGGTGGGAAAACCCGGATAAGGATCGGTGACCACATCGACCGGATTGATGCCGCCGCCATTGCGGCGCACGCGAATGCCGCGCGCCGTGTTCGTAACCTCGGCGCCGGTGCGGCGGATCGCTTCCAGCGCCGTTTCGAGGAAGGACGGATCGGTTTCGGTGATCTCGACATCGCCGCCGGTCATGGCCACGGCCATGGCATAGGTGCCGGTCTCGATGCGGTCGGGCATGACGCGGTGGCGGGCACCGGCAAGCGAGGTGACGCCTTCGATGGTGATGGTCGGGGTGCCGGCGCCGGTAATCTTGGCGCCCATCGCGTTGAGGCACTTGGCGAGATCGACGATTTCAGGCTCCCGGGCCGCATTGCCGATAACGGTCGTGCCGTTGGCAAGGCTGGCGGCCATCAGCATCACATGCGTGGCGCCGACGGAAACCTTGGGGAAGGTGTATCTCGCGCCGATCAGGCCGCCCTTAGGGGCACGGGCGTTCACATAGCCGTTGTCGATATCCATCTCGGCGCCGAGCGCCTTCAGGCTTTCGAGGAAAAGATCGACCGGACGCGTGCCGATGGCGCAGCCACCCGGCAGCGAGACGCGGCAATGGCCTTCGCGGGCGAGAAGCGGCCCGATGACCCAGAAGCTCGCGCGCATCTTGGAAACCAGCTCATAGGGCGCGGTCACATCGGCGATCGTGCGGCAGGTGAAATGGATGGTGCGTGCGTAGGAGCCGTCCTGATTCTCGCGCCGGCCATTGACCGAGACATCGACGCCATGATTGCCGAGAATGCGGATCAATTGCTCGACATCGGCGAGATGCGGCACGTTTTCGAGGGTGAGCGTGTCCGAGGTCATCAGCGAGGCGATCATCAGCGGCAAAGCCGCATTCTTGGCGCCGGAAATGGGAATAATGCCTTCGAGCGGACGGCCGCCCACAATCTTGATGCGATCCATAAAAGTCTTTCCCCGTGGGCGCGGCGGGAGGTGCGGCGCCTCTCAAAAATCCCGGCTCATTTAAACGATTGAGTACGCACATTCAAGGAAGGCGGGCAAATGCGGTTAAGCCCGGAATTTGGGGGAAATTGGGGCGGCCGGTCAGCGCTCTTCGCGAAGCGTCGGGAGATCGCCGGGACGGCTGTCCTCCTCACCCTCGCGGCGGGCGCGCGTCTGGACCTTGCGGCGCTGCAGGTTCGCCCTGAGCTGCGCCTTCAGCCTGAGGTCGCGCTCGGCGGCCTTGCGGGCAAGCTGCTCCTGCCGCGCGCGCTTCGATGCCGGCATATCGGCCGATAGGGGAGTTTCCTCGCCGCCGTTTTCCTCGTCGATGCTCATCCCATGCTCATAAGACAAATCCGGACGGGCCGGAAGCTATCCGCCAAAAACTTTTGCGTTATCGGGAAATGCGCTTGCGCTGATGGAAAACCTATGGCAATAGCCAGCCCGCTTCACCGGCCGATAGCAACATGCGTCGCCGGGGCAAATGCTGCGGTAGCTCAGTGGTAGAGCACACCCTTGGTAAGGGTGAGGTCGAGAGTTCAATCCTCTCTCGCAGCACCAGTTTTTCCACTAATCTATTGTTATATAACGAATATTAGGCTTTTCCTCGCCGGGCTATCCACCTATTAACCCCCCTTTCGGCGGCCCGTTTGGTGCGAGGCGCGCCCGAGTCCAGAACTCCACTCTCAAGTCCAGATGAAGACGATGGCACCCGGTCGGGCCTCCGGAACCATATATTAGAAAACGCTGGTGCTCTTTTTGGTTTGAGCGTTTACTGCACTTTCCAGACCAAGGAGGCAGCTATGGCAATGTATCTTACTCGCTTCAGTTACACGCCTGAGACTTGGGCACGTATGATCGAAAAGCCCGAAGACCGACGAGACGCTGCACGCGCCTACATTGAATCAGTGGGCGGAAAGCTCCATGGGTTCTGGTACGCGTTTGGGGAGCGTGATGGTTGGAATTTGTGGGAGGCGCCTGACAATGTTTCAATGGCGGCCGTCGCGCTTGCGATCGGCGCGGGAGGAGCGCTCAGTTCCATTGAAACTGTAGTCCTTTTAACCGTAGAGGACACGATTGAGGCCTTGGGCAAAGCAAAGTCAATTCGGTATCGTCCTCCCGCAACATAGGTTCCGCCCGCCGCGCAAGGTCCGCGCAAGGCCCCGGTGGGAAATTAGTAGTGCGCTGCGCATGAATGCGCGGCCGGTGGGTGGCCCCTTAACCAACTTGCCGGCTGCGTTTGGCATCAGACTGACTGACTGCTTTGGCCGCGATTAATCTAACCCATGCTGCAAACGAAAAGTTTTCAGTTGCACGACCATGTCGCGCTTCCGCGCCCGCAATGCCTTGGGCGGCCTTCGGGTGGAGTTCGAGGTAAATCGCCTTGCGCCTTGCCGTCTGCGTGGCGCGCTCAGCTGGCGAAAGCTCGTTGCGGCAAAGGTCCTCGTCAATAGGACGCTTCGAATAGAGCGCAGCCTGGGTTGTGGACCTTGACCGGTTTCAACGCTGCTGACGACTTCGGATCGCGGAGACTTCAGCTCATTTTCGACACTGACTTCCAAATCAGTGTTGCTGACCACGAACACGACTGCCGCCAAAACACCGCGCCGATATTCCAAATTTTCGACGAGAGGTATCGCGCCACGTGGTCGATTGCCCGTGACGCGATTTCACCGTTAGACACTTACGCGCCGGCCTTCCTTGTCGGCGGACTTGCGGTCGGCGCCGTGCTTGGCGATGATCGCCTTGGCATCCTCGACGGAAATACGGTGCTTCTTGGCGAACTGGATCGGTTCATAAGGCTTTTCGGCGGCATTCGTTTTCTTGTCGGACATGGGAGACTCCTGAATTGATCGCTCCGGCGTCGTGCCAAAGCGCATTTATGATCGAGGTGTGAGGGAAATGGGCCGCGTATTTGGCGACATACCACAGGCGGCGGCATTCTCGTGCGTCAAATATGGGCTTGACGGATGCTTTTTTCAATGCAGACGAAAGGCCGGGGCAAAACCGGCAAAGTCAGCGTCTGTTCTTACGGATAACCTTGTTGCCTTTTGGTCCGGTCAGCACCGGCGTCTTGTCGCGATTTTCGTCGCGCAGGGTGCGCCAGCGTTGCAGGCGTTCGGCGGACAGGGTGCCAGCGGCCACGGCAGCCTGAACGGCGCAGCCCGGTTCATGTTCGTGGGTGCAATCGCGAAACCGGCAAAGCGGCGCGAGATCGGTGATTTCTGCATAGAGCGTGTCGATGCCGTCGGTCACGTCGCTCACATAGAGCGTCCGTATCCCCGGCGTGTCGATGATCCAGCCGCCGCCGGGAAGCGCATGCAGCGACCGCGCCGTGGTGGTGTGGCGGCCTTTTGCGTCATGCGCGCGGATATCCCCGGTTTTCTGGATGCCGTCGCGCCCGGTCCCGGCGAGCGTGTTCACCAGGGTCGACTTGCCGACACCGGATGAGCCGACCAGCGCCACGGTCTGCCCAGGGCCGCACCAGGGGGCAAGTATATCGACGGCATCGGGGGACTTTGCGTTCAGGACAACGACCGGCAGATTTCGCTGCAGGGACATCGCATCCTGCTCATAGCCACGGGCGTCGTCTGATGTGTCGGCTTTGGTCAGCACGATCACCGGCGTGGTGCCTGCCTCGTTCGCCATGATCAGGTAGCGTTCGAGCCGCCCTGGGTTGAAATCGGCATTGCACGAGGTGACGATGAACAGCGTATCGACATTGGCGGCCGCCAGTTGCTGGCCGTTCCGGCCTTCGGTGCGCCGTTGCAGCAAGGTCCGGCGCTCGAGACGACGGATGAACGCGCCGGACCACGGATCGGCGAGAACCCAGTCGCCGACAGCGAATTCCGCCGTATTGGCGTTGGGAGGAAGATCGAGGTGGACCGGCCCCGAGACATCGACCGCTTCAAGGCGGGCGCGATGGACCGATGAAATGCGGCGCGGTGCAAAATCCGCCTCGCCCTCCTCGATTTGGGCGGCGAAAAAATCGGACCAGCCGAGCGATGCCAGCGGTTCAGAGCCAATGATGTTGGTCACGGATTGATCCAGAAATTCATCGTAAGCGCCATGAACGACTTCCCTCTCGTTTTATGTTGATGCGCTTGTATCGCGTGAAAGGCACGTCGTCATCGGCTTTTTGCCTGCGCTGCCCAAGCGATTCAGATATTTTCATTGCGACGTCGCATTCAATGATATAATCACATAACAATGTCTTTATGCGAATGATCGGAGAACCGAGATGCTGGATTCGCTTTTCGACGATGGGGTCGTCAGAGAAACAGTTGACGTCCGCGAGGCGCTCACGGCTGCGGCACGTGAACGGATTCTCATACTCGATGGCGCGATGGGCACACAGATCCAGGGTCTGGGCTTCGGTGAGGATCACTTCCGGGGCAATCGCTTTGGCGGCTGCGCCTGCCACCAGCAGGGCAACAACGACCTGCTGATCCTGAGCCAGCCGGCGGCGATCGAGGAAATTCATTTCCAGTATGCGATCGCCGGCGCCGATATCGTCGAGACCAATACCTTCTCCTCGACCTCGATCGCCCAGGCCGACTATGCGATGGAGGACATGATCTATGAGCTGAACCGCGATGGTGCCAGACTCGTCAAACGTGCTGTCAGGCGTGCCGAGCAGATCGATGGCAAGCGCCGCTTCGTCGCGGGCGCGCTGGGGCCGACCAACCGTACGGCGTCGATGTCACCCGACGTCAACAATCCGGGCTATCGCGCGGTGACCTTCGATGACCTGCGCATCGCTTATGGTGAGCAATTGCGCGGGCTGATCGACGGCGGCGCGGATATCATCCTGATCGAGACGATCTTTGATACGCTGAATGCCAAGGCGGCGATCTTTGCGTGCAAGGAAATCTTCGGGGAAAAGGGTATCGACCTTCCGGTGATGATCTCGGGCACGATCACCGATCTCTCCGGCCGCACGCTGTCAGGGCAGACGCCGACGGCGTTCTGGCATTCGGTTCGTCACGCCAATCCGATGACCATCGGCTTGAACTGCGCGCTCGGCGCCAATGCCATGCGGGAGCATCTGGCGGAGCTGTCCGGTGTCGCCGATGCGCTCACCTGCGCCTATCCTAATGCCGGCCTGCCTAACGCTTTCGGCCAGTATGACGAGAGCCCGGAATTCATGGCCGCGCAGATGGAGGAATTCGCCCGCGACGGCTTGGTCAATATCGTCGGCGGCTGCTGCGGCTCGACGCCGGAGCATATTCGCGCCATCGCCGAGGCCGTCGCCAAATATCCACCACGCAAGATCCCCGAACATACATCGCTGATGAAGCTCTCGGGGCTCGAGCCTTTCACGCTGACCAAGGACATTCCCTTCGTCAATGTCGGCGAGCGTACCAATGTCACGGGTTCGGCCAAGTTTCGCAAGCTGATCACATCAGGCGATTTTGCCGCCGCACTCGATGTCGCCCGCGACCAGGTCGCCAACGGCGCCCAGATCATCGACATCAACATGGACGAGGGCCTGATCGATTCCAAGCAGGCGATGGTGGAATTCCTCAACCTGATCGCCGCCGAGCCGGATATCGCGGTCGTGCCGGTGATGATCGATTCCTCGAAATGGGAGATCATCGAAGCCGGCCTCAAATGCGTGCAGGGCAAGCCGCTGGTCAATTCGATCTCGATGAAGGAAGGCGAAGAGGCGTTCCTGCATCATGCCAAGCTGGTGCGCGCCTATGGTGCTGCCGTGGTCGTCATGGCCTTCGACGAGCAGGGCCAGGCCGACACCCATGCCCGCAAGGTCGAGATCTGCACCCGCGCCTACAAGCTGCTGACCGAACAGGCCGGCTTTCCGCCCGAAGACATCATCTTCGACCCGAATATCTTCGCGGTCGCGACGGGCATCGAGGAGCACAACAATTACGGCGTCGATTTCATCGAGGCGACGAGGGACATCATCAAGACGCTGCCGCATGTGCATATCTCGGGCGGCGTCTCCAACCTGTCCTTCTCCTTCCGCGGCAACGAGCCGGTGCGCGAGGCGATGCATGCGGTGTTCCTCTATCACTGCATCCAGGCCGGGATGGACATGGGCATCGTCAATGCCGGGCAGCTCGCCGTCTACGAATCCATCGATCCAGAGCTGCGCGAGGCCTGCGAGGACGTGGTGCTCAACCGCACGCCGGAGGCCACCGAGCGGATGCTGGAAATCGCTGAGCGCTACAAGGGCACAGCCGGCAAGGAGGCCAAGGAGCGCGACCTGAAATGGCGCGACTGGCCGGTCGAGAAGAGGCTGGAGCATGCGCTGGTCAACGGCATCACCGAATTCATCAATCTCGACACCGAGGAAGCACGGCAGAATGCCGAACGCCCGCTGCATGTCATCGAAGGCCCGCTGATGGCCGGCATGAACGTGGTTGGCGACCTGTTCGGCGCGGGCAAGATGTTCCTGCCGCAGGTTGTCAAATCCGCCCGCGTCATGAAGCAGGCGGTGGCTGTGCTGCTGCCCTACATGGAGGCGGAAAAGGCGGCGAACGCGCTGAAGGGCATCCATGGCGAGCGCGAAACATCAGGCAAGATCCTGATGGCGACCGTCAAGGGCGATGTGCATGATATCGGCAAGAACATCGTCGGCGTCGTGCTGGCCTGCAACAACTACGAGATCATCGACCTCGGCGTGATGGTGCCGGCGACGAAGATCCTGGAGACGGCGAAGGCAGAGAAAGTCGATATTATCGGGCTCTCGGGCCTCATCACGCCCTCGCTTGACGAGATGGCGCATGTCGCCTCCGAGATGGAGCGCCAGGGTTTCGACATTCCGCTGCTGATCGGCGGCGCCACGACCAGCCGCGTCCACACGGCAGTCAAGATCCATCCGCGCTACGAGGCCGGGCAGACGGTGTATGTCAACGATGCCTCGCGGGCGGTGGGCGTGGTGTCGAGCCTGTTGAGTGCCCAAGCGAAGCCCGGCTATGTCGAGACGATCCGCGCCGAATACCGCAAGGTGTCCGATGCCCATCACAGGGCTGAATCGAACAAGCAACGGGTGCCGCTCGCGGCCGCGCGTGCCAATGCGCACAGAATCGATTGGGCGCGTTACACGCCGACCAAGCCATCGTTCCTTGGCACCAAGGCGTTCGACAACTGGAATCTGGCGGAGCTTGCCCGATATATCGACTGGACCCCGTTCTTCCAGACCTGGGAACTCAAGGGCCGCTATCCCGCCATCCTCGAAGACGGAAAGCAGGGGGCGGCAGCCCGGCAACTGTTCGAGGATGCGCAAGCGATGCTGGAAAAGGTCATCGACGAGAAGTGGTTCGTCCCCAAGGCCGTGATCGGGTTCTGGTCGGCCAATGCCGCGGGTGACGACATCAGGCTGTTCACCGACGAAAGCCGCTCGGACGAACTCGCGACATTCTTCACGCTGCGCCAGCAACTAACCAAACGCGACGGCAAGGCCAACGTCGCGCTGGCGGATTTCGTGGCGCCGGCTTCATCCGGCAAGCCGGACTATATCGGCGGCTTCGTGGTGACGGCAGGCATTGAGGAAGTGGCGATTGCCGAACGCTTCGAGCGCGCCAACGACGATTATTCCTCGATCATGGTCAAGGCGCTGGCCGACCGTTTCGCGGAGGCATTCGCCGAGCGCATGCACGAAGTGGTACGCAGGGAATACTGGGGTTATGGCGCGGACGAGACGTTTGCCCCCGAGGATCTGATCGGCGAGCCCTATCAGGGCATCCGTCCCGCGCCGGGCTATCCCGCGCAGCCGGACCATACCGAAAAGGCCACGCTTTTCAGCCTGCTCGATGCCGAGAAGACCGCTGGAGTGACGCTGACCGAAAGCTATGCCATGTGGCCCGGCTCTTCTGTCTCAGGCATCTATCTCAGCCATCCCGAAAGCTATTATTTCGGCGTCGCCAAGGTCGAGCGCGACCAGGTCGAGGACTATGCCGCGCGCAAATCCATGGCGGTCAACGAGGTCGAGCGCTGGCTTGGACCGGTGCTGAACTACATTCCCGCGCCGGCAGCCGAAGCGGCGGAATGATCCACGCCTAGCCCTGCCGTAACCTCCGCCGGCGATCTGCCGACCAGCATGCGGTACTTCTCCGGATCTGTCGCGCCTTCGGTATTGATGACGAAAACGCGCGATTTCGCGTTCAGCCCGAGCTTCAGCTTTATGGCCAGATCGGCGGCGGCACGAAGCAGTCCCGCAAGGCCGACGCCGCCACTCTCGCCCGCAACGATCGCCGGGTCGTTGCCGAGCGGGTTGGCGAGCCGCCGCATGATAGCAATCGCATCTTCCTCGTCGATGGTCATGAAAGCGTCGCCGACGCGGGCGAGGATGCGCCATGCGACCAGCGACGGTTCGTAGCATTCGAGCATTGCCATCACGGTCGGCTCACCGTGTGGAATCTTGACAGGGTGTCCGGCGCGCGCCGTCTCGACGATGCAGGCTGAGCGCGCCGGATCGACGACGGTCAGAATCGGGCGCTTGTCGCCGAGTGCGATGGCGAGATGACCGGCCACGGCGGCGGCGATGCCACCGACGCCGGACTGGACGAAGACATGGGTCGGCGGTTCCGGCAGCGCGCGCAGCGCCTCGCGGACGATCGCCGTATAGCCTTGCATGACAAGGCCGGGAATGCGCTCATAGCCGGGCCAGGACGTGTCGGAGACGATGGTCCAACCCTTCTCCCCGGCGATGCGTGCCGCCTCGCGCACCGAATCGTCATAGGTCCCACTGACCCGGATCATCTCCGCGCCGAAGCGGGCGATCGCCGCGACGCGCTCGTCGCTCACCCCGCCATGCACGAAGATCGCGGCGCGGGCGCCGACCAGTTGCGCGCCCTGCGCCACCGAACGGCCGTGATTGCCGTCGGTCGCGCAGGCAAAGGTCATGGTGGCGGAGATGGCTTTGACTTCAGGTGTGGAGAGTTCGGAGACATCGACCGTCCGGCCAAGCCTCCGGCCCGCCTCTTCGAGCACCAGCCGGATCACCGCATAGGAACCGCCCAAGGCCTTGAAGCTGCCGAGCCCCAGCCGTTGGCCCTCATCCTTGATGTGGATCGAGGCGATGCCGATGCTTGCAGCCAGGGCCGGCAACGAGAGCAGCGGCGTCTCGGCGTGATTGTCGCGGAAGCCGAGATAGCGTTCCACCTCCCGAGCGGAAGCGAGGCCGAGGGTTTCGGCATCCTCCGCTGTTAGCGGTTGGCGGTATTCGGGATTGGTGTTGCGCAGGAACATGATGGCCCTCATCGGTTGCTGCATGAACATTATTGCAATCGTGGTGAGATTTGCGCTCTATATTGCTCTGAGCCTTGCAAGTTTGTTTCGTTGGAGCCCGGTTTTGCGCAAGTCCGATCAGCCTGTTGCCCTCGATGAATTCGACCGGAAGATCCTCGCGATTCTGCAGGCGGATAACATGACGCCGCAGCGGACGATCGGCGAGGCAGTCAATCTATCGGCGCCGGCCGTGCAGCGCCGCATCAAACGGTTGACCGAAGCGGGCGTGATCCAGGCCAACGTCGCCGTCCTTGATCCCGAGGCCGTCGGCCAGCCGATCACCATCTTCGTCGAGGTCGAAGTGTTCAGCGAAACGGCCGAGCAGATCGAGAGCGTCAAGTGGGAATTCGCCGGAACGCCCGAAATCCAGCAATGCTATTACGTGACCGGAGAAGCCGATTTCATCCTCGTCATCGTCGTCCCCACCATGGCCGATTACGAGGCGCTCACCCGCCGGCTGTTCTTCGGCAACAAAAATGTGAAGCGATTCCGGACCTTCGTGGCGATGGACCGGGTCAAAGTCGGCCTCGCCGTACCGCTCGATCGCTGAGCTTTTCCAGAGCAAAATGATTATGTTTTCACGACGCCATCGCGATGTCGCAAATGATGACGCCATGTCGCAACGACTATGGTCTTATCAGGACACTTGAGGTGCCGATCGGGTCAAACCGGTTGGAGAATTGGGAAGCCGGTTAAATTCCGGCGCTGCCCCCGCAACGGTATTGGAACGTAAATTGTGACGGGAGTCCACTGGGCCGAATGGCCTGGGAAGGAGTCACAAAGTCCGTGAGGACAGTTCCAGAGCCCGGAAACCAGCCTCGGGATTTTGAACTCGACTGATCGCGGTGGGCGGTCAAGAGGCGGATCGCCATGCTCGCCGGATTTCCGTGCGTGCAAGCGACCTTCCCTCCATGTCCACCATGCCCAGTCCTTGGAAACCGACGAGGACCGACCATGGATATCCGTTCCGACATGCTCACGCGGCTCAGGAATCGCAAACCCGGCTACAGCCTGGACCAGCCCTTCTATATCGACCCGGATTTCCACAAGGTCGACATGGAGACCATCTGGTATCGCGACTGGCTGTTCATCGGGCACGATTGCGAAATCCCCAATCCGGGCAACTATTTCACGGTGCAGGTCGGCGACTATCCCGTCGTCATCGTGCGTGGCACCGATGGCAGGATCAACGCCTTGCACAATTCCTGCCGTCATCGCGGCTCCAGGGTGTGCAATACCGAGCGCGGCAATGCGGTCAAGCTCGTCTGCCCCTATCACCAGTGGACCTATGATCTCGACGGCTCGCTGCTCTTCGCGCGCCAAATGGGCGACGATTTCAATCCCGCCGGCTTCAGCCTGAAGCCCGTCGCCTGCGAGAGCGCCGGCGGCTATATCTTCATCTGTCTCGCCGATGAGCCGATGGATTTCGCGCCATTCAAGAAAATGATGGAGCCCTATTTCCTGCCGCACCGGCTGCGCGACGCCAAGATCGCCTATGAGAGCACGATCATCGAAAAGGGCAACTGGAAGCTAGTCTGGGAAAACAATCGCGAATGCTACCATTGCGCCGGCAACCATCCCGAACTCTGCAAGACTTTCCCCGAAGCGCCCACGGTGACCGGCGTCAATGGCGCCAAGGACGATCCGGAGATCGTCGCGCATTGGGAAAAGTGCGAGGCGATCGGCCTGCCGAGCGAGTTCATTATCGATGAGGCTGGGCAGTTCCGCACCACCCGCGTGCCGCTGCTGCGCGAGGCGATCAGCTACACGCTCTCGGGCCGCAAAGCTGTGCAGATGCGGCTCTCCGACAACGTCAACATGGACCGTATCGGCTCGCTGCTGCTCTATCACTATCCCACGACCTGGAACCACATATTGAGCGACCACGCGATCACCTTCCGTGTGATCCCGCTCAGCGCCACCGAAACCGCCGTCACCACCAAATGGCTGGTCCACAAGGATGCCGTCGAGGGCATCGACTACCGGCTCGACGAACTAATCCACGTCTGGACCGAGACCAACGACCAGGACCGCCAGATCGTCGAGGAAAATGCCCGCGGCATCCACTCGCCGGCCTATCAGCCGGGCCCCTATTCCGAGATGCACGAGGGCGGCGTGATCCAGTTCGTCGATTGGTATTCCCGCTTCATCGAAGAGCGGCTTTCCGGCGTGCGCAGGCCTGCGCTGCGAAACGTCGCCTGATCGGGGGGCGCACGACGATGAACATTATGCTGACGGGCACGACGCCCTCTGCCCTGCCGCTGGACCAGATGATGCCGTGGAACTCGGCACGCCAGATGCTGGTCTGCACCAGCGTCACGGACGAAGCACTTGACGTAAAGACCTTCACCTTCGCGGTCGAGGGTGGCGGCTGGTTCCGCTACATGCCGGGGCAGTTCATCACCGTCGAGTTGCGCGCCAAGGGTGGTGATCTCCACCGCACCTACACGGTCTCGTCCTCGCCCTCGCGGCCCTATTCGATCGCGATCACCATCAAGGCCCAGCCGGCAAGCATCGGCACGCGCTGGATGTTCGAGAATGTAACGGCGGGCAGCCGGCTTCGTGCCTATGGACCGAGCGGTCACTTCACGCTGGCCCGCAACCCGGCACGGAAATACCTCTTCATCTCGGCCGGTTCCGGCATCACGCCCATGATGTCGATGCTGCGCTGGCTCGCCGATTGCGATCCGGGTGCCGATGTTGCCTTCCTCAACTCGGCGCGACGGCCGGAAGAGATCATCTTCCGTGACGAGCTCGAAATGCTCGCCCGGCGCATGCCGAACCTGTCGCTCGGCTTCCTGCCCGAAGGCCGCTCCGCAGCCGCCCCCTGGGGCGGTCTGATGGGTCGTATCGATCGCTACAAGTTCGCCCTGCTGGTCCCGGATTTCATGGACCGAGAGATCTTCTGCTGCGGCCCCGATCCTTTCATGAAGGCGGTGAGCACCATTGCCCGGGCCGAAGGCTTCGACATGGGCCACTATCATCAGGAAAGCTTTGGCGCGACATCGATCGCCGAGAGCGTGCACAAGCAGGCTAACGAGGTCGTGGCAACGGGCAAGGTGGCGGGCCTGACGGTCAGCTTTCTTGGATCGAACGAGCAAGCCGTGTGCGAGCCCGGTCAGACCATTCTCGAAACCGCGCGGACGGCAGGCGTCCGCATCCCGGCGGCCTGTGAATCCGGCATCTGCGGCACCTGCAAGGTTCTCAAACGCGCCGGAGACGTGGACATGCGCCACAATGGCGGCATCAGCGAGCAGGAAATCGCCGGCGGCTATGTGCTCGCCTGCTGCTCGCGGCCGCTGACGCCCGTCGAGGTCGAGGCATGAGCATGAGCGACATGAGCGAAAATGCTCGCGCCATTCCGCGATCCGAAGACATCTTCCTCGCGTGGTTCTTCAGTCTGCCGGAAAGCACAGACGTAGCAGCGGCAGCCCGTGTTGAAATCGCGAGGATCGATGAGGCACCTCTGCGCACCGAGCAGATGACCCGGCTTAGAACCATGCTCGTGCAGGCAAGCTATCCCCAGCCGCCGATGTCCCGCAGCCGAAGGCGGCAACGCCATTGATGTGAACCGGCGCCCTCCCCCTCACGTACAAATGCATGTGAACGACTGAAAAGCTGCATAGACTGCGTGTTTCACTAGAGGAGGCCTTCCGATGCGTGCATTGCTTGTTGCGCTCTTGCTTCTATTCGCTGCTCTGCCTGCCATGGCAGAGGACAATATCGAAACGACCAAGGGCATCATCGAGCGTCAGATCGACGCTTTCCTCAAAGACGATGCGGAGACCGCCTATTCCTTCGCCGCACCCGGCATCAAGGCGCGATATCCTGATAAGGATGCCTTCTTCGCGATGGTGAAGAAGAGCTACCAGCCGGTCTACCATCCCGGCAACTATGCCTTCGGCCGCAACAAGACGATCGACGACGGCGCTACGATCCTGCACGAAGTGATCATATCGGGCCAGGACGGCAAGGACTGGAGAGCCTTCTACAAGATGGTTCGCCAGCCCGACGGAACGTACCTGATAGGCGGCGTGGTCATGATGCCGGAGACGGAGAGCAAGGGCATCTGAGGGGCTGCGCGCGGGAACTCATGGCAGCAGACGGGTCACTTCGGCGCCTCGAAGGCGTCTTCCAGATCGTAGCCGAATATTTCCCAGGGGCGAAACACGAGCCGCTGCTTGAGCGCCGACGGCAGCCTTCCGAATGACTGGATGTAGCTGTCGTTGGTATTTCTCACATCCTCGAACCGGCGCTGCTGCATTCCGGGCAATGAGCGCTCGCCGAGCGACGTGAACGCACCGATCCGCTCCAATTCCCGCTCCGGATCGTTACACAGATCTTCGTAGCGCACGAACAGGCAATCATCGTCGAGGTCGTTCAAAGCGGCCGCGTAGGCTGAGCACCAGTTCATGAATAGAAGCTCATTGGGGCTCGGATTCCATTTCTTCACCGACAGCACCACTGCACGGGGATCACGCACCAGGACGATGAACTTCGCGCCCGGAAAGACACTCCTGAGATAGGGCATGCGCACGATGTTGGCTGGCGTCTTTTCCAGAAGCGTGGCCGAGTCGCCGAGCGTCCAGTGATCCCACTGCAGCAGCAGCTGAGCGCGGGCCTGGGCTGCCAACGCCGGATCGACGACCGGCGAGAGCCGGCTCTGATCGAAGAAGGCGAACATGCCGGGACCGCCATAGGCCACTTCGTCGCGCATAACGTCCTGCAGGAACTGGCCCTCGTTTTCCGGCACCGGCGCACGCAGCACTCGAACGTCGAACCGCGCCTGGATCAGCGACTCCAGCAGCGTCGTGCCGCTGCGATGCACGCCGGCGATGAAGATGACGTTGTCGATCGTCGTACTCTCGCTCGGCTCGACAAGCTTGCGGCGGTCCGTAAAGCGGTCGGTACCGATGCGCGCAAATGCCGTGCGATACTGGTCAAAATCCGATTTGGCGATGCCGTCGCGCATCGCCGCGATGACCTCGGGATCGGCATTTTCGACCGCCCGGTGATATTGCTTGTCCCAGGCACGGTTGGCGCTTCCCTTGGCAAATTCCTCAAGGCTTGGGCCAGTACCCCGCCCGGCAGGAACCTCGCCTGGAGTCAGAACTTCAAGCTTCGGGGTGCTGGAGCCAGCGCCTTTGATCGCATAGGCCAGTCCTTCGCCGGCCAGCAAATCGAGCTGCCGCCGGTCCAGCACATTGAGCGCCTCGAAGAGCTGTCGCTGTCTTTCGGCATTGCCGTCATACATGCGGAATTCGTCCAGCATCGCGACCCGGCGATCCGACATCATCACCATGTTGACCTGCTTTTCAGCCCGCCGCCGCCACTTCCTCAGCCAGTCGTCGTAGCTCATGGCATCGTAGTGGACGATGGCAAACCGCTCGCCTTCGAGATTGAGAATCTCGCCGTTCACCGGCGTCGCGCGATGAAGGGTGATGTCGGAGAAGCTCTCGCCCCGCCGGAGAAAGCTCTTGCCGGAAAAGTGCCCCGCGAGCCCCTGCTGGAGGAATTTCCGTGCAAGTGGGCCGTAGACGTCCCGGATCAGAACCTGCCGATCGGGGAAGGTCGGTGGGTTCTTTGGCTTGCTCTGTTCGACTTTACCAGGCCGGAGCCTGCGCACTAGGCGGCTGAACAGTCCGCGGTTCGGCATAGGGCGAACTTGCGCAGGCTTCTCCGCCTGCTTCTGCCGGATCGGAAGACGAGCATATGTCGCTCCCCACGCCTGGTCCATATTGTCGGATGGACCGAACACTGCCTCTGCCGGCGAAATCTTCACGGACTTGAACTTGCTGTCGACCGCAGCGAGGAATTGGGCAAATGACGCCTGTTCCCCGATCGGGAACAGAAGTTCGTCCGCATCGACATGGCCAACCCAGTTGGCCGAAGAGAGATGGGCCATGGCGTGGCGGAAATTGTTCTTCTGCCTGTCTTCATGCGGCGCGGGCTTGCCATCGATCGCAGGCAATTCAACAGAGGCCAGGCATTTCACGCCTTCATCCCGCGCGAGGGCCTGCATCAGCTCCTGGTCGGGCTGGTCGAAGAACAGGAAAATCTCCGCCGCGCCCATCGCCCGATAATGGGCGACGAATGCTTCGAGAACATCGGCACGTTCGTTGACCGTCGCACAAACGCTCCAGCTGTCTTCCCGCATGGATGCCATCCGTTGCCTCTTACGATTCCAGTACGCCGAGTTCGGAGGCGCGAGACTTAAGCTCACCGACAAGCCCGGCGTCCGCAGCGCTACTCCAGTAATTGAGCCCCCTGGTCGAAAACACGAATGAATACCCAAGGGACGTGAGGAAGTCCGCGCAGTTTTTCTTGTTGTCCTCGATCAGAACGACCGGCCGGTCACGCTCCATCGTTTGTCTGGCGCCTTTCAATGCCGGCAATTCGAAGCCTTCGACATCGAGTTCGATGAGCGCCACATCCGCAACAGGCAAATCATCGATGCGGAAAACAGGTGCCATTTCATAGCTGTGGTCTGCTAAACGCACGGTGCCGTCGAAGCTCGATCCGCCACCGATAAAGCGTCCCTGCTTGTCGGTCGTCCGGATCGGCAGCAGCGACGTTGCCTCGCCAAGCCCGGCGTTGAACAGGACGACATTGTTGAGGCCGAGCCGTTCCGCATTCTTCTTTGCGAAGACGAAGTTCTCAAGGACCGGCTCGAAGGCGTAGACCGTGCCGGCAGACTTGGACAAAGTGTGCAGCATGTCACCGAAGAAGGCGCCGGCGTGGACCGCGTTGCGCCGCCCCTTCGCCTCAAGGATGTGCCTAAACGCCAAGTGGGTAAACGGCTCGTAATACCGCCCTTCCGCAAACTCTCGCACCGCGATGCGGTGCGCCGCCCGCTCGGGAAGGTAGAAATCGACCCGATAGCCGAGCGCTTCGTGATGTGCGGTCACATCGGAGAAGTCGAACGAGAACGAGCCTTTTGCCATCTTCCATTCCTTTTGCCGCAAGCATGCTCGCCTGAGCGATCGGGCGAAATAGCGGATGCGGCAAGTCTTATAGATGTGCTCCGGCCGATGTCAAACTGCTTGCTTTTACGCACAATTTCCGGATAGACACCAGCTTTCCGGCAGCTTTCGAGAATTTTCCATGGCAGGCGAGGACAAGCGTTCGAAACGCGAATTGCGCAAGGCTTCGATGAGCGCCGCCGACGGGACCCCGCGCAAGAACGACCCTGACTTCGACTACTATGGACAGGCCACGAGCGAGTTCCTGGACGGGCTGTTCGGCCGGCATGCGGATCGTTTTGCCGGACGGGAAGATGCACTGCCCAACGTATTTCTCATCGGCGCCGCGAAATGCGGCACGACAACCCTGTTTCGCACGCTGCGCGAACATAACCAAATCCACGGCAGCCAGCCGAAGGAGCCGAAATTCTTTGGCTCGCAATATTACAAAGGCTGGGACTGGTATCTTTCTCTGTTCGAAGCGGGCAAGGATCGACCCGTGCGGATGGAAGCGAGCGTGCTCTATGCCAGCGGCGATGCGCTGTTTCACGGCTCCGCGCAGATGATCCACCATTACATTCCGAACCCGAAATTCCTGTTCGTGGCGCGCGATCCGATGGCGCGGATCGTATCGCACTGGCGTCATTACAAAGGCATCCGTCCCGAGCACACGGGCGCGTTCGACGACTTCTTCGACGATGAGGCCGAGCGCCGCCGGATCTTCGAATGCTCCCTCTATTGGGAGAAACTCGCGCCATACCGCCGACTGTTCGGAGACGGCAAGATACTTTGCCTGACCTTCGAGGACATGATCGCCAATCCGCCGTTCTTTCTGAAGACGATACTCGAATTCCTCGAACTGGATTCAGACCCTTCGACGGTGGAAAAGCTGCTCGACGGCGGCAAGTTCGCCCACGCCAACGCTGCCGGCTCGGGCAAGAAATCCGATGTGCCGGAACCCCAATGGGATCCGGCGCTTCGGGAGAAGCTCAAGGCCCTGATTGCGCCGGATGCGCAAAAATTTCTGGAACATATCGGCAAGCCCTCGGACTACTGGCGCGGCATCCTGTAGCGTGTTTGCAACTGGCGATCATCCGTGTTTTACCCGAACAGTTTGAGCTGCCGCTGCACACGTGGGTCGCGATGCACGAGGACCTGAAAAGCTCGCCGCGCTGCCGCGCCACATTCGATGCGCTGGTCGAGGGACTTCTTCGCTACATCAAGGGCTGACAACTCAAACTACTTCACGATCTCCTGCAAGGCCAGGCGAAGCTCGAACAAGGGTTTGCGATCGGCGTCGTAAATCTCGACGGACATCATGTCGAGCGGCTCGCGCGGCAGGCCATCGGATGCGAGATTGGCAAGGATGCGGCGGCCCTCGAGCTTTGCCAGTTCGGTATCATCGAATTCGGCGGGAATCTGTGACTGGATCGTGCCATCGCCGGCCACCGTCGTGAAATAGAAATGCGGCATCGGAAATCTCCCTAACCCTAATGATGGTTAACCCGCAGGGTCTCGTGATCGTTCCGGCCGCCGCGCAGCTTTCCGGGCGATTGAGCAAGTAGCTCCGGACGCTGGAGCCTTACTGAACGCGAACGTTGATATGCGCCTCCAGCGCGGCATCGATGAAGGCCTGGCGTGCCTCCTCGTCAGGCTTGCGGCCTTCCAGCGCATCGAGGCACATGCCCTTGGCGCGGTGATAGGCCTTGCTCGACTGATCCGGCCACTTATAGAGCAGGCAACGCGCCGCTTCGTCGGTGCTGGTCACAATGCGCAATCCGCCGGCGGCAGCGAGTTCGAGCTGGACGGATTTCTTCCAATATTGGCCTTGCATTTTTTCCTCCCAAACGCAGCGCTTTTGCGCAACGTACGGGAGGATGTTCTTGTTCCGCGACAAAAGAACAATTCTACTGGTTCACCGCCGGCTTCGAGAGCACATCGGGCGAGCACGCTGTGAAGCGGACCGTGCAATCCGCACCCAGTTCCTCGCACTGGCGAACCGCGGCAGCCTCGGCCGATTTCCAGTCCTTGTTCACCGAGAAGCCGAAATTGTCGTTGCGCGGTCCCTCGCCTTCAATGCGGGCGACGCTGAAGCAGCTGTTCGAATAGGTCTTGAGCGCTTCGCAACCGGCTTGCGACTTGCCACGGCAGAGCGCCAGGACATTTTCGGTCGCCGATTTCTCGGCGATCTGGTTCTGCAGCGAGTAGACCGCGCCGGACCGGTCGATCGCGGTCGCACCCCAGACGGCACGTGTGCCGCTGGATGACGTGCTCGTACCCACGCTTGCGACCTGCTCTTCCAGGGTCTTCACCGTCTCGGCCAGCTTGTCTTTTTCAGCCTTCAGTGCCGAGAAGCTCTCGGTCATGGTAGAAAGCTCCTTGGCGTAAAGATCACGCTCCTGCTGAAGCCCGGCCGGCTGTTCGCCTGGCTCGGGGTTCACCGCCGGACCTGTAGTCTTCGCAGCGGTAAGCCGCTTGATTTCCTCGGCATTGGAGGAAAGCAACGCGTTGGCCGCGTCGAGGCTGGTCTTGGCCTTGGCGAGTTCCTTTTCCTTCGCGGCAAAGTCCTGTTCCCTCGCGGCGAGATCCTTGTCGGCCTTGTCGAGCTTGGTCGTCAGGTCGGTGATCTGGTCGGCCAGCGTCGAGCGTTCGAGATCGGATTCCGTTGCCTTGCCGGCGACCTGCTTCAGCGCCTCTATCTGGACATTGGCGACGGAAAGCTTGGCTTGGACATCGCGCAGCGCCTTGTCGCGATCGGCGAGGTCCTGGCTTGCCTTGTCGAGTTCCGCCCCGAGCGACTTCATCTTGGTATCGAGCGCTTCGTTGCGGGTATCCTGCTCTTCGCCGGCTGCCGCCTTCAGAGCGGCGATTTCTGTGTTCGCGGCCTTGAGATCGGTCTCGGACTTTGCCAGCGACTCGTCTTTTTGCCGGAGGTCGCTTCCGGCCGTGGTCAGTTCTTTCCGGGCCTTGTCGAGTTCGGCCGTAAGCGTCGTGATGCGGTCATTGAACACCGCCGACTGCTCCGTCGCATCAGCCTCCTGGGCGGCCCTCAGCGTTTCGATTTCGCCATTGGCTGTCGCGAGACGCTGTTCGAGGTCCTTGACGGCATTCTGCTGGTCGGCAAGCGCATTGCGTGCGGTATCGCGATCCTTGGTCAGTTGCGCGGTCTGGTCCGTCAGGCTGGCGATCTGGGGGTTGGCGATCGTATCCGTAGAAGAGCTATCCGCGCTCGACGAGGCCTCGGCAAGGCGCTTTTCGAACGCGACCTTTTCCTGATCGCGCTGCGATTCCAGCGCCCGCATTGCGGTTCGGAGGTCGCTCTCATAGGTGGAGCTCTGCCAGAAATAGGTCAGGAGCGAGCCGAGCACGAGGAAGAGCACCGCTGCGGCCGCCACGAGCCCCCAGGAACGGCCGGGCTCACCATCCTCATCCTCATCGTCGGTGCTTTCCGGCTTACTGGCAACGACATCCGGCGCACGGAACGGCAGGATGGCCTCTTCCCGGATCGCCGGCTCGAGCGAGGTCGGCGCATCGTCGGAGGCTTCGAGATCGTCGTCGTTTTCCGGCACTGGATCGACCTGCGCATCGGCCGTTTCGCGGGTCGCTAGTTGGAGCGAGGTCGGCGCATCGTCTTCGGCTTCCAGCTCATCGGCGCTTTCCGGCGCCGGGTTGACACTCGTCGCGGGCCAGCTAACCGTGGCGAAGACATTGGAGGCGGGTTGCTCGAGCGAAAGATTCATGCCGGCGGTGACGCGGCGCGCGAGATCGGCGTCCAGCACCAATACCGTGAGGTCTCCCTCGGTCTCCGCTTCGCCGGGCAGGAAGGCCGGCGACTTGCTCCAGCCGCGCTTGGTCAGGAACTTCTCGGTCGCGGTATCGCGCAACCGGAAACGTGGCTCAACGACCACCGCACCGCGCAGTACGATCGTCGCGGCATCGGAACCGGGTTCGAATTTCACCGTAACATCGGTCAACTTGACTTAACTCCGTAATCAGGGACGTTTTTACCGTGATAATTCAGCAGGGCGGCGAGATTTCGACATACTTGCGGGCGGAATAAGGCAGGCAAGCCCAAAATCGGCACCGTCTTGCGGAACATCCCGGCAAGAATGGCGTTTCCTTGATGGGACCATCCGGTCCGCACATCTGGGTATCGCCATGCTGACAGGTATACTCATCGGAGCTGGAATCATGCTGACCTACCTGGCCATCGGTGCCTTGGCGGGCCGCCGCCTCAGAAATCTAGGCCGCGAACTGGCCAAGCAGGATCAGCAGAATACCAATCCTCCCGTCAATTGAATCTGCTTGTTGCACCTGAACTTAGACTCGCGCTCTACGTTCTCGTAGTGGATTACCGCGAGGAACAGGCATGAGCGATCAGAAGACGATCGAACCACCCAACGTCGAAAAACCGGAGCGCCTGACCCGCGATTTCTTCGAACGGCCGCCGGAAGCCGTTGCACGCGATCTCATTGGGGTGACGCTACTCTACGAGGGCGTGGGCGGTACGATCGTGGAAACCGAGGCCTATCATCCCGGCGATCAGGCTTCGCATAGTTTTCGGGGCCAGACGCTGCGCAATGCCGCGATGTTCGGCCCGGCGGGGTGCATCTATGTCTACCGCATCTATGGCATGCATTGGTGTCTCAATTTCGTGTGCTTGCCCGGTTCGGCCGTGCTGATCCGCGCGTTCCAGCCCGAATTCGGCCTGCATGAAATGAGCGAGCGCCGGGGCGACATGCCACCACGCTTGCTGGCATCGGGGCCCGGACGGCTTTGCGATGCGCTTGGCATATCAGGCGCTGATGATGGGAAATCGCTCTTCGAACCACCCTTCGAATTGCATGCGAACCTTGAGCCAAGGCCCGTGGTGGTAGGGCCGCGTATCGGCATCACCAAGGCAGTGGGTGAACCGCTGCGGTTCGGTCTCGAGGGATCGCCCTTCCTGAGCAAGAAGTTCTGATTGCGGAACTCGGCTGATCACCGGCGCATTTCATGGTAGATTGAACGCAATGGAGGACGAGCCAATGAAAACGATCGCCGGACTCTTCGATCATCGTGACGACGCCATGGCCGCCATCACCGACCTTCTCGACCGGGGCGTTCCCCGTACGGATATCAGCATCCTCGCCAACAATGCAGGCGACTGGTACGCCGACGGTTCCGAGAGCGAAGCCGGCGCCGAAACCGGCGCAGGCCTCGGCGCCATTGCCGGCGGCGCAAGCGGCCTCCTCGCAGGGCTTGGGCTCTTCACGCTCCCGGGTATCGGGCCGGTCGTGGGTGCGGGTTGGCTGATGACGACGGCAGCTGGTGCCGCGACCGGTGCCATATTGGGCGGCGCCGCGGGCGGCTTCGTGGCATGGATTGCCGGCCACGGGGTGAGCGAAAGCGATGCCCATGTCTTTGCCGAAGGCTTGCGTCGCGGCGGAACGTTGGTGACGGTTCAGGTGGCTGACGATCTGGTCATCGCGACCGAGGCGATATTCCTCAAGCACAGCGTCGATGTCGCGGCACGACGCGACGCGTTGGCTGAGGAAGGCTGGGCGCGCTTCGACGATCATGCTCCACCCTATCTCGATCTGGATCGAGGTGGACCGCAAACCGCGCGACCGATCAGCCGGCTCTGATCAGGCGCTGATGTTGAGAAGCGCCAGCGTCTGCTCGTCCTTTGCGCCGCCGCAAAATTTCGACAGCGCCATATCGAAGATCTCGCCATCCCCCTGGGCGGCAAGTGCGAAGAGCGTCATCGATGAACAGAACTTCACGTCGTCGGGCGAACCGAATATCTCGTGCAGTGATGTCTCACCGCAATCGAGCACGGCGTTGATACTTTCCCTGAGCCGCACGCCGAGAACCGGATGGGCGAGGTAGGCGTGCGCCTCGTCGAGCGTATCGATGCCGAATTGCTGCGCCGTCGATGAGCGACCGAGCCCACGCAATTGCGGGAACACGAACCACATCCAGTGCGAAAGCTTCTTGCCACCGATAAGTTCGGCGAGCGCCATGTCATAGACCGGCGCCTGTGCCATCACGAAGCGGTCGAGATCGAAAGGATCGGCGTGCGACATCTGTCGTCTATTCCGTTGCGTCATATGGAATGTGGCTATCGAGGCCGGTGAGTACAAGCTTGTTGCGCACGATGCGGATGCCGGAAACGCCTTCGACGATCTGCTCGGCAACGAATTGCTCCTCGCGCGTCTCGACACTGCCGTCAAGCTGGGCGATGCCGCCATGAACGGTGACGGTGATCTGGCTCTCGTCAATCCGATCGTCGAGGGAAAGCCTGTCGGATATCTCCTCTTCCAGGGCATCGTCATCGATCGCGCCATGGGCAATGGCCCTCGATAGAGCTGGACCGCCTTCGCTCACGATGGCCGTTTGTCCCGCGATCTCCACTCCCTGATTTTCCTCGGCATCGAAATTGGCCGCAGGTTGCCCATAGGCGACGTTGCGTTTGCGACCGCGGCTGCCGTCCGCATCCGCATAAGGCCACCCTTCATCGAGGTCACGCTCCTCGTAGTCGCGATAGTCTTCCTCGCGGGCGGTTTCGCTCGTGTCCCTAGGCTCTATGGGCATTGTCGCCTCCATTGTTTGATTGATTGCTTTCACAATCAACGGGAGAGGACTTTGGTTCCGGAGAAAGGACTGAAATACGAGCGTGTTAAGGCTTCCTCAATGGATTTCCAAGAGATTGTGGGCATTGAATATCTAGCAGGGAAATTCATTTGCGCGCGGGAGTGAACCGGTTTAGCCGCCGGACCGCCATACTATCCTTGTTGCTCTCGGTCGTGATCATCGTCATGGTTGCCGGAGGCACGGTGCTGTCAGCAATCGGACAGGTTTCCAACCACGCCAACCGGCTCGATGACGAACGCTCCCGCCAGACCACGGATGGCGCTCTCAAGACGTTCGTCGCGCAACTGGGCGCTAACCTAAATGATTATGCGGCCTGGGACGATGCGACAGCCAACGCCTATGATCCCAATGGCCTTGCTTGGATGATCAGCAATTTCGGCGACATGACCGTGAACAGCGCGCTGTTCGATGTGGCCGTCGTGATCGACGCCAAGCGCAATGTGTTGATGGCCTATCAGGACGGCAAGCCGCAAACCGTGCCGATGGACCAGTTTTTCGCCCCGTCGATCTGGATCCTTTTCGACAGCGCGCTATCGCCTATCGATCCAGCGGTTCCGGAGGCGAAGGCATTCATCCGGACGAAATCGGGGATCGCGGCTGTCGGCATTGCATTGATCCGGAACAAATCCGGCACGCTCGACCAGCCCTCGGACAAGCGGCTGTTTCTCATCTTCGCCCGCCACCTCGACAACAAGGTGCAGAACCTCGCCGACACCTATGTGATCGACGGCCTGCACCTCACGACGGCATCCAGCGAGGTCGACAATTTCGTGCCCGTCTGGGACCCCTCGGGCACCGTGCTGGCCAAGCTGACCTGGCCCTCGCGGGCACCGGGCGACATCTCCTACAGCCAGGTGAGCACCAAGCTGATCGCGGCGATGAGCCTGTTCGGCTTTCTCTTGGTGGCTGTCTTCACCATAGGACTTATCGAGGCCAAGAGGCTGCGGTCCGATGAGGAAGCGGCGCGGCAGCTCTCGGTTACAGACCGGCTTAGCGGCCTTCTCAATCGCGCCGGCCTGTTTCGCGCGCTGGACGACCTCATCGATGAGGCGAGACTTGCCAAGTCCGATGTCGCGCTGCTCTATCTCGACCTGGATGGATTCAAGGAAGTCAACGATGCCTATGGCCATGGCTGCGGCGATGACCTGATCCGCAGCGTATCGGCCGGGTTCCGCTGCCTCATTCCACCGGGCGCGACGCTTGCCCGCGTCGGCGGTGACGAATTCGCCATCGCCTTCGTCATGAAGAATTGCGATCCCGCTGCCTTGAAGCTCGCCGATGTCATCCTCGCCTTCTTCGACGAGCCATTCCAGATTGGCGAAAGGATCGTGACCGTCGGCACCTCGATCGGGGTCGCCTCTTCTCAGATCGGGACGATAAACAGCGAGGAACTCGTGCGCCGCGCCGACATCGCCATGTACAAGGCGAAGGAGATGGGACGCGGACGCGCCTTCCTCTATGACGGTTCGATGGACAGCGACCGCGAAATGATCCTCGCGCTGGAAGCCGAACTCAGGGTGGCGATCGACCGCCGCCAACTCACCGTCGTCTTCCAGCCTCTCGTCAGCGCCGCGACACTCCGGGTCACATCCGTCGAAACGCTGGTGCGGTGGAGCCGGCCCGCCCGCGGACCGGTATCGCCCGACGTCTTCATTCCCGTGGCGGAAAAGACCGGGCTGATCGAGCCACTCGGCATTTTCGTGCTGGAGCAGGCCTGCGAGAAGGCGAAGCACTGGGGGGACATCGTGATCGCCGTGAACATCTCGCCGGTCCAGCTCAGGAACCCGACATTCGCCACACAAGTGGCCCGGATTCTGGACGAAGCAGGGATCGAACCCTCCCGCCTGACGCTCGAGCTCACCGAGGGCTATCTTATCCAGAACCCGCAACGTGCGAGCCAGTCGATCGACCGGCTCAAGGCGCTGGGCGTCAAGATCGCGCTCGATGATTTCGGTTCCGGCTTCTCCAGCATCGGCTATCTCCGCCAGTTCGGATTCGACCGCCTCAAGATCGACCGATCCATGGTCGCCGAGATCGATACGAGCGACGAAGCCCGCAGCATACTGCAGGCGACGACGGCGCTTGCCCGGTCGCTCGGCCTGCCTGTCACCGCCGAGGGCGTGGAACGCGAGGAGCAGGCCATGATCCTCCGACTCTGCGGCTGCGACGAATTGCAGGGCTATCTCTACGGCAAGCCGGTGCCGGCCGAAGCGCTTGCCGACATACTCGTCAACGAGGCCCGTTTCGCCACGGGTATGATGCTCCGGCAGACCGCATAGCAATTTCTTGGGAGGAGACGACTCTTGCCCAAGCCGGCCGGCAATGGCAGATTGATTGCCGTGGGAGGCAGTGTGGTTACTCTGTTTCGGGGCGGGTGTTGAAGACTCTATTCGTTGCTGCATGTTTGGTCGTGCTTGGCGCTTTCAGCACCCATGCATCGGAATGCAATCGCTATGCGATCGAGATCACGACGTCGCCTGTGATCTATCAATGGACCAGCGCGCTCGAAAAGGCCTCTGGTCTGCTGGCGGCTCCGCCGAGCCAGGCGGACACCATCCTGCTCGGCGACTCGCTTCTTGCCTTCTGGCCGCGCGATCTCGCGGAGACCCAGTTCGGCAAGGGTAGCGTCTGGAACTTCGCCGTCGGCGGCAGCCGGACACAGCATATTCTCTGGCAACTGCAAAAGCTCGGCGCGACCAACCTGCATCCGCGCGAAGTCGTCGTGCTGATCGGCACCAACAATCTTACGGATGAGAAACTGCCGTCCTGCGCGATCGTCGCCGGCATCCAGGCGGTGGTGGGCAGGACGCATGAGACATGGCCGGGCGCGACCGTGCATGTCATGGGCATCCCGCCGCGTGGCTTCGATTTCCATTTCCGCGACGATGCGCGCAAGTCGATCAACCACGAGGTCCGCCGCTGGATCGCGACGGTCGAAAGAACCCGCTACTTCGAAGTCGATGCCATGCGGATGACCTGCGGCCGTTACGGCGAGGCGCAGAGCACGCTTAACCTCACGCCCGACGAGCCGAAAAACCGTTGTGAGAACTATGCCGACGATTTCGGCCATTTCAAGCGGCCGGGATATGAGGTGATTTACTCCGCACTGCGCGACGAGATCAATTAACGCATTGATTCCTGCCGCCCTTTCCGTAAATTGTGCGCCGAAGTTCGAGGGACGTTTTTCGCATGCGCGCATATTATCTGGACCGGATCAGGATCGTTCTGACGATCCTGGTGATCGCGCATCATAGCGCCATCACCTATGGCGCCAGCGGCGGATGGTTCCTGAGACTGGTGGATGACAAGAGCACGTCCAGTCTCGTCCTGACCCTGCTCGCAGCCGTCAACCAGGCCTTCTTCATGGGCTTCTTCTTCCTGATCTCGGGCTACCTGACGCCGAGCTCCCATGATCGCAAGGGCTGGCCCGATTTCACCCGCGACCGGCTGATAAGGCTCGGCCTGCCGACCCTGTTCTTCGGTTTCATCATCGGTCCGCTGACGGTGGCGATCGCCCGGACGCGGAGCTGGGATTTCGCGGGCGAATGGTTCGGCATCATTGCGCAAGGCCGTTTCGTGATCGGCCCGATGTGGTTTGCCTATGCGCTGTTGCTCTGCTCGCTCGCCTATGTCGCCTGGCGGAAGCTGGTGCCCGTGAAGCCCGCGCCGCGAAAGCCTATTCCCGGACATCGGACATGGATCCTCGCTGCCCTTGGTGTCGGCGCCGCAGCCCTGATCATCCGGCAATTCGTGCCGGTGGGGGAAGAGGTGCTCGAGCTTCAGCTCGGCTATTTCGCCTCCTATGTCTTCCTGTTTGCGCTCGGCTGCATTGCGGAACGCTACGGTTGGCTCGCCGATGTCAAACGCAAGCACGCCATGCCCTGGGTGATCGCAGCGGCGGTCGCCATTCCGCTGCTGCCAATTGCGCTGATCGTGGGCGAACAGATCGGCCAGACGAATTTCGCCACCGGCTTTTCATTCCCGGCGGTCTTCTATGCTTTCTGGGAGCCTGTCGTGGCCTGGGGCATCATCGCAGGCATGCTGTGGATCTTCCATCTCAGGTTCAACGAACCCGACAAGCGCTGGGGCGGGCTCGCGCGGCAGACATATGGCGCCTTCATCGTCCATCCGCCTGTCATCGTGACGATCGCGATCCTCCTGGAAAACCTCCCCGCACCGGCGCTGGTCAAGTTCCTGTTGCTTACAGCGCTCGGCACATCAGGGTCGTTCGCAGTCGCATGGGCGATCCGCAAGATTCCCTTCGTCAGGCTCGCCGTCTGATCAGCAATAAGCGGGACGTAAGCCCTTCAGAACGCGTCTCAATTGGAACATTGCTGGCACCTCAAACCTTGATATGCAATGATAGCCAACGAGGGGGAATTGCCGATGACCGACTACGAAAAACTGATCGACGCGGAAACCTGGGCGTTCATCGACCGGACGAACTCCTTCTATCCACCCGAGACGATCGACTACACGATCGACCAGCAGCGCGCGGTCTACGACCGCATGTGCCGGGAATTCTTCACCGGCTATCCCGAAGGCGTCTCGGCCGAGACCAAGGTGATCGCGCTCCGCGACCACAATATCCCTGTCCGGCGCTATCGCGCGATGAAATACGATGCCCACGCCGTCGTCATTTATTATCACGGTGGTGGTTTCGTCGTCGGCGGCCTGGAAAGCCACGACGATGTCTGCGCCGAGATCTGCTATCGCACCGGCTTCGAAGTGGTTTCCGTCGATTACCGGCTTTCGCCTGAGCACAAGCATCCTGCTGCCTTTGACGACGCACTGGCTGCTTTCGAATGGGTCGCGGACGGATACGATATTCCGATCGTGCTTGCAGGCGACAGCGCCGGCGGCAATCTCGCCGCGGCGGTCGCTCACGCCACCCGCAAGCATCCTGGAAAGCCTATCGGGCAGATGCTGATCTATCCAGGTCTCGGCGGCGACATGACGAAAGGCTCCTACGTCAAGCATCCGGATGCGCCGATGCTGACCATGCGCGATCTCACGTTCTACAAGGATATCCGTACCGGCGGAAAGGACGCAACCGGCGACGTGTCCTACATGCCCCTCGCGGACGGGGATTTCACCAACCTACCGCCGACCGTGATCATATCGGCCGAATGCGATCCGCTGTCATCCGACGGCGAGGCCTATCGCGACCGGATGCTGGCTGCCGGCGGCAAGGCATGGTGGCACGAGGAAGCGGGACTGGTGCACGGCTATCTCCGCGCCCGGCACACCGTCGCGCGGGCGCGCGAAAGTTTCAGCCGCATCGTCGATGCCATCAAGATGCTCGGCCGCAAGGAATGGACCCACCCCCTGCATCCGCCGGTCAAGTCAGAAATGGCTCGGCCTTCATCGTCGATGGCCGCGGTACACCCAATCGATTGAGGATGGTCGGCGCCAGGCTCAACTGGTCGAGCAGGGTGTCGTGCTCGGGGCCCCTACCCTCGCCGAAATAGTACATCGCGAAATCCTGTTGCTCATCCGCATGGCCGCCATGGTTGCCGCGCGGCGATTGGCCGTGATCGGCGCAGACCATGACCTCGTAGCCGGCCTCGCGCCAACGCGGCAGGAAGGCGGCGAGTTGGGCGTCCATGACGAACAGCGCATGGTCCATTTCACGCGTGTCATGGCCGAAGCGGTGGCCCATGGAATCGAGCGTACAGGTGTGCAGGATGCCGTAGTCAATGGCGTGGCGTTCGGTCAGCATGGTCAGCGTGGCGAACAGGTCGGTGTCGCTCGGCGTCATCTGGTTGATGAGATTGTAGCCGGTCATGGTGTGGAACCGGCCATGGGTGATCGGACCCTCCGGCTCGTCATATTCCATGTCGCGCACCAGATCGAACGGATAGCGGTTGAAGAATTCCGACCAGTAGGAATGGGTTACCGCACCGGTCCTGCCGCCGGCCTTGGTCACCTCCGAAAAGATGTCCGGCTGGCTGAGGCGGAAGCGAACTTCATTCGAGAGGATGCCGTGGACCTGCGGCGGCACGCCGGTGTGGATCGAGGCATAGCAGCAGGCCGATGTCGACGGCAGCACCGACCGCATCTTCCAGACCTGGGCATCGCCATGCTTCACCCAGCCCTCGAGATTGCCCATGAAGGTGCGGAAATTTCGATAGGGGACGCCATCGAGGATGATGAGCAGGAGTTTGGATTTTAGCGGCATGGTGGTTGTCCTCTGTCGTGTTTTTTAAGAAAGGAAGACCCCGCCCCAACCCCTCCCCACAGGGGGGAGGGACTTAACCTCTGGCTCGGCGCCGCCCCACAGAAACGTTGCCGCTCGTTGCAACGTTGACGGGGTTGAGGCGGTGCGGCTGGGTTAGCCCCTCCCCCTTGTGGGGAGGGGTTGGGGCGGGGTCTTTCTACTGTCGCTAATTCCCCGCGCTCGCCATCTTCCGGCCCGCGATGGCCGTCTCCAGCCAGCCGATCTCCATCTCTGGAACCGATGACAGCAGCAGGTCGGTATAGTCGTCGAACGGCGGCGTCAGTACATGGCTCTTCGCCCCATAGCGCACCACTTCGCCGCGATACATGACGGCGATGGAATCGGCGATCGACTTCACCGTGGCGAGATCGTGGGTGATGAAGAGATAGGCGACCTGCTCGATCTTCTGCAGGTTGAGCAGAAGCTTCAGGATGCCGTTGGCCACCAGCGGGTCGAGCGCCGATGTCACCTCGTCGCAGATGATCAGCTTGGGCTTGGCGGCCAGCGCGCGGGCGATGCAGACGCGCTGTTTTTGCCCACCTGAAAGCTCAGCCGGATAGCGATCGATGAAGCCCGTGCCCATCTCGATCTCTTCGAGAAGCTCCTTGACGCGCTTGTCGCGCTCGCCACCCCGGAGGCCGAAATAAAAGGTCAGGGGCCGCCCGATGATCGTGCCCACCGTATGGCGCGGGTTCATCGCCACATCGGCCATCTGGTAGATCATCTGGAGCTGGCGGAGATCGTCCTTGGTGCGGTCGGTCAGCCGGTTCGAAAGCTTGCGGCCATCGAAAATCACCTCGCCCTGTTCTGGCGGCAGGAGGCCGGTGATGGCGCGGGCGAGCGTCGATTTGCCGGAGCCGGATTCGCCGACCACGGCCAGCGTCTGGCCGGGATGGATATCGACGGAGACATGCTTGAGCACCTTGACGATGCCATTGCCATATGCGGCAGTGACGTTCTTCACCGACAGGATCGGCTTCGGTGTCGGCTGCTTCTCCTCGTGCTCGATATGGTGAACCGAGACCAGCGCCTGCGTATAGGGCTCTTTCGGCTGCTTGATGATCTCGTAGGTCGTGCCCTTCTCCACCATCTTGCCGTGACGCAGCACCATGATGTCGTCAGCAACCTGGGCGACCACGGCGAGATCGTGTGTGATGTAGAGTGCTGCGACGCCGGTGTCCCGGATCGCATCCTTGATCGCAGCCAGCACATCGATCTGGGTCGTCACGTCGAGCGCGGTCGTCGGCTCGTCGAAGACGATCAGGTCGGGTTCCGGGCAAAGCGCCATGGCCGTCATGACGCGCTGAAGCTGACCGCCGGAGACCTGGTGCGGATAGCGCCGGCCGATATTCTCGGGATCGGGCAGGCTCAATTTCTTGAACAGAGCTATCGCGCGTTTCTCGGCCTCGGCCCGGTTGGCGACGCCGTGCTTGAGCGAGGATTCCACCACCTGGTCCATCAGCCGCTGCGCCGGGTTGAAGGCGGCGGCCGCCGATTGCGCGACATAGCAGACTTCACGGCCGCGCAGCTTGCGGATGCCGTTCTTGCCCTGCTCGAGAATGTTCCGGCCGTTGAGGATGACCTCGCCGCCGGTAATGCGGACGCCGCCCCGGCCGTAGCCCATCGGCGACAGCCCGATGGTGGATTTGCCGGCGCCGGATTCGCCGATCAGGCCGAGCACCCTGCCCTTCTCCAAGGTCAGCGAGACGCCATCGACAATGGTCGCCGTGCGGGGTTGCTCGCCGGGCGGATAGACGGTCGCCTCGATGCGGAGGTTGCGGATATCGAGCAAGGTATCAGCCATTGCCGCGCCCTCCCTTGAGGTCGGTGGTCCGGTTCAGGATCCAGTCGGCGACCAGATTGACGGAGATGGCGAGCGCCGCAATCGCAGCGGCCGGGATCAGGGCCGCCGGAATACCGAAGACGATGCCGTCCTTGTTCTCCTTGACCATGCCGCCCCAGTCCGCCGCTGGCGGCTGGACGCCGAGCCCGAGGAAGGATAGCGCGGAGAGGAAGAGCACGGCATAGATGAAGCGCAGGCCGAATTCCGAAACCAGGGGCGAGAGCGCATTGGGCAGGATTTCAGCAAAGATCACCCACCACTTGCCCTCGCCGCGCAGCTTGGCCGCCTCGACGAAATCCATGACGTTGAGATCGACCGCCACCGCCCGCGAGAGACGATAGACACGCGTGGAATCCAGCACACCCATTACGAGGATCAGCGTCATCAGCGTCGATGGCAGGACCGAGAGCACGACCAGGCCGAAGATCAGCGTCGGGATCGCCATCAGGAGATCGACGAGCCGCGACATGGTCATGTCGAACCAGCCGCCCGCAACAGCGGCCGCGAAGCCCAGGATCGCGCCCATCGAGAACGAGATCAGCGTCGCGAGCACGGCGATGAAAATCGTGGTCTGGGCGCCATAGATCATGCGGGAGAGGAGATCACGTCCGAGATTGTCGGTGCCGAGCGGGAATTTTGCCGACATCGGCTCCCAGACGCCACCGGCGATCTCGCCCAGTCCATAGGGCGCGATCACCTGCGCGAAAATCGCCACCAGCAGAAACAACGCGGTGAGGATCAGGCCGATCAGGGCGCCGGGAGGAACACGTCTTATGTTAAGCATGGTGCGCCCTCACTTTGGATGCCGCAGGCGCGGATTGGCGAGGATCGACGCCACGTCTGCCACCACGTTGAGGAAGATATAGACAGCGGCGAAGATCAGACCGACGGCCTGCACCACGGGCACATCGCGCTTGGCGACATGGTCCACCAGATACTGCCCCATGCCGGGATAGACGAAGATCACCTCGACCACCACCACGCCGACGACGAGGAAGGCGAGATTGATCATCACCACATTGATGATCGGCGCGATGGCATTCGGGAAGGCATGTTTCCAGATGATTTCGAAGGCAGTCAGGCCCTTGAGTTCCGCGGTTTCGATATAGGCCGATTGCATGACATTGAGGATCGCGGCGCGTGTCATGCGCATCATATGCGCAAGCACGACCAGTGTCAGCGCGGTGGCCGGCAGCGCGATGGCCTTCATCTTCTCAAGGAAGGGCATACCGTCATAGACGGTTGAAATGCCGGGAAAGACCTGAAATTTCACGGCGAAGAAATAGACCAGCAGATAGCCGATGAAGAATTCCGGCACCGAGGTCGAAGCGAGCGCAAGGCCGGAAATCAGCTTGTCGACCGGTCCGTTGCGGTAGCGGACGGCGAGCAGCCCGAGAATGATCGCCAGCGGGATCGAGACAACAGCCGCCCAGAAGGCGAGGAACAGCGTGTTCCACAGCCGGCCCTTGATCGATGTCGCGATGTCGAGCTTGCTGGTCAGCGCAGTGCCGAGGTCACCCTGCAGAATACCGAACAGCCAGCGGAAATACCTGACATAGGCGGGATCGTTCAGGCCCATCTCCTCGCGCAGATTCGCCAGCGAGACGGGCGTCGCCGATTGGCCGAGAATGGATTGCGCGACGTCGCCGGGCAGGATCTGCGTTCCGGCGAAGATCAGCACCGATACGGCGAAAAGGAGGAGTATGCCCAGCGCGACGCGCTGGGCAATGAGTTTTACGATGGGCGATGACATATCCGGTCCGTCCGGATCACGCCGCGAGCCAGCAACGCTGAAGGGCGTAGCCGCCCGACAGTTCGTAGTTGGGATCCTCGACCCAGCCTTCGACGCCAGGGCCAGTCGCGTCGATGTAATCGTTGAACATCGGCGAGATCAGGCCGCCTTCGGCCTGCAGGATCGTCGCCATGTCGCGATAGATCCCCTTGCGCTTGGTGTTGTCGAGTTCCGCACGAGCGACAAGAAGCATCTGGTCGAACTTCTCGTTGAAGAAGCGCGTGTCGTTCCAGTCGGCCTTGGAATAATAGGCGGTGGAATACATCTGGTCCTGGGTCGGACGGCCGCCCCAATAGGATGTGGAGAAAGGCTGCTTGTTCCAGACTTCCGACCAGTAGCCGTCACCCGGTTCGCGCTTGACTTCCACCGTGATGCCGGCCTGGGCGCAGGACTGCTGGTAGAGCTGAGCCGCATCGACCGCGCCCGGGAAGGCGACATCGGATGTGCGCAGCAGGACCGAGCCGGAATGACCGGATTTCTTGTAATGCGCCGCCGCCTTTTCGGGATCGAAGGAACGCTGTTCGAGGTCATCGGCGAACAGCGGATAGGCCTTGTTGATCGGGATATCATTGCCGATGGAACCGTAGCCCATCAGGATGCGGTCGACCATTTCCTGGCGGTTCATCGCATATTTCAGTGCCAGACGCAGATCGAGGTTGTCGAAGGGTGCCGTGTTGCAATGGTTGATGAACACATAGTGGCCGCGGCCGGATGCGGTGCGGATCGTGACACCAGGGACGCGCTTGATGAGATCGACGATCTTCGGCTCGACGCGGTTGATCATGTTGACCTGGCCGCTCTGCAGAGCAGAGATGCGGGCGGTCGCATCGTTGATGACGATGATTTCGATCGTCGAGGCATGGCCAAGATCGGCATTGTAGTAGCCATCGTATTTCTCAAGCACATGGCGCACGCCGGGCTCGTTGGCGACGACCTTGTAGGGGCCGCAGCTGATGCCTTCGGTCGGATTGTCCTTGCCGCCATTCGGCTGGATCATCAGGTGATAGTCGCCCATCAGGTAGGGAAGGTCGGCATTGGCCTCCTTGAGGCCGATCACCACGGTGTCGCCATCGACTTTCATGCTGGCAATGCCGGTCATCAGGCCGAGCGCGCCGGATTTCGATTTTTCGTCCGAATGGCGCTCGAGCGTCGCAAGCACGTCCTGCGGCGTCACGTCCTTGCCGTTGTGGAAGGTGACGCCCTTGCGGATCTTGAAGGTCCAGGTCTTGGCGTCCGGCGACGAGCTGAATTCCGAGGCGACGCGCGGCACGATTTCACCGGTCGGCGAGAGCGTTACCAATCCGTCGCCGAACTGCCATCCCAGCATGGCCGGAACCTGGCTCTGCCATGTCGCTGGGTCGAGGCTGTCCGTGGACGTGCCGCCCTGCATGCCGGCCTTCAAAGTCCCGCCCTTGACCGGGCCAGCCGCTTGGACGGCGGTCGACAGCAGGCCATTGGCGAAAGTCGCGCTAACGCCGAGCGCCGCCGCTCGACCGAGAAACTCGCGGCGGCTCAGCCTGCCGGATGCAACGCGCATGCTGAGATAAGAAAGTTCGTCTGACATATGGTTCCCCTGTTTTTTACCTGCCGTCCGCTTGGAAGCCGATGCCGGATAATGAGCGGCGGCCCCATGGCCGGCGATACTATGCGCGCCATTTCGTATTGCAATAACGAAGGCGCTCCCGGCGGGCACAATGATGCCCACGTCGCGTCTTACCGGAGTTGTCTACAGGGTTTCGCGGAACCGTTCAGGCGACGAGCGTCGTCACGCCCTGATCTTCGACCAACCGGAGATTGCCGATCTTTTCCAGCGCCTCCGTGAGTTGCTGGCGGCTCGCGGGCTTGACCATGTAGCCTCGCGCGCCATGGTCATGCGCGCGCCGCAAATCGTTCTCGTCGCTGGAGGTCGAGAGCATGCAGACCGGTATGGCCCTGAACCGCGGATCGGCGCCGAGATTGTCGAGCACCTGGAAACCATCCATCAGCGGCATGTTGATGTCGAGCAGGACGAGATCGACCGGGAGGCCGCCCCTTTCCGCAAGACGGCTCTCCAGCCAGCTCAGCGCTTCCTTGCCGTTCGTCGAGACATGCAGATGGAAATGCACCTTTTCCATTTCCATCAGCTTAATCCGCGTCAGATGCACATCCGCCGGGCTATCCTCCACCAGCAGCACGTCAGCCATCCTGCCGCCAGCCCGCAACGCCGATGTTTCCTGTGCTCCGATGATAGTGCCGGCGCCGGTGGCATGGTCCACTCGCTCGGGTTCGGCCTGTGCGGGAAACGCCGTGACGAAAGCGGTTCCGCCGCCCGGCGCATCCTCGCAGTGGATCGTGGCACCGTGCAGTTCGGCGATGCGGCGGCAGATCGCCAGGCCCAGCCCCGAGCCCTCGACCTCCCGACCGACAAGACGCCTGAACGGCTTGAAGATCACCTCCCGATATTCGGGTGCGATACCGGGTCCGTTGTCGGCGACGGTCAGGCGAAGCGCGCCATCGACCCGTTCCATCGAAACCGTCACACGCGGGGGCACGTCCCTGCAATAATGAATGGCATTGGAGATCAGGTTCTGAAGCAATTGCGCGATCAACAAGGCATCACCCGCCATCGTGCCGAGGTCGTGTTCGATGACGATGGCATCGCGGCTTTCGATCTGCTGGCTGAGATTGGTCCTGACCTGCTTGAGGACGTCGATGAGCGAAACGTCCCTGGGCTGAATCCTGCCCTGTGATTCAAGCCGCGTATAGCGCGATATGGAGTTGATCAGGCTCTCCATGTTGTCCGCGGCCTTCAGCACATAGTCCATCAACTCGCCGTTCTCCGGCAACAGATCGGCCGAGCCCTGGATGATCTTGCCGAAGGACTTGATGGTCCTTAGCGGCTCCTTCAGATCATGCGCCATCGCACGTGTAAAAATCTCGAGCGACTGGCGCTGTTGTTCGAGCTTGCTTGCCAGGTCCTGCTGGGTAATGGCATGGGCGATCGCCCGCTCGAGCTCATGCTGGGAAATCGCGTCCTTGACGAAGTAATCCTGCGCGCCGGCCTTCATGACATCGACCGCGACCATCTCGTTACCCTGCCCCGTCAGCATGATGGCGGCAACGAAGGGGTTGAACTTGCGGATCTCCTCGAGCACCGCCACGCCGTTGCGTCCCGGCAGGGAGTAGTCCAGCAGGATGCAGTCCGGTAGTTGATCGCGGCACAGCACGATACCTTCCTCGCCGGTGGCCGCTTCCAGCACGCGATAGGGCACGGACGTGCCACGCGTGAGCATGCGCCGGAAGACCTCGCGGTCGTCTTCGCTGTCATCGATGATGAGGATTGTCGTCGGCCCCGCCATTCAATCCTCCCGAGGCAGGAGAGCAATCTCGAACCAGTATTCCTTCAGGCGCTGGACCGCCGCGAAAAGGCCGTCGAGATCAACCGGCTTCTGGATATAGGTGTTGGCGCCGAGGACGTAGCATTCCTCGATGTCGCGCTCGTCGCTCGATGTCGTCAGCACCACGACGGGTATTTTCCGCAACACGGGATCGGATTTGATGATGGCGAGGATGCGCCGCCCATCGAGGCCGGGCATGTTGAGATCGAGCAGGACGAGGCCGGGGCGGCCTTCGCCCTCCCGCAACATCGACAGTGCTTCCATGCCCGAGGCCGCCCGGCGGATCGGGTTCTTGAGGTTGGTCCGCTTGAAGGCGCGCATGGTCGCCTCGAAGTCGTCCTCACTGTCCTCGACGATCAGAATCGTCTGCGCTCCGTTCGCCAGGGCCATCATTCCTGCTCCATCGCCAATGTGAAGAAAAACGTCGTCCCGGTGCCGGGTTGCGACCTGGGCCAGATCTTGCCGCCATGGCGGGCGATGATCTTGCGGACGAAGGTCAGCCCGACGCCCGTCCCCTCACCTTCAGTCTCGGCTTTCTCCAGCCTTTTGAATATCCTGAAGATATCCTGATAGAATTCCGGCGCAATGCCTTTGCCGTTGTCGCGGACATAAAAAACATTGCGCACCGGCTTGCCGGCGTCATCGGTCTCGGCATCGAGGAAGCCGATCTCCACGATCTTTTCCGGCTTGTCATTGTATTTGACGCCATTGACGATGAGATTGCGGAACACTTCCGTGATCCGCACGGCATCGACGGTGATGACGGGCAGAGCCCCATTGACCACCACCTTTGCATGGTTTTCTTCCAGGAATTGCTCGCTGGTCGCCAGGATATCGCGGATCACCACATTGACATCGGTCTTCTGGACCGCCAGTTCCTGCCGCCCGATACGCGAGAAATAGAGCAGGTCGTTGACAAGCTTTTCCATCCGCTGGCTGAGATAGACCAGGCGGTTGAGCCGGCGCTTTCCATCGGCGTCGAGGATGGCGTCGTAATCCTCCAGCAGGAAGCGCGAATGGTTATGCAGGCCGCGCAACGGCTCTTTGAGGTCATGTGAGGCGATATAGGCGAACTCATCGAGCTCCTGATTGGACCGCTCGAGGTCGGCAGCGTAGGCGCCGAGCCGGTTGAGCGCCTGCCGGAGCGTCTCCTCCTGCTTCTTGCGGCTGCTCAGGTCGCGCAGGATGCCGACGAACTGTTTCTCGCTGCCCTCCGACAACACCGAGATCGAAATATCGAGCGGGAAGGTCGAGCCGTCATTGCGCCTGCCGCTCACTTCACGAATCGTGCCGATGATGCGTTTTTCGCCCGTCTCGGCATAGTGCTCGAGATAGTCGTCATGGGCGGAATGATAGGGTTCGGGCATCAGGACATTGACGTTCTGGCCGAGCAGGTCCTGCTCCTTGTAGCCGAACAGCGTCTCGGCGGACGGGTTGAAGCCGCTGATCTTGCCATGGTCATCGATCGTGATGACCGCGTCCGGCGAATTGTTCATGAGCGCGGCGAAGGCAGTCCTGCCGACCTCGCCCTGCTGGACGGCGATCTTGAAATAATAGATCAGCGCCGCGACGATGAAGAGCGTCGCAATACCGAACGATCGCCCGACAAAGCGCTGGAAGAAATCGTCGTGGTATTCGACCTTGGAGATATAGGCGAGAAACGAGAACACCGCGCAGATGAGCGCGAACGAGAACGCGATGCGGCGGTCCGCGAACCAGATCGCGCTGAGAACCACCGGGATATAGATGACGTTGGAGCCGATGAAGGGCGGCGTGCTGAGGTCGAACAGCAGACCGAAGAGGCAGAACGCCGAAGAGACGGCGAAATGCAGGCGCGAGGATTGTCTGAGCGCCGGGTGACGCGCCTGCAGCAGCAATACGACACCGAGCAGCCAGATGGCGACCGCCGTGAGCAGTGCCATGCCTGCGAAATCACGCCACTTATAGGTGAATTCCAAGCCGAACACGTAGCCGAAGACGGATGTAAATCCCAGCCCCGAGGCGATCAGGCCGCCGGTCGTGAGCGCAAGCGCATCGGGCGCCCGGGCGATGAAAGCGATATAGACCTGGGTCAAACAGAAGGCGAGAATGGCGACGGACGTGTTGGGCGACATGCCGCCCTTGAAGTCGGCGAGAAGTTCAGGCGACACTAGAAACCGGGAGAAAATGCGCCCCACGCCAACCGGATTGTTCGATACGAGTTCGAGTATCTGGGCACAGGTGAGAAAAAGCGGGACCAGAACGAGATAGCCGCTCAACCGCCGGAACTTCAGGTTTGCCGACAGAGAGGCAGCCGCGCTCAAGCCGCATAGAAACAGGCTGATCGCGGTATTGAAGGACATGCCCGGCACGTTGTCGGAAATCGGGATGAGGACACGAATGCCGAACAGCCAAGCGACCAGAACCAGCGCGCCGAGCGCCGTGGCGACGGCTGCGGCGGCTCGGGCCATGTTCAGCCGGGAATGCTCCGGCAGAATGTTTTGTCCGGCAGCCTTTTCCATCACGCTATTTCGCCCATCCTCGATGGATTTCCTGCCCGAGCCACCGGCCTATCCTCCGCCGTCGAGCTCTCTCTCGAAGCAATCTGCGGGCGACGGTATCAGAAGGCGGCGCTGCGCCGCAATCGCCTGTTGCAGCATAGTGTGCTATCGGTGACCGCCAGCGCCGCCGGCGTCAAATTCTCGATAAGAAAGAATACGGCGAACAGTTACAATTGGCGCTTGCAATAAACGCCCCCCGCGATCAGGTTCCCAGCATGACATCAGGCACTGCCGAGATATTTTACGTGGACGACAGTCCCGACGACCTGTTCCTCGCCAATTACCAGATGCGCGAGGGCGGATTTTCCTTTGCCTTGAAAACTTTCAGCACCGGGATTGCCGCGATCATGGACATGGAGCGCCGCGCCGCACGCGGCGAAGCTCTGCCGCTCATGCTGGTGGCCGATTACTACATGCCGATAACCGACGGACCCGAGCTTTTCCGGTTGATCCGGGCAAATCGCCAGCTCGCCAGCGTGCTGCTGGCAAGCTGCAGCGGTGGCGACGACCCTCATGACAGAAAGGCCGCGGAGGAAGCCGGCGCCGATTTCATTCTCGGCAAACCGTTAGATCTTGCGCTTTGTCAACAGTTGATCTCGCGCCGCGAGATTGCCTGAATACAGCCGCGGGCGTGTTTCATTTTGAATAAGAACTTGATTCCGGTAACGATTTTTAAATTAGCTAGAGCGAATTTTCGATTGACTTTGACAAAATGCAAACGAGAATTGCGCTTAGTGAATCGCGAACACGCCTTTTGGATGCAACTGGAGAATTCGCACCGGGTGGCCGTCGGAGATTTGAGGTAGATCTTGGGATGTGAGGTCCGGATATTGGCTTGGTGCCGCCCGTGCGTCGTGTGAGGAAAAAAGAGAGCCGGAACAGTTTGTCAACACCTGTGCCCAATGTGAAAAACTTGGGAACTCTGTTCCGGCCCTTTGTAACGTCCGGATCGGTTTGGAAATCCAGACCACCGGAAATGCCTGGGAGGAGATGGGCAATCCGGAATGCAATCGGTCAAGTCTCGGCATATCGGGAACTTGTTCTGAGAGAGCTGGCTCAATGGATCCGCCAATCCACTTCATGCCCGTATACCCCGGTGGGCACAGTGAGCCAACTCTCTCATTCAAGTCCTGCAGTATTGTCCAAGGTTTCAGGTGTCCCCCAAAAAACCCACAACTATACACAGAAACCAGTACGGAGACGCTGTAACAATTCCGAACTTTGGGAGGTTTGATGTCCGCCAGGTTGCTACAACTCGACCCCTAAATGTCGTCTGCACCAAATCAACTCTCTTGCAGTCTTTTAGCGATTCCTACTTCGCGTGAAAATCCCAAGATGTTGGGAGAAGGGCAAATTCTGCAACCCAAGGCGTCAAGGGCCTGACGAAAATCAATAAGATGCCGTTAACCATATTTTTTCCGATCTGCGTGATGATCTGAAACAGCAGGAAGAGACAGAGAATGAACCATATGATGGATATCCCGCTTCATGCAGGGCCGGAGATGGATCGCGCCATCAACCGGACGGACTTCTTCCGTCTATACAAATCCGTGTGCCGTGCCTCAGGCTTCGAGTATTTCGTCCTGGTTCAACATACGGACCGGGGCTCTCGATACGATCCGCTCTCCAGTTTCCTGCTGACCAACATTCCCGACCACGAACGACCGGCGCTAGCGCGCGCCCTTTCCGACGACAAGGGCGAGGTCCATAGCCGCATGCATTCGTCGGCCTCACCGTTCACCTCCGGCCTCTCGTTCGAAAGCCTCACCGGTGATTCGGAAGCGTCATCGGCTAATTGCGCGCTGGCATTGCCGCTGCACAGCCCCGAGGGAAAGCGCTACTGGCTGATGCTCGCCGGCAAAAGGCCACCACCGGGCAGGCGCGAACTCGCCGAACTGATGCTTGATTCGATGCGCATCTTCGCCAAGTTCCACGAAAAGATCCTGGTCGGAGAAGCCTCCTCGCAATTGACCGCGCGCGAGGTGGAAGTGGTGAAATGGACGAGCGAGGGCAAGACATCGGCCGAGATCGCCATCATCCTCGGCCTGTCCGAACACACCGTGATCTCGCACATCACATCGGCCGCGCGGAAACTGAAAGCCGTCAACCGCGTTCACATGATCGCCATCGCAGTACGCAAAGGCATCGTCCACTAAGAGACGAGAGCCTTACGGAAGCGTATGATGCAAATGAATTGAGGGATGAGAGCTCAAATGAATGCCACCGTCAAAACAGCGCCGGACAGCGAGCGCATCAAGATTCTCATGGTCGATGACGAGATTCTCGAGTTCAAGGTGCTGCAGCAAAAGATGAAGGCAGCGCCGGACTATGTGATCGATGCCGAGTTCGCCCAGTCCATCGAGGAAGCCGTCGAGCGCACCAAGCAGGTGCCTTTCGAACTGATTCTGGTCGATAACCGGCTGCTGCCCAACAACGACTTCCGCGAGACCGTGCCGCGCCTGCGCGAGATCGGCTATACCGGCCCGATCGGTGTCGTCTCTTCCGACATTTCGGATTCCTATTTCCAGGAGTTCGAGGACTTCGGCGTCGATTTCCGCATCGGCAAGGACGAGATCGACTATCACGCGCTACGCCACATCATCAGCGAATATGTGAGCTACAAGGTTCCCGAGGCCTGGCGCGAGGACATGAAATAGTCACCTGTTCAGGGGCAGCGTGATCTCGAAAACGCTGCCATCTTCACGGGAACTGCGCCGCAGCCTGATATCGCCTTCCAGCGCGTGCAGGATCGACTTGCACACCGATAGGCCGAGGCCGGCTCCCTTCTCTCCGTTCTGCTTGGGCACGCTCCAGAACGCGTCGAAAATCCGTGTGGCATAGCGCGGGTCGATGCCCGTGCCGTTGTCGGCGACCAGGATGATGGCATTGCTGCCTGAGGTCGAAGCGGAGATTTGGATTTCCGGCGAGTGTCCCCCTGCCCATTCCAGCGCGTTCGCGATGAGGTTGGCGAAGACCTTCTCGATGAGGACCGGATCACCCGTGACGGTGGGCAGGTCTCCCCACGACAGTTTTGCCTTCGATTGTTCCAGGGGGTCGGCGAGCATTTGCGAGACGTCGCGCAGGGTCTCATCGAGCGGCACCGCGCGAAATTCAGGCGCCGCCGTGCCGGTCGAAAAGGCGATGAGGCGTTTGGTCAGCACCTGCAGCTGACGCGCCTTCTCAGCCATGGTGACCAGCATCTGGCGCTTTTCCTGGGTGGTGCCGGTGCCGAAATCCTCCAAAAGGAGATCACCATACATGGCGATATGACGGAGCGGCCCGATCAGATCGTGCGACGCGGCGGCGGCAAATTGATGTACGCGCGAGACGGCTTCGTCCTTCCGCGCAAGAGAGGCCATGCGGACGGAAATATCTGCCCAGACGCCGGAGAGATTTTTGCCTTTCAGGCGGCCGCTCGCCTCGATCCAGATCCAATTCCCATCGGCATGCCGGACGCGAAACTCCACGATCATCGCTTTCGATCTTCCACCGAGGAGATCGAGGACGGCGCGGCGAAGACCGGCCAGGTCGTCGGGATGCACGAAGGTCGCGAGATCATCGAGTCCGGGCAGGCCTCGTGAGAAATCGACACCAAGCAACGGACCGGGAGCCGGCTCGATCACGATCGCGCCATCTCCGTCCGCAGCATCCCAGGTACCCAATACGCTTTCCATTGCATCCGCCGCAAATCAGTCAACGACAATGATACGCAGTCTATGGGCCGCCGCAACTCCTGCTTGACGAAAATCAATTCAAGAAAACGCGAACGCTTGCCGCGCGACCTGTCGCATCGATGACCGTGAGTGTCGAGAATCCGGATCCGTCCGGCCGCCAGTTGAAGACGCGCTTGCGCGTGACATCGGGCATGGCGACACCGTTCGCGAGCCAGCGGAAAGGTGGGCGTCCGCCCTGGAGCTTGATTGCGAGTGGTGTCGCATCGCCCATCGCGAAGCCGAGATCCACTTCGGCGCCTTCGGGCGGATAGACGATCTGCGGCGCCGGTTCCTTGGCGGAGAAGGAGATCAGGCCCGATCCCGTATGCGAGAAGCGCTTCAAGCTGGCGGGCAACTCCCGTTCGCTTAACCGCAGCGCTCCGGCAGGCGCCGTCGGCAGGGCGACGATCGCCACACCGGACCGCCTGAAGGCCTCGAACAGGATCGGCGCCGCCGACTTGTATCCAGCCAGGCCCGGGATAGCGCCATTGTCGGCGCGGCCGATCCAGACACCCACGACATGGCGGCCATCGAAGCCGACCGACCAGGCGTCGCGATAGCCGTAGCTAGTGCCGGTCTTGTAGGCGATGCCGCTATCGACCGATCCGACCGGCGGCTTCACCCCCGAAAGGATGTCGGCGATCTGCCAGGCGGCCACGGAATCGAGGATCGGCGCGCTTTCGATCTTGTCTGGGTCTTCATGCACGCCGTCACCGAGCTTGACCGGCCTGCCGCGATTGGCGAGGCCGGCATAAAGCTGCACCAGGTCCTTGAGCGTGATTCCCGCGCCACCGAGTGCAATGGCAAGGCCAGGCGCTTCGCCCACCGGCAGCACCAGCTTGACGCCGGCGCGACGGAAACGCACCTGCAGCCGCGACGGCCCGATCGCATCGAGGATACGCACGGCCGGCACGTTGAGACTCTTCTGCAGCGCTTCGCGGATCGTCACGTCGCCTTGGTAGGTCATGTCGAAATTCTTCGGCCGGTAGCCGAAGAAGTCGGCCGGACGATCTTCGATAATGGTCTGCTGGGCGATGATGCCCTCTTCGAAACCAAGACCGTAGACGAAGGGCTTGAGCGCCGAGCCGGGCGAACGGAGTTGGCGGGTCATGTCGATCCAGCCTGAGCGGGTCGCATCGAGATAGTCGGCCGAGCCGACCTCGCCGAGGATCTCGCCCGTTTTGACGTCGGCCATGACGATAGCGACGGAGAGCTTGGGGCCGAGCTTCTTGGAGGCCTCGCGTGCAACCTGCTCCAGCGCTTGTTGTACATCGCGGCGGAGCGTCGTCTTGTGGGCGGTACGTTCGGGCCACTTGCGCAGCGCCGCCTCGGAGAGATGCGCGGCCAGCGATGGCAGCGCCTTCCGCTTCTTCGGCACGGGGAAGATGATGGCGCGGTCCGCCTCGCCATCGCCGATCACACTGGCAACGGCCATGCGCCGCAGCACGCGCTCGCGCGCCGCTTCCGCGTTCTTATGGAAACGGTCGGGCCGGCGGCGTTCGGGCAGCTGCGGCAGCGCGACGAGGAGTGCAGCATCGGCCACCGAAAGCCGGCGCGGTTCCTTGCCGAAATAGGCAAGGCTTGCGGAACGGACGCCCTCGAGATTGCCGCCATAGGGCGCGAGGTTGAGATACAGGTCGAGGATCTCGGCCTTGGAAAGACGCCGCTCGATCTGCACGGCACGCGCCATTTGCAGAAACTTCGACGAGAAGGAGCGGCCTTCACGCGGCTCGCTCAGCCGCGCGACCTGCATCGACAATGTCGAGCCGCCGGACACGATCCGGCCATGGGTGGCGAGCTGCAAGCCAGCACGGCCGAGCGCCCAGAGGTCGATGCCGCGATGGTCGTAGAAACGCTGATCCTCATAGGCGATCAGCATGCGGATGAATTGCGGATCGACATCGGCAGCAGACACTTTCAGCCGCCAGCGGCTGTCCGGCGTCGTGAATGCACGGAGCAGGCGCCCGTCGGCATCCAGGACTTCACGGGAATTCACCAGCGCCTGCTCGAGCGGTGGCGGATAGGCCTGGTCGGCCCAGGCAATGGCCCAGGTGATCCCGGCGGCGAAAACCGCCTGGATCAGGGTCAGGATCGTGAGCGTCCGTTTGATAGTCATTGCTGTGGGACCCGTGGGGCGCCTTACGGCGCCACCACCTTCATCTTGCCGGCTGCGCTGCGGGCGTAGAGCTGAGGACGATACATGTCCTCGACGCTTGCGGCTGGATGGTCGTAGGTGCCGGGTGTGACCGCACGGACGACATAGGCCAGCGTCACATCGCTCCGGTCGCCGGGATAGCGGTCGATGGCCGCCAGGAACCGGTCATAACGGAACTCGAGGTGAGCGGCTTCCGTCTCGGGCAGCCAGTCGAACGTGCCGAGGCTGGCGCTGTTGACCAGGCCCGGATTGTCGATCTGGAAACCAGCCGGCAGAAGGTCGGTGACCATCATCCGGGTCTGGAGGTCGTTCTTCGGCTTGACCGTGAGAACCACGACATAGCGTTCGTTCTGCGTGGCTTCGCTGACATTGGCCTCTTCACCATCGAGCGTGTAATAGGCGCGCGAGATTTCGAAGCCGTCGCCACCAGCGGTCAGCGGAGTCTTGGGCGAAGCGACCGAGGTGATCACCGCGGTTACCGGTTCATTGGCCGTGTTGACCACTTCAAGCGGGTTTGCGAGCAGTTGCTCACCCGACATCCGGCTCTGGAAACCGCCCTGCTTGAGCGTTCCATTGACCGAGACTCGGATATCCTGGTCGCCATCCTTGATCGCGCGGGCGGCAAGCACCATCCAGGTCTGTTCCTGGGTGGAGAGCCACGTCGTGCGTTCCCAATCGCGGGCCACGAGCTTGGCGAGTTCCGGCACGACCGCGCTCTGCGGACGGCTTTCGGCCGCCAGCGCCAGGATCGCCGCATCGTCGCGCAGCGCGGAACCATAGTCGGAGCGTGCCAGGCTGACATTGACCAGCATGCTCGACATGTTGGCAACGCTTGCGAAGATCCGTTCAGAACGTTCACGGTCACCATAGAGCGCCAGGGACGCGGCGATATGGCCACGGGCGAGTTCGGTCGGGAAGTCCTTCAGCATCGTGTCGGCATAGTAGCGCAGGTCGCTGATCGCCGCGCGGCGATTGCGGGCCAGCACATAGAGCGCATAGGCCATCTCGTTGCCGCGCACGGAGACGTTATTGTCATAGCCGAGCTGGTTTTCGAGATTGTCGAGCGCCTGCACCAGAGCCTGTTCCGGAACCTCGAACTTCTGTTCGCGGGCACGGGTCAGGAAGTCGGTGACATAGGCATCGAGCCACATGTCGCCGGAGCCGGGCGACCACAGGCCGAAGCTACCCGAGGACGACTGGTAGGAAAGGACGCGGTAGATCGCCTCCTGCACCCGCTTCTTCGTCGCTGCATCCTCGGCAATGCCGGAGGACTTGGAGAGTTCAGAGAGATAGAGCAGCGGCATCGCGCGGCTCGTCGTCTGCTCGGCGCAGCCATAGGGGTAGCGGTCGAGCGTCATCAGTAGCGCCGGCACGTCGAAGGCGGGCGAGCGCGTCAGGTTCAGACTGACCGAGGCACCCTGCATGATGCTGTCGGCGAGCAACTGGCTGTCCAGCGACAGGCTGCGGCCCGGATCGATCCGCACCAGCCGGCGTTCGGTGAGCGGCAATGTCGAAGGACGAACATTGACGTTGAGCGCCTGCTCGATCGAGAACCCGTTCGGTCCTTCGACCTTGACCGTGATGACACCGTCACCCGCCAGGCCGCCCTTGATCGGGATGGTGAAGTCCGACTTGCCCTTGGCTTCGAGCTTGATCGTCTTGGCCGTCACATCGGGGATGATCGAGACCGAGGGGTTGGAGATCAGGCTGAGCTTGTAATCGCCCGATGGAAGATCAGTATTGGCAATATCGAGACGGAACTGTGCTTCGTCTCCCGGCGCCAGGAACCGTGGCAAGCTGGCAGTCACGACGATCGGATCGCGGATCACCACGTCCTTGACGGCGTGGCCGACGCCGGTCTTGGTCCAGGCAACCGCCATCAGACGGGCCGTGCCGTTGAACTGCGGGATGTCGAACTTGACGACCGCCTTGCCCTGCGCATCGAGCTTCACGGGGCCCGCGAAGAAGGCCACGAGCTTTTCGGTCGGCGGGCTGGCATCCAGCGCGCCGTTGCCATCACCACCGGTGCGAAGCCGGCCGGTAAGCCCAAGCGATCCATCGATCAGGCGGCCATAGAGGTCGCGGATTTCGAGACCCAGCATGCGCTGGCCGAAATACCAGCCGTCCGGATCCGGCGGCGCATAGCTCGTCAGGTTGAGAATGCCGACGTCGACCGCGGCAAGCGTGATGTAGGCTTCCTCATTGGCGCCGGCACCCTTGACGTCGACCGCGATTTCGAGCGGCTGGCGCGGCAGGGTCTGTTCCGGAGCATTGAGCGTGATCGCGAGCTTGTTTTCGCCCGGATCCACGTCCAGCCACTTGATGCCGATGGAACGCATCGGCATGCGGCTGTCCTGGGAATCGCCCGGACGGAAGAGCGTCGCGGTGATATAGGCACCGGAACCGAGATCGGCGGTGACCGGGATCTCGATCTCGCCGCCTTCCTTGGCGATGGTGGCGTTCTTGGAGATCAGCACGCTTTCAGTGCCGACATTGATCAGCGCCTCGCCGGCAAAGCGCGGCGAGATCTTGAGCTTGGCGATGTCGCCAACCTTGTAGTTTTCCTTGTCGAGCGCGATTTCAAGGCCATCCGGCGTTTCGGTCGAGGTTGCTTCGACATACCAGCCGGCATCGAATTCCAGGCTGGACGTCGGACCGTCAGTGGCTGCCGATTCGATTTCCAGGCGGTAGCGGCCCCAGGTTGCGGGCACCGAGATCTTGCCGCCGTCCGCCGTCAGGTCGAGCGTGCCGGTTTGCATCTGCTGGCTGGAGGAGATCGGCTCATAACGCCAGGTGCCACCATCGCGGTACCACTGATACTGGCGCTCGATGCGGAGGAGCTTCCACTTGAGACCGGTCATCGGCGTCTTCTTGCCAGTGGCATCAAGGCCGATGACATGGAAATTGCCGATCGAATTCTCGGCGAGGTCACCCTGGAATTCGGGCTTGATGCCGATCATCTCGTTGCCGGAATTGACCGGCAGCGTCATGTAACGCTCGACGGCCCGGCCGCCGGGCTCGCTCATGCGCACGGTGATATTGGCGTTGAGGAACTGCGTCGTCGATGGCAGGTCGGGCAGCATCACTTCGAAGCTCGTCCTGCCTTCGTCATCCAGGGCTTCGAGGTTCTCGAGCGCCACCGTCGTACCATCGGACGATTCCTCGTCGGCGAGACCGAACATGTAGCCCGGGAACTCGTTGCGGGTGCGGGTCGGCTTGATGGCCACATCGCCTTCGAGCTCAAGGCCGGCAGCCGGCGCCCCATAGAGATAGCGGCCATCGACGGAAATCGCCTCTGGCTGGCCGGCGGTGATCGCCTCGTCGGCAGCCGTCATGGTGAATTCCGTGCGATCGGGCACGAAATCATCGACCAGGAAGCTGACCGTGCTGATCGCCGGCTCCTTGGGATCGGTGAAGACCTGCATCACCCACGAGCCGCGCATGGAACTGTCCTGCAGCGCGAGATCGACGGAATAGCCACCGAGCTGCCCACCACTGGATACGATGCGGCGATCCTCGACGCCATCGGGACGCAGGAAGACGAAGGTGAGCGGCAGCTTTTCGATCGCCTGGCCCGAGATGTCACGCGCCAGGGCGGCGACATGCACGGTTTCGCCGACGCGGTAGATGCCGCGTTCGGTCCAGGACAGCACATCGATCGCGCCCGGAGCCGGACGGCCGGTGACGCCGCGATCGGAGAGATCGAAGCCCGCGCGCGTCAGGTCGAGGAACACATAGTCCTTGGCGCCATCGGTCGCGGTCAGGAATGCAGGCGTCATGGCGGCAGTGCCGCGTATCAGGCCCGCCGAAAGCATCACACGGCCGTCGGCATCGGTGTTCGCAGTGCCGAGGATTTCATTGTTCTTGGCGAGCAGCGTCAGCTTGATATTGGCGGCCGGCTTGGCGGTCGACAGCGAGCGGACGAAGACGTTGAGGCCATCGGTGCCGGCATATGTCGAGATGCCGAGATCGGAGACCACGAACCACTGGGTGGCTTTGGCTTCCCAATCGCTGGCATTGGACTGCTTGGAGATGGCGGTCAGCACATAGACGCCCGGCTTGCGCTCGGGCAGTGCTTCATCGACCGGGAAGCTGGTGATGATTTCCTTGTTCAGCTCGGGCTTGATGTCGATCGAGCCCTTCCAGACGAGTTCGCCCTGCTGTTCTTCGATGCGCGTAGCGTTGTAGCCGTCCATCTGGCTGAGGAACTGCGAATTCTGCAGCAGCGAGGTGATGTTGCGGTCGCCGATCCGGTAGAGTTTCAGGTCGGCGCTGTCGGAATTGATCGAGACGAGCGGAATGCCGTGACGGGCGGTGCTCGGCAGCACGAAGCTGTCGCCGGTGAAACGGACGCTCGGGCTGCGATCCTTGACGTATGCGTCGATATCGACCTGTGCCAGCAGCGATTCCTCGACCGACGAGGGAAGGCCCTCGCGGACGGCGATCTTGTAACGCTGACCATGCTGCAGGCCTTCGACGCAAATCTGCGATCCCTTGGCGTCGAGCGCCTTGGGTGCCACGCCATCGAGCGTCACGAAGGAGGAATAATCCACGCCCTCCTTGACCAGATCTTCCGAGAACTGGATGCAGGCGCGCGGATTGGCGCTGTCATTGTCGATCGTATTACCGGTGACGCGGAAGCCCTGGCGGAAGCGCAGGTCTTCATAGGCGACGCGGACCGTGCCGTCATCGACCAGCTTCAGGCTGGCCTTGTAGGCGTTGAGGCCGGCGCGATAGCTCGAATTGTTTTCGAGCGATTTCGCCAGGATCGCCAATGCCTTGGCGCGCGAGGTCTTGGTGTGCGTCAGGTTGTAGGCGTTGATGGAGGCGCTCAGGCCCTGGGAGTTGATCTCGTAATTGTTGTTGATGCGGGTCGAGACATTGGCCATTTCCGCCCAGAAGTCGGCATTTTCAGGGTCGAGCGTCAAGGCGGCCTTGAAGGCGATCATCGCTTGGTCGATCGCGCCTGAATTCACAGCCTGGCGCGCCATTGTGATTGCGCTTTCGAGCCCGACGCCCTGATAGCCGTCAGGGGTCACGAGCTTATCCTTGAAGCGCTCGGCTTCACCCAAAGTGTATTCGTTGATGAAATCGAGCGGCGGGGCGGCGCCGATATCGGGCTCGGCCACCTCGGTGACGATTTTGCCCGCGACGGCGCCCGGGAACGGGTTCATCTTGTTGAAATCGGATTTCAGGAAGCACCACTGCGCCTTCGTGTTGTAGGTGAAGGCTTTGCAGGCTTTGTCGCCGATGCAGATATTCTGGCACTGTTCGAGCGTCACTTCCTGCTCGGAACGGAGGTCGAAGCCGAAATAATCGGCATCCTTGACCGTCACGACCGTTCGCGCGCTTTCGGCGGCAAACGACGTAGATATCGAGAAGAGAAGTGCAGCGAGCAAGAGAGTGAAACGGATAAAGACGCGCATGGCGGTCAGCTCCCAATGACGGCGAAATCTTAAAAACAGTCTTTAGTCTTCAGTTGGACGAGTCAACCGCCTGCCCCAATGCAGACAGCCAAATCCATCCAGCACCCCATGATAAAGCGAGCCGGAGAGACGACGGCATTCTTCGGCCGTTCGCGGAAACTCCCCGTGAATAGTCTGACGTCGATTGCGGCTATTTTATTCGCGCTCGATGACAATTTTTGCGTCAGCTTCCAAAGGGATAGGCGACATAAGCGAACCGGCGGGAATCCGGCGCCCAGCTGTTGACGTTGATGGTCCCCTGGCCGCCGTTGAAAGCCGCGACATCGCGGATATTCAGGCCCTCCGGCGTCATCAATCGGAGGATAACGGCCTTGTCCGGCGGGTGGCCAAGCGTGCCGGGGGGATAGCTGAGATAGACGATCTGCCTGCCATCCGGCGAGGGATGCGGAAACCAGTTGACGCGATCGTCGAAGGTCAGTTGCTCGACGCCGGAGCCATCCGGCCGCATGCGGAATAGTTGCGAATGGCCAGGCAATTCGGAGGCGCGCTCGGAGCCGAAATAAATCCATTCTCCATCCGGCGAATATTCCGGCCCGTCATGCGGCTTTGCGAGATCGGTCAGGCGCGTGTCCGGTCCACCCTTGGACGGGATGGTGAAGATGTTGATGCGCCGGCCCTCGCCGGCGCCTTCCACCGCCACATAGGCGAGCGTCTCGCCATCCCGCGAAATGCCGTGGAGGTAATAGTGGAAGGGCGTGTCATGCTGATTGGAGACGCGTACCGGCTCGCCGCCCGTGACCGGGACAGAATAGAGATGGCCGTCGTTGGAGCTCAGATAGAGCGTCCGGCCATCGGGTGACAGGACGTGATCGTTGTTGAGGTCGTGCAGGCGTCCTGTGTCGATGCGTTGAGGCGCAGTCTTTCCCTCTGTATCGATCCGCCAGATCTCGCCACCGGTATTGAAGATCAGGGTTTGACCATCCGGCGTCCAGTTCGGCGCCTCGATGATCTCGTCGGCCGTAAAGACGATAGTCTGCCCGCCGCTCTCGATATCGATCACGACAAGCTGCGAGGTCTGGTTCGGTGCCAGTTCGCGGCCGTGGCGAGCAAAGTCCGGTTTTGGCGTCATGGTGTCCTCCTCGGGGAAGACCTGCTGTCCTCCCGCGAAAGACTACCCCAGTTCCTCGCCGTCGATAAAGACCGAACGGATCGAAAGCGACGGTTCGAGCAGAATAAAGTCGGCCACGCGGCCCGGTCGCAGACTGCCATGGGTATCGGCCAGGCCCATCGCCTCGGCGGGATAGAGCGAGGCCATGCGGATGGCTTCCTCCAGCGGATAGCCGAGCGCGCGATGGACGAAGAGCACCGAACTCAGCATGTCGATATCGGCGCCCGCCAGCGTGCCATCGGCCAGCGTCAGCCGACCGCCCTCGCGGAACACCTGGCGGCCGTTGAGCATCAGCCCCGTCTCGTCGGTGCCTATTGTCGACATGGCATCGGTGACGATGAAGATCTTGCCCGGCCCTGATTTGGCCCGTAGCGCCACGCCCATGGACACCGGATCGATATGGAAACCATCGGCGATCATGCCGGCGAAGGCCGACTGCGAATGCAGCGCCGCGCCAACCAGACCCGGTTCGCGGTGGGAGAGCGGGCTCATGGCGTTGAAGAGATGCGTCACCATCCGCGCGCCGGCGGCGAAATAATCGAGCGCGTTGGCGCAGGTCGTGTCGGTGTGGCCGAGGCTGACCGTCACGCCCGTGGCAGCGAGCGCGCGGACCTGATCGAGCGAGACGCTTTCGGGCGCAAGCGTCGTCAGCAGCAGTCCCGCTTCCTTGCGGTACGCCCGCAACGCATCGAGATCAGCGGTCTCCATCGGCCGGATGAGTTTCGGATCGTGGGCACCCTTGCGGGACACCGAGAGGTGCGGGCCTTCGAGATGTATGCCAAGGAAACCGGGCATATTGCGCGCCGCCGCTTCCCTGCCTGCTTTCCGTGCTTCCGCCGTGATCTCCCTGTTATCGGTGATCAGCGTCGGCAGAAGTTTCGTCGTGCCGAATTTCGCATGCGCGCGGATGATACGCTTAATGCCGTCAGGCGTCGGCTGGTCGTTGAACATCGCCCCGCCGCCGCCATTGACCTGCAGGTCGATGAAGCCGGGAATGATGAGCGCACCATCCGCATCTACGCGCTCGGCGCTGGCCGGAATCTCGCTGGTCACGGCCGCGATCTTGCCGCCATCGACAATCAGGCTCTTGCCGTCGTGCCAGACATCGCCGTCGAAAATGCGTCCGCCCGTGATCGCCTTGATGCTCATTGCGTCTTGGTCACCTTGTTGAGTGCCGCCGGCTTGTCGGGATCATAACCCCTGCGCCGCGACAGCGCCTCGACGAAACCGTAGAACGGCACGATCAGGCAAAGCGCATCGGTGATCGGATGGCCGGTGGCGACGAAGGGCAGACGTGTCGATTTGGCCGCGCGATCCGAGGTCAGGAAGGTGGGCGCGCCACGGCCGGCGAGATCCTCGGCGATGCCGGAGACGCTTGCTTCCGCCGCGTCACGGGCAGCGAATGCCAGGACCGGGAAGGTGCGATCGACCAATGCGACAGGTCCATGAAGGACTTCGGCCGAGGAATAGGCTTCCGCATGATAGTCGGCGGTTTCCTTGAATTTGAGGGCGGCTTCCGAGGCGATCGCCAGCGCCGGGCCACGGCCGAGCACATAGAGCGACTCGTTCTTTTCCAGCGCCGGAAACAGGGCCTGCCAGTCGAGTGCCAGCGCCTTGGCAAAATGCTCGGGCAGCGCGTTGACGGCCTGCTTCAAGTCCTGATTACCGGTCCATTCGGCGAGGATCGCGAGACCCGCGACCGCCGAATTGACATAGGACTTGGTCGCGGCGACCGCGAGTTCCGGACCGGCTGCGATATCGATCTTCACATCCGAATGGTCCCAGAGCGGCGAGCCCGGCGTGTTGGTCAGGGCGACCGTCAGGCCACCCGCGTCACCGGCGGATTTCACCAGCGAAATGATGTCCGGGCTCTGGCCCGACTGCGATACTGAAAACACCGCTGCCTGGCCGAGCGAGAGCTTCACATCATAGATCGAGGCCAGCGACGGCCCCAGCGAGGCGACGGCGCGACCGGTCGTCAGTTCGATCGCATATTTGATGAACAGCGACGCGTGGTCGGACGAACCACGGGCGATGGTGCAGAGGAAGGCCGGATCCTTGGCTGCCAGTGCGGCACCGGCGCCCTTCAGCGCGGCACCGGATTTATCGAGCAGGCGCGCGCAGGCCTCCGGAATCTCGTTGATCTCGCGCCGCATGTGGGTTTCGGTCATCATTTCACTCTCTGTCAGCCGATGGTGAGTTCGGCCACGAAATCATAGGCATCGCCGCGATAGAGCGAGCGGGTGAGTTCCACCACCTTGCCCGAAGGCAGGTAGGAAATACGCTGGATGGCGAGCCCGGCCGAGCCCGGCACCACGTCGAGCAGGGCGGCATCCTGCTCCTTGATATTGCAGGCGGAAAGGCGCTGGATGGCGCGCACCGGCCGCACGTCGCGCTTTTCAAGCGCCGCGTAGAGCGAGTCGCCGACGCTTTCCGGATCGGGCAGGAACTCGGCCGAGATGCTGGCGCGTTCGATGGCGAGCGGATTGTCGTCAGCGATGCGCAGGCGTCCCAGCCGAGCCACAAGTCCACCTGCCGGCAGGCCAAGCATCACCATCTCATCCGGTGACGGCGTGAACAGGCCGCGCTCCAGCCATTCCGCACGTGTCGATAGCCCGCGCCGCGACATGTCCTCGGTGAAGGATGTCAGGCGCGACAGCGGCTGCTCGACCTTGGCCATCGGCTTGGCGACGAAAGTGCCCGAGCCATGGCGCCTGACGAGAAAGCCCTCGCGCACCAGCTCGTCCACGGCCTTGCGGACAGTCACGCGGCTGATATTGGCATATTCGGCAAGATCGCGCTCCGGCGGCAGCGCCTCGCCGCTCTTCAGACGTCCGGATTTGATCGCGACTTCGAGCGCCTGCTGCAGCTTCATATAGAGCGGGCCGGTGCCGGCGAATTGCAGGTCGTCTGGTGAGAGAAACGCGGAGACGCTGGTCATGCGCCCACCTTTGCACTGAGGCGGGATACTGCGAGCGACACAGCACCGCTCAGAGCATCGGTTCGCGCCTCCACGAGCCGCGCCCGGTGCGCCTCCGCCAGCCATGGCGGATAGAAGGGAGACAGGCCGCCGAGCAGGCAGATCCTGTCGCCGCCTTCACGGACCACGACATCGAGGACCTCGTCGATCGCGGCGGCACCGGAGCGAAGCAGCTTGAGACCGACTGGATCATTGGAATTGGCGGCCTCGAATATCTTCGGCGAATAGCGGCCGAAATCCGATGGCGCCGCATAACGCGCGAAGGCCACGAGTTTCGAAGCGTCATTGCCGAATTCCGACAGCACATCGGATGTCAGCGCCGAACCCTGGCGGATGCCATCGCTGACCAGCAGGCATTCCTGCAACAGGGAATGGCCGAGCCGGGCGCCGCTGCCCTGGTCGGCAACGATGAAGCCCCAGCCGCCGAAATAGCGGACCCGACCTGCCTTGCGGCTAAGATAGATGGTGCCGGTGCCGATGATCGCGATGGCGCCATCCGCATCGCCGAACGCGCCCTGCAGTGCGATCAGACCATCGGAGACGATCTCCGAATGCTTGAAGGGAAGCTTCGCCATCAACCTGTCGGCGACGTCGCTGACATTCGAGCCCGCGAGGCCGAGCAGCGCGCGTGAACCATAAATACTTTCCGGATCGAGCCCGGCATTGGCAAAGGCCGATTTTGCTGCTTTGATGATGTTTTCGAGCGCACCATCGAGATCGGTGAGAATGTTGGCTGGACCACTCCTGGCGGAACCCATGACGATACCATCGGCTGTTGCCACAGCCGCCCGGCAGCTGGTGCCGCCTCCGTCGATTCCAATGAGATAATCAGGCATGATCTGCTCCTCGAAAACATAATACCAAAAAAATACCATTAACCAAGGGCGATTTTCGCCAAACGCTGGATATTTTTTATCATGATGAATTTGTTACATTTTTCTGATTTCTCTAATTTACCGCGAACACCTAAATGACATAATTGTAAATTTCTCTGGACAAGTGGTATTTTTTTGGCATTATCGCGTTAGGACAAGGGGAGAACAATGGCCGCCACCACGGAAGCACGCCACAGACAAGCAGAAGGACTGGACGGCCTGCCGCCGTCGGAAATCCTTTCCGTGCTCCTCGACGGCCAGCTTTCAGCCGTGGAAAGCGTCCGCAACGCCCTCCCCTCTATCGAGAATGCCGCCCGGCTGGCGGCGTCGAAAATCGCTTCCGGCGGACGCCTTATCTATGCGGGTGCCGGCAGCTCCGGCCTGATGGCGCTCTCCGATGGCCTCGAACTGCCGGGAACGTTCGGCATCGCGCCGGAACAGGCCCTTATTCTTCTCGCCGGTGGAGCCGATAGTCTCGAACTGCTCGCGGGCGGCTATGAGGACGACGAGGTTCTCGCCGAAGAAGATGTGACCAACGCGAATGTGTCGGCCAGGGATTGCCTGATCGGCGTTTCCGCCAGCGGCTCGACGCCCTACACGGTTCGTGCGGCCGCCGTCGCCAAGGCGCACGGTGCGTCGGTGATCGGCATCGCCAACAATGCGGATACGCCACTGCTCAACGGCGCGGATGTCGCCATCCTCCTTCAGACTCCTCCGGAAGCGGTGGCTGGTTCGACCCGCATGGGCGCTGGCACGGCCCAGAAGATCACGCTCAACATGATCTCGACGCTGACTGCCGTGCATCTCGGCCATGTGCATGACGGCTTCATGGTCAACCTGCGTGCCGACAACGACAAGCTCCGCGATCGCGCACGTCGCATCGTTTCGGTCATCGCGGGCACGGATATCGAAAAGGCCGGTCATCTGCTCGAGGAAGCGGATGGCTCGGTGAAGATTGCGGTCCTGCTGGCCGCGGGCGCGGATGGCGCCCAATCCGCCGGCAAGCTGCTCGAAAGCTGTAACCAGAATCTGCGCAGCGCCCTCAAGAAGGCAAAGGCAGGATCGTGACAGGAACCAGCATCGGCCACAGTGGGCGATTGCTAAAATTGGGAGAATGAAAAGATGACCCGTGCATTCAAACAGGCGCTTCTTGTAGCGACCGCTCTCGCTGGGCTCTCGGGCGTGGCGCATGCGGAAGACGTGACGCTGACCATCGAGAGCTGGCGTAACGACGACCTTTCGATCTGGAAGGACAAGCTGATCCCGGCCTTCGAAGCCAAGAACCCCGGCATCAAGGTTGTGTTCTCTCCGTCGGCTCCGACCGAATACAATGCGGCGCTCAACGCCAAGCTCGAAAGCGGCTCCGCCGGCGACCTGATCACCTGCCGCCCGTTCGACGCCTCGCTCGATCTCTACAAGAAGGGCTACCTCGCCGATATCTCGGCCAACCCCGGCATGGAGAATTTCGAGCCGGTTGCCAAGTCGGCCTGGTCGACGGACGACGGCGCGGCCACCTTCTGCGTGCCGATGGCCTCGGTGATCCACGGCTTCATATACAACAAGGATGCCTTCGCGGCGCTCGGCCTGGAGCCGCCGAAGACCGAAGAGGAATTCTTCAAGGTCCTCGACGCGATCAAGGCCGATGGCAATTACATCCCGATGGCGATGGGCACCAAGGATCTCTGGGAAGCCGCGACCATGGCCTACCAGAATATCGGTCCGAACTATTGGGGCGGAGAAGAAGGCCGTCTCGCGCTGATCAAGGGCGACCAGAAGCTGACCGATCCGGGCTGGGTCAAGCCCTATGAAGTGCTTGCCAAGTGGAAGCCCTATCTCGGCGACGGTTTCGAAGCCCAGACTTATCCCGACAGCCAGAACCTCTTCACGCTCGGCCGCGCGGCGATCTATCCCGCCGGCTCGTGGGAAATCGGTGGCTTCAACACCCAGGCGCAGTTCAAGATGGGCGCTTTCCTGCCGCCGGTGCCGAAGGATGGCGATCCTTGCTTCATCTCCGACCATACCGACATTGCCGTCGGCATGAACGCCAAGAGCGCGCATCCGGAAGAAGCCAAGAAGCTGCTCACATGGATCTCGTCGCCGGAATTCGCCGATCTGTATGCGAATTCGCTGCCGGGCTTCTTCAGCCTGAACAAGACCCCGGTGAAGATGCAGGATCCGCTGGCGCAGGAATTCGTGTCCTGGCGCGAAAAGTGCAAGTCGACGATCCGCTCGACCTACCAGATCCTGTCGCGCGGCACGCCGAACCTGGAAAACGAAACCTGGGTTGAATCGGCAAACGTGATCAACGGCACCGATACGCCGGCCGTTGCCGCCGAGAAGCTCCAGAAGGGCCTCGACAGCTGGTACAAGCCGGCGAAGTAATCTCGCTCACATGATGGTGGCGGCGCATCCCGCATGCGCCGCCACTTTTGCAAGTATGTAAGGCGCCGTCAGAAGACGGATCGCCATGACAAGCATGCGCGCTTGCGCCATAATCTCGCGCTTGAGCGGGCAATTTCAAAACACAAGATATGGAAGACCAGGCGATGGCCGAGATCCAGGACATGGAGAGCATGCAAAGACCTGCGCGGCGCCCGTTCCGCTGGCACATCATCGTCTTCATGCTCCCGGCATTCCTCATCTATTCGGCGGTGATGATCATCCCGCTGGCTGGCACGCTGTGGCTGTCGTTGTTCAACGTGGTCGACAGCCAGAGGGTCTTCGTCGGCCTCGGCAATTTCGTCACCCTGTTTGGTGATGAGAAGTGGTCGGTGGATTTCTGGAACGCGCTCCGGAACAACGTCATCTTCTTCATCATCCACATGGTGGTGCAGAACCCGATCGGCATCGCGCTGGCGGCTCTGCTCTCGGTGCCGAAGCTCAGGTTTGCCACCTTCTACCGCACGGCCATCTTCCTGCCGACACTGCTGTCCTTCGTCATTGTCGGCTTCATCTGGAAGCTGATCCTATCGCCGATCTGGGGCGTGACGCCCTATCTGCTCGACCTCGCACACCTGAAATTCATCTTCGGCCCGTGGCTCGGCAAGCCGAGTTCGGCGCTGATCACGGTATCGCTGATCTCGGTCTGGCAATATGTCGGCATCCCGATGATGCTGATCTATGCGGCGCTGCTCAATATTCCCGACGAGGTGCTGGAAGCGGCCGAGATGGACGGCATCACCGGCTGGAGCCAGTTCTGGAAGATCAAGCTGCCGCTGATCCTGCCCGCCATCGGCATTATCTCGATCCTCACCTTCGTTGGCAATTTCAACGCCTTCGACCTGATATATACCGTACAGGGGGCGCTGGCCGGGCCTGATGGATCGACGGATATCCTGGGCACGCTGCTCTACCGCACCTTCTTCGGTTTCCAGCTGCAGCTCGGCGACCGCTCGATGGGTGCGACGATCGCGGCGGTGATGTTCCTGATCATCCTCGCCGGCGTCAGCTTCTATCTCTTCACCATCCAGCGGCGCATGCGCCACTACCAGTTCTGAGGATCGCGATATGTCAAAGGCTCGTTCCTCCCTCGGCAGATCGGCAGCGGCACACGCGGTGCTGATCACTTACACCGCGATCGCGCTGTTTCCGGTGATCCTGACGATCATGAACTCCTTCAAATCGCGCAACGCGATCTTCCGCAATCCCATGCAGCCGCCGCTCCCTGGTATCGGCGACAAGCCCGCGACCTTCGACCTGATCGGTTATACGACCGTGCTCGGCCAGGGCGATTTCGTGCATTACATGCAGAATTCGCTTGTCGTCACCATCGTCTCGATCGCGCTGGTGCTGCTGTTCGGTGCGATGGCGGCATTCGCGCTCTCGGAATATCGCTTCAGGGGCAACACGCTGCTCGGCCTCTACATGGCCCTCGGCATCATGATCCCGATCCGGCTCGGCACGATCGGTATCCTGCAGGGCATGGTCGCCTCTGGCCTGGTCAATACGCTGACGGCGCTGATCCTGGTCTACACGGCGCAAGGACTGCCGCTCGCGATCTTCATTCTCTCGGAATTCATGAAGACGGTGTCCGACGACCTGAAGAACGCTGGGCGTATCGACGGGCTTTCGGAGTATAAGATCTTCATACGCCTGGTACTGCCGCTGATCCGTCCCGCCATGGCGACGGTCGCCGTCTTCTCGATGATCCCGATCTGGAACGATCTATGGTTCCCGCTGATCCTGGCGCCGTCCGAAGCGACCAAGACGATCACGCTCGGCTCGCAGATATTCATCGGCCAGTTCGTCACCAATTGGAACGCGGTGCTGTCGGCGCTCTCGCTCGCCATCGCGCCCGTCCTCGTCCTCTATCTCATTTTCTCGCGGCAGCTTATCCGCGGCATTACGGCAGGAGCAGTGAAATGACTGCCGACCGAGATATCGTGCTCGATGCCGTCACCGAAGAAGCACGCGCGAACGGCTACAAGCCAGTCGGTAAAGTCTACTTCTACAAGGAGCATCCCGAGGTCATTTGCGTGCTGAACCTTCAGAGGTCGGCATGGGGGCCGCAACACTACCTGAATGCTGGAGTTACGTTTACGCGGCTGGCAACATCGAAGCGGCCCAAGTTCTCCGGTCTTCATATCCTCTGGCGGGCGGATTCACTGGTGCTGGGAGAACGCAAATCTGCGCTTAGCAAAGCGCTGGATTTGGAGGTTGCGATGAACGATGCCGAGAGGCACCGGGCCATCAGGGAAGAAACCTTCCGACACGCCTTCGCCCATCTGGCGGAATGCGCCAACGAAGCCAAGTCGCTCGAACTCGCCGAGCGCATCGGAGCCGCCGTCAAGCAAGCTGTATTTGCTCATAAGGAAACTGAAAATGCCGACTCCCATTAGAGTCCTGGTCGCCGGCCTCGGCAATATGGGCATGAGCCATGCGCTCGCCTATCACAACAATCCGGGCTTCGAGATTGTCGGGCTCGTCAATCGCTCGAAGGTCGAGCTGCCCGATGGCATGGAGAAATATGCGATCCGGCCTTCGTTCGAAGATGCGTTGAAGGAATTGAAGCCCGAGCTCTGCTCGATCAACACCTATTCCGACAGCCATGCCGATTTTGCAGTCATGGCGATGGAAGCGGGCGCCGATGTCTTCGTCGAAAAGCCGCTGGCGACGACGGTGGCCGACGCCGAACGCGTCGTCGCATGCGCCAGGGCCAATGGCCGCAAGCTGGTGGTCGGCTACATCCTGCGCCACCATCCGTCCTGGGTGAAGCTCATCTCGCTTGCCCGCGAGCTCGGCGGGCCCTTCGTCTTCCGCATGAACCTCAACCAGCAATCCGTCGGCAAGACCTGGGGCACGCACAAGGCGCTGATGCAGACGACGCCGCCGATCGTCGATTGCGGCGTGCACTATGTCGATGTGATGTGCCAGATCACCGATGCCAAGCCTGTTTCGGTGCGGGGCATGGGCCTGCGCCTTTCCAACGAGATCGCGCCCGACATGTACAATTACGGCCATCTTCAGGTGATGTTCGACGACGGTTCGATCGGCTGGTACGAGGCCGGCTGGGGTCCGATGATCTCCGAGACCGCCTTCTTCGTGAAGGATGTGATGAGCCCGAACGGCTGCGTCTCGATCGTCATGGACCCGAATGCCAAGTCCGACGATATCGATACCCACACCAAGACCTCGACCATCCGGCTGCACCGCGCCAGGACCAATGCCGACGGCAGCGGCTTTGCCGAACCCGACCAGATGCTGCAGATGGCGGGCGAACCCGGCCATCATGAACTCTGCGATCTGGAACAGGCCTATGTGCTGAAGGCGATCCGCGAGGACATCGATCTCACCCGCCACATGAACGACGCGGTGCAATCGCTCCGCATCTGCCTGGCCGCCGACGAAAGCGTCCGCACCGGCCAGATGGTCAACCTCTAAACTGATAACCCGGAGAACCCTAGTGGGTAACCTTACACTCAAATCCGTCAGCAAGTCCTTTGGCCCGGTCGAAGTCCTCAAGGGCATCGATCTCGAGGTCAAGGACGGCGAGTTCGTGATTTTCGTCGGCCCATCGGGCTGCGGAAAATCCACGCTGCTGCGCGCGATCGCCGGCCTCGAGGACATCACGTCGGGTTCGATCATCATCGACGGCAAGGAAGTGTCGTCGGTGCCGCCCGCCAAGCGCGGCATTGCCATGGTGTTCCAGTCCTACGCGCTCTATCCACACCTGACCGTCAAGGACAATATGGCCCTCGGCCTCAAGCAGGCGGGTGAAGCAAAGGATGTGATCGAAGCACGCGTGGCGAACGCCTCGAACCTGCTGTCGCTCGGTCCCTATCTCGCACGCCGCCCGGCCGAACTCTCCGGCGGCCAGCGTCAGCGCGTCGCCATCGGCCGTGCCATCGTGCGCGAGCCAACCCTTTTCCTGTTCGACGAGCCGCTGTCCAATCTCGACGCGGCACTGCGCGTCCAGACCCGGCTGGAGATCGCCCGCCTGCATCGCCGCCTCAAGGCGACGATGATCTACGTCACCCACGACCAGGTCGAGGCGATGACGCTGGCCGACAAGATCGTGGTGCTGAGTGCCGGTCGGATCGAGCAGATCGGTTCGCCGATGGAACTCTACAACAGGCCCGCCAATCTCTTCGTCGCCGGCTTCATCGGCTCGCCGCAGATGAATTTCATCGAGGCCGGCCGCATAGACGAAACGGGCGCCGCCACGATCGGCGTCCGCCCGGAGCATATGACGCTGTCGCATGAGAGCGGCGACTGGCAGGGCAAGATCGTCCATGTCGAGCATCTCGGCGCCGACACGATCGTCTACATCGAGTCCGAGAAGGTCGGACTGATCACGGCACGGCTGTTCGGAGAGCATCCCTATGCCGCCGACGAAGTGGTCTACGCGACACCGGACCGCGCCAAGATGCATCGGTTCGACTCAGAGGGAAAGGTGATCGCCTGACTTCAAAGTCAGGCGATACCGCCAGTCGCCAAAGCCGTGAAATCCAGCGCATGGATGGAACTCGCGGCCAGCTCCGCGCGTTCGAAAGCGCGGACTTCTAGCCTTGAACATCTTCAAGCAAACGCGCAGTGTCCGTCCGACTTCTCCCGAGCGTCCGAACGGAAATCCATGAAACTTTTCAAATGCCAGAATTGCGGTAATACGATCCATTTCAACAACGATGTCTGCCTCGCCTGCAACAGCCGGATCGGCTATCTGCACCGGCTGTTCGACATGTCGGCGCTGGCATTGACCGACGACGGCGACTGGACGGCACTTGCCGACCCGAGCCGCCCTTACATTTTCTGCGAGAACGCGGCGGAGGGCGCCTGCAACTGGCTGGTGCCGGTAGAACGGGACGACGCCTTCTGCCTGGCCTGCCGGTTCAACCTGACCATTCCCGACCTCTCGATTGCGGAAAACCACGACAACTGGCGCAAGATCGAGCAGGCCAAGAAGCACCTGTTTTATTCGCTCACGCGCTGGCAACTTCCGATGCCGCGCCGTGCCGACGATCCCGAGCGTGGGCTCGCTTTCGAGTTTCTCGCCGATCAGGCCGACGGAAATGGCGTGATCGAGCCCATTCTCACCGGCCATAACGACGGCCTGATCGCAATCAACATCGCCGAAGCCGACGACGCCGAGCGCGAGCGCCGGCGGACGATGATGGGCGAGCCCTACCGTACGCTGATCGGCCATTTTCGTCACGAGGTCGGTCATTTCTACTGGGATCTGCTGGTCAAGGACCGGGGCGGCATCGGGGCTTTCAGCGAAGCGTTCGGCGATCCGGATATCGATTATCAGCTGGCGCTGCGGAACCACTATGCCAATGGCGCGCCCGTGGGCTGGCAGCAGACCTTCATCAGCGCCTATGCATCATCCCACCCGTGGGAGGATTTCGCTGAGACATGGGCGCATTGTTTTCACATGGTGGACGGTCTGGAGACGGCTCGCGTCTACGGCATCTATCCCGGCGAGACGCCGGCCGGTGGAATTCACCCCACCGATGTCGATCCTTATGAGGCAACTGGCATCGACCAGATTATTGCCGCCTGGATACCGCTCACGGTCGCCATCAACAGCATCAATCGCAGCCTGGGCCAGCCCGATCTCTATCCGTTCGTGCTGACCGATGCCATCGTCAGGAAGATCGATTTCGTTTTCCGGCTGATTGCGAACTCGCGGGAACGGCCCTGAGGCTCTCGTCGATATCGACGGGAAAATCGAGCGTGTACTTGATCCCCGTATCGGTGATCGAATATGCGGCTGTGCCGTTGACCGAGATCGGCACGACGCGCTCGAGAATGGCGCGGCCGAAGCGGGATTTCGGCGCGGTTAAACGATCCCCGAGGAAATAGCGATCCCGCGCGATCGGTTCATCCCAGACAACCTGCAGCCACTTCACGCCATCTTTCGTCCGCATTGAACATTGGACGTGGATCGTGTCGGCGGTTTTCAGGATGGTGCCGTGGGTGATGGTGTTAATCACCAACTCATGGAAGGCCAAGCCCAGATGCATCGCGGCATTGGGCGCCAGCAGGGCGTTGACCCCCTCGAAGCGCACAAGGTCGATCTTGCCATTGACGTATGATCCGACCTGCTGTTCGAGCAGTTCCCTTATATAGGCGCCGCGCCAGCCGGAATCCGTGATCAGGTCCTGCGAGCGGGAGAGCGAGAAGATGCGCCCCCGGAACTTCTGGACATAGGCCTCGATCGAATCGGCATGCTGCGATGTCTGGGTGGCGATGCTCTGGATGATCGCGAGCAGGTTCTTCGAGCGATGACTGACCTCGCGCAGAAGCTGCTGCAATACTTTTTCACGGCGACGATCCTCGGTGCGGTCGATGATCGTCGTGATCATCTGCCCATCGCCTATGCGCGGCAACACCGGCAAAACCCGGAACTCGAAGACACGGTCCTCTGCGAGATGGATTTCGATCTGGTCGGTATTGCCGGTGCGTTGCGCCCTTTGCCGGGATTCGGCAAGCTGGGACGCGATCTCGGGCCCAAAAATGCTGGTATCGGCGGGCGTGGAATTGCGATCGACGGTCCAGCAATCGGGTAGGCTGGTGACGCAAAGATAGCTCCCGCCGTCATCTTGCAGGATGAGGCTGGCCCGCATGTCCACGAGCGCGGAAATGAAGAACGAATTGAGCCTGTCTTCCTTCAGATCCTGGGCGTGCCACAGAAATCTTTGAACCACACATCACCTCGCAGCGCTGCGACCTATGCAATAGCCAGAGATGAAGAGGCGACCGACATGTCCGTCGGTCGCGCCGCCCGTTCAGTGGCTGATGGATCTCGTCAAAATGTCTACACTTCTATGCCGAGAGCGCTTCACCTGCCGTCGAGCTTTCATTGAAGAACAGGGCCTGGCTGATCAGAGCTTTCAGCATGTCCGGATTATAAGGTTTGGTCACGAGGAATGTCGGCTCCGCGCGTTCGCCTGTCAGCAACCGTTCGGGGAATGCCGTGATGAAGATGACGGGGATGCTGGCGATCTTGAGGATATCGTTGATCGCGTCGATGCCCGAACTGCCGTCGGCGAGCTGGATATCGGCGAGGATCATCCCCGGCGATGTCTTCTTGTAGAGTTCGACGGCCTCCTTGTGGGTGCGGGCGATCCCGGTGACGGTATGGCCGAGATCCTTGACGATCTGCTCGATATCGAGCGCGATCAGGGGCTCGTCCTCGATGATCAGGATATCGGTCGCGATCTGGCGCGAGATTTCCTTGGCGGCATCGTCGAGCAGATCGGCGGTTTCCTCTGGCGTGACCGAGAGAATCTCCGCCGTTTCGGCGAGCGTGAAGCCCTCCACCGAGACCAGCAGGAAGGCGTGGCGCGCCATCGTCGGCACAGCCGAAAGATTGGCCATGGCCTTCTTCTCCCAGGCATAGTGCGAGGAGACAGCGGGCACGTCCACCGTCGATGACTTGAGGATCGTCACCAGGAGCTTGTAAAGCGCTGCGCGATCCGACGAAGCTGCGGGAAAGATGGAAATATCGGCGATGAGCGCTTCCAGCGTCGCAACGACATAAGCGTCGCCCGATGTTTGCGATCCAGTCACGGCGCGTGAATAGCGCCGCAGGAACGGAAGATGGGCTGCGACCCGTGCGGTCAATGACATTGATGAATTCTCCCCTGCTTACACGTACAGTAAAAGTTAACCTGCTTACTAACGAGCGGACCCGATTAAGGTTCCAGCTTCGTCAAATTTTTCCGGCTTTTATTTGCTCCCTCGACAGGGAACATGAAAAGGCCCGCGGGTCAATTTCCCGCGGGCCAAATGGATCAAAGCGTGTTGGCGCCCTTGCCTTCCTCGACGGCCGGCGTCTCGCCGAGCTTGTCGAGCAGCATTTCGACATCGCGCAGCTTCGAATTCAGGCCGTCGTCATCGACGGTCGGGCCTTCCGACGCCATGCGCTGTTCTGCGCGCGCGTCATCGCGAATCTTCATCAGCTTCTTGATTCTGTCGTGATGGGTCAGATTCGGATCGTTCATGATTTCCCTGACTTCAGGGCTCTGGATCTTGTCGAGCATGTTGGCCTCCTTGAGCCTCTTGATGGTTTTACAAAAACTTCAGAGACTTCCGCCCGAGAGCGGAAGGGCCTTGCTTCAGCGCCGGTCACGCTGTCCGGCGCGGGATACGACATAAGCCAGCACGGCGACCGCGACGAGGGACCCAACCGGGCTTGCCCGGATCATCATGGGGACCATGGTCGCCATCGCGGCGGCCGAGCCGGCATTGACGGCGCTTCTCGCATAGATCGCCCGGCGCCGCTCAAGTCTGCGGCCGCGAACCTTCAGCCAGACCACGATGGCGAGCGCTATGACCAGCGTCGCAATCGCAATCGAGAGCGCGGCTATAACCGGGCTGAACTCCGCTGCAATTGCCAGCCCGAGCGCGTACATGAACGCCACATAGGCCGACAGAAGCAGGAGCGCCACGATCGCGTAGGCGATCAGCGTCAGGACCAGTTGCTGGCCTGAAGCCCGTATGCGTCCGGTAAGTGCGGCGACGAGTTCGGCCATGATCAGCGGCGGCTCATGAGCGCGAACAGGAAGCCGATGCCAGCCGCGATACCGACCGACCGGAGCGGATGGGCGCGCACATGCTCCTCGAAGGTTTCCTCGAGCGATACGGCCTCCGAACGGGCCGAGTCGAACGCCTTGAGCGACGCGGAAACCGCATCCGCTGCCAGCCGTTCCATGCCGGCGCGATAGTCCTCGACCTTCTGCCCGCCAAGCGCCGAGAGCGTCTTGGTGATCGATGCGATCTCGCTCTTCAGGTCGTCGAGACGCTGTTCCAGTTCGAGTTGCGACAAGGTTTCGTTGGCGCTGGCTTTTGCATCATTTGCGGCTTTCGAAAGTGCCATGATCGTTCTCCTGATTGGTTAGTGGGTCGCATGGGCGGCGATCAGAGCCAGCCCACGATGTAGAGGAAAAATATGATCGGCACGGGAATGCCTATCAGCCATAGTAGAATCGGCTTCATGCTTCATCGTCACTCCAGACTTCTCAATTCCATTGCGGCAGAGCCGCCGGCGGTGTCGCAGTAACGCGGTGCCGGACGCATTGTTCCGTCGAAGACAATCAGCCGGGGTTTGCTTGGAAGTAAGAAGGAGAGAAGCGTTTCGGGGGGACGGAATAACGCTTCTCTCCTTCTGGGGGCGCCACCTGCGGGCGGGGAGCGGTGACGCCGGAGGGGCGAACCTGTCAGGGGAAGCAGGTTCGCGATACAAAAACAGATTGCGCAGACAAAAGTTCCGGGGGTTCCAAAAGAAATTTGAGACTTCCTGGAGTCGCGATTTTGGGGAACTCTTTACGCGCGGCGCCGTTGTCAAACCGAGCGAAAATTCCGCTCTTTGTTTCAACCTCATGAAAGGAACACGAGATGAATTGGAACCAGGTAGAAGGCAATTGGGAGCAGTTCAAGGGTTCGGTCCAGAAGAACTGGGGCAAGCTCACCGGCGACGACATCGACGTCATCCAGGGCAATCGCAAGGAGCTCGCCGGCAAGCTCCAGGAGCGCTACGGCACCGCGCAGGAAGACGCCGAGCGCGACATCGATACCTGGCTGAGCCGCCACTGATCAATTTTCTCAAATACCGCGAGGCGGGGCCATTTGGCCCCGCTTTTATTTGTCCTTTTCGTAATAAAATCGCGCATGGAAAACCCGCCGGCATGCGGCGGGTTTGATCTCTGGAGTAACAGTCTTGATCTTAGGTGCGCCGGCCGGCCCGCATCAACAGCGAAACGACCATTAGGGCGAGGAAGACGAAGAACAGAATTTGTGCGATGCTCGCCGAGGCACCTGCAATTCCAGTGAAGCCCAGAACGCCTGCGATGATCGCAACAACAAGAAATAGAAGTGCATAGTAGAGCATCGGTCTTCTCCTGCGGTTGACTGTGCATATAATCGATTGATGCGGCATTTTGTTCCGGCGAAGGCTGAAAACGAAGCTGAAGAATTATTTTCAAGGCCATGGAACATATGCCACATTGGCACGTTTTTGGCGTCAGCGGTAAAAACGTTGCAACGTGAGTAGAAAAGTTGATGAAAGACAACCATATCAGGGGCAAACGCTCCGCGGATATATCCGGCGCCTATGCCGAAATCCCGAAGCGCTTGAGGGAATATTACGATTCGCTCCAGGAAGAGGCCATACCCGACCGCTTCCTTGATCTTCTCGAAAAGCTTGACCTGGCCGAGCGGGCGGCAAAAAGAAACGATGCGGTCGAGGAGTTCAAATGACGGATGTCTCGCCCGACGCAATCGAGCGCGATTTCAAGCGATCCATGCTCGCATGCCTGCCCAGCCTCCGCGCATTTGCGGTCTCGCTCTCCAAGCGCCACGACTATGCCGACGACCTCGTGCAGGACACGATCATGAAGGCCTGGGCCAAGAAGGAATCCTTCGAACACGGCACCAACATGAAGGCGTGGCTCTTCACGATCCTGCGCAATGAATTCTACAGCCAGGCCCGGAAAAGCGGTCGCGAGATCCAGGATTCGGACGGCTACTTCACCGAACAGCTATCCAACAATCCGAGCCAGCACGGCATCCTCGATCTGAACGACTTCAAGGCGGCGCTCGAAAAACTACCGGATGACCAGCGTGAAGCGATCATTCTGGTCGGCGCGTCAGGCTTTGCCTACGAGGAAGCTGCGGTCATCTGCGGCTGCGCGGTCGGCACGATCAAGAGCCGCGTCAACCGCGCGCGGACACGGCTCGCCGAAATGCTGAAGATTACCGGTGATGCCGACTTCGGCCCCGATTCGCATTCGCTCGCCGTGACCAGCAAGACCTTTGCCCGCAACAGCTGACGGCAGATGAAGCCGAGAATATGGGCGCCGCGCTTTAAGAGCGCGGCGTTTCGGTTTTGGTGCTCATGCTCAGTTGAGTGAAATCTGCACTTCGGCGCGGGTTCCGCGTTCGCGCTGGATATAGTTGATCCCGGTGCCGACTGTCTTGGCCATGGAGGCGACGATACGCGAACCGAGGCCGGTTCCAGATGACGTATCCGCCTCGGTAAAGCCGATCCCATCGTCCTCGACCGCGAGGGTCGCCGTGTCGTTGTCGTGCTTTTCCAGGGTAACCCGTATCTCGCCGTCGGTTTCCTGCGGATAGGCATATTTGATTGCGTTGGTCAGCAACTCGGTCACGATCATGCCGACCGAGACTGCGCGATCCGAAGACAGATCGACGCGGTCAAGGCGGCTGATGATGCGCGATTTGCGCCTGCCCTTTTCCAGCGAATCCGCCAGTTCCGAGACCAGCGTCGAGAGATAACGGTTCATCTCGACGATGCGAACATCATCGGAGGTATAGAGGCTGCGATGCATGCCGGCGATCGCCGATATCCGCGCCTGCGTTTCGGACAGGGCCGCTTTGACGGCGGCGTCCGGGCTGGACGAAGCCTGCATGCGGATCAGCGCCGCAACCAGCGCCAGACTGTTTGCCACGCGATGATTGACTTCGGTGAGGAGTATCTCGGCGCGTTCCTTGGCCTCGATGATTTCCTGTTCGGCCCGTCGCTTTGCGGCGCGCAGTTCGGCATTGTCGAGCGCCTGCTTGACCGCACTGATCAGAAGCGCCCAGAAATCCTCGCCGACGGTCTTGATCACGTAGTCTTCGGCACCAGCCTTCAGTGCCTCGATCGCCACCGTCGCCTCGCTAGAGCCGGTCACATAGACGACAGGCACTTCGATGGCGCGCTCGCGCATTGCCTGCAGGAAGGCGAGCCCGGTCGTGCCCTCAAGATAATGGTCGAGAATGATGACGGAGATGCCGCCTTCCCCAAGTTTCGCCAGGCCGGCGTCGTGGTCCGGCGCATGCACCACTTCGCAGCCCATGCGGGAAAAGGTCTTGTTCGCGAGGCGGACAAGACCGTCGTCATCGTCGATGTAAAGAATCTTTGTGATTGTGGCGTTCAAGGTATCTGCATCACCGAGAAGAAGAGGCCCAGTTGGCGGATTGCGTTGGCGAAGCCCTCATAATCGACAGGCTTGGTGATGTAGACATTGGCACCGAGATCATAACAGCGCTGGATCTCGCGCTCGTCATCGGTCGTCGTCAGGATAATGACCGGCAACCGCTTGGTATGGATATTGGATTTCACCTTTTCGAGAATATCGATTCCCGACATGTCGGGCAGGTTGAGATCAAGCAGGATGAGGAGATAGCGGTTCTTGCTTTCCTCGCCCGAAAGATCGGCGCCGAGAATATATTTCAGCGCACTTGTGCCGTCGGTGAATGGAATAATCTCATTGTGGACGCCGGCGCGACGGACGTTCTTCTCGATGAGGCGCGCATGGCCTTCATCGTCCTCGACCATCACGATCGTTACTTCGCGGCCTGCCGCTTTCATTGGCCCGTACTCCTGACAAACTGGCTCAAATCGTGGGGTAGGCGTATCATGAAGGTCGTGCCTTTTCCAAGCTCGGATTTGACCTTGATCTCGCCTCCCATGTTGCGGACCAGGGAGCGGACATGAGCCAGACCGATGCCCTCCCCTGACTTGTCCTGGGAGCCCGACCGGCGGAAAAGCTCGAAGACGCGCTCGTGGTCCTCGGGTGCGATTCCGCGCCCGTTATCGCTGATATCGATACCGATCTTGAAGCGATTGATCGCGAATGCCTTGACCGACAGTTCCAGCGGGCGGGACGGCTCGCGATACTTCACGGCGTTGTCGAACAGGTTGCCAATAACCTGCTCGATCGAGAACCTGTCAGAGATCAAATCCTTGACGTTGACCGAGATTTCGAGCGCACCATCCGCCTCGTCGATCTGGTGCTGGACGGCCTCGCCGCTGGTCCGCACCACAGCGCCAAGATCGACCGGCTCCGGCTGAAGCTGACGTCGGCCATCGCGCGAAATCTTGAGGATGGCGTTGATCAGACCATCCATCTTGCGCGTCGAGGAGCGGATGAAGCCTATCGCCTCCGGCAGGTCTTCCTCGACCGCCAGACGCGCCTGATTGCGGACATCGTCGCTGACATTGCCCTGGTCGCCATCTTCGGTCTTGAAATAGCTGCGGATGGCATTCAGTGCGCCGTCGAGCTCCGCCGTGAAGCCCATGATATTGACCAGCGGCGCCCTGAGATCGTGAGTGACGATATAGGCATAGCGCTGGATTTCCTGGTTGGCCTGCATCAGGTCCTCGGTTCGTTCATGGACGCGGCCTTCCAGGCTGGAGTTCATCTCGCCGAGTTCCGCCTGCGCATTCTGGATCTCCTTGACATAACGCGAGATAATCAGAACGACGCCGATGAGAAGCGATGCGATGGAGATCGCTCCGCAGATCGTCACCACGCGCAGGATGCCGGCCATTCGGACCTGGGCGGCGACCTGATCGGCTATACGTGCGTCACCAGCATCAATGACACCCTGCAACACCGATTCGATCTCCGACATCTGGGTCCGCCCGAGGCCGCTCCTGACGACATCCATCGCCTCGTCGCGACGGCCGCTCTCGGAAAGTTCGATGGTCTGCTGGAGTTCGGATACCTTGCTCGTCACCAGTTTCTGGAACTGTGGCAGATCGACCTTGATGAAGGGATTGCTGCTGATCGCTTCCTCGAAAATAAGTTCCTTGCTGATCATGTCGGCCGATGCCTGCCGGTAGGAATCGATGAACGTCATGTCCGAAGTGAGCAGGTAGCCGCGCTGGCTGGTTTCGGCTTTCTGGACGGTCAGGAGCAGATCGGCGGCAGTGCTTCGCACCCGGCGCGAGGTGATCGCGCCTTCGGCGTAACTCTGCGTCTGATAGACGAGATAGAGGGTAGAGCCGATGATCGCGATCAGCAGCAGCGCACCCGCTGCGAGCGCTATGACGGTCGACCTGATGAAGTTCGTCTTTGACGTGGTCATTTACAGCGTCTAGCCCCTCATGCCGCCTTGCGCGGCGCCGGTGCGGCGCCGAAGCGGAACAGATCAAAATCCTTGTCCCGATGCCCCGACAGTTTCGCTGATATGATTTCCGAAGCGATCTGGCTGAAGGTAATGCCGTTTCCGCCATAGCCCATCACGGTGAACACGTGTCTCATGCCAGGCACTTCGTCGATAATCGGCAGTCCAGTCGGGGTTACTCCAAAAGCACCGGCCCAGGCAAATTCAATCTCGCCGATTTGGCATCCCAGCAAGGTGCTGACCTTGCGCGCGATCGTCTTCTGCTTGGCCTTCAGCTTGCGTTGGTCCTCATGGGCTCTCGGATCATCCTCGTCCTCGCCACCCGCGACGATCCGCCCGTCCGATGTGGTGCGCATATAGAGATACGGATCGGCAGCCTCCCAGACCAGACAATCATCCAGCCATTCGGGCCGTGGCGCGTTCGCGCGCGTGGCGATCGCCCAGGTGGAGATGATCGAATGGTCGGCTCTCGCAACGCTGTCGAGGAATTCATAGCCGGTACAGAACACAGCATTGCCGCAGCGCAGTGTCTCACCCGAGGAGAGCACCAACTCGACTTCGCCGCTCTTGCTGGAAATGTCCATTACTTCAGGGCCGCATACCAGTTCCGCTCCGCCTCTCACCGCTTGACGTAAAAACTCGGCAGTCATCTGGGCCGGATTGGCGGAGGCGGAACAGTCGGTGAGGATGGCGCCTGTGCGGTCGATGCCGTAACCCGATCGAAGTGCTGCCGCATCGATGAATTGCGCATCGAAGCCAGCGCCGTTGCGCAGGCCAGCCTCATCCCGCAAAGCACGCCAGCCCATCTCGTCGCCCGAGAGAAACAGCGCGCGCTTTCGCGCGAAGCCGCAACCGATATTCAGATATTCAATCTTCGACGCCAGCTTTTCGACGGCATCCATGGAGCGAGCCCAGACCCGCTTCGCCTTCGCCTTGCCAATCCTTTGCTGAAGTTTGCCAAGCGGCACATCGATCTCGTGCTGGATCATCGCCGTGCTTGCAAGACTGGATCCGCCGACCGGCTTGCGCCTGTCGATGACGAGCAGCGACCGCGTACCGTCCGCCAGCGCATGCGCCATCAGCGCGCCGCTGATTCCGGTGCCCACTATGACGACATCGTAATATTGTTTCAGCGGGACGGCATGCGAACGCACCCCGATTCGAGGCGTCAGCGACCACAAGGGCGTGTCTGTGTGAAGATCGCGCTTCTTTGTGACTGACATCTACGGAAAGTGATCCCCTGACCGGATTGGCCCGATGGCCTCATGCGCTTCAAAACGCGTGACTGTTCAATCGGTTCCCGGAAAAACGCGCGGGGCTCCATAAAGTGCGCCCAATATTAGTATATAATTTTTATAGACAATAAGCCAATTTCGTGAGACTGCTAGGAACGCACGCGGCCTAGCCAATTCCCTTGAAGGGAAACGCATGGCGCAGTTTGGAAAATTATGTCTATACATAGAACAAGAATTGAAGCATGAATATGGGCCAGGATTTCCGCGCTGGACGCGGCTCTCGGAGGGACGCAATGAACTCGGACGTCGCGGTTTTGGGCGCAGGTTTCTCCGCCACGGCCATGGTCATCAACCTGCTCGAGAACCTGCCACCGGCCAAGACCATCTCGCTTGTCGGAAATCGGTCCAAATACGGTCTCGGCGTCGCCTATTCCACAAAGGAAGAGAACCACCGCCTCAACGTGCCCGCCGGCCGGATGAGCCTCTATGCCGACCGGCCCGACCATCTCGTCGAATGGCTGGCCGCGAGCGGCCATGGATTCGGCAAGGAAGATTTCGTGCCGCGCCAGCTTTTTGGCCGCTACGTCCAGCAAACACTCGCCACCAGCCTGCAACAGAAGGACAATTGGGCGCGCGTGACATTCGCCGATGCCGAGGCGATCAATTGCGAGCAGCTGGAGGCTGACTGTCAGGTGTTCAGCCTGTCGAACGGTGAGCAGGTACAGGCCGCGCATACAGTCTTCTGTCTTGGCGGCACGCCTTCGGGCCTGCCGATCGCCCAGAGTGCCATCGATCCGTTGGCCCGGTCGCATATCACCATCAATGCCTGGGCGGACGACTGGCTCGAGGAGATCGATCCCGATGCGACGATCTTTCTGCTTGGCTCGGGGCTCACCACCGTCGATCAGGTCGTCTCGCTCAAGAAGCAGGGCCACCGGGGCAAGATCCACATCCTCTCCCGTCATGGCCTGCTGCCACAGGTGCATGTCGTGCCGCGCAGCGATCCGGCCGAGCCCGCCTTCGAGCCCGGCAGCAGGACGCTGTCCGAAATGCTCCAGCTGCTTCGCCGCCAGGCACGCAACGTGCATGACTGGCGCATGGTCATCGATGCGCTCCGGCCGATGACGCAGTCGGTATGGCAGGAACTCGACGCCACGGAGCGCGCGCGCTTCTTCCGTCACGCCAATGCCTGGTGGAGCGTTCACCGCCATCGCATGGCGCCCGAGATCGCCGATGTCGTCCACACGATGCGGCACGAGGGCCAGGTATCGATCCATTCGGGCTGGCTGCAGGAAATCCATAAAAGCGACGACCATGTGGTCGCCACCTACCTGGACCGGCACTCCCACGAGATGCGGGACATTCATTTCGACCGCATCGTCAATTGTACCGGCATGGAGAAGTGTTCGATCTCCAAGGTGCCGCTGCTCAAGAAGATGGCGGCAAACGGGCTGATCGCCGCCGATGCGCAAGGCCTGGGACTTGCCGTGAGCGCCAAGTCCGAACTCCTTTCTCCGGAAGGCACGCCCCGCTCGAACGTCTATGCCATGGGTCCGATGACCGTCGGGCAGTTCTTCGAGATCTTCGCCGTGCCGGATATCCGTGTGCAGGCGAAGAAGATTGCCGGCAAGATCGCCCTGGCGGCGTGAAACGTCATTCTTTCCTGCCGCGAATGGCGAAAAATGGTTCCGATAGTCACAAAAAATTCTTCTAATGTTCGAAAAAATTTCCAATCTAAACAAATTTATAATTGACAATTTTTATAGACTATATCATCTTGTCCCCGTCAAGCATCGTGAACTCGATTCCAAGGCGGCTTAGTCATGCAGAAACAGGTTGTCGAATATGCCGGCGTTCCGGTCGGTATCCTTGTCCCCTTTGCCGATTCGCTCAAATTCATGGCGGTAAAATTCAGCGTCATGGGCCTCGACGGGCGCTCTTTCCGCTCGATGCATGACGCCCAGAGCGCAATCGGGGCCCATTTCCGCCGATCGCCTTCACTTTTTTCGTGAAAAGCGCTGAATTTCGTCACGTCTTTACCCATATTATCAATCAATTCGAGTGACTCTCTTCTTTAGCGGCCCGAACCGGAGTAAGAGAGTTGTGAAATCGGGCGGAATCTGGGTAAATTATGCTTACGAATAAAGGAAAGTACGGCCTCAAGGCGTTGATCGCCTTGGCCAGCCTCGCACCGGGCGAGACCGCATTCAGCAACGAAATCGCGACCGCCCACAATATCCCGAAGAAGTTCCTCGACACTATTCTGCTCGAACTGCGCAATGCGGGTATCGTGCGCTCGAAGAAGGGTCCGATGGGCGGCTATTCGTTGTCGCGTCCCGCCTCCGAGATCCGCATCGGCCATGCCATCCGAGTCATCGACGGTCCCCTGGCGCCCATTCGCTGCGCCAGCCGCACGGCGCTCGAGCTCTGTGACGACTGCCGCGATCCGAAGACCTGTCTTGTGCGCAAATCGATGACCGAGGTCCGCGACGCGGTCGCCGAAATCCTCGACAACATGACGCTGGAGCGCCTGGTTTCGGGCCAATATGCCGCCTCATCCGCCGGACTCATCCTTGAGGAAGCGGCTTCGTAGGGCCAATATCGCGTTATATTTCAACGTCTTGAATGCGCCGTCGAAACCTTGCCGGCGCATTTTTCATTTTTTCCGACATTCCATATTGATTTTATAGACTTTGGGTGCATTAATGGCGTTGTTAACGATTCCGGTTTCCTGGAGGGACTTCAGATGTTGATGATGAACGGATTCGCCATGGGCTTCTTCTTTCCCAAGCAGGCGCAGATGCCCCCCGTGCCGCTGACGGAAAAGCCTAGGAAGACCGAATACAAGATCACGGTCATGGAACCTGCCAAGGAGCGCGAGGCAGAGGAACCCGCGATTTTCGCGCTTCACGCCCACCGTTTCTTCTGACCCATTCAAATTCCAGTTTGCGACGGCGTCGCCGTCGCCCCTGGCCCACTCTGACTTCCGCCCCGTTGGCGCCCGGACCCCAGTGGTCCGGATTTTTTTGTCCACATGGACGATTTGGAACAGCTTTTCCGCATTCCATCGAAATTTGGAAATCCTAATCTCTACATACTTGATAGAGTAAGTAATATGCACTATCAAACGAGGCTGGACGGACGCCCCGTGGTCCGCGTCTGGAGCTCAGGCGCTTCGGCTAAGTTGGAACGAGCGCCGACCGCAGATAGTGAAGGAAGACAGATGAAGATTCATTCCGCGACATCCGCCGCCACCGGCAATCGCAATCAGGTTCTCTTCGCTCGGCCCCGCAAGGAAAATGTCCTGCTTGCCGCAGGCGTCGCGCTCGCGTTCATCTTCGTCACCGCCTGCATCTTCACGCTCGGCTGAGCACGGTATCGCCCATTTTCATATGAGCTTGACGATCGTCAACTCCCCCGAAATCCGTGAAATCTCGGGAAATTCTGTCGGGTTAAGAGCTATTTAAGCGATCTATATCACATTTGCGCAAACGTGTTGTGAGTGTGAGTTTGAAGCCGCATCAAGAGAAGATTTCGCCTGCCGGCATTTCGGGCGGGCGCGCGTTCCTGGCGGAGCTGATCGATAGCGCCCCGGGCGGCCTTGCATTGATCTCCGCTGACTGCGGCATCCTCTACTGCAACCAGGCCTGCGCTGCCTTTCTTCGCGATTCCCGCTCGCTTGCCGAACTGGTTCATCCGGACGACCGTCACACGCTCGAATTCAGTATCAACCGGCTCCGGCTTGCACCGCAAAATGCACAGGCGATCGAGATTCGCCTGTTGCGCGCCGATTGCAGCGATGTCTGGATGCTGGCGCAGATCTCGACCGCGAGTCTCACCGTCCACGGCGATGCCGCCGAGATCCTCGTCCAGCTCACCGATATCGACCGCCAGAAGCGGACCGAAGCCGAGATGCAAAGCTGGGCACAGCGCTGGAACCATGCGCTGGTCGGCTCCATCCTCGGCGTCTGGGACCACAATTTCGCGACAGGCCAGTTCTACTATTCCGAGACCTGGAAAACGATGCGCGGCTTCGCACCGGATGCCATCATCGCCGCCGACATGGAGACATGGATCGAGAGCGTCCATCCCGACGACCGTGAGATGGTTCTGGAGGAAATCCGCAAGCAGGGCGAAGGCGGCGATTTCAAGCAAATCTTCGAATATCGCGAACGGCATAGCGCTGGCCATTACATCTGGATCGAGTGCCGCGGCGCCTGCATCGACTGGTTCGAGGATGGCAGGCCCGCCCGCATCGTCGGCACCGACACCGATGTCAGCGCCCGCAAGGCGACCGAAGAGGCGCTGCTGCAGCTTTCCCGCAAGCTGGACCTCGCGCTCGAGGTCTCGCGGATCGGCGTCTTCGAGGTCGATGTCGAAAAGAGCACCAGCCTCTGGGACGAGCGCCTGCAGGAGATATATGGCATAAAGGGTCAGCCATTGCTGCAAAACGCCGACGACTGGCAGGAGATGATCCATCCCGATGACCGGGAGCGGGCCGTTGCCAAGGTCGAGGCGTATGCGGGCAAGGGCGGCACGGCCTTCGAGAATGCGTTCAGAATCATACGCGGCGACGGGAGCATCCGCCACATCCGGGCGCGTGTCGCGCCATTCAACCTCGACAGCGGCGATACGCGTATCATTGGCGCCAACTGGGATGCCACCCAGGACGTGACGATTCAGCAGGAACTCGCCGAAGCCAATCGCCTGGCCGAAGCGCGCAACCATGAGCTCGAAGTAACCAAGGCCGAGATCGAACATAACGCGCTGCACGATTTCCTGACCGCATTGCCGAACCGCCGCTATCTCGACGAGACGCTGAGCCAGCGCGCCGCCGACTGCCTCGCCAACGGTTCGGGCATGGCTGTGATCCATCTCGATCTCGATCGCTTCAAGCAGATCAACGATACGCTCGGCCATCTCGCCGGCGACCACATGCTGATCCACACGGCAAAAGTTCTCAATGAGAACATGGGACCGGGTGATTTCGTGGCGCGTATCGGCGGCGATGAATTCGTGATCCTGTCGCGCTATGACGGCTCCGAGGACAAGCTCGGCAAGCTCGCGAGCCGCATCATCAAGCGGCTCTGCGATCCAGTGAGTTTCGAGAACCACGTCTGCCGCATCGGCGCTTCGATCGGTATCGCTTATGCGGGCGGCGGCGCGATCGACGCCAAGCAACTGCTGCTGAACGCCGACATCGCCCTCTATCGCGCGAAGACCCAGGGCCGCAACCGCTTCGAATTCTTCTCGGTCGCCATCCAGAACGACGTGATCAATACCAAGCGCGTGTCTGACGACATCCTGTCCGGCCTCGAGCGCGGCGAGTTCGTGCCGTACTACCAGCTCCAGTTCCATGCGCAGAGCCTCGACATTTCAGGCGCCGAGACGCTGGCGCGCTGGAACCATCCGACCAACGGCCTGCTGGCGCCGGATAGGTTCCTCCAAGTGGCCGAGGACCTCGACGTGGTATCGGCCATCGATGGCATCATCCTCGAACGCGCGCTCAAGGATTACGCCGCCTGGCAGGCATCCGGCATTTCGATCCCGAAGATTTCGGTCAACGTTTCGTCCCGCCGCCTGAATGACCCGGCGCTCAGTCGCAAGCTCAAGAGCCTGAAGATCGTACCGGGCACCGTCTCGTTTGAGCTGCTGGAATCGATCTTCCTCGACGATTGCGACGAAGCGGTGAACGACAATCTTCGGGCCATCCGAAAGCTCGGGATCGGCATCGAGATCGATGACTTCGGCACCGGCCATGCCTCGATTGTCAGCCTTTTGAAGATCGGCCCCGGTACCCTGAAGATCGATCGCGCGTTGATCAAGCCAATCACGGAGACCACGGAACAGCGCAAGCTGGTCGGCTCGATCATCGAGATCGGCAAGTCGCTCGGCATCAGGGTCGTGGCGGAAGGCGTGGAGACGCGCGAACATATCCGCATCCTGCAGGATCTCGGCTGCGACCTGCTGCAGGGTTATGCCCTCGCCCGCCCGCTGGACTTCGAAGCCGTCACAAAATTGGCCCGCCAGCAGAGCTGGCGGACCTGATTTTTCACGTGGCCGTGGAACAACTGGCGATCAATCGCCGTAGCCGACGATGCTCTTGATTTCCAGGAAGTCGTGGATGCCAAAATCGGCATATTCGCGTCCATTGCCCGACTGCTTGTAGCCGCCGAAGGACGAGAACGTATCCCAATCAGGGTAGTTCAAGTTCACCGTGCCGGCGCGCATCTTCGCGGCGACCTTGCGTGCATGGTCCTTGTTTTCCGATTGGATGTAGGCGGCGAGGCCGTAGACCGAGTCGTTGGCGATCTCGACGGCATGATCCTCGTTGTCGTAGGAAATGACCGAGAGGACCGGTCCGAAGATTTCTTCGCGTGCCACGGTCATTTCAGGCGTCACGTGACCGAACACGGTCGGGCGGATGTAATAGCCGCGGTTCAGGCCGTCCGGACGGCCGACACCGCCGGCGACGACGGTCGCACCTTCATCAATGCCGGTCTGGATCAGACGCTGGATCTTGTCGAACTGAAGCTGGCTGATAACCGGACCGAGATCGGTGCCTTCGGCCTTCGGATCGCCGGTCTTGAAGCCTTCGGCGGCCTTTTTGGCAATGCCGAGCGCTTCATCGTGGCGGCCCTTCGGCACCAGCATGCGAGTCGGCGCGTCGCACGACTGGCCTGTGTTGCCGAAGCAGCCTTCGACGCCCTTGGCGACGGCGGTGGCGAAATCGGCATCTTCGAGAATGATGTTGGCCGACTTGCCGCCGAGTTCCTGCGCCACGCGCTTGACCGTATCGGCCGCCGTCTTGGCGACGATGATGCCGGCGCGGGTCGAGCCGGTGAAGGATACCATGTCGACATCGGGATGGCCGGCCATGACCTGGCCAACGTCCGGGCCGTTGCCATTGACCATGTTGTAGACGCCCTTCGGCACGCCGGCGGCATCCATGATCTCGGACCAGACCACGCCGGAGATCGGGGCGATTTCAGAGGGCTTCAGCACCACGGTGCAGCCTGCGGCGAGCGCGGGCGCTACTTTGCAGACGATCTGGTTGAGCGGCCAGTTCCACGGCGTGATCAGCGCGCAGACGCCGATCGGTTCCTTGACCACCATGGTTGCGCCGCGCTTCTCGCTGAATTCGTAGTTTTCGAGTGCAGCGATGGTCGATTCCATATGCGCGCGACCGGCCCAGGCCTGTGCGTCGCGGGCAAACCCGATCGGCGCGCCCATTTCATCGGACACGGCCTGCGCGATATCCTCGAAGCGTTCGTTATAGATTTCGAGGATGCGCTTGAGCAGCGCCACGCGATCGGCATGCGACACGAGCGAGAAAGTCTTGAAGGCGCGCTTGGCAGCCGCCACGGCCTTATCGACATCGGCCTTGGTGCCGACGGAAATCTGGGTATAGGCCTCTTCGGTCGCCGGATTGATCACGTCGAGCTTGGCCGGCACGACGGGATCGACCCATGCGCCATCGATGTAGAATTTCAGGTGGTTGCTCATTTCAGTCTCCCGTTCTTATGTTTGATGCTCTTCTATCAGGCCGGCAAAAGCGGGCAAGAGGCGCCGGAGCGCAAGCCGATATTTAAAATTATGCCCTGCCTGCATTCGCGACCCTCGCCTTGGCGCGGCAAATCCACGACAATTTTCGTCTCCGCGCCGGCGCGCGCATGCACGCGCAGCGCCTTGCCGTGGAATACGACGCTCGAAACCTCGGCCGCAAATGAATCCGGCGTGCCATCCGGGACAATGATGAAGTCCTCGGGCCGGATGCCGACGGTGGTCGCGGCGCCAGCCTCCATCGCAGGATGATCCTCCGCCGCGATGCCGAAGCGCAGGCCATCGCTTTCGAAGCGCAGGGCGTTCCATTCACGCCCGAGAAAGCGCGCCGGCAGAAGGTTCATCGTGCCGATGAAGCCGGCGACGAATTTGGTCGCCGGCCGGTCATAGAGCTCGGCCGGCGTTGCCGCCTGCTCGATCCGGCCCTTATGCATTACGACGATGCGATCGGAGATCGACAGCGCCTCGGTCTGATCGTGGGTGACCATGACGAAGGTCGTGCCGAGGCGGGCCTGCAGGCTTTTGAGTTCCATCTGCATCTGCTCGCGCAGATGCGCGTCAAGCGCCGAAAGCGGTTCGTCCAGCAGCAGCACGCGCGGCTCGCAGACGATGGCGCGGGCGAGCGCCACACGCTGCCGCTGGCCGCCCGAGAGTTCCAGCACTCGCGCACCGATCTTGTCGGCCAAGCCCACGAGGTCGAGCGCATCTGCAACCCGCTTCTTCCGTTCGCCGGCTGGCAGCTTGCGGAGCGACAGGCCGAAATCGACATTTTCGGCGACATTCATATGCGGAAACAGCGCGTAGTCCTGGAAGACGGTGTTGACCGGCCGGTCATAGGGTCGCAATCCGGTAATGTCCTGGCCATCGAGCCTGAGCGTGCCTGAAGTCGGCGCTTCAAAACCCGCAATCACCCTGAGCGTCGTGGTCTTGCCGCAGCCGGAAGGGCCGAGCAGACTGAGGAACTCGCCCTGCGCGATATCGAGATCGATGGAATCGAGCCCGATGACGCCGCCGGGAAAGGTCTTGCGGACCGCCGACAGCTCAAGCAATGCGTCAGGCATTATCACGCACCTCGGAGGGCTTGGTCGTGTTGATCCAGATGATCTCGCACGCCACGCTGCCATTGTTGCGAAATGCATGGAGCAGCGTGCTCTTGAAAGCGAAACTATCGCCCTGTTTCAGATTGTAGGTGGTGCCGTCGATCACCAGTTCGATCTCACCTGCCGTCACATAGCCGAATTCGTGACCGACATGGGCATAGGCCTCGGCCGTGCCGCCATTCGGCTCCACGGTGACGATCATGCCGGTGAGCGTGGCGCCCGGCGGCGACAGCAGCCACTTGGCAATGCCTTCGGAATGAACGGGCAACGTTCGCCGCATGCCCGATCGTACGCAATAGAGATCGTTGGACGGCTCACCGCCGTCGCCGATCAAGGCGCTCGGTTCGACGCCCAGCGCGGCAGCGAGCGGCCAGATGACACGCACGCGCAAGGACGATATCCCGCGTTCGATCTGGCTGAGCGCACCGATAGAGATGCCCGCCTTGCTACCGAGATCGGCAAGCGAGAGGTTGCGTTCCAGCCGGAGCGCCCTCACCCGCCGGCCGACCAGTATATCCGCGTCGTTCGCGTCGCGCACAGGCTTTTCGATCATCTCTTCCAATTCATCGCCCATGCCGTCCTGAATCCCACGTCAAGTATCGATTGCCGGGCGACGCGCGCCGCCCGGTTTGAAACGAGCTTAGCCGCCCGCCTTCACCTTTTCAAACATCTTGGCCATGTCGTCGTTCTGCTTCATCGGGCCGGTAAAGATCGTCGTCTTCAGCACGGCTTCCGGGTCGGCGGGAAGCTGGATGGCGTCGAGCGTTTCCTTCGGCACGGCTGCGAATGCTGTGCTGGTCGATGAGCCGTAGCCATAGGCCTCGATCAGGTACTTGCCGGAGTCGGTTTCAAGCCGCGAGTTGATGAAGTCATAGGCCGCATCGACATTGGTCGAATCCTTGAGAATGACGAAGCCGCAGGTCCAGGTCAGCATGCCTTCCTTCGGCTTCATGAACTCGACCTTGACGCCCTGCTTCTTCAGCGCATTGGCGGACGCATTCCAGGTCATGGCTGCGACCAGTTCGCCTGAGGACAGCGACTGTTCCACCGAGGTCATGTCCGTCGTATAGGCGGTCACGAGCGGGCGCTGTTCGCGCAGCTTCGCGGCGACCTTGTCGATATCGCCTTCCTTCATGTCGAAGGGGTTCACGCCAACCAACAGAGCTGCCACGATCGGCGTGTCGTGAACCGCATCGATGGTCGCCATGCGGCCGGCATATTTCTTGTCCCACAGCAGGTTCCAGCTCTGCTCGGGATTCTCCACCAGATCCGTACGGTAGAGGATCGAGGTATTGCCCCAGTCCCACGGCACGAACCACACCTTGCCATCTCCCGCCTGAATGTCAGGCAGATTGCGGAAGACGGGGAAGATGCTGTCCCAGTTCTTGATCCGCTTGGTGTCGATCGGCTGCAGCAGGCCTTCCTTGTTCCAGCGCGCCACCTTGTCGTAGCAGGGGTGGGCGATATCAGGGCGGAAGCCCGCCTTGACCTTGGTGAAGGCATCGTCGTCATCACCGAACATCGAGAATTCGATGCCGTCGGGATTTTTCGCAAGGAATGTCTTGTTGAATTCCGGCAGTTCATAGCCGGACCAAGTGAAATACTTAAGCTTGCCGTCGGCGAGTGCCGCACCGGCGGAAACCGCCAGCGCAAGCGCCGCGACCGTGGCCTTCTTGAGAAGGCTTGTCCTGTTGATGTGCTTTGTCATGTTCATTCTCCTCTCTGTCGGTTCTTGTTATGGATTTTAGTCATGCTGCGGCTGGCTTGATGCGGGCGCCAGCGAGCCCGCGGTTACGCAGGAGTTCGGCCGCCGTCGCGATGACGATCGACACGACGAGGATGACGGTACCGAGCGCCATCACCACCGGCAGCGACTTCGGAAAGCGAAGCTGCGTCCAGATATAGAGCGGCAGCGTCGGTTCGGTGCCGGCGAGGAAGAAGGCGATGATGAACTCGTCGAAGCTGATCAGGAAGGCCAGCATGAAGGCCGAGCCGATCGCCGGCAGGCTGAGCGGCAGCATGATGCGCCAGAACACCAGCCACTCCCTGGCACCAAGATCCTCCGCCGCTTCCGGAATGCTTTTCGGGATCGAGGCGAAACGGCCGCGCATGACTACGACAGTGGTCGGCAAGCCGGCAAGAACGTGTCCGGCGACAATTGCCGTACGCGATGGCCCAAGGCCGATCAGGTTGACGAAGATCAGCAGCGCAATGCCGACGATGACGCCAGGAATCAGGATCGGCAGCCGCGCGATGCCGGAAATGATGCCCGCCAGCCGCGAAGTGCAGTGGGTATCCATATAGGCGATGGTGGTGCCGCAGAGCGTGGCGATCGAGGCCGCGACGAGGCCAATCGTTAGGCTGGTCATGACCGCACCGGTCAAGGCGTCATTGCCGGCGAGCTGCTGATACCACGCGGTTGTGAAGCCTTTCAGCGGGAAGGCCGCCTGGATGGAATCGTTGAAGGAGAAGATCGGGATCAGCGCAACGGGCAGATAGAGAAAGACCAGATAGGCCAGCACATAGACGCCAAGCCAACCGCCGCCGCCGCCGTGATTTGCGCGCGCGCTCATGTGCGGCTCCCGAACTTGCGGTCGGCAAAGCGGACAATCAGCAGCATGGCGAGGATCAACAGCATGACCGAGACGGAAAGCGCCGCGCCGAAGGGCCAGTCATTGGCCTTGCCGAACTGGGCCTGGATCATCGAGCCGATCATGGTGCTGGCCGGTCCGCCGACCATGGCGGGCGTCACATAATCGCCGACAGTGGGCACGAAGACGACCAGCGCGCCGGCCAGTACGCCGGGCATCGACATTGGCAGGATCACCTTCCGGAAGGTGTACGCCGGGCGGGCGCCGAGGTCCGACGCGGCTTCGCGCAGCGATTTCGGGATCGTCTCCAGCGCCACATAGATCGGCAGGATGGCGAACGGCGCATAGGCGTGTGCCAGCGTGAGCACAACGGCGGCGGGCGTGTTGAGGAAAGCGAGCGACGGCTCCGAGAGAACGCCGGTGGCAAGCAGCGCGGAGTTCAGCACGCCATTATAGGCGAGCACGATCTTCCAGGCGAAGACCCTGAGCAGGTAGCTCGTCCAGAACGGCAACGTGACCAGGAAGAGCAGAAGCCCGCGATGGCGGCCGGCATGGAAGGCGAGATAATAGGCGACCGGATAGGCGGTGACGACGGTTGCCAGCGTCACCAATCCGGCGATGACGAGCGAGCGGATCGCGACGGTCACATAAAGCGGATCGGTCAGGACGATGACGAAATTGCCAAAGGTGAAACCCGCGCCAGTCAGCGAGCCGTCGTTGACGCGAAAGCCGAGGAACAGGACAAGCCCAAGCGCGAAGAGAATCAGCACGAAGGTCACCAGCGCGCCCGGTGCCAGCATCGCAACGCGGAAGTTGCGAGACGAACCCGATGTGAGTGGCGGCGCGGCAGGAACGATAGTGTTCATCGATCCGCTTTCTAGTTCGTGAAATTTCCTACATCATTTTCATTTTTGAGAAGCAGTCAAGCGAATTCAGCGCTCAACGGCATCCAGCATGCGATACCATGCGATGGTCGCGGCCACGCCGATCTGGCGGAAGGCGTGGAACGGGATCGGCCGGATCGGCGAGATTGGGAACGGCAGCTGCTTGCCGTCACCGGTCAGGATGTAATCGACGAAATTCCTGGCCATCGCGGTCATCATCGCCACGCCTCGGCCCTGGCAACCGACCAGTGTCAGCAAGCCCTTTTCCGGCTCGTGGATATGCGGCAGGCCATCCGCCGTCATCGCCACCCGGCCGAACCAGCGCTTTTCGATCGCGATATTTCCGAGTGCCGGAAAGATGCGCGTGAGCCCGTGTTCGAGATGCGCCCAATCCGCCTCGCTTTGGGGGAGCGACATGCGCCCTCGCCCGCCAAGCACCAGCCGTCCATCCGGGCTCTTGCGATAATAAATGACGATGCGACGCGAATCCGACACCGCCTGCTTGCCGGGCAGGATCGAACGCTGAAGCTCATCCGGCAACACCGATGTCGCCACCTGGAAGGAATGGAGCGGCACCAGAGTCTGCGCGAGTCCGGGGACCAGGCGATCGGTATAGGCATTGGTCGCAAGGATGACGTTTTGGGCGCGGATCTCGCCGCCGCCGCTGGTCGTCGCAACCCACTGACCGTCCTGCTTGCGAAGCGCGGTGCATGCCGTATTCTCAGTGATCAGCGCGCCAGCTTCCCTGGCGATCCGCGCCAATTCCATTGTGAAGGCGAGCGGCTGAACCACGCCGGCGCGTTTGTCATGGAAGCCGCCGAAATAGTTGCTGGTCCCGACAAGTCGGCTGATCGCGGTGGAATCGAGCATCTCGACATTGGCGCCCCGCACCGACCATTGCCGGTAGCGTTCCTCGGCATTCTCCATCGCCGTCTCGGTGTGGCAGGCCTGGATCCAGCCGCTGCGTTCGAACGGCACATCCAGCTTCTCTTGTTCGATCGCGTCGAACAGCACATCGGCCGTCGTCTCGGCAAAGGCATTGAGCCGCGCACCCTGCTCCTCGCCAAAATGCTCAAGAATCCAGTCGGGATTGAACTTGATGCCGGGGATGACCTGCCCGCCGTTGAGGCCGCTGGCGCCCTCGCCGATGCGCCTGCTATCGATGACACGCACGGAGAGACCGGCGCGCGCAGCATGACGGGCTGCGCTCAACCCCATGAAGCCGCCACCGATGATCAGCAGATCGCAGCTTTCCCGAGCGGCGATCGGCGCGTTATAGGCGGGGCGCGGCACGCCATCGGCCCAGAGCGGTTCAAAGAATCCCTGCATGTTTTCACCCGGCGGCAGTATTTGAAAATCCTACGCCGGTTTCACGGATATGAAAAGTCGAAATCGCCCTTAGTTGATGGCGACTTCCCTTTCAACCGGCGCGCGCGGCAGCTCGGCGGCCGGGATGTGACAGCGGATGAGATGGCCATCGCCGGTGTCATGCAGCGGTGGTTGTTGTTCCTCGCAGATCTTGCCGATCTTGCGGACACAGCGTGTATGGAACACGCAGCCGCTGGGCGGGTTCATGGCGCTCGGGATTTCGCCGTTGAGCTTCACCCGCTCCCGGTGCGTTCCATCGACCGACGGCACGGAGGACAGCAGCGCCTCGGTATAGGGATGGTGCGGGCCGGAGAACACCGCATCAGCCTTGCCGATCTCCATCAGCCGGCCGAGATAGAGCACCGCGATGCGATCGGAGAGATAGCGCACCACGCCGAGATCGTGCGAGATGAAGATATAGCTGACCTGTTTGTCCTTCTGCAGTTCGACCAGCAGGTTGAGGATCGCCGCCTGCACCGAAACATCAAGCGCCGAAGTCGGCTCGTCGAGAACCACGACGCGCGGGTCGCCGGAGAAGGATCGCGCGATTGCCACACGCTGCTTGAGGCCGCCGGAGAGCTGGCGCGGACGCATGTCGAGATAGCGGTCGGCGAGCCTGACCGCGCGGGTGAGTTCGAGGATGCGCGAGGCCTTGGCTGTACTTGCCAGGCCGGTCAGCAGGCTGATGGTGCGGCCGATCATGCGGCGCACAGTATGCGAGCGATTGAGCGCCGAATCCGGATTCTGGAACACGATCTGCAGCGACTTGACTTCGCTCTGGGCGCGGCTCTTCAGCAGCGGCGCCACGGGCTTGCCATCAAGCCGGATGGTGCTGCCCTCGTCGGCCGGCACGATGCCGAGTACGGAGCGGGCGAGCGTGGTCTTGCCGGAACCGGATTCGCCGACGATGCCGAGCGTCTCGCCCTCCATGACGTCGAACGATACATCGTTCAATGCCCGGAAAGTGGAACCGCCGCGACCAAAAGTCTTGGAGACGTCTACGAGCTCAAGGATCTTCTTCGTCGATTCCGACCCGCTGGTACTGACCGCCTCCGTGTCGAAGTTCAGGCTGGCGGCCCGCTCATGATAATGGCACTTGCTGAAATGCCCCTCGCCGACATGATATGGCGGCGGATCGACCTTGCGACAGTGCTCATCGGCCAGCGGACAGCGGTCGGCGAAAACACAGCCCTTGATGTCGGAACCCGCGGTCGGCAGGAAACCGGGAATGGTGGTAAGCGGCGCGACGTCTTTCGAGCGGCCGCGCTGCGGCAGACAGCGCAGCAGGCCCACCGTATAGGGATGACGCGGGTTGCGGAAAATCTCCGATGTCTTGCCCTGCTCGACCAGCCGGCCGGCATAGAGCACGCCGACGCGGTCGCACATCTTGGCGATGACGCCGAGATTGTGGCTGATGAACAGGATGGACGTATCGAACTCATGACGAAGCTGGACGATGAGGTCCAGCACGTCGGCTTCGACAGTGGCATCAAGGCCAGTGGTGGGCTCGTCGAGCACCAGAAGTGATGGCTCGCTCGCCAGCGCCATGGCGATTGCGACGCGCTGCTGCATGCCGCCCGACAGTTGGTGCGGGTAGCGTTCCATGACGCTTGCGGGATCTGATATGCGCACCTTCTTGAGGATATCGACGGTGCGCTTCCGCCATTCCGCCTTCGGCACGCCGAGAAGCTCGAACACCTCCGCGACCTGCTTGCCGATCTGGATCGACGGATTGAGCGCCTTGCCGGGATCCTGGTAGACCATGGCAACGGACTTGCGGCGCAGTTCGCGCAGCTTCTCGCCATCGAAGCCGAGCAGGTCCTCGCCGTTGATCAGCACCCGGCCGCGTGGCACGGAGCCGTTGCGCGGCAGGTAGCGCAGCACGGTATAGGCGGCGGTGGATTTGCCGCAGCCGGATTCGCCGACAAGGCCGTAGCACTCGCCGCGGCCGATCTCGAGATTGATATCGCTCAGCACCTTCCGCGAGCGGCCGCGCACGCGATATTCGACATCGAGATTTTCAAGTTTCAGCGTGGGGGTCGCATCAGTCATCGAGCGCACTCTGGATACCATCCGCCATCAGGTTGACGCCGATCACCAGCGAGGCGATCGCCAGGCTGTCGAACACCACCGTCCACCAGAAACCGCCATTCATCAGGCCGTAATTGGCCGAGATCGACAGGCCCCAATCCGGTGACGGCGGCTGGATGCCGAAGCCGATGAAGGAGAGCGTCGCCACCGCGAAGATCGAGTAGCCGAGGCGCACGGTGGATTCGACCAGGATCGGCGGGATCACATTGGGCAGGATTTCCACGAACATGATGTATAGCCGGCTTTCCCGGCGAAGTTCGGCGGCCGAGACATAATCTAGGTCGCGCTCAGCGAGTACGCTGGCCCGCACAGTGCGCGCGATGATCGGGGCAAAGCTGAAGCCGATGACGAAGAGCACTGTGGTTGTCGAGGTCCCCAGCGCCGTCAGCGCCAGCAGTGCGACGATGACGGTCGGCAGCGCCAGCACGGCATCGACGATGCGGCTCAGGACTTCATCGATCCAGCCGCCGAAATAGCCCATTGTCAGGCCGAGCGCGGTGCCGAGAAACGTGCTGAGCAGCGTGGCTAGGGGCGCGATCGTCAGGATGTCACGCGCGCCGGCGATGACGCGGGAGAACACGTCGCGGCCCAGTTGGTCCGTGCCGAACCAATGCTCGGCCGACGGCGGCAGCAGCGAGTTCAGCATGTCATCGGCGAAGGGGTCGTAGGGCACGAGCGCTCGCCCGAAGATCGCACAGAGCACCCAGAACAGCACGATGAACGCGCCGGTCAGGAACGTCGCCGAGCGCATGATCAGGCCGAAATTGTGCTTGAAATCGTTCCAGGCCGAATGCGGCTTTTCGATAACAGGCGCAGAGGTCGCATCGATGCTCATGCTTTGCCTCCGAACCTGATGCGCGGATTGAGCATCGCCTGCAGGAGGTCGGCGGCGAGCGTCGAGATCATGAACAGCGCGCCGACCATCATGACGCCCGCCTGCAGCATGGGGAAGTCCTTCTTGTTGGCGGCGGTATAGATCAGGCTGCCGATGCCCTGGTAGCGGAACAGTATCTCGATCACCACTAGGCCGCCGATCAGATAGACCGTCTGTGTGGCGATGACTGATATCGTCGGCAGCAGCGCATTGCGCAGCACGTGGCGCCAGATGACCTGCGGATAGGTCAGTCCCTTCAGGATTGCCGTGCGGGTATATTCGCTGTCGAGCGCCTCGATCGTGCCGGCGCGCGCCATGCGGGCGATATAGCCGAACAGCACGAGAACCAGCGGCATGGCGGGCAGGATCAGGTGATAGACCTGGGTGAAGAAACCGGCGTCCCTCGGCCAGGTCGCGGAGATTGGAAACCATCTCAGCCAGACGCCGAAGATCAGGATCAGCACGATGCCGGAGACGAATTCCGGCACCACCGTCGCCGACAGGCCGGAGACCGAGATGATGCGGTCCGCGGCGCGCCCCCTGTACAAGGCCGCGATGACGCCGCCGAAAATGCCGAGCGGCACGACGAGAAGGAAGACCACGCCTGCAAGCTTGGCCGAATTGAATACTGCCGTTCCCAGGAACTGCGACACCGGCGCGCGATAGGCATAGGACTTGCCGAGATCGCCCGTGGCGAGGTTGCCGATCCAGCTGCCATATTGCACCAGCAGCGGGCGATCGGTGCCCATTTCATGGTTGAGCAAATCAACGGCCCCCTGATCGGCAAACGGGCCGAGCATGGCCCGACCGACATTGCCCGGCAACATGCGTCCACCGGCGAAGACCAAAAGGCTCAAGAGCCATAGCGTCAGAAACGACAGAAGCAACCGCTTCAGAACATAATAGAATATCGCCCCGTCCCCCGGATTCCCGATTGGTTGATGTTACCCCGGCACAAGCCAGGGTAACACGGAATGCAGGAATGCCTGAGGACTAGCCCAGCTTGGCGTCCTTCAGCATCAGATGGCTCATCGCCGTCACCTCAATGCCCGTCGATCCCTTCTTCGCAGCCGACATGAAGTCGTAGAAGTAGGTGAAAAGCACGGGGCTTTCATCGAGCAGGAGCGTCTGGATCTTGCCGGCAACGGCCTGCTGCGCTTCAAGATCGAGGGCACCGATGTAGCTCGCCACCAATCCGTCATACTCCTTGTTCTTGAAGTGCGCGGAGTTCCAGGTGCCTTCGCTCTGCAGAGGCGCCGTGAGGTAGACGTTCGGCACGCCGCGATGGCCATAGTCCGTGATCCCCATGTCGGAATCGAGCCAGTTCGACTTGCCGTAGACCGCCTCGCCGTAGTAGGCGCCCTGGTCCATGATGTTGAGGTTGATCTTGCCGCCGATCTCCTTGACGGCATTCTGGATGATCACGGCGTAATCCGGGATTTCCAGATACTTCTCCGTGGTCAGCGTCACCTCGAAACCATCCGGCATGCCGGCGGCGGCCATCAGTTCCTTGGCCTTGGCGATGTCCTTCTGGCGCTGGGCGACGGTCTTGTCGCTCGACGGATAGGCAAGCGCGAACGGGCTGTCGTTGCCGATCTGCGCCTTTCCGCGCATCAGTCCCTGCACGATCGCCGGCCGGTCAAGGCAGAGCGCGATCGCCTGGCGCACGCGCTTGTCGGTGAACGGCGCCTTGTCCGTGCGCATATGGACCTGCGAATGCGCGATCGAGGGGATCGGCATCATATCGACCGAGGGATCATTGATGATGCCGGAGGCCTGAAGGATCGGCACCTGCTGGATGAAGTCGATCTGTCCGCCCTGCAGCGCCAGCAGTTGCGGCTGGTAGTCGTCGTAGAAGGAAATCTCGATGCGATCCGGCAGAACCTGACCACCCCAGTATGCGTCGTTGCGCACGAAATTGCCGCCGACCTTCGGCGTATAGCTTTCGAGCTTGAACGGGCCCGTGCCGATCATCTTGGCTTCGAAATTGCCGTCATAGTCGTGCGGCACGATCACGGCGTTGTAGTTGTCGGTCGACATCGAATAGGGGAAGCCGCCATTCGGCGCATCCAGCGTGAACTCGACGGTATAATCATCGATCTGCTTGGTGCCGCCCTTGGAGAGCACGCCCTTCAACGCGGAAAGCGCGTTCGAGCCGTTTGCCGGATCGGCAATGCGGTCGATACTGGCCACCACGTCCTTGGCGGTCATGTCGCGGCCGTCATGGAACTTCACGCCCTTGCGGATCTTGAAGGTCCAGACCGAGCCGTCCTTGTTCGGCGCCCAGCTCTCGGCGAGCAGCGGCCGGGCCACGAGATCCTTGCCGGAGAGGACGAGCGTCTCGGCAACCTGGCTGATGACGGTGATGCCGCCGCCGTCGGCGAGCTTCACCGGCTCGATTGCCGCTGCCGGAACGATCTGGCCGACGCGGATGGTGCCGCCCGGGGTTTGCGCGCGAGCGAAATTCGGCACGCCGGCGAGCCCGACTGCACCGGCGACGGAGCCTAGAAAGGGTGCGGAAAGGCCGAGCACCGAGCCGAAGCGCAGGAATTCGCGGCGGCTGACGCGGCCCGCAACGAGGCCGTCAATCAGATGGTTTTCGTGTTCGCTACGGCCTTTGCGCAGGAAGTCGAGAAGCTTGTAATTGATTGTCATGGTTCCCTCTTGGTTTTCTTTGTGGCAGGCCCGTCTTTTTATTATGTATAGATTTAATCCCGTCTCATATTGAGCCGCCATTCCGGGGGCCCTGTCAAGCGGAAATGCGCCACGGTATCGGGGCGCCGCGCCTTATTATGCGATCGTATAGCTACATACGCCAGCCGTCAAACCAAAGTTTCACCGGCCGTCTAAAGATTGAAGGGAGTGAAACATTTATGTACACCGATGTCTATAGATTATTGCGGAAATATTTGAGGCCTTCAAGCCAAGGATGCAGCGGCGACGTTTTCAGCCTTCCGTTTCGAGCACAGGCGACAATCGCCGGCTGACATAGCGGTAGAAATCGAGGACATTGCCTTCGAAATCGGCCGGCGCTAAGGGACCGGGAACATAGGACTTGGCGTTGATGCCCTTCATCAACGTGGCCAGCACCGTCTTGTCCTCGCTCATCGTGTCGTTGAACAGGGTGACGGCCTTGTCGACCGCCTCCTCGCTCCAGCCTTCGCCATAGAAGATGAGGCCGAGCTTGGCGCGGACGCGGTCAACAGTCTCCGGCTGGACGCAGATGAAGGACGAGTAATCGCCGCCGCAACCCGAGATCAACCCGGGCGGCACGGCGAACATCACGCAATTGTCCGCCTCGGCGTCGCTGAGGTCGGGATGGCCTTTCTGCGAACGCGGCAGGTCAGGCGAGTAGCCGGCATTATAGCCGAAATAGCTGTCACCCGCCGGAAAGTGCGAACAGAGCCGCGTCGGATTGACGGGGTGCAGCGTCGTCTTGTGCAGCGGCGAGAGGTGATAGCCTTCCATGAAATTCTCGATGAGGCTCTTCCAGTTGGTGTGCCAGATCTCGTCGGCGAGATAGCGGAGCTTCATCTCCTCCATGTGATAGTTGCCGATCAGCGCCTTCAACGGTTCGAGCTTGGGTCCGAGCGGCGGCGGATCGGCAGCGAGCGAGGTGAACAGGAAGCCGCACCATTCCTCGGTCCAATATTCCGGCAGTTTGCAATCGTCCTTCTGGAAGCCACCGTGCGCTTCCATGCGCGGCGCGCCGGCCAGCGTTCCGTCGAGATTGTAGGACCAGTGGTGGTAGGGACAGACGATGCGCTTGCCGCGGCTTTTACCCTCGACAAGGATTGCGCCGCGATGGCGGCAGACATTGGCGAATACCCTGATCTTCCGGTCGTCGCCGCGCACGGCCACGAGCGGCTCATCGCAGAGCGTGAATGCCATGCTGTCGCCGATTTCCGGCACCTCTTCGGCCCGGCCGATACAGATCCATTCGCTGCCGAAGAGATGCTTCTTTTCCAGCGCCAGCACATCTGGATCGGCATAGAACGCCCGGGGCATCGCCCAGGCGCTGTCATAGCCGAGATTCTCCGACGATTTGAGGGCCGCTCTTAGATCCGAAAATACGCTCATGGATTCACCCCCAAAATATCGATGTAAAATGATCAGGCCGCGCGGCCGTAGAAACCCATCTGCTCTTCCTTGGAAAACATCACGCCCGGCCGCTCGTAGTAAGAGAACACGGCGATCAACCGCTCGCGCTCGCCCTTGACCGGGGTCACGCGGTGCATGGTATTCTTGCCCATGAACACGTTGAGCGAACCGGGCACGAGGGTCAGCGACTTGACCTCGTTATCCTCGCCGAGCAGCACCCGCTCGACGCCCTCGTAGTTGGGATCGGTATCGGTGCGGAGGTTGGAGCGATACTGGAACTCGCCGCCCTTGATCGGCGCCTGGAACAGGATCGTGGTGGTGAATTGCGAGCGGTCGAAATGCCAGTTCAGCGCCTCGCCCTCGCGGTAGCCCATGACATTCACCCGGGCGAGCGGGTCGCGCATGGTGAACAGCGTCTCTTTTTCCATGCAGGCGGCGAGGAAGACGGCGAATTGCGGCCATTCGTAAATCCAAACCGGTACGCTGTCGGAAATCTGGTCGGCGCAGACCGTGTGGCTGATCGTCTCGACCTTGCGCAGCGCCGGATGGTCAGCTGGCAATTCCGGAATTTCCTTGCGGAAATAGACATTGTGAGCCCGCTTATGGACGAAGGAGAGCGTATCCATCACCGGCTTGACCTCATTGATGGCCTTCTCGACCGCCTCCGGCCGCACGAAGCCTTCAAGGTCGAACATGCCCTTCTCCGAGAGATCGATGCGGCATTGATCCACGAGATTGCGCCAGCCCGTGCTGCCGGGCTGGTCGAGGGGATAGCGGTCAAGGTCAAGGATATTTCGCATGTCATTGCTCCAATTGATTGAATGCATCTTGGCAAAGTTCTCTCTTTACTCAACGGCGAAAATTCTTATCCTGACCTAGAAAAACTGAGGCAGGCCTATGTCACTCTCACTCCCGCCACTCAATGCCCTGCGCGCCTTCGAGGCTGCCGCGCGGAGCGGAAGTTATGTCTCGGCGGCTGACGAACTCGGTGTTTCTGCCGCCGCCGTCAGCCAGCAGGTCAAGAACCTCGAGGAGTTTCTCGGCAAGCAATTGTTCCGGCGCTACAACAACCGCATCGTGCTGACCGACGCCGGACAGACGATTTTCTCCGGCGCATCGGACGCGCTGCAATCGATCTCGGCCTTCACCGAAAAGGTCGTCTCGGGCCGTGCCCGTTCGCGGCTGGTGATCAGCGCCCTGCCCTCGATCGCCGAGCGATGGATGGAGCCGAAGCTCAAGCTCTATTTCCAAGATCACCCGAACTTCCGTTTCGAACTCAGGTCCGAGGAGGATCTCGCCGACTTCGCCCGCTACGATATCGATCTCAGGCTGTCCTACGGTCTCAGCCTCTACCCCGACATGGTCACCATTCCGCTGGTTCAGGATGCGGTCGTGCCGATGTGCAGCCCGGATTATCTCGTGCGCAATCCGGCCGTCCGGAGTGAAGGCATGGCTGCGGTGCCGGACGACGATCTGATCCACACCAATTGGGGGCCGACCTTCGTCTCGCACCCGAGATGGCAGGCGTGGCTCGCCGAGATCGGTATCAAGCGCCCAGACGAGACGCTGGGCTATCGTGTCGGCAAATCCAGCCTGGCGCTCGACCTCGCCCGCGACGGTTTCGGCGTGGCACTCGGCCAGCGGGAGATGGGCGCCGACGATATGGAGGCGGGCCGGCTGGTGCTGGTGGATGAGCGGCCAATCCCGCTCGGCCATCCCTATTGCCTGGTCTATCCCCACGCCAAGGCGCGCAAGGCGGGCCTGGTAGACCTGATGAACTGGCTCAGAGCCGCTCCCAGGGGAATTGATCGAGCCGCTCCGGACCATTCGGCGTAATCAGCACCTGCGTTTCGAGCTTGATGCTTTCGCAACCCGGTTCCGAGATCAGACTTTCGACGCAAACCACCATGCCTGCCTCGAACCGGCCGCCCTGGTTCTGCTCGAAATCGGTATGACAGAGCACGATCGGCCATTCATCCGCCATGCCGACGCCGTGGACGGCGAGTGAATAGCGGTAAGGCTGGTAGCGCTCGGGAATGCGCCAGGACTTTTCGTTGAACTCGCGGAAATCCATCCCGTCGCGCAGGATCGAAATGTTGTGTTCGACCTGATCGACGGCGGCCGAGTAGTGTTCGGCCTGTTTTGGTGTCATCGCGGTATAGCCGCAGGTCCATGAGCGCGAGAGATCGGCGCAATAGCCGTAGGGACCGATCATATCGGTATCGAAGGCGATCATCTCGCCCTCGCGACAGACCCGGTCCGAACATTCGCCATACCAGGGATTGGTGTTCGGCCCGCAGGTGAGGATCTTGGTCTCCAGCCAGTCGCCGCCGGAGCGTGCATTCTCGAAATGCAGATGCGCCCAAAGTTCCTGCTCGGTGACGCCGGGCACCGAATGCTCGTAGATGCGCGCCATGCCGGCTTCGCAGACTCGGATCGTCCAGCGCATCAGCGCGATCTCGTCGGCCGATTTGATCGAGCGCGCCGTCTCGGTCATCGGCGTGCCATCGACGACCTCGATGCCGATCTTCTCCAGCGCCCGCACGCCCTCGACATCGAGCCGATCGACCGCAATGCGCTTGTTGCCGCCGCCGTGCTGGCGCACGAGATCGCCGATCTCAGCCGCCCATTTCACGGCCTGCTCGGCAGATTTGTCGCCGGCCATGACATAGATCCACGAGGTCGCGGGCTTGGCTTCGTCAATCGCCTTCAGGTGTTTCGAGTGATGCTCGGCGCCCTTGTAGTCGAACAGCAGAGCCGGACCCACGGCGAAGACCAGCGCATAGCGCACCGGATTGTGCAGCGACCAGACCTGCATGTTGGGGCTATCGAGCGCATAGCGGATATTGACCGGATCGTAGAGCAGTGCCGCCGCGCAATCGGTCTCGATCAGGCCCTTCCTGATCCGGCCGAGGCGATAGGCGCGGGCGCGCTCCACCACATCCCCAGGCAACGGGCTCTTCAATGGCTTTTCGGCGCCTTCGGCATTGAGGAAGGTGCGCTTGCGCTCGTCCTTGAAAACGGGAGGCAATAGCTGGTCCATGATGCGCTCCCCCTGCCTTCGTTCCGGTCAGACGTGGCGCTCGGTATAGGCCTTGATCTTGTCGTAGAGTGCCTTGTCGATCGTCAGCCCGCCCTTGAGGTTCTTCTTGATGTTCTCCTGCCGCCGTGAATTCGGCATTCTGGCGCCGGGCTGTGATGTGATCGAGGCGATCAGCCGCTCGATCTGCTTTTCGAACAGGCCGCCAGAAAACATCTTGGGCTCGAGCGCGATGAAGAACTGGCCATTGCCGACAGGCAGGCCGTCATTCGCCATCATCGAGCCCATTTCCTGACCGCGATTGGCGCCGGCGAGTGCCGCGCACATCGTCTCGACGATCAGGCCCTGGCCGAAACCCTTGTAGCCACCGGCGGGTGCCATCGAACCCTTCAAGCCTTCTTCCGGATCGGTGGTCGGCTGGCCGCTTCTGTCGATCGCCCAGCCGAGCGGGATGACCTGGTTCTCCTCGGCAGCCCGCTTGACCGCCGTCCATGCGACTTGCGACGAGGATTGATCAATCAGGAAGGCAATGCGCCCCTTCTTTCCGGGCACGGCGAAACTCATCGGGTTGGTGCCGATCACCGGCTTGGTACCACCCACTGGCGCAATCGCCGGCGACGAATTGGTGAAGCCGAAGGCGACTAGGCCCTGCTGCGCGAGATAACCGGTGTGATAGCCAAGCGTCGCGGCATTATAGGAATTGTGGACCGCCATCGCGGCGATGCCATTCTCCAGCGCCGCCGGAACCAGATGCGCAAAACCCTTCTCGATCGCCGGATGGGCAAAACCGTTCTTGGCGTCGACGCGGAAGGAGACGTTGGTCAGCCGCTTGACGACGGGCGTCGCCTTGCCATCGACCTTGCCCGATTGCACGTGCTCGCAATAATATTGCAGCCAGTAGAAGCCGTGACCTTCCAGCCCGGAAAGTTCGGTATCGAGAATCGCATCGGCGAAATAGCGCGCATTGCGCGCCACCGTGCCGGCACCGACAAGCGCGTCGAAGATCAGGTCGGATGCCTGGTCGGCGGTGAGTTTTTTCGTCGCGGTCATGGCGGGTCCTTTTATGTCTATACGTTGAGAGAGGATTACCCCGCCCCACTCCATCTCCGCAAGGGCACCACAGGTCTTTGCTTTGCCCCTCATCCGGCTGCCGCCACCTTCTCCCCGTAAGCAGGGGAGAAGGGATTTGTGGCACCGTGGGCGCCCTTGGCGTCCCCTCGCCCCGTTCTTACGGGGAGAGGGTTAGGGTGAGGGGCCAACTCACTTCTTCCGAAACCCATCCCCATAGGCCGTATTCTTTGCCCCGGGAAAAGCCCCCTCCGCCAGAAACCGCTCATGGCACCGCTTCAGCGCCACAGGATCGATCGTTACGCCAAGCCCCGGCCCATCCGGCACCTTAACCACACCATTCTTCATCACAAACGGCCCGCCTTCGATCACGTCATCCGCATACCAGCGGAACAGCGTCTGGCTCGCCTCGCGCACGTGCTCGATGGCCGCCGTCAGATGCAGATAGGCGGCGCTGGCGATGCCCGTTTCGCCGGAGTGGAAGCGGAAGCCGACGTCGAAGGTCTCGCAGGCGCGGATGAAATCGACGGTGCGGCGGATACCGCCATGTTCGTTGACATTGGTCACAAGCGTTTCCGGGCACCGCACCCGGACGGCTTTCGGCAGGTCGATCACATGAGCCGAGAAGGATACCGCGGAGTGCTTCCTCAGTTCCGCGAGTTCCTCATAGGTCTCCGCCGGGTCTTCGAACCATTGGATGTCGAAGGGTTCGAGCCGCTTCAACGCTTCGCGCGCCGTGGGCATCGTCCAGCCGTAATTGGCATCGAGCCGCAGTGCGCGGTCGCCGATGGCGGCGCGGACCTCGCGCACCATCTCGATCTCTTCCGCCAGGCCAACCGTGCTCATCTTGCCCTCGAAGATATCAGAGCCATGCTCCTCGATCATCCGGGCGCAGTAGCGCGCGACTTCGAGGGGCGAAGATTCGCCCGGGTCATGCGCGCCGGGATAGCGGTAGCTGAAATATTCGGTGTGCGGGATTTCGGTACGAACCGCGCCGCCAAGCAGAAGGTAGAGTGGTACGCCCTCGGTCTTGCCGCGCGCATCCCACATAGCCATCTCGATGCCGCCGAAGACGCGGCGGGCGGCCAGCACATTGCCCCAGGGCGTGTATCGCATGCCGGGGACGAGCAGGCGCTCGGCCCGGTTCAGTTGCCTGATGTCGAGGCCGATCAACCGCTGCCCAAGGGCCATCACGTCGGCCGCGCGGTCACCCTCGGCGCACTCGCCGAGGCCGATGACTCCGTCATCGGTTTCGACCTCGATCACCGTCTTGGTCAGCGACGCGATCGAGCCATAGGAGAAGCGGTAGGGAGCGGTGAAGGGAATGTTGACAGGCGTGGCGCGGATGGCTGCGATCTTCATGGCGTCTCCCCGAACTGGCTTTTCCGCACCTTAGGCCGCGCAAAAAATTTTCGCAATGATCTCTGGACATATGTGTACGTAAATGTTTCAATCCTGCCAACCAAGGGAGCCAGCCATGATCGACGAGATGTTGCATCAGACGCGCCGCGAGCGCCGCCACCGGCTGGGAGGCGAAGACCGCGCGCAGACCGTTCGCAGCCCGAACTACAGAAACCTCAAGAACAGCTTCGCGCCGCAGACGGTCTTTTCCACCGACGAGGTCGGGGCGGTTCACGAGACGGCATTGCGCGTGCTGGAGGAGCTTGGCATCAAGGTTCTGCTGCCGGAAGCACGCGCCATCTTCCAACGCGCCGGCGCCATCGTCGATGACGAAACCTTGATGGTCCGCATCGGCCGCGACATCGTCGAAGCGGGACTCGCCTCCGCGCCGCGCTCCATCCATGCCCGCACCGGTAACGCAAACCGCGACCAGACATTCGAACTCGGCAACATGGCATTCCTCGCCGGGTCGGGGGCGCCGAATGTCACCGATCTCGACCGTGGCCGCCGCGCCGGATCGCTCGCCGATTTCGATGCACTGACCAAGATCGTCCAGAGTTTCGACGTCCTGCATGTCCAGGGTCCCTATGTCGAGGCGCAGGACGTTGCGGTAAAATACCGGCACTATGCCGTGACCCGTACGCAGCTCACGCAATCAGACAAGTTTCCCTTCGTCTATGCGCGGGGCACGCCACAGGCGGATGATGCCTTCGAGATGATCCGGCTCGCGCGCGGCATTTCGCATGACGAATTCCTGTCGGATGCCTGGTGCTACACGATCATCAACACCAATTCGCCGCGCCAGCTCGACATTCCCATGGCGCAGGGGATCATCGACTTCGCAAAGGCCGGGCAGATCCTGGTCATCACGCCGTTCTGCCTCGCAGGTGCGATGGCGCCGATAACGGTTGCAGGCGCGCTGACATTGCAGCATGCGGAGGCTTTGGCCGGCATCGCACTCGCCCAGATCGTGCGACCCGGCACTCCGGTGATGTATGGAAGCTTCTCGTCGAATGTCGATATGAAGTCCGGTGCGCCTGCTTTCGGCACGCCGGAGCACGTCAAGGCGACGCTTGGCGCCGGCCAGCTCGCCCGCCTCACGGGACTGCCCTGGCGGTCAGGCGGCGGCTCTGCCTCGAACGTCTCCGATGCACAAGCCGCCCACGAAACCCAGTTCGCGCTCTGGGGCAGCGTGCTGGCGGGCGCCACGCTCTGCATCCATGCCGCCGGCTGGATGGAGGGCGGGCTTTCGGTTTCCTACGAAAAACTCATCACCGACATCGAGGCACTTCAAACGATGGCGGAACTCTTCGCGCCGACGCCGGGCGATGCCGAGGCGATCGGCTACTCGGCGATCGAGGAGGTGCAGCCGGGAGGCCATTTCTTCGCCGCCGCGCATACGATGGCGCGCTACCGCACCGCCTTCTACCAGCCGCTGGTCGCCGATCTCTCGAATTTCGGCAACTGGACGGAAAGCGGATCGAAGACCGCCACCGAACGCGCCAACGGAATCTGGAAACGCGTCATCGACCAGTACCAGCCGATCGCAGGCGCCGACGAGATCGGCGCACGGCTTGATGGCTTCATTTCAAAACGCATGTCCGAGGGCGGCGCGGAAGCCGTCTCCTAAGTCGGAAAAACGCATGCGGGCAAGCTGTGAACTGCGCTACACCCGCATGGACAGCAATGTACAGATAATCTAGGGTTCAGCCCTCACAAATCGGATGGAGCGGGTCGTGAAATCGCATTACAAGGTCGTGGTCATCGGTGGCGGCGTGGTGGGCACCGCCATTCTCTATCATCTCGCAAAATACGGCTGGTCCGACACGCTGCTCATCGAGCGCAACGTGCTGACTTCGGGCTCGTCCTGGCACGCCGCCGGCGGCTTCCACGCGCTCAACTCCAATCCCAATCTCGCGCAGTTGCACGCCTACACGATCGACCTTCTCAGCGAAGTCGAGAAGGAAAGCGGCGTCAATATCGGCATGCACACGACCGGCGGCATTTCCTATGCCTGCAACCCGGACCGCTGGGATGCGCTGAAGGCGGCGCACCGCGTGTTCCAGTCCACCGGCATCGATGATGTGCGCCTGATCGGCATAGACGAAATTCTTGACCGCTGCCCGATCGTCAAGCCCGACGGCATCATCGGCGGCCTCTATGCCGATCGTGAAGGCCATATCGATCCCTCGGCGGTCGTGCATTCCTATGCCAAGGCGGCCCGCATGCGCGGCGCGTCGATCGTCGAGAAAAATCGCGTGATGGAACTCACCCAGAAGCCCGATGGCTCCTGGGATGTGGTCACCGAGCAGGGCACGGTCAATGCCGAGCATGTCATCAATGCCGGCGGCCTGTGGGCCAAGCAGGTCGGCCGCATGGCGGGCCTCGAACTGCCGGTCTCGCCGCTCGAACATATGTATTTCGTCACCGAGGCGATCCCGGAACTCGACGGCCTCAAGGAAGAGCTGCCGACCATGGTCGACCTCGACGGCTTCTCCTATCTTCGCCAGGAGCAGAAGAGCATCCTGCTCGGCATCTACGAAATCGAGCACCGCCACTGGAACATGGATGGCGCGCCCTGGGATTACGGCTTCGACCTGATCCAGGAAGATGTCGATCGCATCGAGCATGAGCTGACGCTTTCCTACGAGCGCTATCCGGTTCTGGAAAAGACCGGCATCAAGCGCTGGGTCAACGGCGCCTTCACGTTTACGCCCGACGGCAATCCGCTGGTCGGCCCGGTGCGCGGCGTCAAGAACTACTGGGTCGCCTGCGGCGTCATGGCCGGCTTCATGCAGGGCGGCGGAGTCGGCAAGGCACTGGCCGAATGGATGATCTTCGGCGAGCCGAAGGACGACGTCTTCGGCATGGACATCGCCCGCTACGGCCAGCATGCCTCCAACCGCCAATATATCAAGGAAACAACCGGCCAGTTCTATTCCCGCCGTTTCGTCATGACCTATCCCAACCAGCAGCTGCCCGCCGGCCGCCCGCTCAAGGTCTCGCCCTCCTATGACGAGATGACCGAGGCCGGTGCCCGCTGGGGTGCTTCATGGGGTCTCGAAGTGCCGCTCTATTTCGCGCCCAAAGAGTACGAGGAAAACCACACGCTGCGCCGCTCGACCGCCTTCGACATCGTCGGCCGCGAAGTGCTGCACACCCGCGAAAAAGCCGGCCTGATCGATATCTCCGGCTATTCCCGTTACGAGGTGAAAGGTCCCAAGGCCCACGAATGGCTCGACAAGGTCTTCGCCTGCAAGCTGCCCAAGCCCGGCCGTTCGGTGCTGGCACCGATGCTTGGGCATGACGGCCGCCTCAAGGGCGACCTCACGATCTTCAACTGGGGCGATGGCACCTGGTGGATCATGGGTTCGTACTACCTGCGCGAATGGCATATGCGCTGGTACGAGCAGTTCAACATGGATGGCGTCTCGGTCCGCGACCTCTCGGACGATTGGGTCGGCTTCTCGCTTTGCGGGCCGCTGTCGCGTGAAGTCCTCCAGCGCGCGACCGAGGACGATGTCTCCAATGCGAGCCTGAAGTTCCTCGGCTGCAAGACGATCGATATCGGACTGGCCCGCGCCAAGGTCGGCCGCATGTCGGTGACCGGCGAGATGGGCTTCGAAATCAACATCCCCGCCGCCTATCACCGCACGGTCCGCGAGACACTGCTGAAGGCGGGCCGGGACATCGGCCTCAAGGAAGTCGGTTTCGGCGCCTCGCTCTCCATGCGGCTCGAAAAGAGCTATGGCATCTGGTCCAGGGAGTTCACCCAGGCCTATACGCCGCAGGAAACGCTGTTCGACCGCTTCATCGATTTCGACAAGGCCGATTTCGTCGGCAAGCAGTCGGCGGTGGCGGAAAAGGAAACCCAATCCGCCAAGAAGCTGCAGGTGACGATCGAAGTCGACGCCACCAATGCCGACGCATCGGGCTATGAGCCGATCTGGAAGGACGGCGAACTGGTGGGTTACGTCACATCGGGCGGCTACGGCTACACGATCGGCAAGTCGATTGCCATGGCATTGGTCGACCGCGAACTGGCGGTGCCGGGGATGGAACTGATGACGCATATCGTCGGTGATGAGCGCGCTTGCCGGATTATCGAGGCCTCGCCGTATGACCCGATGGGCAAGGTGATGAGGGGCTGATTTCCAATAGGCCCACGCTCCAATTTTGGAGCGCAGGCCACCCCTCACCAAGCGCGTCCATGCATTCGGCTTTGCCTCATGCGGACTTGCTATCCTCTCCCGCAGGGGGAGAGGTAAGAGGTGCCACAAGCGCCGCCTCTGCGTGAAGTGAGGCGGCGCCACAGGTTTACCTCTCCCCTTGCGGGAGAGGATACGAAGACCGCGAGAGGCGCAACCGATCGTTTGGTCGAAGTTGGTGAGGGGTGATGCTTCGCCATGAATGAATCAGAGAGGGGAAATTTCTTGAAGCACATGAGCGAAAGCCGCCAATGACCCGCCACTACTCCCTCCTCTCGCTCATCAAGGAAGGCTTCGCCAACCAGAAAGGCTGGAAGCCTGCCTGGCGATCGCCCGAGCCGAAATCGAAATACGATGCGATCATCATCGGCGGCGGCGGGCATGGGCTGGCGACGGCCTATTACCTTGCCAAGAACCACGGCATCACCAATGTCGCTGTTATCGAGAAGGGCTGGCTGGGCGGCGGCAATACGGGCCGCAATACGACCACCATCCGCTCCAACTATTTCTATCCGGAAAGTGCGGCTCTCTACGAGCGCTCGCTGCAGCTCTATGAGGGCCTGTCGAAGGACCTGAACTACAACGTCATGTTCTCGCAGCGCGGCGTGCTGACCATGGTCCACTCCAAGGGCGAGATGGAAATCGCCGCCCGCCTGGTCAATGCAATGCAGATCAATGGGATCGATTCCGAACTGCTCGATGTCGAGGCCTGCAAGAAGATCGTGCCGCTTTACGATTTCTCGGCGAACAGCCGCTTCCAGGTGCTCGGTGGCGTCTGGCAGGGCCGTGCCGGTGTCGCGCGTCACGATGCTGTTGCCTGGGGTTATGCCCGTGCCGCGGATCGTCTCGGCGTCGATATCATCCAGAATTGCGAGGTCACCGAGTTCCTCATCGAGGGCGGACGCTGCCGCGGCGTGATGACCTCGAAGGGCCCGATCCGTTCCGACAAGGTCAGTCTTTCAGTCGCCGGCAACTCGTCGCAGATGGCCGCCAAGGCCGGCTTCCGGCTGCCGGTCATCTCCTACACGTTGCAGGCCTGCGTCTCCGAGCCGGTCAAGCCGATCCTCGACACCGTCGTGCTGGCGCCGGCCACCGCGACCTATGTCAGCCAGTCCGACAAGGGCGAGCTTGTCATCGGCGGCGGCATCGACCGCGTGCCGTCCTACGCCCAGCGCGGCAACCTGCCGGCGCTTGAAGTGGTGCTGTCCGGCCTGATGGAAATGTTCCCCACCGTCGGCCAGCTCAAGCTGATGCGGCAATGGGGCGGCGTGGTCGACGTGACGCCCGACTCCTCGCCGATCATGGGCGAAAGCCCGCTGCCCGGCCTCTACCTGAATTGCGGCTGGGGCACCGGCGGCTTCAAGTCCATCCCGGTGGGCGGCGAAATGACGGCCTACATGATGGCCAATGGCAAGCACCACGACCTGACACGGCCCTTCGATCTCGACCGCTTCCAGACCGGGCGGCTGATCGACGAAGCGGCCGGCTCCGGCATCGCGCACTGACGGGAGAGGAACCAAGACATGCAAACCTTCCCCTGCCCCTTCTGCGGCCCGCGCCCGGAAACCGAATTCCACTTCGCCGGCGATCTCGGCAACCTTCGTCCAGAAGGCTTTCTCGAGGTGAGCCCCGAGACCTGGTCGTCCTACCTCTTCTCGCACAACAATCCGCGTGGCGAGTCGAAAGAAATCTGGAAGCACCTGACCTGCATGGAAGTCTTCACCATGAACCGCGACACGCTCTCGCACATCGTCAATTCCTCGACGGCCCTGCTGCCCGAGGGAGAAGCGTGATGGGTGCGTATAGACTTGACCAAGGCGGCGCTATCGACCGCGCCAAGCCGCTGAGCTTCACCTTCGACGGCCAGACCGTGCAGGGTTTTGCCGGCGACACCGTCGCATCCGCGCTACTCGCCGGCAATATCCGCATCGTCGCCCGCAGCTTCAAATATCACCGCCCGCGCGGCCTCTGGGGCCATGGCTCGGAAGAGCCGAACGCGCTGATCGATGTTTCGGGACCTGTTTCCAGTTCGCCGAACAACCGTGCCACGGTGGTCGATGCCGTCGATGGGCTGAAGGTCCGCAGCGTCAACAACGATCCGACCGCCAAAAACGACCGCTTCTCCTATCTCGACCGCTTCTCGCGCTTCATCCCGGCGGCCTTCTACTACAAGACCTTCATCTTCCCAGATTGGCACCTCTACGAACCCAACATCCGCGAGATGGCGGGCCTCGGCAAGATCGATCGCGACTGGGAGAAGACCGGGCTGGCGACCCAGCGGAATATGCATCCCGATGTCCTCGTGGTCGGCATGGGGCCGGCCGGGCTCATGGCCGCGCTTGAAGCAGCGGAAGCTGGAAAGCGCGTGATCGTCGCCGACGAGAAGTCAGAGGCCGGCGGCGCGCTCAGCCATCGCGACCATGGTGCCCAGATCGACGGAAAGCCAGCGCGCGAATGGGTCGCATCGGCTGTCGAGCGACTGAAGGAACTAGGCGCAACGTTGCTCACCGACACGACTGCCTTCGGCATCTACGACCACGGCGTGACTGGCCTCAACCAGCGCCACGGCGATGGCCGCCCGGATACGCTCTGGCGCGTCTACGCCAAGGAAATGGTGCTCGCGACCGGCGCCATCGAGCGTCCGCTCCCCTTCGCCAACAATGACCTGCCGGGCATCATGTCCGCCGATGCCGGTCTCGCCTATCTCCGCCGCCACGGCGTCGTGGTCGGCCGCGAGATCGTGATCGCCGCCAACAATTCCTCGGGGCTCGAAGTGGCCGAAGCCCTGGCCGCGACCGGCACCCGCGTGCTGCTGATCGACAGTCGCGCCGATGCTCCGGCACCCGCAACACCCGGCATTCGGATGCTCGCGGGACGCCGCATTGTCGAGGCACAGGGCAAGATGGAAGTCACCGGCGTCGTGCTGGATGACGGCAGCCACATCGCCTGCGATGCCGTGCTCGCCTCCGGCGGCTGGACGCCGACCATTCATCTCTATGGCCAATCGAGGGGCAAGCTCCGCTGGGACGAGCCCTTGCAGACTTTTGTGCCGGGCACGGAGATTGCCAATCTGAAGGTCGTCGGCGCGGCGAATGGGGTGTTTACGCTTTCGAAGATCACCGCCTTGGCTTCACCCCCCTCTGTCGCTTCGCGACATCTCCCCCTCAAGGGGGGAGATCGGGAAGTCGAGGCAGCGCCCCATCCAATCTCCCCCCTTGAGGGGGAGATGTCCGGCAGGACAGAGGGGGGTGAGCCCAGCACTCTAATGCCTGACTACTCCATCTCCCCCATCTGGCCCAAGCCCGGCCAGAAGGGCCGCGTCTGGATCGATTTCCAGAACGACGTGACCGCCAAGGATGTAGAACTCGCGGCGCGCGAAAACTTTACCTCGGTCGAGCATCTCAAGCGCTACACCACGCTCGGCATGGCGACCGACCAGGGCAAGACATCGAACCTCAACGGCCTCGCTCTGATGGCTGCCATCACCGGCCGCACGATCCCCGAAGTCGGCACGACGACTTACCGCCCGCCCTTCACGCCGGTGCCAATCGCGAGCTTCGCGGGCAAGCGCTCCGGCAATTTCTTCAATCCCGTCCGCCGCCTGCCGCTGGAGAACATCCACCGTGCCGATGGCGCCGTATTCTGGGATTATGGCGGCTGGTTGCGTCCCGCCTTTTTCGGCAAGGGCGATGCCGATACCGAGATCGCCCGCGAGGTGCGGCAAGCCCGCGAGAGTGTCGCGCTGTTTGACGGCTCGACGCTGGGCAAGATCGAGGTGATCGGACCGCAGGCCGCCGAATTCCTCGATTTCATGTTCTACAATACTGTCTCGACGCTGAAGCCGGGCAAATGCCGCTACTGCTTCATCCTCACCGAGACCGGCATCGTCTATGACGACGGCGTGCTGGTGCGGCTGGCCGACGATCATTTCGTCGTCTCCTGCTCGTCCTCGCATGTCGCCGGCGTCCATTCGATGCTGGAGGACTGGCGGCAGGATCGCTTCGACCGCAAGAAGGTCTATATCCACAACGCCACCGCCAACTATGCGACGCTGACGGTCACCGGCCCGCGCTCGCGCGACCTGCTTTCGACCATCGCCTTCGACGCGCCGCTCGACGACGCGACGCTGCCGCATATGTCGCTGGTCCATGGCAGCTATCGCGGCGATCCGGTGCGCATCACGCGCGTCAGCTTCACCGGCGACCGGTCCTACGAAATCACCATCCGCGCCGATCGCGCCGAAGTACTGTGGAACGAGCTGAAACAACGCGGCCGCGCCTTCGATGCCGTGCTGATGGGTTCCGAAGCGCTGCTCGTGATGCGGGCCGAGAAGGGCTACATCATCGTCGGCAAGGATACCGACGGCCTGACCCGCCCCGCCGATATGGGCCTGCACGGCCCGCTCAAGAACAAGAAGGTCGAATTCCTCGGCAGGCGTTCCCTCATGATGGACGACGCCCAGCGCAAGGACCGCAAGGAATATGTCGGCCTCGAAGTCGCCGATGGCGGCGGCATGCTGGCAGCCGGCGCCCACGGCGTGGAATGGATCGGCGGCAAGCACCGCTCGATCGGCTATGTCACCTCGAGCTACATGAGCCCGACACTCAACCGGCCCATCGCGCTCGGCCTGATCGAACGCGGCATCAGCCGGCAGGGCGAGATCATCGACGTGAGGCACATGGGCGAAGTGCGGAAGGCGCGCATTGTCGGCCCCAGTGCCTTTGATCCAGAAGGAGGGCGGCTCAATGCGTGATTTGACGTCAAGCTGGCCGAGCGTCCCGGATTGGCGCGGCGCGAATATAGATCACAACGGCCTTGCGGCGCGGACCATCGATGTTGGTCCGCAGCATCTGGTCAGCGGCAACCTGAGTGGATTTGCCACCGCAGCCGGTCTGCCCGACACGGGTGTGGGTGCCTTCGGCGACGTTTCCGGCGACCGCTATGCACTGCGCATCGCCCGCGACCGGCTTTTGGCGGTCAACGCACCGTCGTCCAGCACGCCGGCCGGTTGGCACGCGCACGGCTATGCCATCACCGATGTCAGCGCCATGTATCATGTCTTCGAGTTCGAAGGCCCGGGCCTCGCCGACCTCATCGCCGAAGCCATGTTCGTCGATCCACGCGCCAAGAGCCCGAGCGCGGCAACGGTCTTTGCGGCCCAGCAGGCGATCGTCTATCATCGTGACGGCAAACTCCGCATCCATGTCGAGCGCGGTTTTGCGCCCTATGTCTGGCAATGGCTGGAGGCACGCGATTGACGGCGATCGCCACGAGCGAGGAAGGCGGCCGGTCCACCAAGGAGGACTGGCTCAACCACGCGATCCGCGCGCTCGTCAATCACGGCATCGACGAGGTCAAGGTGCAGGTGATCGCGCGCGAGCTCAATGTCTCGCGGTCGAGCTTCTACTGGTTCTTCGAGAGCCTGAAGGACCTGCACAATCAGTTGCTCGACCACTGGCTGAAGATCAATACCGGGCCGATGATCGAGCGCGCCAACCGCCCGGCGCCGACCATCATCCGCGCCATCATCAACGTCTTCGAATGCTGGACCGACGAAAGCCTCTACGACCCCAAGCTCGACATGGCCGTCCGCCTCTGGGCCCGTCGCTCCGATGAGGTGAAAGCCGTCGTCCGCCTCGCCGACAGCCAGCGCCTGGAAGCCGTCGCCAGCATGTTCCGCCGCCATGGCTATGACGAGGAGGACGCCCTGATCCGCGCCCGTGTGCTCTATTTCACCCAGGTCGGGCATTATGTGCTTGAGGTCGACGAAGACCTCGAGACGAGGCATGGGCATGTGGCGGCCTACCTGAAGAGCTTCTCCGGGCAGGAGCCGACGGAAGAGGATATCGAGGTGTCACGCCGGTTTACGTTTCGGATGCAGGGGTAGGGCGAGTCACTGCTTCTCTCAACAGTTCGGTGGCAATGCCGACCGCATCTTTCTTGAGACCATCAAAACTCGGCCGGATGGGAAGATCGGCGATAGCGCTATCGACATAGCCGCGTTCGCCTGCCTCTATCTGCGCCAAAGCCCGGGCAACTTTGGACTTGTGGTTGGAAAGCTCGGCTACGAGCATCTGACGGTGATCCAGGCTTGCTGCGGCGATATCGAAGATGTCGCGCGGCAGGATATTGGCGCCGTGCCGCCGCCAAGTGTCCAAGAGTCGATAATCGGATATTCCGCGTTTACGGGTCGATCATGTCGCAGGCGATCGCAAGCAGTTGCTTCCAGCCGTTTGCCATCAAGTGCCCGACGCCACAATCCGCCGCGCGCCGGACCATTGATCGAATAACGTTAATGCGGCTTCGAGCGAAGATATTGGGACGTTGTGAAATTCGGCAAAGCATTTCTGCAAGTCACCATCCAATTCGTAGAAGAAAGTGGACATCGGGCCAATAGCAGTGCGCATTTCCATTGGGTTTGTCAGCAGGAATGCAATTTCGTTGGCGTCCAGCACCTTGCTGTGCGGGGCGTTTACTTTGACGAGCACAAGAGCGTCAACATCAGCCTTCTTCATCGGCTGATTATGTCATTTCCCAAGGGCCACCGCAATCATTGACCGATCCTTAACCGGCCTCGCCTAATGTCCTGTTTTGCCTGACATTGAAGGGCTCCGGGATCATGGCACAGGAATTTCGCATCGCGAGCCTGGATGGGTTGCGCGGCATTGCCGCGTCCGCCGTGGTTTTCTCTCACCTGCCATTCTTCTACCCCTCCATGTACGCTTGGATGAAAGTGGGCGTCGGTCACGAGGCGGTTGCGATCTTCTTCTCGCTCAGCGGCTTCCTGATGTCGCTGCTCTACAGCAACCGGCCCGTCGATGCGGGCAACTACCTGATTCACCGCTTCGCCCGCATCTACCCGGTCTATGCCGTCGCCGTGCTGTTTGTCGCGGTTCTGTCGCTTGCCTGCGCGGATTACATCCAGCCGCTCCACGGCGTCGGGCAGATCGTCCGGCATCTCGCCATGCTCGGCTCGACGGGCGTGTTCTGGTCCATTCCTCCGGAAATCCAGTTCTATCTGTTCTTCGTGCTGCTGTGGCTGTGGTTCCAGAACCCGATCCGCTATCAGTGGATCGGTGTCCTAACGGCGGTGCTCCTGGCGGTCGATGCCTATCTCGGCTTTCCCGGCCCCGGCATACTGCTCACGTCGAAGCTTCCCTATTTTCTATTCGGTGCGTTTGCCGGGCGTCTTTTCGCGATCCAGAAGACGCGGCCGGACGGTCCGGTCACAGGCGTCGCCGCGCTCGCCCTTCTCGTCTTCTTCTTCCTCTGCCGCAGCCTGATCCCGACCGAGACGACATTCTGGGGGCTGACCTCGGCATTGACCGGCACGGTCATTGTCTATCTGGCTGCGTGCAGCAACCGGATCTCGGAGGCCGTGCTGGCCAGCAGGCCGCTTGTGTTCATCGGCAAGATCAGTTTTTCGCTTTACCTGTTTCATGTGCCGGTGATCTTCATCGGCACGCGACTGCTGGGCGGGTTTATCTCCACCGAGCCGGCGCTCTTACTTTCGATCGCACTTGCCTATGTTTTTGCCTGGGCGAGCTATACGATTATCGAAGATCCCTCGCGTAGAATCCTGACCGGGCTGTGGAAAAATCGCCCACAGAGGCTGCCGGCACCTGCGGAATAGGCTGCGGGCTCACCCATACGCCCCGCGCCTCAGCCCCTCGATCCACCGGCGACACATGTCCACGCCATCTTCCGGCCGGAATGCATTCGGGTTGAGACACCAGGCCATCCACAGGCCGTCCATCAGGGCGCTGAAAGCCTTGGCGGTGAGATTGACGTCGGCGACGGTGAAATTCTCGGCGCGGGCGAGGCTCGAAATCAGTTCCTCGACCGCTGCCACGTAATCCGAATATTCCTGCTGCTGGGATGTGCTCATGCGCGGCGAATGCAGGATCAGGCCCCAAAACACGACCCAGACTCCAAGCACATCGCGGTCCATCATGATCGGCGAGAAGGACGCGGTGATGAAGGCATCGAGGCGCGCCTGCGGCGTCGGCTCCGCCGCATCGACCGCTTTCAGGATTTCCTTGAGAAGACCGTCCGACATGATGTCAAAGGCATAGGCCACGAGTTCGTTGATTTCGCCGAAATGATGGGTGATCAGGCCTTGTGTCACGCCCGCCTCGGCGGCGATCTGCCGCACGGAGACGCCGGCATTGCCGTTTTTGCGGATGCAGCGCAAAGCCGCCTCGCCGAGTTGCCGCCTGCGGTCCTCGGGTGCCTCGCGATGGAAGCGTGCGCGCGGTTTGGCCTTCTGCTTCATCGATGCCACGACCTATCATCCTGTTTCGAAATCGAAATCCGCCTCACGAATATCGCGTTAATCCATATCGTGCAACCCCGGTGATTTCAGTGACTTCGGCGCTTGCTATACGATCTTATAATTTCTCTTGCGGAAACGAGAATCGGTGTCTATCCTGAACACTCAACGACCGGTCCATGCGGTCGAGGGGATCACGACATGAATATGATGACGAAGCCGGGAAGCCGGCCGGAAAGCAGATATGATATCCTGTTTGAGCCGGTCAGGATCGGCCCGGTCACCGCGCCCAACCGTTTCTACCAGGTGCCGCACGCGTCGGGCATGACCAACGCGCTGCCGCGCGTCCGGGCCAAGTTCCGCGAGACCAAGGCCGAGGGCGGCTGGGGCGTGATCTGCACGGGGGCCTGTTCCATCGACCTGTCCTCGGACGATACGCCGCTGCCGATGGCAACGATGTGGGATGACAACGATATCAAGTCGCATGCGCTGATGACCGACGCCGTGCACAAGCATGGCGCGCTCGCCGGCGTCGAACTCTGGCATGGCGGCGCCTCGGTGATGAACCGCACCACAAGGGTGGCGCCACTCTCGCCATCCGGCATTCCGTGGATGGCGACGCATGTCGGCTTCATGGGCAATCTGCGCCCCAAGACCATGGACAAGCAGGACATCCGCGACGTACTGCGCTGGCAGGCCGAGGGCGCCCGCAAGGCGCGCAGCGCCGGATTCGACGTGGTCTATGTCTATGCCGGCATGGGCTATCTCGGCTACGAATTCCTGTTGCCGGAATACAATCACCGCATCGACGAATATGGCGGCTCGATCGCCAACCGCGTCCGCTTCGTGCGCGAGATGATCGAGGTGACCAAGGATGCCGTCGGCGAGCATTGCGGCGTGGCGCTGCGCATTTCGCTCGAGGAATTGCGCGCCAAGATCGGCATCAATCATCCCTCCGAGGCACATGAGGTCATCGAGCTTCTCGCCGATGTCCCCGATCTTTTCGATGTGAAGATGGATTCCTCTCCGACGGACTGTTCCGCCTCCCGCTTCACCGGCGAGGGCAGCCATGAGCCGGTGATCGACTTCGTCAAGAAGCTGACCGACAAGCCGGTCGTCGGCGTCGGCCGCTTCACCTCGCCGGATACGATGGTCAGCCAGATCAAGCGCGGCGTGCTGGATTTCATTGGCGGCGCCCGTCCCTCGATCGCCGATCCGTTCCTGCCGAACAAGATCCGCGAAGGGCGGATGGACGAGATCCGCGAATGCATCGGCTGCAATATCTGCATTTCGAGCTGGCATGATGGCGTGCCGGTGCGCTGCACACAGAACCCGACGGCGGGCGAGGAATGGCGGCGCGGCTGGCATCCGGAAAATCCCGGCAAGGCGGAGACGCCCGAACGAGTTCTCGTCATCGGCGGCGGTCCCTCGGGTCTTGAAGCAGCGCTGACGCTCGGCCGTCGCGGCCACGAGGTCACGCTTGCCGACAAGTCGAGCGCCTTCGGTGGGCGGCTGACATTCGAGAAGACGCTGCCCGGCCTTTCGGCCTGGAATCGTGTGGTGGATTACCGCCTCGGCCGGCTGCGCGAGATGACCAATGTCGAGATGTATCTCGAAAGCGATCTCGGCGTCGATGAGATCATCGATCTCGCGCCCGACCATGTGCTGGTCGCGACGGGCGCGCGCTGGACCAACTTCCTCTATTCCTCGATGGAAATCCCGGTCGGTCAGCTTGAGCAAGAACGGGTCTTCACCCCCGACGATATCGGTGCCGGACGCCTGCCCGAGGGGCCGACGCTGGTGTTCGATTTCGACAACTATTACATGGGCGGCGTCATCACCGAGCACTTGGCGGCGCAGGGCATTCCGGTGACCTACGCGACACCCGCCGGTCAGGCCTCGGCATGGACGATCATGACCAATGAACTGCCGCTGGTGGCCAGGGCGCTGACGAAACGCAAGGTGCCGGTCCGCACGCAGGAACTGGTGAGTGGCTTCGATGGAGAGATCGTCACGCTGTCGCAGATTTTCACCGGCGAGAAGACCACGCTTCCCTGTCGCAATGTGGTCATCACTGGCCTCCGCCTGCCTCGCGCCGAGCTTTTCGACGCGATGACCGTACGCGAGGCCGACCTCCGGGCTGCCGGCATCAAGAGCTTTTCGCTGGTCGGTGATGCGCTGGCGCCGGGCGCGCTTGCGCATGCGGTCCATTCGGGCCATCGTGCCGCCCAGGAGCTTGGCCTCGGCGCGCTGCCGTTCCGCCGCGACGCGCCGATCGTCGAATTCGAGCCCTCCTACACATCCACAGCAGGCCTTGTGAAAGCGCATCCATGACGACTGAAGCCCCGACGATTTCTCCGTGGTCGATCGCATCGCCGCTGGCCGGCGGGGCGATCCATGCCATGGGCTCGGGGCTGTTTCATACGCTGATCCCACTGCGCCTGATCGCCGATGGTTATGGCGCCAATGTCGTCGGCCTCGTCATCGGCGCGGAGGGTGCAGGCTTCCTGATCGGCTGCATCGGCTCGACCCGGCTGATCCGCTCGGTTGGCGAGGTGCGGGCCTATGCGGCGCTTTCCGCGATCTCCGCCGTGCTGATCATGGCCTGGGGGTTCAGCCCGCATCTGGGCCTGCTGATGCTGATCCAGGCGGCTATCGGCTTTGCCAATGCCGGACAGGCGGTGGTGATCGAGAGCTGGATGAATGCCATGGTCTCGAATGCCAATCGCGGTCGGGTACTGACGCTCTATGTCCTCGTCATCGGCCTGTTCTATGGCCTCGGCCAGTTGCTTGCCTCTGAAATCGCGCCCAGCGGATTCCCACTGCTGATGATCGCCGCATCGTTCTACACGATCGCGCTGGTGCCGGTGACCGCCGTCTGGGTCGGCGAGCCGCAATTGCATGTGCAGGTCGGCGTGCGGATATTCCGCGCCTTCCGCACCTCGCCGATCGGCGCGCTGGCCTGCCTGATGACCGGCCTGATCTCGGCGACCTTCGCCTCGATCGGCCCGCTCTATGGCCTCGATCTCGGCTTTCAGCAGGGCCAGATCGTGCTGATGATGGCGGCGACCCAGTTGGGCGCGCTGTTCCTGCAATTCCCGCTCGGCTATCTCTCCGACCGGCTCGACCGGCGCGCCATGATGTTCTGGCTGTCACTGGTGCTGGCGGCCCTATGCGGCGCCATGATCTTCCTCGACGCGGCCATGCCCTTCGGGATATTCATCGTCGCCTTCTCGCTCTTCGGCGGGCTCACCGAGATCTTCTATCCGCTCGGCGTGGCGCATGCCAATGACAAGGCCGACCCGGAGGAATTCGTGACGCTGTCGTCCAATCTCCTGCTGATCTGGGCGTTCGGCGGCACGATCGGCCCGGCGCTGATCTCGACGGGCGTCAAGCCATTCGGTGCGGAGATCTTCTTCTACTATTCGATTACGCTGGCGCTGCTGTTTGCCGCCTTCGCACTCTGGCGCCGATTCCGCCAGCCGCGCGCCAAGTCGCGCGAGGCCTTCGTCGCCTATCCGCAGACATCACCGCAGCTCTACGAATGGGCGCCGCACACGCCCGCCGGCGACGATCCAGACCCCAACCCCGAGGAGAGCAAGCCATGACGAGACAGGCAGGAGGACGCCGCGAACGGCGGACGACGGGTGGAGTACGGCAGGTCAGGTTCGGCGCGGCCGAGAACCGCTATCCGCCGATGAACATCCTGAGCCAGGACGAGATCGAGAGCATCCATGTCTCGTCGCTCCGGTTGCTTTCTGAGACCGGCATGGAGGTGATGCACGACGAGAGCCGCAAGCTTCTGAAGGAAGCAGGCGCGACCGTCGATGAAGCCAATCAGCGCGTCCGCTTCGATCCCGACATGATCGCGGAAAAAATCCGCACCGCGCCGTCGAGCTTCACGCTGCAGGCGCGCGATCCGGCGAAGAACCTCAAGGTCGGGGACGGCAGCCTGATCTTTGCCGCCACCGGCGGGCCGGCCTTCGTCTCCGATCTCGATCGCGGCCGCCGCGCCGGCAACTATGCCGACATGGTCGATTACATCAAGGTCGTCCAGAGCCTCAACGTCATCCACCAGGAAGGCGGCTGCCCTTGCGAGCCGACCGACCTGGCGCCGGATTCCCGCCACCTCGATTTCTACGATGCCGCGATCCGCTACACCGACAAGAACTGGCAGTGTTGGGCGCTCGGCGGCTACCGCGTCGAGGATGCTATCGAGATGCTGGCGATCGCACTCGGCCAGAGCCGCGATGAACTTCGGAAAAACCCTGCGACACTCACCGTGGTGAATTCCAACTCGCCGCTTCGGCTCGATATCCCGATGGGCGAAGGCCTGTGCGCCATGGCCCGCGCCGGCCAGCCGGTGGCGATGACGCCGTTCACGCTCTCCGGTGCGATGAGCCCGGTGACGATCGCCGGCGCCCTGACGCAACAGAATGCCGAGGCACTCGCACTGATCGCGCTCTCGCAGATCGTGGCGCCCGGCGCGCCCGTCCTTTATGGTGGCTTCACCTCGAATGTCGATATGCGCACCGGCGCACCTGCCTTCGGCACGCCGGAATATGCCAAGGCGCAGTTCGCCTCCGGCCAGCTCGCCCGGCGCTACAATGTGCCGTTTCGCTCCTCGAACGTCACGGCATCGAATGCCGTCGACGTGCAGGCGGCCTATGAGAGCGGCATGTCGCTGTGGAGCACGATTCTCGGCGGCGTCAACCTCATCGAACACGCGGCCGGTTGGCTGGAAGGCGGGCTGACAGCCTCCTTCGAAAAGCTGATCCTCGACGCCGAAATGCTGCAGATGATGCGCAGCTTCCTCGAACCGCTGGTAGTGGACGAAGCCAGCCGCGCCGTCGATGCGATCCAGGATGTTGGCCCCGGTGGGCACTTCTTCGGCACGCAGCACACGCTGCTCCGCTTCGAGCATGCCTTCTACGAGCCGATGTTGTCGGACTGGCGCAATTTCGAGAACTGGTCGGAAGGCGGCGCGAAGACCGGCACCGAGCGGGCGAACGCGATCTGGAAAGAGTTGCTCAGGACGTATGAAGCGCCGCCGCTCGGCGAAGCGATTTCCGAAGAACTCGACGCCTATGTGGCGCATCGCAAGGAGCAGATCGGCGCGGGGAAACTGAACGCGGCGTGAAGCCCTGAACCTCAGCCGCGCAGCCGGACGTCTCCCGGAGGCGCGCGCACCAACAACCATGACGACGCTACGTTCAACCCGTCAGCGGCACTTGCTGAGTTTGTAGTTGGTCGATTCCATCCCAATACCGCGGGTCGTATTTTCATAAGTGATGTCGCAGGTGAACCGGTGACCCGAGAAACGGGCGAGCTTGTTGTAACCCGCGCGATCGTTCTTCTCCCATACCTCTGATCGAATGATGAAATCACCGGGACGGCTGGCCCTGTCGCATTTCAGAACGGCGAACTTCTTGCCACCATGCACCGATGCCACGACCGTGCATCTTCCCCTCTGCGTGTCGGCCTGCGCGGCGCCATCGAGGGCGACAAGGCTGGCTATGATGGCGGCGGAAAACAGAAACGTCTTGAACATGGCAGCTCCGAAAATGGGTGACATCGGAGACATGCACTTGATGATAATAAGCTGTCAACCCTCGGTATAATATGCAGAATTGTTAAATTAAAACGCGATCATGCGAGTCAGAGTTCGAACCGACGGAGGCGTGACTGATTCCTACCACCCCTCCTCCAGCACCTTGGCTACCATATCGACGAAGAAGTCGGCGCTCTCCCTGGTGAGGCACATTGGCGGCTTGATCTTGAAGACGTTGAGATGGTCGCCGGTTGGCTGCATGATCACGCCGAGGTCGAGCAGCCGGTCGCAGATCGCCATCGTCTCCTTCGTGGCGGGTTCCAGCGTTTCGCGGTCGCGTACCAGTTCGAGGCCGAGATAGAGGCCCATTCCGTGGACGGCGCCGACAATGGGGAAGCGCTGGCCGAGCGCCTCCAGCCGCTCCTTGAGATAATCGCCGACCTCGCGGGCGTTTTCCTGCAGGCCTTCGTCCCGCATGATGTCGAGCAAGGTATTGCCGACCGCGCAGCTCACCGGGCTGCCGCCGGCGGAGGAGAAGAAATAGCCCTCGCGCTCGAATGAATCGGCGATCGCCCGCGTCGTGATCACCGCGCCGAGCGGCTGGCCGTTGCCCATGCCCTTGGCGATGGTGATGATATCAGGGATGACGCCCTGCTCCTCGAAGCCCCAGAAATAGTGGCCGAGCCGGCCATAGCCGACCTGCACCTCGTCGGCGATGCAGACGCCACCGCGCGCGCGGACGAGACGATAAACCTCTTGGAGATAGCCCGGCGGCAGCGGAATGCCGCCGGCATTGCCATAGACGCTTTCGGCGATGAACCCGGCAAGAGACTGGTCCGTCACCTCGAGCTTACTGAGTTCGTGCTCGACCTCAGCCACGTAGCGAGCAGCCGATTCCGGTCCACGGAACGGCCCGCGATAAGTATTCGGCGCTGTCACCGGATGCACCCAGTCGGGTCGTGTTTCCAGCGCCCGGGGATTGTCGGCGATCGATGTGGAGACCGCGTCCGAGGCGACCGTCCAGCCGTGATAGGCTTCGAGCAGGCTGACGATATTGCGCGCCCCGCTATGCGCCCAGGCCAGTCGGAGCGCCAGATCCACCGCCTCCGAACCGCTGTTGACGAGGAAGACCGTGTCCAATCCCTCCGGCGCCAGGCTTGCGAGTCGCGACGAGAATTCGGCCACGCCTTCATAGTGAAAGCGCGAATTGGTGTTGAGCCGCGCCCATTGCCGCCGCACGGCTTCGACCAGCCGGGGATGTCCGTGGCCGGCAATCGTCACATTGTTGACCATGTCGAGATAGGCGCGGCCGGTGACGTCGAACATATGCTCGCGGCTGCCACGCTCGATCTGCGGCGGCTGCTTGTAATAGTTCTTCTGCGGCCGGGCGAAATGGGCGTTGCGTCTGTCGAGAATGGCCTCGCTTCTTGGTTCATGCGCCGCGCAATCGAAGCCCAGCACACGGCTCGGATCGATCAAAACCCGCCGCCATGCGCTGGCATGGTGCGGCAGGCAGAATGGCTGCGGCTCGACATCCGGTTCATGCGCGAGCCAGACGCGCAGGATGCCACCGTCGCCGACGGTTCCCAACTCCTTGCCCACACCGACTTCGCCTGCGGCGCTCGCTTCCAGCCCTTCGAGCAAGAGCACAATCTCTGCGCCAACCAGCCGGTGCCGGCCGCCTGCGATCTCGGATAATTCACCCTCAAACGGTGCTGCGACTCGGGTGCCCGAGGGAATGCAGAGATCAGTGAAGAGTGCATGCGTGGCCGGGGCGGACGATGCACAGGTCTTCGTCTCCGACAGGCGGTACTCGCCGTAACGCGTAGCGGCATAACCGGTGTCGATCGCTGCCGATCGGAGAATCTTGCGATCGATGCCCGCCGTCAGCCAGTTGAACCTGTCCCAGTCATCGGATTGCGGATCGAGCGAGATGAGCCTGATATCGCCCTGCGGCACGGTTGGCAGCAACGGCGCAAACTCACCCTCGATCGCGGGTAGTTCGGCGCCCGTCGCGCTCGTGATCGCGACCCGCATCACGCCATAGGGTACCGATGTCGCCACACGAAAAATCTCGCGCTCGTTTTCCAGATTCCGCTGCACATATTCGTTGTCCGGATCGACCGCGAGCTGCTGCTCGCCGGCCGCCATCAGCAGGCAGGCGCGCTGCACGATCAGCGGCCAGAGCGCGCCCAGTTCCTGGTCCGTCAGTGGGTAGATGCGCTGAAATGCCCGGATTGCCGGTAGTATGTAGAACGGATCGCCATCGGCGTGATGCAGCAGTGACGCGCAGCAGACGGCGAGATCGGCCACCACCCAGCCATAGACGAGGTCGCCGAAATCGATCACCCCGTCCGGGATCAAGTGGCCGTCCGCATCCGGCCTGGCCACCACATTGTCGTCGGTGATATCGTGATGGATCGCCTGGATGCGGAGGTTCGGCGCTGCTTGGCGCACATGCTGATCGGCATCATGGAGCATTGTCCTGATACGGTCTCGTATCTCGGCGTCCGTCACCTGCGGCAGCATGTGTTCGGTCACCTGCACCACGCGCCGGAGATCCCACTGCACGGAACGGTCGAGCCCCGCATGTCGGAAGTCTTCAAGCCCGCGCACGACATTCGCCACCAGCGCGCCCAGCGCCTCGCGCGTCCGTTCGCTGAGATATTTCCGCCGGGTAAGCGGTTCGCCATCGAGAAACTCGAGAAGCCGTGCGAGATAGTGCTCGCCGCGGACGATCAGCGGCATGATCTCCTGACCGTCGACGGACTGGCCGACGGCGGGCACAAGCACGCCCCTGGCACGAAGGTGCTTCATCGCCTCATTCTGGGCATCGAGTTCGACCGTGCCATAGGCGGCGCGGTTGATCTTCAGCACGTAGCGGCCGTCGTCGCTATCGATCCGGTAGTTGCGGTCCTGCTGGCTTCCGAGTTCCGCGATCCGGCCATTCAGCCCGTAGCGCTCGGCCAGGATGGTCCCGGCATCGACCACCGAAACATCGGGCCGGGGCAGGTCTGCGCGATCTAAGGCGGCCGTGTCGATCATCACATAAACTCCCCGGGCATTTTCTTGTCGAATTTTCCGAGCTTAGTGCGAAGATCACGGCGAATTCAACCCGCCATACACTTATTGCAGTGTATCCCTAATCTCGAACCCCGAACCGGAGCCCGGCAGCGCGAATATGGAGCAACAGCCTCGAAAGAGACGCGGAGCGCTGATCTTCTCGCTGGTTTTCCTGGCCGTGGCGGGTGCAATCGCGGCGACCGTGCTGCTCGCCAACGACCGGCGCAACCTCAACGTTCTCCTCCGGGAACTGGGTGTCGAGACGCGCACCATGGTCATTCCCAAGCCGGGCACGATGGAAGCCTTCAAGGGCAAGCGGCTGCAGGGCGTGGCTGTCCTGCTGCCCGAAAACACGTTCGCGCCACCGGTCAAGACGCGTGAAAGCGCCTTCATGCGCAGCATGCAGAAGAGCGGCGAGGCGCTCTGCCAACTCTTCCGCAAGGAAGGTTTCGATATGACCCCATGGGCTGCCAGCAGCCTGTCGCAGCAGGTGTTCGAGTGCTCCAACGAAACCACGCTGCCGAATGCCGCCGATGCTCGCAATCCATCGACCTTCTTTCTCATCGTCAAGGGCACGGCCGACGGCCATTTGTTGTCCACCCGGGCGAAGCTCATCTTCAGCGAAGCTGACCAGCGCCCACCGCTCGCCGCCGGCGCCGCCAGGATGCTCGCCCTCTTCGGCACCTATGCCAACTGGCTCGACCTCGCCGAGGAAGCCCCCAAGGTGGCATCGCTCACGACCTTCTCGCTCAGCAATTTCGGCATCAGCGTCAAATTCTCCAGAGAATTCTCCGGCGAAGGGCGCTATAACCTCATCATCGCTCCGTCATCGCCGCTCCAGCCGGCGCAACAGCGTACACGGGATTTCTTCACCCGGAAGAATTACTGGCCGCTGCTCCCCGAACATGGCGGCCCGCCGATCAAGGCGGCGGAAGAGACGCCCGAGGGCTGAGTGCGGTTGCGTTATTCCATAATCTATATAATTTATCGATTTTTACCTGAGGATCACGCATGACGGACTTCACTCCATGGACGTCCATGGCTGGCGGCCTGCTGATCGGCCTGTCAGCCGTCTTGCTGATGGCGTTTCACGGCCGTATCGCCGGCCTGAGCGGCGTGCTCGGCGGGCTGCTGCCGCCCTTTTCGATCGACTGGCAATGGCGTGTGGCGTTCCTCACCGGCGCCGTCATTGGGCCGGCGATCTATATGGCATTGGCAGGACCGATCGATTTTTTCGTCCCGGCGGGACCGACGGCACTCGTCGTTGGTGGACTGATCGTCGGCATCGGCGTGACCTTCGGAAACGGCTGCCCATCCGGCCATGGCGTCTGCGGCATGGCCCGGCTGTCGCCGCGCTCTTTCGTGGCGACGCTGACCTTCATGGCGACCGCGCTGGTCACCGTCTTCCTGATCCGCCACGTATTCTGAGGAGAGCACCTATGAAATATCTCTCCGCCCTCCTCATCGGCGCCGTGTTCGGCATCGGTATCGCAATCTCGGGCATGGGCAATCCGGCCAAGGTGCAGAATTTCTTCGATCTCGCCGGCACCTGGGACCCCAGCCTCGCCTTCGTCATGGCCGGCGCACTCGCCGCGGCGCTGCCCGGCTATGCGCTGATTTTCCGCCGCCGCCAGAAGCCCGTGCTGGAACTGGCCTTCAGTCTTCCCACGCGCAGCACCATAGACGCACGGCTGGTCGGCGGCTCGGCCGTTTTCGGCATCGGCTGGGGCATTGTCGGCTTCTGCCCAGGCGGCGCCATTCCGGTGATCGGCCTCGTGGACAACAGCATTTTCATCTTTCTCGCCGCGATGATCACCGGAATGCTGCTCGCCCGCACGGCCAGCGGCATCCTGAACGACCGGGCGCGCGCGGCGGAGGTCACGGCCTCCGGCTAGGCATGCATCTTCGCCCCCTTGCTGATCTTGTCGGCGGTCTTCTTCGGCGCGCGGAAGGCCAGCCCGACCATCTTCGCATCATCCGGCGCATATTCCGCGAAGACAGCGCGATTGGCGGTGTCATGCCCGGTCGCGAACATCTCCTCGATATAGGCTGAGGCGATGATGTCGCGTTCGAGGCACTTGCGATGCGCGCTCGCCATCGTCTCGGCACTGGCCGACAACACGACGACGGGCCGGATGCTCATCGGATTGTAAACATGGCCGGCGCGGTCGCGATAGGGCTCACCGATGAGGGTGGGTGACTGCGCCGCGATGCCCGTCATCAGGAAGGCCGTGACATTCAGTTCCTGCCAGGGCTTGAGATCGTCGCGAAGCATGACCACTATCTTGGTGTCGAACAAGGATGCTTCCTCCGATGAAACCTGACGTGACGCGGGAATTAGGACAGGCAGGGCCAAGGGGTCTTGAACGTTTGTGCGAGGATGCAAGCGGCGACCACATCATCCACGATGCCGGGATATCGGGCCTTGAACGCATAGACGTCACGATCTCGCGCTACACCTACGAGCCGCACCGCCACGATACCTACGGCATCGGCGTAACGCTGGAAGGTGTCCAGACCTTCAACTATCGCGGCGCCAGGCGCATATCCACATCAGGCAAATGCATCATCCTGCATCCCGACGAAGTGCATGACGGCGCGGCCGGCGACGAGACAGGCTTGCATTACCGGATGTTCTATCTCGATCCGGCGCTTCTCGCCGAAGCACTCGCGCCGCTCGGCGAAACGTTGCCCTTCGTATCGACGCCGGTGGTCGAGGACCCCGAATTGCAGCGGCTTTCGCTTTCGATTCTCGACATGAATGACGCACAGTTCTCAAGCCTGCAGATCGACGGCTTCGTGGCCGACCTGGCGCCGATTCTCCTGAGGCTGGCACATGAGCGTGGCCCGAAAGCCGGCGCGGCGCCGGTCAAACATCTTCACGCCGTTCGCGATTATCTCGATGCCAACCGCTTCGACCAGGTGAGTTCCGGCGAATTGGAAGATGTCGCCGGCCTCGACCGTTTCACCATCGCCCGCCAGTTCCGCCGCCAATTCGGCACCAGCCCGCACCGCTACCTCCTGATGCGCCGGCTGGCGAGCGCTCGCGAACGCATCTCGCTCGGCCAGCCCCTCGCCGATATCGCGGCCGACACCGGTTTTGCCGACCAGGCGCATTTTTCCCGGCATTTCAAGAAGGCGTACGGGATGACGCCGGGGCGTTGGGCGGCGCTGGCATTGCGTGCCGGTTGACGCATGAAAAGCCTTTTCTTCCGCGCCAAAACCCTCTAAGTACCGCGCCGATATGCGCACGATACGGCTATTGTTCATTTCCCGAATTATAAGCCCGGCCTTCGCCGCCTGATTGGCGGGAGCGAAGGTCCGGGACTTGAGGCGTTTCGCCTATAAAGCCGATCACACACGATTTCCGAAATTTGCGCGCTAGCTGAGCCGCGCCTGCCGAAATGGTCCTCAAATGAACGAAGCCACCCAAAAGAACGATTATTCCGCAACGCTTTACCTGCCGCAGACGGATTTTCCGATGCGCGCCGGCCTGCCGCAGAAGGAGCCCGAACTCGTCGCCAAGTGGCAGAAGATGGAGCTTTACAAGAAGCTCCGCGCTTCCGCCGCCGGCCGCGAAAAGTTCGTCCTGCATGACGGCCCGCCCTATGCCAACGGCAACATCCATATCGGCCACGCGCTCAACAAGGTGCTGAAGGATGTCATCACCCGCTCGTTCCAGATGCGCGGCTATGACGCCAACTACGTGCCGGGCTGGGATTGCCACGGCCTGCCGATCGAGTGGAAGATCGAGGAAGCTTATCGCGCCAAGGGCAAGGACAAGAACGAGGTTCCGGTCAACGAATTCCGCAAGGAATGCCGCGATTTCGCGCAGAACTGGATCGATATCCAGTCGGCCGAATTCAAGCGCCTCGGCATCGAGGGCGATTTCGAGCGCCCCTATACGACGATGAATTTCCACGCGGAATCGCGCATCGCCGGCGAACTGATCAAGATCGCGATGAGCGGCCAGCTCTATCGCGGCTCGAAGCCGATCATGTGGAGCGTGGTCGAGCGCACGGCGCTGGCCGAGGCCGAGGTCGAGTATCAGGAATATGAGAGCGATACGATCTGGGTGAAGTTTCCGGTAGCGAATATCTCCGTTCCGGAGGGCTTTAACACGATAGGGAATCTATCCAGCGACGGGGATACGGTTAGTGGTGCTGTCGTCGCGGGTGATTTCGACTATCTGAAAGACAGCTCAGTGGTCATCTGGACCACGACCCCTTGGACAATTCCTGGCAATCGCGCCATCTCTTTCTCTAAGAGGGTCGAGTACGGATTGTACGAGGTCGCTGCAGCCGAGAACGACTTTGGTCCTCGACCGGGCGAGAGGTTGATCTTTGCTAAACGTTTGGCTGAGGAGTGCGCGGCCAAAGCAAAGGTCACCCTGAAATTCATCGATATTGTGCCTTGGGGTATCTTCGAAGGCATGATCTGCGCCCACCCCTTCAAGGGCCTCGGCGGCGGCTACGAATTCACCATTCCCCTCCTCGACGGCGACCACGTCACCGACGATGCCGGCACCGGCTTCGTGCACACCGCCCCGGGCCATGGCCGCGACGACTTCGAGATCTGGATGCATCACGCCCGCGAACTCGAAGCACGCGGCATCTCGTCCAAAATCCCCTTCACTGTCGATGATGGCGGCTTCCTCACCGAGGATGCGCCTGGATTCGGCCCGGATGCCGAGAGCGGTGCTGCTCGCGTCATCGACGACAACGGCAAGAAGGGCGATGCCAACAGCCGCGTCATCTCGCAGCTGATCGCCCATAATGCGCTCTTCGCGCGCGGCCGGCTGAAGCACGAATATCCGCATAGCTGGCGCTCCAAGAAGCCGGTCATCTTCCGCAATACGCCGCAATGGTTCGTCTATATGGATCGAGAATTTGAACTTGAGGAAGGTGGCGCCGCAAGATTTCTTCTTGAGAATGAAGGCTTTAAGGAACAAGCAGTCAACCTTGGTCTACTTGGCAAACCCGTAACTTTGCGGAATTTGGCCCTCAACGCGATTGATCGGACCCGCTTCGTTCCCGCCGCCGGCCAGAACCGGCTGCGTGCGATGATCGAGCAGCGCCCGGATTGGGTCCTGTCCCGCCAGCGCGCCTGGGGCGTGCCGATCTGCGTCTTCGCCGACGCCAAGGGCAACGTGCTGCAAGACGAGACCGTCAACAGACGTATCCTCGAAGCCTTCGAAGCGGAAGGCGCCGATGCCTGGTTCGCCGCCGGCGCCAAGGAGCGCTTCCTCGGCAACGCGCATGATGGCGAACAGTGGCAGATGGTCACCGATATCCTCGATGTCTGGTTCGACTCGGGCTCGACCCATACATTCACGCTCGAGGACCGTCCCGACCTCAAATGGCCGGCCGATGTCTATCTCGAAGGCTCCGACCAGCATCGCGGCTGGTTCCACTCCTCCCTGCTCGAAAGCTGCGCCACGCGAGGCCGCGCGCCCTATGATGCCGTGGTGACGCACGGCTTCATCATGGACGAGAAGGGCGAGAAAATGTCGAAGTCCAAGGGCAATGTCACCGCGCCCCAGGACGTGATGAAGGATGCCGGCGCCGATATCCTGCGGCTCTGGGTGATGACATCGGACTATGCCGAGGACCTCCGGGTCGGCAAGGCGATCATCCAGACCAATGTCGATGCCTATCGCAAGATCCGCAACACGGTGCGCTGGATGCTCGGCACGCTGGCGCACGATCATGGTGACGAGATAGCCTATGCCGATCTGCCCGAACTCGAAAAGCTCGTGCTGCACCGGCTGGCGGAACTCGATCAGCTGGTCCGCTCCGGCTATGACGAATTCGACTTCAAGAAGATCGCCCGCGCATTGACGGATTTCGCCAATGTCGAGCTCTCGGCCTTCTATTTCGACATCCGCAAGGATGCGCTCTATTGCGATGCGCCGTCGAGCGACAAGCGCCGTGCGGCGCTCTTCGTCATCCGCAAGCTGTTTGATTGCCTTGTGCTGTGGTTCGCGCCGATGATGCCGTTTACCACCGAAGAAGCCTGGCTGTCGCGGGACCCGTCGGCGGTGTCCGTGCATCTCGAACAGTTCCCGGTTATCCCGGCGAACTGGAGGAATGATGCGGTGGCGGAGAAGTGGAAGAAAATCCGCACCGTGCGCCGCGCGGTTACCGGTGCCTTGGAAATCGAGCGCAAGGACAAGCGCATCGGCTCATCGCTTGAGGCCGCCCCGGTCGTCCATATCTCGGACTCAGCGCTGCTGTCGGCGCTAGCCGGTCTCGATTTCGCCGAGATCTGCATCACGTCGGATATCACGATCATCGACGGCGCCGGTCCAGTTGGTGCCTTCCGTGCCGAGGATGTCGCAAATGTCGCTGTTGTCCCTGCTCTCGCCGAGGGCATCAAATGTGCCCGCTCCTGGCGCATCACCAGGGATGTCGGGTCGGACCGTGAATACCCGGATGTCTCGGCGCGCGACGCCCGCGCCTTGAGGGAACTTGCGGCACTCAAGGCCGCCTGATCCACAGGAATGCCGGCTTTCAGTGCCTGATATTCGAGCGTTTCTGCAACACGTTGCCCCGCATTGCCCGATGCGGGGCATGTCGCATTTTGGAATCGTTTGCACTTTTGCGGTATCTTCGGTAAAAGCGCCTGAAAATGGCCGGATTTCTGCGGCACCGCATGAATGGGTTGTTAACTTTTACTGACATCGCCGGAAGGGCTTGGACGGAATGACAGGAATGTATCGCGTGGGCACCTTGGTCGTGCTTTTGGGCGTAGCCTTCGGCGCGTCGAGCTGCATGGGTCCGACCTACGGCACCGACAAGTCCTCTGGTGAACAGCTGGTCGATGACCTCGGCGATGCCATGTCCATCACGCCGAAGAAGAAACCCGAGGCTCTCGCCTACCAGCCGCGCGGCACCCTGGTGAAGCCCGCTGATCCCACCAAGCTCGTCGAGCCGCAGAAGGATCTCGCTTCGACCGAAAACAACCCTGCCTGGCTCGAAAGCCCCGAGCAGACACGCCAGCGTCTCAAGATGGAGGCTGACGAGAATGCCGACAATGGCAGCTACCGTTCGCCGCTCGCGGTTTCGGTCACCGAAGGCAAGGTCAAGTCGCCCGAGCAGCAGCGCCTTGAATTCCGCGAGGCCCGCAAGATCCAGGATGGCCGCGAGAACAAGCGCCGCTTCATGAGCGATCCGCCGCTTGAATACCGCAAGGTCGATGATCCGGCGAAGCTCGCCGATCTCGGCGAATCCGAGGCGGCCAAGGAAAAGGCTCGCAAGAAGGAAGCCGCGATCGCCGGTAGCGGCACCCAGTGGTGGCAACTCTGGAATTGATGCGATGATGTCGAAGCGCGCCTTAGGTCTATCAGGCGCGCTTTTTGCCTTTATGGCGCTGACGAGCAATGCGCTCGCCGCCTCGCCCCTCAAGGGAAAATCCTACATGTTGGAGATGGCGAGCACGCAGAGCGGGCTGACGGAATTCTATGTTCCGCCGATGGGCGAGGCTCTCGATGCGGCCGGTTTGACACCGAAGTCGGGCCTCGGGCCTGGGGCGGATGTCATCGTCAATCTCGTTCACACCTATGACGTCGGCAAATGGGTCAAGACCGCCAGCGGCCGGGAATGGCTCTACACCATCCGCTTCACCGCCGGCATAAGCCCGGAAGCCTATTTCATCCCTCATGATGGCACGCCGCAGTTTGGCGTCGAGGCGGCATTGGTGACGCCCAATCCGGACCGGGAGGACGAATGGCGCTGTCTGATCAAACTCGCAGTATCGGAAGCTGCGGCGCGATATCAAGAGACCGGCCTGATCCGCATTTCCGGCCAGAAATGTCTGCGCGCGCCATAGAGCGCTTTCGCCGGACAAAATTTTCGGGTGCACTCGCGATGGTCACATGGCATTAACCAATGTGGCCCTACCTTACGCCGCATGTTCCTGATCAGTAGGCAGACACTCGGCAAGGCATTCATTGCCATGGCAGTCAGCACCGGCGTGTCCGTGCTGATCGCGGCGTCCATCGTGCCCATCCTCGGCGGCACCTATGACGGCATCGGCATGTGGATGAGCTTCGCCTGCCCAATGCTCATTTCTTTTCCCGCAAGCGCCTGGCAGTTTCACCAGAGCGAGAAACTTCGCAATTCGCGCGACGAACTGGCCGCGCTCCATCTTCACGCCGACCGGATGCACCGCGAATTGTTGCTGGCCCACACGGCGCTGACGGAAAAGGCTCGCATGGATGCCATGACCGGCGGTCTCAACCGCGAGGCGTTCTTCGCCGAATTCGACCGGGCGGCCGCCAACGGGCGCGCCGGGACGCTGCTTCTCGCCGATGCCGATCATTTCAAGCAGATCAACGATACGTTCGGACACCAGACGGGCGACGAGGCCCTGATGGCGATCGCGTCGGCCATCGGATCGACGACCGGAATCAGCGATTTCTGGGGCCGCATCGGCGGCGAGGAATTCGCGATATTTCTTGATGGAAGCGACGACGAAGAAGCCTCGGCCGTCGCCGAAGCCATCCGCCGCAACATCGAGGCAATCGAGATCAAGCGCGAACGGGGTCGCGTGCCGGTCAGCATCAGCATCGGCGGCGTCCATCTCTCGGGTCATTTCAGCGCCCGGCAGGCGATGAGCGACGCGGACCGCCAGCTCTATCGGGCCAAGCGCGGCGGGCGTAACCGCGTGGAACTCGGCGAATTCGCGGAAGACGACGTCTCGGCCGCCTGATCAGTCGCGCCTTTCCCTGAAGAATTCCCGCAGTATTTCGGCTGCCTCCGTTTCGGCGATCCCGGAATAGACTTCCGGCGCATGGTGGCAGGTCGCCGACGCGTAAAACCGCACGCCGCTTTCCACCGCCCCGCCCTTTGGATCCTGCGCGCCGTAGTAGAGTCTGCGGATGCGCGCGAAGGAAATGGCGCCGGCGCACATGGTGCAGGGCTCGAGTGTCACATAGAGATCGGCATCCACCAGCCGTTCGTCGCCAAGCGTCGCCGAGGCCTCTCTAATCGCAACGATTTCCGCATGCGCGGTGGCATCGTTGAACTCCCGGGTGCGGTTCCCGGCGCGTGCGATGACCTCGCCATTCCGGACGACGACCGCGCCGATTGGCACCTCGCCACGAGTTCCGGCCGCCCTCGCTTCGTCCAAAGCGGTCATCATGAAGCGATTTGGGCCTGTCACGCGGTATTTTCCTCTCAACCCGAACCAGTTGTCCTGGCAGAACTGCTTCCATTTAACAATGAAAGGCTCTAGGAGGACATCAAAGAAAAGGCAAATACAATGAGAGACACGAGGAAACCCGGCGGCGGGCCACGCAAACCCGGCCCCGGCCGCGACGGTGCAAAGCCCGCGCGCGGAGGTGACAGGCCGGCTCGCTCGGGCGACAAGCCGTTCCCTAGGGATGGCGAGAAGAAAAGCTTCGGCGGCGACAAGAAGCCCTTTGGTGAAAAGAAGGATTTTGGCGGCGCCAAGAAAAGCTTCGGCGCCAAGCCCAGGGCGCCTGCTGCCAAGAACCCGGATCATCTCGCCGTGGTGGGCGAAGGCGAGCGTATTTCCAAGATCATGGCCCGCGCCGGCGTGGCATCGCGCCGCGACTGCGAGCGGATGATCATGGAGGGCCGCGTCAAGCTCAACGGCAAGACGCTGGAAAGCCCGGCGGTCAACTGTACGCCGCAGGACCGGATAGAGGTCGACGGACAGGTCATCGGCGCGATCGAGCGCACGCGTCTCTGGATCTATTACAAGCCGATGGGCCTGGTGACGACGAACTTCGATCCCGAGGGTCGCCCCACGGTCTTCGACAACCTGCCCAAGGACCTGCCGCGAGTCATTTCGGTCGGCCGTCTCGACATCAATACCGAAGGCCTGCTGCTGCTCACCAATGATGGCGGGCTGGCGCGCATGCTGGAATTGCCCTCGACCGGCTGGCTGCGCCGCTACCGTGTACGCGCGTATGGCGAGATCACCCAGGAAAAGCTCGACAGCCTCAAAGATGGCATGGCCGTCGATGGCGTGCTCTATGGCGCGATCGAGGCGACGCTCGACCGCGAGCAGGGCCACAATGTGTGGATCACGATGGGTCTGCGCGAAGGCAAGAACCGCGAGATCAAGAACGTGCTCGGCGCGCTCGGCCTCGACGTCAACCGCCTGATCCGCATTTCCTATGGCCCGTTCCAGCTCGGCGAACTCAACGATGGCGAAGTCGTCGAGGTCAAGAGCCGGACGCTGCGCGAACAGCTCGGCCCCCGCCTGATCGAAGAGGCGAATGCCAATTTCGAAGCGCCGATCTTCAACGCGCCGCCCGAACCCAAGGAAGAGCCTGCCGCCCGCGAATGGAGTGCCGGCGAGCGCCCGCGCCGCGAAAGCCGCGATGACCGCCGCGAACGCGACCTCGCGCGCATCGACACAAAGAAGCCGGAAGGCAAGTTCTCCAAGGACCGAGATCGCGATCGTGGAGAGCGCGGTGATCGCGGTGATCGCCGGGGCGGCAAGCCCGAGGACAAGAAGCAGAAGCGCCTGCCGCTTGGCTCGAGCCGCACCGCCAATGTGTGGATGGCACCCGGCGCCCGGCCCGTCGCACCTAAGAAGACGAAGGCAGCAGCCGAGGAGACCGCGACAAATCCAAGGCGCCGCGTGCTGAAGCTCAAGACAGATGGCGCCGACACGGCCGAGGCCCCAGTGCGCAAGGCCCGCGCCGACAGGCCGGATCGTGCCGGCAGACCAGCCAAGCCCTTCGCCCGCACCTCGCGCGAGGATGGTGAGCGCGGCGAACGCAAGTTCGAGGGCCGCAAGCCGCGCGAAGAACGCGCAGATGGTGAACGCCCGGCGCGTCGTCCCGTACGTTCGTTCACCACTGACCGCGCATCGTCAGGTGACGATCGTCCGAAGCGCCCGTATTCCGGGCGCCCAGCGCGTGCTGGCGATGATGAGAAGCCGCGCTCGGAGCGCCCGCGTTCCAGCGCACCGCGTGCTGACAGTGCAGGCCGTGGCGACGAGCGCCCCAAGCGTCCATATTCGGGACGCCCGGCGCGTGCCGGTGACAGCGACAAGCCACGTTCGGACAAACCTCGTTCGGATAAGCCGCGCGGCGATGGACCGCGCAAGGGCCCGGGCGCTGGCAGCAAGGGACCAGGTCGCGGTGCGGATCGTCGGCGGTGAGTTCAAGGGCCGGCCCCTTGCCGCACCGAAGAGCCAGGACATCCGCCCGACCACGGACCGGACGCGCGAAAGCCTGTTCAACATCCTGAGCCACTCCTATCCGGAGGCGCTCGATGGCACGCGCGTGTTCGATTGCTTCGCCGGCACCGGCGCGGTCGGGCTGGAGGCGCTGTCGCGCGGCGCATCCCAGGCGCTGTTCGTGGAAACCTCGGTCGAGGGGCGTGGCCTGCTGCGCACCAATATCGAGGCGCTCGGCCTGCAGGGACGCGCACGCATCTTCCGCCGCGACGCCACCGATCTCGGCCAGCCGGGCACGATGCAGCCGTTCCATTTCCTGTTCGCCGATCCGCCTTACGAGAAAGGCCTTGGCGAAACCGCTTTCGGGCAGTGCCACAAGGGCGGCTGGCTGGTGCCGGGCGCGCTGGCCATCCTCGAAGAGCGTGCGAGTGTTGATCCTTCGCCGGGAGCGGAATATCGTCTCCTCGACAGCCGTTCCTTCGGCGACACGAGAATGCACTTCTATCGCTACCAACCGTAGTTCGAGTTTCCCATGACCGATCACGTTCCGAGTGCCAGTTCGCCCACCGTCGCGGTCGCATTCGGCGGTGGCGGGGCTCGCGGGCTCGCACATATCCACGTCATCGAAGCGCTCGACGAACTCGGAATCAAGCCGGTTGCGATCACCGGCTCGTCGATCGGTGCCATTATGGGCGCCGGCATGGCTGCGGGGATGAGCGGTGCCGAAATCCGCGAGTTTGCATTGTCCACCGTCGGCAAACCGCGCGAGGTGATGAACCGCATCTGGTCGCTTCGGCCGACGACGCTCTCCGACATGGTCGCCGGCGGCATCCGCATCGGCCAGTATAATCTGGAGCGTATCCTCAAGGCCTTCCTTCCGGAACTGCTGCCGGAGGATTTCAAGGACCTGAAAATCCCGCTGCACGTGACCGCCACCGATTACTACGGCAATTCGGAAATCCTGATCGGCGAAGGCGATCTCTTCCAGGCGCTCGCCGCCTCGGCGGCGATTCCCGCGGTCTTCATGCCGGTCCGCATCAACGACCGGATCATGATCGACGGCGGCATCTTCAATCCCGTGCCCTTCGAATACCTGCTCGGCAAGGCCGATATTGTCGTCGGCATCGATGTCGTCGGCTGGCCGGCGGGCGATCCGGCGCTCATCCCGAGCCGCATCGACAGCCTGTTCGGTGCAAGCCAGCTGATGATGCAATCGATCATCGCGATGAAGCTCAACGTCCACAAGCCGCACGTTTTCCTGGCGCCCGATGTCGGACGTTTCAAGGTGCTCGATTTCATGAAGGCGGCCGAGGTGCTGGAAATCTCCTCGTCCGTGAAGGACGACGTCAAGCGGGCGCTCGATGCGGAGATCAATCGCCGCATCGCCGCCGAATAGGCTCTCAGGGGTTCCGGTTCTTCAGTTCGTCGCGGATCTGCGTCAGCAGCAGGATTTCCTCGGACGGTCCCGTGGGTGCTTCCGGCGCCTTCTTCGGCATCATCCTGTTCACGGCCTTGACGATCAGGAAGATGATCCAGGCAATGATCAGGAAGTTGACGAGTGCCGTGATGAAGCTGCCGTAAGCGAAGACGGCGCCCTGTTCGCGGGCCGCGGCCAGCGAGACCGCGGTCACCTTGCTCGAAAGCGGTATGAAATAGTTGGAAAAATCGACGCTGCCGATGGCGCCGATAACAGGCATGATAAGATCGCTCACGACCGAATTGACGATGGCCGTAAACGCCGCGCCGATGACGACGGCGACCGCCAGATCCAGCACGTTGCCGCGCGCGATAAAAGCCTTGAACTCATTCAGCATGGCGCTTTCCTTCTCATATCCCAGTTCCCGGATGAGACTCCGGATAAGGCGGAGGTTAACAGAGCGGCCGCGAGAATCCAGCCGAAAAATCCCGCTCAAATTGCTGGAATTTCATGACGAAAGCCGCATTTGAAACTTCCGAGAGATGCTCTATCATCTTGTCGTGTCCCTGATTTCGGGGGTTGGGAGGCGCCATGCTGCCAGGCTGGGTGATATTCGGCTCGGCCATCGCCTATCTCGTCCTGCTCTTCGGGGTGGCGAGCTACGGCGACAGACGGACGAAGAACGGCGCGGTCGCGAGCGGCGGCCGGCCGCTGGTCTATGCGCTCAGCCTCGCCATCTACTGCACGTCCTGGACCTATTTCGGCGGCGTCGGGCTCGCCGCCTCGCGCGGCTTCGAATTTACCGCGATCTATATCGGGCCGATGCTGGTCTTCACCGTCGGCCTGCCACTGCTCAGGCGGATCACCGAGATCGCCAAGGCCGAGCGGCTGACCTCGATCGCCGACTTCATCGCCGCCCGCTATGGCAAGAATCCCGTCGTGGCGATGATCGTCGCCTTCATCGCGCTGGCGGGCGCCGTGCCTTACATCGCGCTGCAGCTCAAGGCGATTTCCAGTTCCGTCGGTTCGCTGGTCGATACGTCGCAATATGCGATCGGGCTCGACAGCCATCAATTGATCGACCTGCCGCTGCTGGTGTCGCTGTCGCTCGCCTTCTTCGCCGTCGTGTTCGGCACGCGCCATGCCGATGCGACCGAGCACCAGGACGGCCTGATCCTCGCCATCGCCACCGAGTCGCTGGTCAAGCTGATCGCGATCCTGACGGTGGGGCTGACCGTGCTCTACGGAATTTTCGATGGACCGGCGCATCTCTGGGAACTGGCAAAGCAGAACGCGCTCGCCCAGGCGACACTCAGCCATTCGACCCCGATCAGCCGCTGGATCGTCGTCATCCTTCTCTCGGCCTTCGCCATCATCATGCTGCCGCGTCAGTTCCACGTCATGGTCGTCGAGAACCGCACCTTCGGCGAACTCAAGCTCGCGGCCTTCTTCTTCCCGCTCTATCTCGTCCTGATCAACATCTTCGTGCTGCCGATCGCGATCGGCGGGCTGATCCACTTCAACGGCACGGGCAATGCCGATCTCTATGTGCTGGCGCTGCCTCTCAGTGCCGACATGCCCTGGGTGACGATGATCGCCTTCATCGGCGGCTTCTCGGCTGCCACGGCCATGGTCATCGTCGCCTCGGTGGCGCTGTCGATCATGATCTCCAACGATATCGTCATGCCGGTCCTGCTCCGTCGCAACCTGGTCGAGGCCAAGCCGGAATTCGAAGACATCAGCAAGCTGGTGCTCGGCATCCGTCGCGGCGCTATCTTCGCCGTGCTGCTGCTCGGCTATGCCTATTATCGCTCCGCCGGCACATCGGGCGGGCTCGCCTCGATCGGGCTGATCGCATTCGCGGCCATCGCCCAGATGGCGCCGGCGATGATCGGCGGGCTCTACTGGCGGCGGGCCAATGCGCGTGGCGCCATTGCCGGCCTCACCACCGGCTTTGCCGTCTGGGTCTGGATGCTGTTCGTGCCGAGCCTCGGCGGCACCGACACATCGGCGGATGCCGCCGCCATCCTCGATGCGTTCTTCCCGTTCGGCGGCATGTTCGGCCCCGGCAGCGATTCCTTCGTCAATGCCGTCATCCTCAGCCTGTTCGTCAACACCACGGCCTTCGTGCTCGGCTCGCTGTCGCGCAACGCCAAGGGGCTGGAACGCCAGCAGGCGGATGTCTTCATTCCGCATGCTAACATCCGCCCGCACCGGCGCACCTGGCGCACCAACCTAACGATCGGCGACCTCAAGCTGGCGATCGGCCGCTATCTCGGCGAGGAGCGCATGCTGCGTTCCTTTACATCCTACGAGGAGGAGCTCGGCCGCAAGCTCAAGGACAAGGATCTCGCCGACGCCGACCTGATGAATTTCGCCGAACAGCTGCTCGGCTCGGCGATCGGTTCGTCGTCGGCGCGTCTCGTGCTCTCGCTCTCGATGCGCCGTATGGACGACCAGACGACCGAGACCGCCATGCTGCTCGACCAGGCGAGCGAGGCGCTGCAATATAACCAGGGCATGCTGCAGACCGCGCTCTCGCAGATGGACCAGGGCATCGCCGTTTTCGACGCAGAAAAGCGGCTGACGATCTGGAACCGCCGCTTCCGCACCCTGCTCGACCTGCCCGAACAGGCCGGACAGGTGGGTTTCCAACTCGCCTCGATCATCGATATCCTCAAGGCCCGTGGTGATATCGGAATGGGCGAGGAAGAGGATGTGATCGAAAAGATCCTCACCCCCGACACGCCCTTCCTCATCGTGCTCGATGGCGGCGCCCGGATCGTCGAACTGCGCTCCAACCCGATGCCCGATCTCGGCATGGTCACCACCTGCACCGATATTACGGAGCGCGTGCAGGCCAACCGGGCGCTGGAAGAGGCCAACGAGACGCTGGAACAGCGCGTCGCCGAGCGCACGCAGGAACTGACCCGGGTCAACACGGAGCTTGCCGAGGCCCGCGCCTCGGCCGAAGAGGCCAATATCGGCAAGACGCGCTTCTTCGCCGCCGCCGGCCATGACATCCTCCAGCCGCTCAATGCCGCGCGGCTCTATTCCTCCTCGCTGGTCGAGCGCCTCGGCCGGTCGTCCAACAGCGATCTCGTGCAGAATATCGATTCGGCGCTGGAATCGGTCGAGACGATCCTCGGCGCCGTGCTCGACATTTCCCGCCTCGACACCGGCGCCATGAAACCCCGGCTTTCGACCGTGGCGCTCGACGATTTCCTGAAGCGCATCGACACCGATTACCAGCCGCTCGCTCGCGCCCAGGGGCTGACGCTGAAAGTGCTGCCAACATCGCTGAAGGTGAAGACCGACCCGACGCTGTTGCGCCGGCTGGTGCAGAACCTCGTCTCGAACGCCATCAAATACACGATCAAGGGCCGCGTTCTGGTCGGCGTCCGGCGGCGCGGCAACGAGGCATGGATCCAGGTCTACGACACCGGCATCGGCATACCGTCATCGAAGTTCAAGACCGTGTTCAAGGAATTCGCCCGGCTCGACGAAGGCGCCCGCACGGCATCGGGCCTCGGCCTCGGCCTCTCGATTGTCGACCGCATTTCGCGCGTTCTATCCCACCCCGTCGAACTGCAATCGACGCCGGGCAAGGGCACCGTGTTTCGCGTGCGCCTGCCGCTCGACCAGACCAGCGCGGTGCCGCTCTCCACCGAGCCGGCAAGCACAATGACTAGACCGGGCCAGAAACTCGACGGGCTGCGGGTGCTCTGCATCGACAACGAACCTGCCATCCTCGACGGCATGAAGATCCTGCTTTCGGGCTGGGGCTGTGTGATCGAAACAGCGGCAAGCCTCGCCGAATGCGAGGATATCATCGCCCGGCAATGGCGCCCGGACGCGGTGATCGCCGACTACCATCTCGGCGACGGCAACGGCATCACGGCCATCGCCCGCCTCCGCCTCGCCTTCGGCCCCCTCCCCGGCATCCTGATCACCGCCGACCGCACGCCTGAGGTCCGGGCGCTCGCGGATCGCGATGGGATTGCGCAGTTGAACAAGCCGGTGAAGCCGGCGGCACTCCGGGCGTCGCTCAGCCGGATCGCGGGGGTGGTGAGGCAAGCGGCGGAGTAGGCCCATGCTTGCGGTGGCCTTGAGTCGTTCCCGCCTATCTCTCAGGTGTGTGTTAGATCGAGCTCTTTGCGCCACAAGCAGACAATCCATCGCTGCCTGGAGTCGAAAGTATTTCATCGTCTGGTTCTTTCGGAACCGACACACGGGTGAGGCCGTCACACAAGCGAACGGCACTCCTTAGTCAAGCCGAGTCCGATCTCCTGCCTTGGCGTCAGTCCGACACCTCGAAATAGCCCTCGGGTGTCGATGGCGTTTCGGAAACCACGAGGCGAAATGCGTCTTTCAAGAACAGATTCGGTGCCGCTTCGGCCGCCAGTTCCGTGATCCGGCTCTGAAGTTTCTGCACTTCGACGGGATTTGCTTCCGTTAGGTTTGTGGCTTCCGCTGGGTCGTCCGCAATGTTGAACAGCTCCAACTTGCCCGGAATCATCGTCTGCCACACCAGCTTCCAGTCGCCTTGGCGTACAGCGGCTGCCCAGGGCTGCACGTTGTAAACGACTTCCGTGCGCGGCGAGACCTTCCCTTCGCTGATCGTCGCCCATACATCGAGGCCGTCCAGCGGCTTGGCCTTGTCGAGCGCCCCTCCTGCGAGGCTGACCAGCGTCGGATACATGTCAACCACGTGGATCATTCCATCGACTTTTCCCGGCTTGATCTTGCCGGGCCAATTGGCGAGCGCCACGACGCGTGTGCCGCCTTCGTACAATGTTCCCTTGCCGTCACGATATGGCCCGTTGTTGGGCGGAAGCTCACCGGTCACCTTCGATTCACCTGTGAATTTCGCCGAACGTGTTCCGCCGTTGTCGCTGTGAAAAACTATCAGTGTGTTCTCACGCATGCCTTTCTTGTCCAAGGCTTCGAGCACGCGTCCAATCTGATCGTCCATAGCAGTGATCATCGCGGCGTAAGTGCGCCGCGACGTATCGGCGATCTCCGGATACTTGGCGAGAGCCTCGTCAGGTGCCTGGTAAGGCGTATGAGGCGCTGTGAAGGCAAGATAGAGGTACAGTGGCTTGCTGGCATCGTGTCCTTCGATCCGCTTGACTGCTTCATTGCCGAAAAGCGTCGTGTCGTAGCCTTCCTCCTCAATGCGATCATTGTTGCGATACCAATCGCCTTCCCCATGAGCTTCATGCTTGAAATGGTCAATCTCGCCCACCATCGCGCCGTAGAAATAGTCAAATCCTCGCTGACGAGGCCAGAACTCGGTCTTGGCATGCCCAATGTGCCATTTTCCGACGAGTGCAGTCTCGTACCCTGCGTCCTTCATCGCCTGTGGCAATAGGTACTCATCCATCGGCACCCCATACAGGCCGCCCGACGGGATGACCGTCGTCTGAAAACCGGTCCGCAGCGGGTACCGGCCCGTCAGCATCGCCGCTCGCGTCTGAGAGCACATCGGCTGCGCGTAAAACTGCATCAGCTCCGCACCGGCTGCTGCGAGACCATCTATGTTCGGCGTTTTAATATCGGAGCCATGAAACCCGACATCCTTCCAGCCTTGATCGTCTGAAACGATGTAGACGATGTGCGGTGGCGTAGCAGCCTGCGCAGATGCCGGGCGGCTAAGCGATAAAGCAATCGTCGCCGCGAGAGTGGTGCTGCCAAGAAGAACTGCGCGCCGGCTGACACCGGCAGTCTGGATAGACGTATCGCTGGTCATTGGTTCCTCCCTTTTTATGGAGATTGGAACGGTAGACCTCAAAGCGAAAAGAGCAAGCACGTTACAGTAACATCGACCATTGCGGCAGCGGTCTCCGGAGTCCGCAATGGGCCAATGGCGGTCAAACGCTCGTCGTGAACTGCCGGAGCTCACATGGACAAATGCGCCATCCGTACAGCGATTGCGAGTGACTTATGGTAGCTCGTGTCATCTCGCACCCCTTCCCTCTTGCCGCCGAATCCGAAACAATAGGCGGATGCCCATCAAGCTCTTGCCCGAAACGCTCATCAACCAGATCGCCGCCGGCGAAGTCATCGAACGCAAGGAACATCAAATAGCAATGACTGAAGAGCAGCCCACGGCCAGTTCGGGCGACACCAAACGAATCTATGGCCAAAAAATGAAGAGTCTTGAGGCGCTCATACCGTTCTTTTATGACGACGATGTTGATTACGAGGCGCTGAAGGCAACGATCAAGGATCTGTACTCGGACAATACGGGTCTCAAAAAGATCGCGCTGCACGCAACCAACGCCATACGCAAGATCGAAGCTGGCAAGTCGTTCAAGCTCGACGTTCAGCTCATGATCGCCAAGCCAGCGCTGAATTTCATCATAAGCGTTGGGCGCATCAGCGTCGCAAGAACCTACATCGCCCTTTGCATGGAACGCTTCACCAGTCAAAGCGTAAACGAGACCAGTTCGATGCTGCAACTCGGGCCGCAGATCGATAGGACGGATCATTTGGACCGATACTGGCTCGACTATCAGGTCATCGACCGGAAAGCCAACACCACGGTCATCCTTTTTTGCGGTGCCGCGAACAGGTTCGGCGTCGAAATCAACGCGTTCATGCTGTGGCTCAGCGACCCATCGGTCAATGCGATTTACTTGCGCGACTCCCGCAAGTCGTTTTATCTCGGGGGATTGGCATCCATCGGTAACATGGCGCAGACCGTCGCCAAAATTCGAGACGACGTCGCAGCGCTCGGCAGCGAAAGATTGGTCTGCATCGGCAGTTCGGCAGGTGTCTACGCCGCCCTCAACTATGGCGCGATGCTCGATGCCGACGGCGTGCTGTGCTTTTCCGGGCCGACCTCACTGGAAGCCGGATCGCAGATGTTTGCTGACAAGCCGTCCTACCAGAACGTCGCAAAGCTGATGGAACAGGAAAACCTGCGCGAGCCGGATCTGCGTGCGATCTACAGTGCAAACGATGTTCTGGTGCATTTTCTGTATGGAGAGGGTTCGGTATTTGACGCAATGCAGACGAAGACCCTCGAGGGATTGCCGAATGTGACGATCGAGAAAATTCCCGATTGGGACCAGCATTTTATCATCGGCGAGCTGGCGCGGCGCGGTCGGCTGGCGGATGTGCTCGCGGAGTCGGTCTACGGCAAGGCTCGAACCGACTGAGGCGCAGGCCCGGCACTCTTGAGTGCTTCAGGGTGTCACCAACGATCCAAGCGGCGCTTCGATGCCCCGCCCCTTCCCTCTTGCCGCCGAATCCTAGACAATACCCCCATGGCCATCAAGCTCCTGCCCGAAACGCTCATCAACCAGATCGCCGCTGGCGAGGTCATCGAACGACCGGCCAGCGCGGTGAAGGAACTGGTCGAGAACGCGATCGACGCCGGCGCAACGCGCATCGAGATCGCCACGTCGGGTGGTGGCAAAAGCCTGATCCGAGTGATCGACAATGGTTCCGGCATGCGGCCGGAGGATCTCGAGCTCGCGGTGCGGCGGCATTGCACCTCGAAGCTCGAGAACGGGCTCGACGATATCCGCACGCTGGGCTTTCGGGGCGAGGCGCTGCCCTCGATCGGCTCGGTCGCCAAGCTCTCGATCGTCAGCCGCATACGCGACGCCGAGAACGGTTCGGAGATCGCGGTCACCGGCGGCCGCGCCACGCCGATCCGCCCGAGGGCCGCCAATACCGGCACCATCGTCGAGGTCCGCGACCTGTTCTTCGCCACGCCCGCGCGGCTCAAATTCCTCAAGACCGAGAAGGCCGAGGGCGGCGCGATCACCGAGATCATCCGGCGCATGGCGATCGCCTTCCCGCATGTCCGCTTCGTGATCTCGGGCACCGACCGCGCGACGCTGGAATTCGCCGCCACCGGCACCGATCGCCTCGCCCGCATCGCCCAGGTCATCGGCAAGGATTTCGAGGAGAACGCGATCGAGATCGATGCCGAGCGCGAGGGCGTGCGGCTCACGGGCTTTGCCGGGCTGCCGGTGTTCAATCGCGGCAATGCCGCCCACCAGTTTGCCTATGTCAACGGCAGGCCGGTCGCCGACAAGCTGATCAATTCCGCTTTGCGCGGTGCCTATGCCGAGACGGTGCCGAGTGGCCGCCACCCGGTCGCGGTGCTCGACCTGACGCTCGATCCGGCACTTGTCGATGCCAATGTCCACCCCGCCAAGTCCGATGTGCGATTCCGTGATCCCGGCCTCGTGCGCGGCCTGATCGTCGGCGCCATCCGCCAGGCGCTGGCGGTGGAAGGCGACCGGTCCTCGACTACGGCGGCGCGGTCGATGATGGCGGCTTTCACGCCGGGCTTCCGGCCCGAGCCGCGCCGGGACTGGACACCGTCGGCTTCGCCATCGCGCCCGTTCAGCTTCCAGCCGCGCCAGCCGGCCTTCGCCGAAGCGACGCAAGCGGCCTTCGGCGATGTGATGGCGCCCGCCGCCCGCTCTGCTGAATCGCAGCCCTCGATGCGAACGGAGCCGGTTGCGGAGGAAGGCTTCTCCTTCCCCCTCGGCGCCGCCCGGGCGCAGGTGCATGAGAATTACATCATCGCCCAGACCGAGGACGGCATGGTCATTGTCGACCAGCATGCCGCCCATGAGCGCCTCGTCTTCGAGGACATGCGCAAGGCGCTGGCATCCCGCTCGATCCCGTCGCAGGCGCTGCTGATCCCCGAGATTGCCGATCTGCCCGAAGAGGATTGCGACCGGCTGATGGCCCATGCCGAGGAGCTGAAAGTGCTCGGCCTGCACTACGAGCGCTTCGGCCCCCGCGCGATCATGATCCGCGAGACACCCTCGATGCTGGGCAAGGTCGACGCGCAGGGCCTGATCCGGGAACTCGCCGACGAGATCGCCGAATGGGATACGTCAGCAACGCTGCATTCGCGGCTCGAACATGTCGCCGCGACCATGGCCTGCCATGGTTCGGTGCGCTCCGGCCGCAGGCTGCGGGTCGAGGAAATGAACGCCCTGCTCCGCCAGATGGAAGCCACGCCGGGCTCCGGCCAGTGCAACCACGGCCGCCCGACCTATATCAAGCTTCAGCTCTCCGATATCGAAAGGCTGTTCGGACGCAGTTGAAAGCATTCTCCGGCCGCGATATATCCGGCTAACGATCACAGTCTGGAATCCAAGCATCATGATGAACCGGTTTGAAGGCAGCGGCAGCCGCGAAGCGAAGATCCGCTACCTCGACGGCGATTTCCAGATATTGCTGCCGGGCGGCTATGTGACCTGCGCGGTCACAGGAAAGCAGATCCCGATCGACGAGCTCAAATACTGGAGCGTCGACCGACAGGAAGCCTATGCCGATGCGGCTGCTTCGCTCGAAGGCGACAAGCGCGCTGGCGCGTGGCCGGTTCAATAGGCCTGAATTCCCTTCAATTCTGCGCCGGCGTCAGATGCGTCAGCACGCAGCGCCACTCGCCGTCCAGCTTGCGATAGACATCCGTGATCCATTCATCGGCCTTGATCGGCTCACCCTTGAACATTCCGGTATTCTGGCCGCGTCCAGTGACGACGGCCATGTCGCCATAGACCTTCACCCGTGCAAGTTGCTTGACCATCATGTCATGGCTGAGCGTGCCCGATGAGATCGCCGCCAGCATGCCCTCGCGGCTGACGGGTCCCACTTCAGGCGTCACCAGCACCCAGTCGTCGGAAATGCAATCGGCGATACGGGTGACATCGTTGGACACCATCGCGTCGTTGAAGGCATTTTCAATTGCGGTGAATTCGTCGAGATCGGCTTGTGTCATGCCGTTGCCTCCTGCCCGGCACCGCCCATCATCTCCGTCCAGCGCCGCTGCATATCGACCGCGCTCACCTCCTCGACCTTGCTGGCGATGAACCAGCCATAGCCGAATGGATCGGAAAGCAGGCAGGTGCGGTAGCCGTGGAACTCATCCTTCGGCGTCCTCAGCATCACCGCGCCGCAGGAAACGGCGTGTGCGGCAAACGCATCGACGTCATCGACATCGAGGTGAAATTTGACCGTCGTGCCGCCCAGCCTGTCCGGACCGATGGCGCCGAAATCGGGATATTCGTCGCTGACGAAGAACCGCTGCCCGCCGATCGACATTTCGGCATGGCCGATCCGGCCGTCGCCCGGATCGACAAGACGGAACAGCTCTTCCGCGCCAAAGGCCCGGCGATAGAAATCGATCGCCTCGGAGGCATTTCTGAGCGTGAGATAGGCACACATGGCGTGGACTTTTCCTGGACTGGACATAGGATCACCTTGACCGGTTATTTTATTTACGTTACGGTACGTTTCATAATGAGTCAAGAGCCCGATGAGAATACTGCCGCCAAGCGCGGACGCCCGCGCAGCCAGGCCGCCCGCGATGCGATATTGCGCGCCGCCCAGGACATGCTGGTTGCCGATGGCCTCGGTCGCCTGACGATCGAGGCGGTTGCCGAGCGCGCCCGCGTGGGAAAGCCGACGATCTACCGCTATTGGAAGAATGCCCAGGAACTCGCCATGGCAGCCCTGATGGTCGGGCAGCCTTCGGCGAAGCCCGCCGAGCCGAAGGGCGCGTCCCGGCAACGCCTCCAGCAGCAGATGGAAAACCTGCTCAATATCTTCGCGTCCACCCGCGGCCGGCAGATCGCGCTGACCATGGCGGCCGCCGATCCCGACAGCGAAATGGCCAAGGCCTTCCGCACCCGCGTCATGCTCGAGCAGCGCGAGGAAGGCCGCGCAATCTTGGCGGCGGCTGAAAAGAACGGGGAAATCACACTGGATACCGATATCGAGATCATCCTCGACATGCTCTATGCGCCGGTCTTCTACCGGCTGCTGGTCGGTCACCTGCCGCTGACACCCGACTTCGGGCGCGATGTGGTCGATAGTGTCTGGCGCAGGCTGGAAGCCTAAGGCCTCAACAGCCGTCGCTTCCTGAAGCTGGCAATCGCCTCGTTGATGATCAGCCGCGCCGTGTTCGGCGAGTCGAAGGCCATTTCCACGTCGATCACGGTGAGCTTGGCCGCCAGTTCCTCGGCCCGACCATGGTGGCCGCGCAGGCGCACGGCATCCTTGGCGGTGGTGACGATTACGAGTTCCTGCTTCTCCGCCGTTGTCAGCAGGTCGCCGATCTCGTCGTCGAGCAGGTGCTGGTGATCACCGAAGGGGCGGCGCACCACGATGTTGGCGCCGAGACCCTCGACTGTTGAAAAGAACTTGTTTGGATCGGCGATGCCGGCGAAGGCGAGCACGTTCTGCCCCGCGATGATATCCCGGTCGCCGACGGGATCGACCTTGCCCTCGAAAACCGGCTTGCCCGATCGGGCCGCGATGCGGATGAAGGGATCGGCGGCGTTGCCGCGGCCGAGCTTCAAAAGCGCCGTCGCATATTTCAGTTGCAGCGTGGTCGGCGCCCGCACCGGGCCGGCCGGCACGAGGAAGCCGTTGCCGATGCCCCGGATCGTATCGACCACCATCAGCGCATAGTCGAAATGCAGCACGGCGCTCTGGAAACCGTCATCCATGATGATGATATCGGCGCCTTCCTTGATCAGCGTGCGCGCGCCGTCTACCCGCTTGCGGGAAATCACGGTCAGCGCCTCGCGGGCGATCAGCAGCGGTTCGTCGCCGACATCGCGGGCACGGTGATGATCGGGATCGACAACGGTCGTGCGGTCCATGCTGCCGCCATAGCCGCGGCTCAGCACGCCCGGGTTCAAGCCCCGCGCCTTGGCGGCCTTGGCGAGCGTGATGACGGTGGGGGTCTTGCCGGCGCCGCCGACGGTGAAGTTGCCGACGCAGATGACGGGCACTTCGATTTCCAGCCGCTTGGCCTTCCTGAGGCGCCGGCTGGCGAAATAGCCATAGATCAACGAGGCCGGTGCAAGCAGCCAGGCCCTTGGATCGCCTTTTTTCCACCAGAAGGGTGGCGCTTCAGATACCATTTCATCGCCGGCGCATCGGTGGCCGGCCCCGTAAAACCAGAATTGCGGCGAAGAAACGCTAAAACCCCGGATAATGCAAGGGTTGAATCAGACGGGTTCGGGCGCGGAAATACTATCGAGCAGCGCGCCGAGTTCCTCTATACTGCCCAGGACATGATCGGCGAAGGGCGAAAGCGACGCGGGCGTGCCGGTACCGGTCAGCACGCCGATCGCGAGACCCGCCCGGGCATTCCGCGCCATATGCAAGTCATGGGTATTGTCGCCGACCATGGCGATCTCGCTGGCCTTTATGCCGCATTCGCGGGCAAAGCCCTCGATCATGCCGGGATTGGGCTTGACGCCATGGCCGCTGTCATAGCCGGCAATATAGTCGAGTAACGGCAGTATGTGCTGGTATTCCGCCATCGAACGGATCGAGGCCTCGTTGTCCGACGAGGCAATGCCGAGCTTCAACCCGCGCTCCTTCAGTTTGAGGAAAAGCGCTTGAAGGTTGGCGACCGGCACGGAGGTGGATGCACCTTCAAGGAAGAAGCGATCGAGATGCCGGGTCAGTTCGACTGCCTCGTGCTTCGAGCCGGCCGCGATCATGCCGGCGGCGATCTCGCTTGGGGCAGCGGCGGCAAACAGGCTATCGGCAACAGTCTCGCCGGTTTCCGGATCCATGCCGCAGGTGCGCAGCAGGTGATCGCCCAATTCCATGTCTCCATCGGCCGCGTAGAGCGCGCAGCGGCGGTTCACCGGCGCCCAGCTCTTGTCGTAGTCGAGCAGCGTGCCGTCCTTGTCGAAGAGAATGCCGGAGATCTTCACGGGATTGCTTTCTATTTGCCGGTCAGCGCGCCGTTGCGGGGCATCAGCCGGGCCTTCATGGTGAGCGGATTGACATAGGGTTCGAGCCCGCGCAGCGTCGCGGTCAGCGCCCCCCGCATCTGATGCACGGTCTGCAAACCTGCATCGATCATCGCGTGGCGGGCGGTTTCGTTGGTGATCAGATAGTAGACGCCCTTGGCGAGCATCTCGGTGTCGCGCACCATGCGGGCCGAACCGTTGCGCGCCAGCGTCTGGTAGCTTTCGCGGAAATTGCCCACCTGTCCGCCCGACAGCACCGCACAGCCCATCATGGCGGGCTCGAGCGGGTTCTGGCCGCCCGACGCGGTGAGCGACCGGCCGACAAAGGCGATCTCGGTGAGTTGCAGGTAGAGGCTCATCTCGCCGATCGTATCACCGAGATAGATATCAGTGTCCGCCATGACAGCGTCATTGCGGCTGCGGCGCGCGACAATCATGCCCTCGGCGGACAGCATTTCCTCGATTTCGTCGCAACGTTCGGGATGGCGCGGCACGATGATGGTGACGAGATCGAGCCGCGATTTGAGCGCCTTGTGCACCTGGGCGGCCGCCTTCTCCTCGCCGTCGAAGGTCGAGATCGCCGCCCATGTGCCGCGGTTGCCGATCTGCGATTTGGTTCGCGCCAAAGTCAGCGGGTCGGCGGCCGGCATGTCGCTGTCGGCTTTCATGTTGCCCGATATCAGCACCGGCAACGCGCCGAGTTCCTGGAAGCGGGCGGCGTCGAGTTCGGATTGCGCGATGACCAGCGACATGTTCTCGAACAGTGCCGACGCGATGCGGGGAAAGGACGACCAACGGCGGAAGGACCTGTCCGACAGCCTGGCATTGACCAGGATCTGCGGAATGTGCCGCTTGCCCAACTCCATGATCGTCGCCGGCCAGATTTCGGATTCGGCAAACAGCGCCAGGTCCGGCTGCCAGTATTCGAGGAACCGCCGCACGACGGGTTTGAGGTCGAGCGGCACATATTGGTGGATCACGTCGTTCTCAAGCCGCGATCGGGCGATTGTCGCCGATGTCACGGTGCCGGTGGTCAGGAGCACCGTGATGCCCCGGCGAGAGATTTCCTTGATCAGCGGCACCATGGCATTGGTCTCGCCGACGCTCGCCGCATGCACCCAGATCAGCGGGCCTTCGGGCCGGGCCGCGCTGGAATAGCCATAGCGCTCGGATTTCCGCGCTCGTTCCTCCTTGCCGCGCGCGCTGCGCAGCAGCACGAAGGCACTAATCGCGGGATAGGCGGCGACACCCAGCCCACGATAGGCCGCAAGCGCCGCACGGGCGCGCAGGCTCTTCATCGGGCGAGTGCCTCTGGCCGGACGAACATCTATTTCGCGCCCAAGGTCGGATCGAGCAGCTTGTGCATATGCACGATGAAATAGCGCATATGGGCGTTGTCGACGGTCTGCTGCGCCTTTGCCTTCCAGGCGACATGTGCCGAGGCGTAATCGGGGAAAATACCGACGATGTCGAGCTCGTCGAGATTCTTGAATTCGCTGCCGGTCAGCTTTTCCAGTTCACCGCCGAAAACGAGATGAAGGAGCTGCTTGGGCTTGTCTGATCCGCTCATGGGGGTCCGCCTTGGTGTTCTTCTTGCTTTTTCCATTTGGTCAAATCTGACCACTGGATTGCGGCAATATCCCGGAAACGTCAATGGCTCAAGGGTCGTGTGGTCGCGGCTCACGGCAATCGCCTGTGAGTAACGTCCGGGCGGGCTCCAGTTGCGGCGTCGAGAGTAAGATGCCAAGTCGGTCATCTCATCTTGACGACCACCTTGCCTTTTGCACGCCCTGCGTCGACATACGTCAGTGCTTCCCCGGTCGAAGCGAATGGAAAGATCCGATCCACGACCGGCCGTATGGCACCCGAATCGATCAACGCGGTGATCTCGTGCAATTGGTCGCCCTGCGCGCGCATGAACAGAAATGAATAGCTCACACCATGGCGTTTTGCCTTTTTTCTGATTCCGTGGCTCAGAAGGCGCATGACTGTTCGCAGGAACCAGCTCGCCCCCAACTCCTTCGCAAAATCAGGGTCGGGCCGGCCGGAGATCGAGATCATCTTGCCGCCGGGTTTCAGCACACGAAGGGATTTTTCGAGCGTAACCTTGCCGAGGCTGTTGAGGACAACGTCGTAGCCACTGAGGATTTTCTCGAAATCTTGTGTTTTGTAATCGATGACGACATCGGCGCCGAGACTTTTGACCAGATCGACATTGGAGGTACTCGTCGTCGTCGCGACGGTTGCGCCGATATGCTTCGCCAGTTGGATCGCAAACGTTCCGACGCCGCCGGAGCCCGCATGGATCAGGACTTTCTGTCCCTTCTTCAGGTCGGCTTTTTCGATCAGCGCCTGCCATGCCGTCAAGCCAACGAGCGGGATCGAAGCCGCTTCTTCCATGCTGAGGTCTTTCGGCTTGATCGCCACATCGGTCTCATTCATGGCGATCAGTTCCGCGAAAGTGCCGATACGATCCTTGTCCGGCCGCGCATAGACCTCGTCACCGGGCTTGAACCGCGTCACTTTGGGGCCGACCCGCAGGACAATGCCAGCCACGTCGTTGCCGAGAACGAGCGGCAGGCGATAAGGCAGGATGAGCTTGAACTCGCCATCCCTGATCTTGGAATCCAGCACGTTTACGCCGGCGGCGTGGACCTGGACCAGCACGTCATTGTCCCTGAGCGCCGGGTCGGGTCTCTCGCCGATCCGTGCGCCGCTCTTCTTGCCGTAGCGATCGATGAAGAAGGCTTTCATGTCAGATTCTCGTGCATGGTATTTTTCTTTCCGATCCTGTTGATTGCATGAAGCGCACCACCGCTTTTCCGTTGGTGCGGTATCCTGTTACTGACGTATCCAGGTCTGCGAACGGCCCAGCAGCGATACGCCGATATAGCCGCGCACGCTGAGTTTCCTGCCACCGTCGATCAGATGCAAATTGCTGCTGTAGACCTCGCCGTTTTCAGGGTCGAGAATTTCGCCGCCGGTATATTCGTCGCCATCCTTTTTCAGCCCGGACAGAATTTACAGGCCGACGATCGGCGCGTTCTTGCGCGCGCCCTCGCATTCACCACATTTCGGATTCTGGTCTTCGTCGGGGCCGGGAAATACCTTTACCACCGTACCCCGCAGGATTCCGTTCGACTCAGTGATGCGGATCAACGCTCGCGGCTTGCCACTGACATCGTCGATGTTCTTCCACACGCCGACCGGCGAAGCATTGTCCGCCCGCGCGGCGGAAGACATGAATGTAGCGGCCAGGGTGATCGCAAGCACGCCGGCATGTTTGAAAGTCAGCATTGTCTTATCTCCAGGAGTTTGATTGTTGCTTGTTTGGGTTTGATCCGGACGGCGGTGAATGTGTCACTCGCAGCCCTTGGACTTGATTGTCGCGTCGATCGCCACGAGTTCGCCCCTGCCGCGCGCAACCTCGTCTTCCCTGTCCTGGCCGGCCATCGAAGCAACGGGAACGTGGATGACGCTCATGGCGGCCTTGTCGTGCTCGGCTGCATTATGCTGGGCGTCCTCCAACCGCGCCTGCGTGATTTTCGTGCTGTCTCTTTTTGCGAGAAGTTCGGCGCAGGACATTTGCAGATAGCGATCCGTCGCGACCGGACTTGCCGCGATCTGGCCGGGCTGCCTGGCACAGCCGGCGGCAAGCAATGCCATCGCGCAGAGAGCTGTTGCTTTCATATGAATTTTCCCTATGGCCACGCGCATGTTCATCACACTCGATCGAGACCCAACTGCTTGCGCAGGCTCTTGTCGAAAGCAAAGGCCGGGACAAAGCGCCTCAACAGGCTCAGCTGAGAGGCCAGCTTGCCAACCGTGTAGCGCTTTTTTGCCACGGCTGCGGTGGCTGCCTTTACAATGATGTCCGCCACCGCCTGAGGATCGTCCGCTGTCCTCATCGCCTCCTGGATAACGGTGGCCGCATTCTGGCGTGCCGCTTCATAGGCGGGCATCGGTCGGTCCGGCGACACGGCATTCTGGTCGAAAGCCGTCCTGGTATAGGCTGGTTCGACGAGGATGGCACGGATGGCGTGCACGCGCAGTTCGTGGTCCAGGGATTCCGTGTAGCCCTCGAGCGCGTGCTTCGTGGATGCGTAGAGCGCCGAGAAGGGAGCGGGAATAAACCCCAGGACGGAACTGATGTTGATGATCCGGCCGCTTCGCTGCTTTCGCATGTGCGGAAGCACTGCGTCGCCATCCGGATAACGCCAAACACGTTGACGTCGAACATGACCTGCGCCTGCCTCGCCGAGGATTCTTCAGCCCCGCCAATGAGGCCGAGGCCGGCATTGTTGACGAGAATGTCGATCCGGCCGGTCTTCGACAGCACGGTTTCGACAAGGGAATTGACCGCGGCTTCATCGGTGACATCGCAGATCAGCATCGAAACGCCGTCCGGACCGCCACTGCTCGGCCGGCGGCTTGTCCCGAAGACTCTGAAACCCGCTTGCACCAGCGCCTCGGCGCTGGCGCGGCCGATGCCCGAAGAGGCGCCCGTCACAATAGCGGTCCGTAGCGAATTTCCACTCATTCAATTCTCCAATCGCGATCCGATGATTTCATTCTTTAAATTATGATCGTAATATTATATAACACTCGTAATCTAATCTGAAAAGCCCTAAAACGAATCATGCGCTACGAAAAAGGCCGGAAGGACGCATCGCGTCGCCAAATCATGAAGGTCGCAAGCGAACGTTTTCGCTGCGACGGTATCGCCGCGTCTGGTTTGGCCAGTGTCATGAGTGACGCGGGGCTGACGAATGGTGCCTTCTATGCCCACTTCGATTCCAAGGCGGAGCTGGTGCGGGAAACCGTTGCGGCGGCGCTTGAGGATCTATCGAAGCAGGTGGCAGAAGCCATTGCCGCTGGCGGGTTGGCGGCGGCGGTGGGAACCTACCTGTCGGCTGAGCATCGCGACGACCCGGCACATGGGTGCTCGTTCGCAGCGCTTCTACCGGAGCTCGCGCGTCAGCCAGCCGAGGCGCGTCAAGTCTATACCGAACGTTTCCTGACCCTCGTCCGCCAGCTGGCATCAGCCCTGCCGCCGCAAACCGGCAAACCCGAGGATACCGCGATGGCGATGTGTGCCACCCTCATCGGCACGCTTCAGCTTGCCCGCATTATGGAAGGGCGAGAACTATCGGCTCGCATGTTGACAGTAGGCGCGGATGCGGCGCTGCGGCTTGCGGAGCCGCGTCAGGATGATGCAGCCGCGTAGGTTCCGGCAGACTCACCGCACCCTGCCGCTCCGGCTCCGATCATGGCTGAATAACGGGCGCGAATTCAAGGAATCTCCGGAGGTGCCGGTTGGACCCTCGCCAGCATAGGCCCGAGCAAATCCCTGCGTGCTGCAAACAATATCCCATGCCGCGCCGTCGGGGAATTATAAACCAGCGGCTCGCCATGCATGTCGCACACGCCGCCGCCGGCATTGGTGAGGATCAGGTCTGCGGCCGCGAGGTCCCAGTCATGCGCGTTGGGCTTGACG